>NZ_JBPVWS010000001.1:0-615085 GCF_053470365.1 Stutzerimonas tianxiuensis | reverse complement strand
TTGAAGGTCAGCAGGACCTCGGCTTTGTTGAGATTCTGGAAAATCCATTTGATCTTAGGGAACGGCACATCGCCATACATCATGCCCAGCCCCGCAGCGAGGATTGCCTTTTTCCGAGCCGGCTGCATATCTCAGACCATCTATCCACTCGTCAATACGCTCGTATCGTCAAAGGTTGGGTGAAAGCCATTGGCCCTGATCCAGCCCTGTATGGCATTCACACAATAAGACGTACGAAGGCATCGCTGATCTATCGCAGGACGAAGAACCTGCGGGCAGTTCAACTGTTGCTCGGCCATACGAAGCTGGAGAGCACCGTTCGATATCTGGGGATTGAGGTCGATGATGCCCTAGAGATGGCGGAACAGACCGAGGTTTGACCATGCATAGCGACGGTCGAAGCCAGGCCGTCGCTAACCGGCCAATAGCCGCCCTAGTCTGCCCACCAGTTCGGTATGACAGATGCTAGGCCGGTCAGGGCGCCGACTACCCCAATCATGATGCTACTCCAGAAGGTTACCGGCTCGCGGCGCTGCCTACGCTCCTCGCGGATGTCTGCCCTGACAATGCGAATGCCAGCATCTGTGAGATACCTGGGCTCCCGCGGGTCGCTATCAAATTCGACTCGCCCCCAGAAAGTCCTGTCATCGCGATCAGGCAGTGGGACACCGAGGCGGTCTGCCTCTATCATCCAGTACTCGGTCAAGATCAGCAGCCGCCATTCGTACAGACTGTCCGACTTCTGAATATAGTCCTGAAGCTGTCCATCCTGTTCCGGTTGGACGGTGTGGGGCGGGTGCATCTTCTCCAGTTCGGACCTGGCTTTTTCGCACTTGGCCAACTCAGATCGCATCACTCGGTAATGCTTTGTCCACATCGCTCGCCCCTCCCTTGGAAGAGCGCGACGCTACCTGACTGCAAATCTGAATACCACCTTGCCCGGCCGAATCCTTGCCCGATGCGCGGCCGGCGGGCGTGCCGTGGAGTATAGGGCTAGCCCAAAATAATAGGGGATGGAAGAATCGATTGAGCATTCGGCTGAACGTATCGTCGGGATAATAGGCATTTAGTAAAATTCAATGCCAATGCTTCGGAATCAGTGGTAACTCCCGGCTGTAACATGCTACCGCGCCCTTCGACAAGAATGGCTGCAAACGACAATAAGCTAATTAAATTAAAAAGCCGCAAGAAATTACTCGGTGTTGCGTAGCCTTTAAAGAATCCATGCGCAATCCCATGCCGATTTAAAACAAAGTGCGATGGTAACGACTCTGTATGACCGTAAAAACACCCACGGAAGTACATTTCCATGCTCTCCAGCATCTGCACTCGCTCATGATATCGACTTAAATAGTTTATCGTTAATTCCTTGTCTGGATACCAATCATAACCTGCGACCAGTCGTTTCAACTCACCTTGCTTTATTCGATGAAAAACCTTTAGAAGCGTCTCTATATTCACGGCATCCTTAACTGGAAGAGAGACGTGCTTTCCAAGCTCTCTTAGGAACCCTTCTATGCAAGGCAGAATTCCAACAATTGCCACGCCGTACAGACCCAGACAGTATGCCTTTACAGCCTCAATCAGCTGTTCTTGATACTGAGCAAAAGTGATGCGCTGAGACCATGCCCCACAAATCAGGTCGGCCATTCGTGGGGGCGTGTACATTTCCAACAGCATATTATTCGCGTGAGCGTACCTTTCCTCTTCACTGTTGCTTTTCGAGATTTTTCCGCCGTATTCAGATAGAAATCCAAAGCTATGATATGGGGGGAGTACTATCTCAGTAGTCGCAAACGTATCTCTGTACCAAGCTAGCCCAGAGCCCACTTTGATTTCCGAAAGATCTCTTGGAAAAAATGCACACTCACCAGATGAAACAATTTTATATCCGCGAATATCCCGAAAACAGCTCAGCTTCGCTTCCTGCAAACTATCAAACTCATGCTTCCCTCGATGTAAGCAAGCTTCTACTGCTTTTATTCCTCGCCCCAGCGCCATCGATTTTCTGCACTGCTTGTAAGCCTTAGCGAAGTCCATAGCTGCCCTTGTTATTCGACCCACTGATTCGATCGAACCTACCTGACAACACCTAGCCACGCAAACCATCTGCCGGCGCAGCCCGGCGGTAATGACTGACACGCAATTATTAGACGAATTTGAACGTCAGCTTCTGGCCGGTTAGCGACCATTGCTCTGGCTAGCCATCCTTGTCCTCCCACACGTGGAGGACTTGCCATGAACATCATCGCTACCTGGAGCCGTCAGCCCTGGAACAAAGGGAAATTGGTCGGGCAGAAAATCCCGCTCCGACTGAGAGATATCTGGGCGATCCGAGTAAGGGGTCATGCCGAGATATAAGTAAAATTCACTCACTTCGCACGTAACGTGTTGATGCCAAGAGAATTTACCAAATCGACCGCACAGCCTCTGATCGTGGACTATCTTTTCTGACTCCTCAGAAAAGGAGTTCCTATGGCTTCATTAGAGCGTACGGCGTATCCCACTCTGCCAAAGGCGTATTCAAAAGCAGAGTACCTGCGCTTAGGCTTTTGCACGGTTCGGTATTCATCAAAATGAAGCGGCCGAGCATCGAACAATGGAGGCATAGGCTAGGCCAGCAGGCGGTATCTGCGCGAGCTACTTTTCCAGCAGCTCGCTTCAACATACATACGACCTGACATACCAGAGAACCTGACAGAAATGTAATGGTTACTTCAGCCTTTGGTCAGGACGCTTTGCATATATTGGCTGTCAGACGCTGCAAGCATTGAAAAACCGCAAATGTCCCTGCAATAGGCCAAGTTCGTCGCTAACCAATCCATAAGGTGCCCCGTATGTCCTCTCAGCAGTGCCATCACCAGCCCGACCAAACGAAAGGTACTGCAGCACTCACAGACCCCGTCTGCGGGATGAAGGTGGAAGAGGATAGCGAGCATCAAGAGCATTATCAGGGAAGCACTTACCGCTTCTGCAGCCAGGGTTGCCAGACCAAGTTTCGTTCCGACCCTGCTCGATATCTCGCTGCACCGCAGGCTCATGGAACCTCCTCTCGGGCATCTACCCCACCCGCACAGAAACCACCCGCCGGTGATGCAACGACAGAGTACACCTGCCCGATGCACCCTGAGATCCGCCAAATGGGTCCAGGTGATTGCCCTATCTGTGGGATGTCATTGGAACCTCTGATCCCTGAACTCGACGAGGAGGAGAATCCCGAACTCAAGGACTTCTCGAAGCGATTCTGGTGGTCTCTGCCCCTGACCGTAGCAGTAACCCTGTTGGCAATGGCGGGACATGCGATACCGCTGTTTCACGGGGCTAGCCAGAACTGGGTTGAACTAGCCCTTACGACCCCGGTTGTCTTGTGGGCAGGTTGGCCATTTTTCGTGCGCGGTTTCGCATCAGTTAAGCATCGCAGCCCAAACATGTGGACGTTGATCGGGCTTGGCACAGGGGCTGCGTATATTTACAGCATCATAGCAACCGTCTTACCGAGCATATTTCCAGAGTCATTCACTGTGGGCGGCCGGATAGGCGTTTACTACGAAGCCGCAGCGGTCATCATTTCACTGACGCTTTTAGGTCAGCTGCTCGAACTGAAGGCCCGCTCTCAGACATCTTCCGCAATCAAGTCCCTGCTTGGCTTATCACCCAAAACAGCTCGCCGTATCGCCAAGGATGGTTCCGAGGAGGACATCCCGCTCACACATGTTCACGAGGGCGACCATCTGCGCGTTCGTCCTGGTGAAAAGGTACCCGTTGATGGAGAGGTATTAGAGGGCGAGAGCGCCGTCGACGAGTCCATGCTTACGGGCGAGCCCGTCCCAGTGACGAAGCGAGCAGGCGATGCGCTCATCGGCGCGACGATGAACACGAGCGGCTCGCTTGTCATGCGAGCCACCAGGGTTGGCTCCGGGACTATGCTTTCACAAATCGTCCAGATGGTTGCGAATGCGCAACGCTCCAAAGCACCCATGCAGCGAATGGCGGACACGGTTGCGGGTTATTTCGTGCTGACGGTCATTGGTATCGCCTTGCTGACATTCTTTGCATGGGGCCTGTTTGGACCCGAGCAGGGCTGGGTATTCGGCCTGATCAATGCAGTTGCGGTTCTGATCATTGCTTGCCCTTGCGCACTTGGCCTTGCAACGCCTATGTCGATCATGGTTGCCACAGGCAAAGCGGCTGGAAGCGGAGTGCTTTTCAGAGACGCAGGCGCCATCGAGAACGTCCGTAAGGTAGACACGCTGATTGTCGATAAAACAGGAACCTTGACCGAGGGCCGACCTGTCTTCGATCGGGCCATAGGCGTCACGCCGTTTGACTCGCAGGAAGTCATCCGTTTGTCTGCCAGCTTGGATCAAGGTAGTGAGCATCCCCTAGCCCACGCGATCGTAGACCATGCCAGAAGCGAAGGTATCCAGCTGGCGAAGCCAGAGACCTTCGAGTCAGGGTCAGGTATCGGAGTCCGTGGTCTGGTGGAAGGCAAGCAGCTACAACTAGGCAACACCGCGCTTATGGAAGATGCGGGTGTGAGCGTCGAGCCGTTGAGAGATCAGGCAGAAAAAATGCGCGAGAGCGGTACCAGCATTGTGTACCTGGCTGTTGATGGGGCACTTGCCGGCTTGCTGGCCGTATCGGACCCAATCAAACCGACTTCCAAGGAAGCTGTAGCGCGGCTCCAAGCGGAGGGCGTGCAAGTCATCATGGCCACCGGCGACGGGCTTACCACTGCCCGCGCGGTGGCTCGTGAGCTATCGATCGATGAGGTGCATGGCGAAGTGAAGCCGCAGGACAAGGAGGCGCTGGTGGTTAAGCTACAAGCCCTAGGTAAAGTAGTCGCCATGGCAGGCGACGGAATAAATGATGCGCCGGCGCTCGCCAGGGCTGATGTCGGCATAGCGATGGGCACGGGCACTGACGTCGCCATGAACAGCGCCCAAGTTACGCTCGTTAAAGGTGACCTGATGGGGATACTGCGCGCGCGCACGCTTTCGGTGGCGACGGTTCGCAATATGCGTCAGAACCTTCTGTTTGCCTTTATGTACAACGGGTTGAGCATCCCGATTGCCGCAGGTCTGCTCTATCCGTTCTTCGGACTGTTGCTGTCTCCGATGATTGCTGCCCTGGCCATGAGCCTCAGCTCAGCATCGGTTGTGTTCAACGCACTCCGGCTCCGTCAAACGCGTGTAGTTTGAAGCCTGTCGGCTTAGGCTTAGGCTTAGGCTTAGGCTTAGGCTTCGGTTGCGAAGCGACCGATTGCCTAATTGATTGCTCATGAATTGCCCCGTAAGCTGGAAATATGAAGTCCTACATGCGCTCCTTCCTTATCCTGCTGCTAGTGCTTGCGCTTCCGATCAATGGGATAGCGGAAATGCTCATGCCGGTTGGATCGTCCGGGCATCACGTGATGTCCGATATGGAAGGTGTGGGCGCCATGACGACCGACCACGCTTCGATGGTTGGCGCCGATGACGGTGCTGAACACGAGTGCTGTGAAGCGAATGAGCATGGAACGGCGACCGTCTGCAAGACGGGCCAAGAATGCAAAACTGCAAGTATCCTTCAGCTTGTCTCAATAAAAGCCCAGCTGATGCCTGCTGCTAAACCCGTGACCACTCCCTATAACGGCCTGATCCCCTCTAGCCTTTTAGACGCCGTCTGGCATCCACCCCGCGTCTAATTCCGATCAAATTATAGGAACCGCCCGAGTGAGCATTCGGGCCGGCTACCGCGCGCCTTTGGCTCGCATGAAAGATCAGGAATCCTTCGCAAATGAAACCCCGTATTTATTGGGCGCCGCCGTACGTGGCCGCCTTGATCATGGGCGCGCTCTCGTTTCCAGGGTTAGCGTCCGCTTTGACCTTAGAACAAGCTCTGAGCGTGGCCGAGCAAGACGCGCCTTCGCTGCATGCGCAAGCCGCCAACCTGGTGGCCGCACGCAGCGCTGCAATCCCTGCCGGCGAGCTTCCTGACCCTAAACTTAAGCTTGGACTGCAAAGCGTGCCCATCGAAGGTGACGCTCGCTGGCAGTTGGAGCAAGAGGCCATGACCATGCAAATGGTTGGGGTCATGCAAGATGTGCCAAACCGAGCGAAAAGGCGCGCTCGTGTCGAGGCCGCGCAGGCTAGTGTTGCGCTCGCAAACGCCCAGCAAACGGTTGAACGTCTCGGTGTGCGCCAAGCAACCGCCGAGGCATGGATCGCTAGCTTCGCGGTCGAGCAGAAGCTAAGCCTTTTCAAGCAGCTTTACAGCGAGAATCAGCTCCTTTCGCGGGCTGTTCAGGCCCGCATTGCTGGCGGCAGCGGACAAACCGCAGACAGCGTACTTCCGAGGCAAGAGGCAGCATTGCTGGCTGAACAAGAGGATGAGCTGCTGCGTAACCAGGCTGTTGCGCGGGCCGGCCTCCGGCGCTGGATAGGCGAGCTAGCAGGCCAGCCGCTTACAGGTGACTGGCCGCAATGGCTTGCCGCCGTTGATAACTATCAGCACAACCTGAACCGGCACCCGGCGTTACTCGCCTTCGACCCGATGACTCGTGAAGCGGAGGCAAAGGTTCACCAGGCCATCGCAGAGAAAACACCGGATTGGAGCTGGGGGATCGACTACCTGCGACGTGGCCGTGAGTACGGCGACATGGTGAACCTCAGCGTCAGCTTCGACCTGCCGCTGTTTACCAGCTCTCGGCAGGATCCGAAGATCGCGGCCGAACGAGCTCGCCTTGCCCAGATCGAGGCTCAGCGCCAAGCGACCTTGCGCCTGTACAACCAAGAGCTGAGTACTGACCTCGCTGAGTATCAGCGTCTGGACCGCGCACTCATCCGCCTCGACAAAACCTTACTACCCCTCGCTGAAGAGAAGGTCCGCCTTGCCATGGCCGATTACCGCTCCGGAAGCGGTGAGCTGACCGCTGTGATCGAAGCGCGACGACAGCTTGTGGAGACCCGGCTACGGCGTATTGACGTCGCCCGCGATCGATCGTTGAGCAATGCCCGCCTGCATTTCGCCTTTGGAGATACCCGACCATGACATTCCAACACAAGCGGCTGGTACTCGCCTTCAGTCTGCCTCTGATGATTAGCGCTGCAGCGCTAATCGGTCTGCCTACCGCAGCCTTCGGACAATCGCCTGCAGAAGAAGACAAGGAAGTGCTCTATTGGTATGACCCTATGGTCCCCCAGCAAAAGTTCGATAAGCCGGGCAAGTCGCCATTCATGGATATGGAATTGATTCCACGCTATGCAGATGAGGGAAGCGACGGGGCATCGATCAGTATCGACCCGAGCGTGACGCAGAATCTCGGCGTGCGCTTGGCAACCGTAACGCGTGAATCGATCAGCCAGTCGCTCGAAGCGACAGGCGCGTTGATGTTTGACGAGCGAGACGTGGCGGTTGTGCAGGCGCGTGCCGGTGGCTTTGTCGAGCGCGTTTACGACCGAGCACCGGAGGATGTCATCGAAAAAGGCGCGCCGTTAGCCGATCTTTTGGTTCCCGAATGGGCTGCCGCACAGGAAGAGTACCTGGCGCTCAAAGGGGTCGGCCAACCCCAGCTGCTCGCAGCGGCTCGCCAGCGGTTGCGCCTTGCTGGCATGCCGCCAGAAGTCATAGTGCAGCTAGAACGAACTGGTAAAGCGCGCCCCGTTTGGACAGTGACGAGTCCAATAGGCGGCGTGCTGAACAGCCTCGACGTTCGCGAGGGCATGACCGTACCCGCCGGCGCTACTCTTGCTCGCGTCAACGGGCTGGACACGGTTTGGCTAGAAGTTGCAGTACCAGAGGCGCGGATCGCAAATTTAGCGCCAGGGCAATCAGTAACAACGCGCCTGCCCGCTTTTGCGGGTGAAACGCTGGAAGGAACGATCCAGACGGTACTATCGCAGGCCAACCTGGATAGCCGCACTGTGCGTGTCCGGGTCGAGCTACCTAACCCGCAACAACGGCTTCGTCCCGGCATGACGGCCGAGGTGACGTTGAGTCGCAACGTCGAAGATGTCTTGGTCATCCCGTCCGAGGCGGTCATTCGCACCGGTCGGCGCGCATTGGTGATGCTGGCCGAGGATCAAGGCCGTTACCGCCCGATTGAGGTTCGCACAGGCCGGGAATTCGATGACCAGACAGAGGTGCTTGAAGGGCTGGAAGCCGGTCAGAAGGTCGTGGCGTCCGGTCAGTTTCTCCTGGATTCAGAGGCGAGCCTACGCGGGCTGACCGCTCAGGGTTTGGAGGAGCCTGCAACTTCTACAGAACCTGCGCTGCACGAGGCTGAAGGTACGATCGTCAGCCTGGAAGATGGCATGGTTGGCCTGTCGCATGGGCCGTTCAAGACGCTGAACATGCCTGGGATGACCATGTCCTTTCCGGTTGCGGATCAATCCCTGCTGTCAGGCTTGCGAGTCGACGACCGCGTCCGTGTGGGCGTGCGTGAAAGCGAAGAGGGCCTGGTCATTGAGCACATCGAGAAGCTGGGGGGCCAGCCATGATCGCAGCCATAATTCGCTGGTCAGTGGCCAACCGCTTTCTGATCCTGCTGGCTACTGTGTTCGCGGTGGCTTGGGGTGTCTGGTCGGTCAAAAACACCGCTGTTGATGCATTGCCAGACCTTTCCGACGTTCAGGTCATCATCCGCACGCCATACCCCGGGCAGGCGCCCCAGATCGTTGAGAATCAGGTCACCTACCCACTGACGACGACCATGCTGTCTGTCCCCGGCGCAAAGACGGTCCGCGGCTACTCCTTCTTCGGGGATAGCTACGTGTACGTCCTGTTTGAGGACGGCACCGACCTCTATTGGGCCCGTTCTCGGGTGCTGGAGTACCTGAGTCAGGTGCAGAGTCGGCTTCCCGCCGCCGCCAAACCCGCTTTGGGCCCTGACGCCACAGGTGTCGGCTGGATCTACCAATATGCTTTGGTAGACCGAACGGGCAAACATGACCTCTCGCAGCTGCGCTCTTTGCAAGATTGGTTCCTGCGCTATGAGCTCAAGACACTGCCCAACGTGGCGGAAGTCGCGCCCATAGGCGGGATGGTCAAGCAGTATCAGGTCGTACTGGATCCCGTGCGCATGGCAAGCAGGGGCGTGACGCAGCAGCAGATTGCAAAGGCGATCGATGAAGCCAACCGTGAAACCGGCGGGAGTGTTCTGGAACTCGCAGAAACCGAGTTCATGGTCCGTGCGACCGGGTATCTCAAGACACTCAAAGACTTTCGAGCCATTCCTTTGCGTCTCGACGGCGGCGTGCCAGTGACGCTAGGGGACGTTGCGCATATCCAGCTCGGCCCGGAAATGCGCCGGGGCATCAGCGAGCTTGACGGTGAAGGTGAGGTAGTCGGCGGCGTGGTGATCCTGCGGAGCGGCAAGAACGCTCGGGAAACCATCGCTGCCGTTCAGACCAAACTGGATGAGCTGAAAGCGAGCCTGCCCCAAGGCGTCGAAATCGTCACGACGTACGACCGTAGCAAGCTGATCGACAGTGCCGTTGAAAACCTCACGCACAAGCTCATCGAGGAGTTCATTGTCGTTGCGTTGGTTTGCGCGATTTTTCTGTGGCATCTGCGCTCGTCGTTGGTCGCCATCGTGTCGTTGCCGATCGGCATCCTGATTGCTTTTGTGATCATGCAGCGGCAAGGCATCAACGCCAACATCATGTCGTTGGGTGGCATCGCGATCGCGATCGGAGCGATGGTCGATGCAGCAATCGTCATGATCGAAAACGCCCACAAGCACATTGAGGCCTGGCACAAGCGGCATCCTGACTCCACCTTGAAGGGCCAGGAGCACTGGAAGGTCATTACTGACGCGGCTGTTGAAGTGGGGCCGGCATTGTTCTTCAGCCTGCTGATCATCACGCTGTCGTTCATTCCAGTGTTCACCCTGGAGGCGCAGGAAGGCCGGCTGTTCGGTCCACTGGCGTTCACCAAAACCTATGCAATGGCAGCCGCCGCGGGCCTGTCTGTCACGCTGGTTCCGGTGCTCATGGGGTATTGGATCAGGGGCAGAATCCCTGACGAACACCGTAATCCACTCAACCGTGGCCTCATCTGGATCTACAAGCCGGCCCTGGACGCGGTACTGCGCTGGCCCAAGATGACTCTGCTGGTGGCTGTTCTGATCTTCCTGACAGGCTTGTGGCCGGCCTCTCGCCTTGGTGGGGAGTTCTTGCCCCCGCTGGATGAAGGTGACCTCCTTTATATGCCCACTGCGCTTCCAGGCCTCTCCGCTCAGAAGGCTTCTGAGCTACTGCAGCAGACGGACCGGCTCATAAAAACGGTACCAGAAGTTGCACACGTGTTCGGTAAGGCTGGTCGAGCCGACACCGCTACAGATCCAGCCCCGCTGGAAATGTTCGAGACGACCATTCAGTTCAAGCCGAAGGATCAATGGCGCCCTGGGATGACGCCTGACAAGCTGGTTGAGGAGTTGGATCGCACCGTACAGGTACCTGGATTAGCCAATCTGTGGATCCCGCCGATTCGAAACCGTATCGATATGCTGGCGACGGGTATCAAGAGCCCGATCGGGGTGAAAGTGTATGGCACTGACTTGGCACAGATCGACAAAGCCACCCAGGCAGTGGAAAAAATCGCCAAAACGGTGCCTGGGGTCAGTTCGGCGCTTGCTGAGAGACTGACCGGCGGCAGGTACATCGATGTGGATATCGATCGTGTCGCCGCCGCACGCTACGGCCTGAATATCGCGGACGTGCAATCGATCGTGGCCGGTGCCATCGGTGGTCAAACCATTGGTGAAACCGTGGAAGGGCTCGCCAGGTATCCGATCAACCTCCGCTATGGCCGCGAGTGGCGCGACTCGATATCCGATCTGCGCAACCTACCGATCTACACGCCGCAAGGCAGCCAGATCACGTTGGGGACCGTGGCCAAAGTACAGGTGACCGACGGGCCGCCAATGCTTAAAAGCGAAAACGCAAGGCTGTCGGGCTGGGTTTACGTCGATGTTCGTGGCCGCGACATGGCGGCTGTGGTGGGCGATCTGAGGGAAAAGATCAGCAAAGGGGTCCAGCTCGAATCCGGCATGAGCATCAGCTATTCCGGCCAATTCGAATTCATGGAGCGAGCTAACGCGAAGCTGAAGCTCGTCGTGCCGGCTACCTTGCTCATCATTTTTGTCTTGCTCTACCTCACGTTTGGGCGCTTTGGGGAGGCGTTGCTGATCATGGCCACGCTGCCATTCGCCCTAACCGGTGGCGTCTGGTTCCTCTATTTGCTCGGGTACAACCTATCCGTAGCGACAGGAATCGGTTTCATCGCACTGGCAGGCGTTTCTGCTGAGTTCGGCGTCATTATGCTGCTGTATTTGAAGAACGCATGGACAGATCGGGTTAACGCTGGAGCCCATGGCGAAGGCGTACTGCTCGACGCAATCCGCGAAGGCGCTGTGCAGCGGGTGCGCCCCAAGGCCATGACCGTAGCAGTGATTATCGCCGGTCTGCTGCCCATCCTCTGGGGTAGCGGAACCGGCAGCGAAATCATGAGCCGCATCGCCGCGCCCATGGTGGGCGGGATGATCACCGCCCCTTTGCTCTCCCTGTTCGTTCTGCCGGCAGCTTACCTGCTGATGCGCCGCCGGCAATTGCGAGTTACCACCCAGCAAGCAACCAACCCCACTGGAGAACATCCATGAACATTAAGCACATCACCCTTGCCTCACTCTTCCTGGTGCCAGTCGCCTATGCCGCCGACAAGGAGCCAATGGACGGCATGCCGATGGATCACAAAGGCATGAACATGCCAATGGACCAGAAGTCGGCGGGACAGACCGCTACAGCCATCGGCACAGTCAAGAAAGTAAACACCGAGAGCGGCACCGTGACCATTGCACACGGCCCGGTCGAAGCGCTGGGTTGGCCTTCTATGACGATGGGCTTCAAAGCGAAGCCTGATCAGCTCCAAAAGTTGAAAGAAGGGGACCAGGTCGAATTCGAGTTCTCCTCGAAGGGCATGGATTCCACCATTACGCGTATCGAAAAACGGTAAGCACAGAAAGCGACCGCCGCAGACGCGGCGGTCGTACCAACAAAAAAATGAGCGATTACAGCTTTGTAACCTTGGCAACAGCTTCTTGTAAGTAGCAAGCCTTTAATCTACAGGCATCAACTAACCAAGAGGTGCAAACCATGAGCCGTATAACCAAAGTAATCGTTCCTTTTATTCTGACCGTTGCGTCTTCTCTTGCAATGGCCGAAGGCGGAAGCGATCGGACAATGCATCGCCTAAATGATCCTGCAGGATCCAATCTCACTCTTAAAGAGCTTGTCAAAGAAGGCAAAGTGCTGAGCATCGCACCTGCAGGGGCGACCGGTACGACTGAAATGATTCAGAACTATCGGACTACTGCAAAAGTTCAGACATATGAAATGAAGGTAAAGACCCCAGACGGGAAGATCCATACGGTAGAGTTCCTGAGCACCCCAGTTGGCGTGAACAATGGCTAATCTGCCAAGCTTAATATCCGAGGGATAGTTAGATGAGCAGCATAATATCCAAGATTAAAAGCGTACTGCAGCGCAATGCGGTCGTAACGGGGTTAACCGCAGCTGTGGTTGGCTACATGCTACTGAACCAAAGCACTGCGGCGTTGGCAACAACGCTGCCAAGCCTGCTCTTTCTCTTGCCCTGCTTGTTGATGATGGTCGTATGCATGAAGCATATGTCTAGCGGTAAGTGCGACAAGCCCAAGGAGCCCAACGTTGGCGAAAACACCTTGTTAAGCAAAAGCGAATAACCCACTGAACTTGGAGATTTAACATGCGAAAGGCCATCACCGTTACAGCAATCGCAATCACCTTGGCGAGCGGACTGAGTTTCGCAGCGGCAGATAAAGCGGACCAAAGCCATTCAGAAACCGGCATGATGAGCGGCGACAAGCATATGGAAATGATGGGTGACATGCGTGGAATGATGAAAGAGTGTCGTGAGATGATGGGGGCCGCCAAAGCCGACCACTCGCAAAATGGCGAAAATCCAGACGCAGCATAGGATATGAGGGTGTGAGTAACAATGATCGAAGCAGGTGGGGGGTGCCCCACCTGCTTTTTTGTGCTTGATGGCCTAACCAGGACCGTACTGATGGGAAAAGTGTCACTGACGAGCAGAATGGCGATAGCTTTCATGCTCGTGGTTACGGTTGTGCTGCTGGCGGCCGCAATCAGCTTTAATTATTTTTGTCAGCTCCATTTCGAACGCAAAGATGCACAAGTGCTTAATGAAAAGGCCGCTGCAGTAGAGCGTACGCTACTCAACAGCTCAGCATTCGGGCCTGAGACCGCTTCAAGGATCGATGCCGTTATTGAGCACTCCTTTGGCTTCGCGACTGCGGTTGTAGTAGACGGTAAGACGGTTTACTCCCATCACAATCTGTCTGAGAGCTTGCTACCTCTTGTCACAGACATCCAAGAGGAACGCTGGACGGTAAGTTTCGGTGGCCACCAGTACAGCGGAATTACCAGAAAAGTAAATCGGTGGGTAGAAGGGCAGGACACTGTTATCTATTTGGCTTTGGATGTAACGCACCGAATCCACTTCTTCGATATGATTCAGCAGTGGTTTGCTTATACGCTTGTCGTTAGTGCACTTCTGAGTGGCGCGTTAGGTGTTGTTCTGATCAGGAAAGGCTTAAAACCAATAGACGAACTGTCCAAGACTTCTTCTACGGTAACCGCCCACTGCTTAGATACCAGAATTCCAACCGAGTCGGTGCCAGGCGAGCTGCATGAACTCGTAGACAACTTCAACGAAATGCTTTCGCGCTTGGACGACTCTTTTCTCAGATTGTCAGGTTTCTCAGCGGATATCGCGCATGAGCTAAGAACGCCGCTGAACAGCATGCTTACCCAAATGGAGGTCGCGCTCTTGCGCGACCGCGAGAATACCGACTACAAAGACATTTTGTATTCCGCCCTCGAAGAACTTAGGCGCATGTCAAAGATGGTCGATGACATGCTATTCCTCGCCAAGGCGGACAACGGGAAGATTACGCCCAATGCCGAAGATGCCAGCATGGCTGAGATTACCGCGAGCGTTATCGAATATTACGAGCTTGCAGCCGAGGACAAAAAGGTAGAAATCGCGCTTTCAGGCGATGGATCGGTACATGGCGATAAATCGATGCTGAGACGGGCCGTCTCAAACATAGTCTCTAACGCAGTTCGATATGCAGAGGAAGGCAGCACCATCAGCGTTGAAATAAGCGAGAGCGGTGGCTCGGTTTGCACAGCCATATCCAACCGAGGCACAACGATTCCAGCCGAGCTTCAGGCCCGAGTGTTTGATCGATTCTATAGGGTCGACACCGCAAGGCGCGAAGGAACCACCATGAATGCGGGCCTCGGCATGGCTATCACTCGTTCGATAGTCGAAGCGCACAAAGGGCGCATCGCTTGCGAATCAGCTGAGGGGCATACGACTTTCACAATGACGCTTCCAAAGCTTATGTCTAGTTAATGGCAGAGTGCCAGCAACGACCCTGACCTACGCTCATAGAAACGCCAGGCTGAACCGAAAGAGGCCGAGACTTTCGAAGCTGTATGTTTGGTTCTGGAGGTTCCCGTGCAAGCGTCCTCATCGAGAAAATGCGGTACGACAGCCGCAGCGCTCAACGAAGCGTGCTTCTGCGTAAGCCTAGATCAAGCTGCGCTCGCAGACGCATTGACTGAACAGCTTGGGGATCCAGAGCTGTCGGAGCTATTGAAGTCACGTTGCCCCCATGTGTTTGCAGCACGACCGGTCTTTGTTTCATCCTTGCGGCTGCGCCAGGTTAATGAGGTTATTCAGGCCATCGAGCAGACCGTGAGCTCGCCCGGTTGGCGTGAGCATGCTCTGGATTATGCCCCACCTATTGCGCGACACAATCCGCGTGGCTCGCATGGCGTCTTCTTCGGCTACGATTTTCATCTGGATGAGGACAAGCTTGGTCTTATCGAAATAAACACAAATGCGGGCGGAGCGATGCTGAACGTATTGCTCGCCCGCGCTCAGCGCAGTTGTTGCAGCGGCGTAGTCGGGCTATCGCCGGGGCAGGAAGGGCCCGGCGGCTTCGAGCAGTCGATACTGCATATGTTCGCCCAGGAATGGTCTGCAAGCGGCGAGAAACGACCGCTCACGCGCGTGGTGATCTTGGATGAAAGCCCACAAGCCCAGTACCTGTATCCGGAGTTTCTTCTTTTTCAGCGGTTATTCGAGTCAGCAGGAATCGACTGCATAATTGCAGACCCAGCCGATCTGGCCTTTCACAACGATTGCCTCTTGGTCGACGAAAATCCTGTGGATCTCGTCTACAACCGACTCACCGATTTCTATCTGGAAGGTGACAATTGCAGCGCGCTGCGCAGCGCTTATATGGCTGATGTCGTGACGGTAACGCCACACCCTCAGGCCTATGCCCTTTACGCCGACAAACGCCGGTTGGTTGACCTAACCAACGCACGTTTTTTGGAAGAGATTGGCGTCGATCAGCAAGTCCGAGCCGTGTTGGCCCAATACGTCCCGCTTACTGTCCCGGTCGAGCATCGCAATGCGGAGCAACTCTGGGAGAGACGCCGCAGCCTCTTTTTCAAGCCTGTTAGCGGTTTTGGTAGTCGCGGGGCATACCGAGGAGACAAGCTCACCAAGCGTGTGTGGGAAGAAATCGTTGGCGGAAACTACGTGGCCCAGTCCCTCTTGGCTCCTGGCGAGCGTAGAACTATCGCTGACCCTCAGGTACGACCAATGAAGTTTGACCTGCGCGCATACGCTTATGCTGGCAAGGTGCAGTGGAACGCTGCCAGGGTCTACCAAGGCCAGACAACCAACTTCCGAACAGAGGGGGGCGGTTTTGCTCCTGTGTTTACCTTAGGTGAGGAAGAGGAGCGAACCGGTTCCACAGAGCAGCGGTCGCACGCCTCGTTCACGTTCTTGCTTGACGAAACCGGCGCCGTAGATGAACTGCCGCACCCGCAATATCTGGCGTTGGTTCGAGCTGAAAAGGCTACCTCAACGCTTGCCGGTAAACGTTTCCGATTGGCCGACTGGTATGTGGCAATAGAAGATGGCCGTCCTTCCAAAGTCATCCGAGAATGGTACGGCTGGGTAGCGTTCGACGAAGCTGGTGGTTACCACCCTGAAGCTGATTCGCCGAACTGCAAGTCAGACAGTGCAGGCAATATAGACTCATCCGCACTACCGACACCGGAAGAGCACGATCGAATCGAGAGATTGTTGTTTCAAGCGAATAATGGCCTGTCTTGCAAGCCCCTGAGATAGGCCTAGGGCGCTCGTCTCAGCGAGCAGGCCCATCAGAATTGTACCGTCCAATGATTCATGCCGCTCAGGCCGGTCAGACTCGACTCCATGCCCATGTTTCGTCTGCTTTCTTATAATTAATTTAACGCCCTATTGGTTCATTCTTCGATAGCGTCAGCGCGTCAAGTCCACTTATCAAACCCGCGCTACCTAATGGGCGCTTAAGCTGGGTGATGATTACATTTCTGTAAGCTTCCAAAAAAATCGAAACCTCACAACTCTCGACTTGTCCTTTTTAAGTGACACCGCAGGCTGGTTTCTCTTCCTCAAACAAACCAATGGGCGAGGTACACAGTGAGGTCGAACAAGAAATGTATAGCTACTGGTGTAGCCGCTGGGATCGCTGGAACCCTGTTGCTGGGTGCTATTGTCGGGATTACCGTTGTTTACACGGGGGCCTATAACGTCGCAGCGACGGAAGACCATCAACCATTAGTGCGCTGGGCTTTGGACACGACTATGAAATCGTCGGTTGCGGATGGTGCATCTTCCATTAAACCGCCCGCGCAATTCAGTGCAAAAACGGTTTCTGAAGGTGGCAGTGCTTATCAAGCCATGTGCCAGCATTGCCATGGGGCACCCGGTGTTGAGAAAAGCGAGTGGGCTCGGGGAATGCTGCCGCAGCCCCCACACCTTCCCGACGTAGTTCCTGAATGGAAAGCCAATGAGGTGTTCTGGCTGGTGAAGCACGGCGTTCGAATGAGCGCAATGCCCGCGTTCGGCCCGACCCACAACGACGACGAAATCTGGGCGATAACAGCATTCGTGATGCAGCTTCCAGGCATGACTGCGCAAAAATACGCTGAGTTTGGAAAAAACGATTCGGCCGTAGCCCCCCATTAAAGAGGAACTAGTTCATGCAAATGTCTTACTGGCGCTTTGCAGCGATGATAGCAACTTCGACCCTCATCATGTATGGCGTTATGTATTTAAATACATACGCATTTGAACATGTTCTATGGAGCGAGACCCGCGTTTGGATGGCGTTAGTGATGGGCGCGGTGATGGCCGTAGTTATGCTCGCATTCATGCTTAATATGTATAAACGAAAATCGGTTAATATTGCCATATTCGCAGGCAGTGCAGCGGCCTTTGCTATTGCGCTGTGGCTTGTTCGTAGCCAGGCAACGGTAGGCGACACGGAATACATGAAGGCGATGGTTCCCCACCATTCCATAGCTATCATGACAAGCGAGCGCGCTCAGATTTCAGACCCTCGGGTCCGCAAACTGGCTGACGAAATCATTGAGGCTCAGCGCCGAGAAATAGCTGAGATGAAGTTTCTCATCCATGATCTAGAGAGGGCTAACTGATGCAACTGTATCGAGCACCCGCTATAGCCCGGGCCATTCTTCCCAAGACCATCATGACGACCTTCGCTCTGGCACTCACTGCTTGTGGTGACCCGGCTCCTGGTGAAGGCCTGGATAAGCCAACAATGCGGCCCCCCCTACCTGAAGTGGTAAGCGCCCGTGACGCTATAGGAAGTCCCGACATTCCGTCTATTGACCCGCAAACCCTTGATCAAGCGGAAGTAGACAAGGTACTCGGCTCAGGCCCTTACTGCACTTTCGTTTATACCGCGGAAAGCCCACCCGTAGTCGCGATCAAGCATGATGGGGAAAGCGGGGGCGCCAAGGGGGTTATAAAAATTCATGGCAAGTTGGTACAGCTGTCCAGCGAACCAACTCAAGGCTATTCTGCGCTCTTTGGCGGGGCCTCCCTCGCCGCCGAAAGCATCAACGTCAATGTAGCGTTGGGGAAAGACGGGGCCGTGCAAAAGCCTACAGGCGAAAAATCTATCGCAGATCTGAATTTTGAGCTTGATCAGGGCCTGATGATTGGCTATCGCGGATGGTACGCCTGCGAGAAACCGCCGCGGAGTTAAGTACTAACGCGTCACGCAGGTCGACGGGCTCCACATGGAGGCGCAGCCGGCTCTCCACGCCCGTTTCATCCCCATAGACCCGAAGCAAAGACCACCCATCGCGGCATAGCAAGGCTGAAAAAAACGCGACGTTGCGCTACCGGCGGTTGTAGGACATAGCTGGCTCGATCCTCCTCAAGGGGAATGCCTTGCGCTTTGAGGGTGAGCAAGTCTATCTGCTAAACGAAATGCTGCTGGACACAGATCGATTCGATCTTGGCTATTGCGAGTTTCGTATGCGCTTTTTTGATAAGCCTTGTACGTCTGATATCAAGCGCGCGAAGTTTCTTATTGTTCTCCCCAAGCGGCTCTGGCACACCAATCTCGGTTGTGCCAGAGCAGGAGTAGATAGGCGTTACGCAGCCATGCGCTCGCATTCTTCAGCGCACTTCATACACGCTTTGGCACACTCTTGGCAGTGATCCACTTGATGTTTTGCGCATTCCTCTCCGCATGCACGGCAGATCTTGGCGCAAAGAGCACAAAATTCTTTAGCGTACTCACTTTCGCGACTCATCAGTGTGGCGGCCAACCTACAAATGTCCGCGCAATCGCGGTCAAGCTCGATGCAGCGAGCCATCATTTTTACGTCATCCTCACGCAGGCAAGCAGAGGCGCACGTTTCGCATACTAGGGCACAGTTCGAACAAGCTTGGATACAGGAAGCGAACATTGAGTTTGTCATTGTGTTCTCCAGGTTTCGAAAGTTGTATGTCGCCGGTGCCTACTAGCCGAATACACCCATAAGCGTATTAAGCAGGCACAAAAAATACGACAGGCTCCTATCTAACCCGTTTCGACCAACTTCATTACAATGCTGTAAGGTTCGTCCAACCGCACCGGGGATCTATGCGGGCGCGGTTGGGGGCGACAAGCCAATAGATTGCCTGGCCGGCTTCGCTAGCCTGTTCTAGATGATGAGTGGGGTATGGCAAGCTCCCTGTCGCCACGACTGGGAGCCCTTACTGGGGAACCGCCGGAGCGAAAGCCGCTTAACTACGTGAGTTACTAGCCCTGCGGCCTAGCGTCTTGGGAATCAATCGCAGAGCCCTCCGGTACCGTTGCGTCGACTAGGATGGCCTAGGGCCGCCCCCTCTGCTTGTGCTGAGGCGCCTTTCTAAGAGCCTGGTCAGAACCGCGTAGGCACACATACCGGATGTTAGTGCTCGTGTTGCTTCCCGTCTGCGTGCACATGGTTTTCTGAAGGGGATTTGCCTTCGGCATCGGCATCGGCACTGTCACTGCCATTGCTGTGCTCTACCGCCTGGGGCTCGTCGGAAGCGTGATGGTCATCGCTTTCGCTATCACCATGATGCCCGGAGCCTGATTGGCCGGTTGCTCCACCCGAGCTGCTAGAGCCATGGTGATCCGAGCTGCTACTGTTGTCCTGATGATGATCGTCCGTGGTCATCTCACCATGTTGATCACCGTGCCCAGCTGGGGTCTCCCCACCACCATGCTGATGACCACCGCTAGACGCAACGAGCGCTCGATACGCTCCTTCATCTAGCTCAGGAAGCTTCTGCAGGAAAGCCACCATCCCCCATATGTACGGGTCAGCCATGCTTTTACCCCACGCAGGCATACCAGTGGCCTTGATGCCATGCTTGATGACCCAAAACGTCTTTGCTGGGTCATCGTATAGCCCTGCTTCAGCCAAGCTGGGTGGAGCGGGATAGAGGCCTTTGCTTAACTCGGTCTCAGCCATGCCTGGCGCCAAATGACAACCCACACACATCGAGTCGTAGTTCCCCGCCCCGGCGCTGATTTGGCCTTCATCGTCAAGGGCTGGCACGGCTATGTCTTCGGAGCGAACCACAATCGAGCGATTGCGAGCAGTTTCCAGGAAAGCGTGAACCGCTCCGGTATGGGGATCATCCGCTGCAACATTAACCAGTCCTGTAAAAACAACGCCGGCCACTATCAACAGGCCTAATGTGCAGAAGGCACCGAAGCTAATAATTATTCTTTTCATCGAAGGTCCTTAAAACCAGAGCCTAACGCCAGCAACGAACCGCGCTTCATCTGCATCTTCGTCTTCATCTCTCGCCATATCAGCGGTATTGCCGTATGCCCGGCTCCAGGTGACACCGATGTACGGTGCGAACTCACGAACGACTTCGTATCGTAGGCGGAGCCCCACCTCTGTGTTTGCAAGACCAGCGCCTACTCCGCGAGCTGGGTCGTCCTTGCCATAGAAATTAAATTCGGCAGTCGGTTGGAGGATGAGCCTGTTCGTTAGAAGGATGTCGTATTCGCCTTCTAAGCGTGCTGCTGTCTGCCCGCCTTCACCGACGAAGGCGGTGGCTTCCGCCTCAAATCCATACAGAGCCATCCCCTGAAGGCCGAACGCCGCCCACGTTTGCGGAGACTCGGGCTTAAAGTCCCGGCGAACACCCGCTACCACATCCCACCAAGGGCTTATTGCGCGCCCGAAGAGCGCCTGGATCTCGGCATCTTCAGTAACGCCATTCGTTCGCTCACCTTCCGAGCGAAACCAGAACCGATTGATATCGCCACCAACCCAGGCGGTAGCTTCCCAACTAAGAGTGCTACCTTCATCTGCGTCCTGGTACTCAAGTTGATCTAGCAGAAGGAACCAGGCCAGATACTTGTCATGGACCGTATGACCCTGAAGACCAGGGAAAGCCGCTTCTCTATCCGCATCGGTCAATATTGGAATGAACGAGGGATGAACCATGCCAGGCATTTCGAGCGTATCGTCATGCTTCATTTCGCCATGGTTCATCTTGCTATGATCGATCGCACCATGACCCATTGCGGAGTGGTCCATTTGCCCACCGGAGCCATGATTCATAGCTGCGGGCCTGGCTGAAGATGCAGGGGCTTGAGCTGCCTCAGTAGGAGAGGCTTGATGCATCGAGTGATCCATCATCTCGGCGGCGTTGGCTGTCCCTGCAGCCGCTGCGCTCAACGAAACTCCGAGCGCAATCAGAGCAAAGCGACAAGATCTAATGGTCATGGTGTGAATCCACCTTAGCACCAGTAGCCTTCGGGTCATGACCCATTTTGCCGTGGTCCATATCACCATGGTCCATCGAGCCATGATCCATGTCGCCGTGGTTCATTTCGGAATCAGAAGTTTCTGGTGCCTGAGATGCCGGCTTGTTGACCGGGTTTTGCGACGAAGCCGATGATTGCTTGTGTTGATCATGTTTTTGATCTGCAAACGCAGCTGACATATTCATTATGCCCAGCAAACTGAATATAAACGCGCTGCCGATAAGAGTCTTACGCTTCATAAAATTTCCCATATAAAGTTCCTCTTACTCATCCACTCGGACTTCACGAAACATGCCCATTTCCATGTGAAGCAGTAGGTGACAGTGATAAGCCCAACGCCCGAGTGCATCAGCTGTCACGCGGTAGCTGCGCTTTGAACCTGGAGGCATGTCGATCGTGTGCTTGCGAACCATGAAGTTTCCGTTCTCATCTTCAAGATCGCTCCACATACCATGCAGATGAATCGGATGGGTCATCATGGTGTCGTTAACCAACGTGATGCGTACTCGCTCGCCATATTTGAGCCGCAGGGGCTCCGAATCAGAGAACTCTATGCCGTCAAATGACCAGGAGAACTTCTCCATGTGGCCGGTGAGATGGAGTTCGATCGTCCGACTTGGCTCGCGGCCGTCCGGATCCGGGAAAGTGCTGCTCAAGTCGCCATAGGTCAGGACTCGGCGGCCGTTGTCTCGTAAGCCAATACCGGGATCGTTTAGCCTATGAGTCGGGCTCATGGTCTGCATATCCACCAGTGGGTTATTGGACTCTGAGGGCGGGTGCGATTGCATACCTCCGCTCATACCCGCCATCCCAGAGTGGTCCATCCCTGACATCCCAGCCATTTTGCTGTGATCCATTCCGGACATTGCGCCCATGCCGCCCATTCCCTGCATGTCACCGTGGTTCATACCGGACATGTTGCTATGGTCCATCGCACCCATGTCGCCCTGCATGCCGCCGCCATGGTCCATGCCCGCCATACCGCCCATACTGCCGTGATCCATCCCCATATCGTCCATGGTGATTAGCGGTCGAGGATCGGTTTCTGGAACAGGAGCGCTCAGCCCTTCGGCAACCGCTAGCGTGCCACGGGCGTACCCTGTGCGGTCCATCGATTGGGCGAAGATCGTGTAAGCCTGCTCGGTTGCAGGCTCGACAATCACATCGTAGGTCTCTGCCACGGCAATGCGGAATTCGTCGACGCTAACGGGGTTGACGTATTGGCCGTCGGCTGCGACTACAGTCATCTTCAGCCCTGGAATGCGGACATCGAAATAGCTCATGGCCGAGCCGTTGATGAACCGCAGACGAAGCTTCTCGCCGGGCTTAAAGATACCGGTCCAGTTCCCGTCGGGTGCTTGGCCGTTCATTAAGTAGGTATAGGTGTAGCCACTTACGTCGGCGAGGTCGGTGGGGCTCATCTTCATCTGAGCCCACATCTTCCGATTTGCAATCGTTGCGGCCCACCCGTCTTCGCTCACATCGTTAATGAAGTCTCCGACAGTGCGCTTATGGAAGTTGTAATAATCGGACTGCTTCTTGAGCTTAGAAAGGATTCGAGCAGGATCCTCATCGGACCAATCAGTCAACATCACCACATAGTCGCGGTCATAGCTGAACGGTTCGGGATCCTTCGCATCGATGACCAACGGACCATAGACACCAAGCTGCTCTTGTAGGCCTGAATGACTGTGGTACCAATAGGTACCGTTCTGTTTAACCTGAAACTTGTAGACATACATGCCATCGGGAGCGATGCCGTGGAAGCTCAGTCCAGGCACGCCATCCATGTTGGCCGGCAGGATCATGCCGTGCCAGTGAATGGATGTATCTTCGCTCAGCTTATTCCTGACCCGCAGCGTGACCGTATCCCCTTCACGCCAACGAAGAAGCGGTCCTGGAATAGTGCCGTTGATGGTCATTGCCGTCCGAGCCGCGCCGGTGATGTTGACCGGCGTCTCCCCAATCAGTAGATCGAACTCCGTGCCGGTTAGTACGCTGGGCTGGCCGGGGCTACTCACTGCCCAGACCGGAGCTCTCCACAAACCAAGACCGCCAAGGAGGCCTGCGGCAGTCAAGCCTTTAACAAAGGTTCGCCTAGAGGTTTTACGTTGCATGTGTACGTTCCAATCAAGCTAAGGAGCCAAGCCGAAACCAGCCCTGAGGGTTGATGTTGCCAGCGTTAATTGATCTTAAAAGCTCGGGCACGGTGTCTTATCAAGCGACTCGCCTTTATTCGTAAATATGGCATGCCTGAGAAAGATGCGTGATTACATTTTTGTAAGCTTAAAACGCATCAAAAGCGATCAAGAAATCACCTGACCACGTCGATTTCTGTATGGAGGCTGCGCAATAGCTTTACCTTGGGACGGAACTTTTGATTTATTTGAAGGATGTGGCTGCAATGATGCTCATTGAAAGTCGAACATCAGAAATCTAATAGCGGCTGCCTTCCAATCACTATATTTCGACCACGCTTCTATTGTTTCCAATTTATGTCGCATAGTTGGCGATGCCGCTTAAAAATGTGAGCGGCTAATACGACTTCGCTAGTTCTTCCAACTGAGGCTGCAAGTGGCAACACCATGGCAGCTACAACGTTCGTAGAAGCTGCCATAGTTACCAGAGCCGCATGGTTAAATTTGCATAAGGCTTCGCATTAGCAGTTAGCGTGAGCGTGCTTCGTTGAAGCTGCCTTTGAGACTACCTCCTGAGATTGGTCCTTCTTGTCAGCCTGATAACTAGCGATCGCTAGCTGGCGAGCCTGCTCCAGACGAGCAAAGGTACGATCACCACCACCCTCTGCCATCGCATAGGTAGAGCTTGCCGCGATGGCGAGCAGTACGGAAAGAAATCTGAAAAGTTTCATCGCTTGTTACCTCGTTGAAAGACATGAACTACCCAGCACCGCTCTAAGCAGAGTCTTGGGCTAGGGCTTGTGTCTAAGCTAACCGAGCGTTCCTGTCAGATCCCTGATCTAGACATTACGGTTTCGTCAGTAATGCAGGCAAGCAGTTAGCGAAAGCGAAAGCGTGTATGCGCTTTTCGTTCTGACAATAGGCCTTGTTTCCTGCCGGCAAAAAAAAGGCGCCATCTAGGCGCCGATAGGCCAAAGGAGCATGGAAAAGGCCAAAAAGCAGAGTGTGGGAGCAACTGCTGATGTAGACGTTAGCGCTACAAGCTGTCAGACAGATGATGCGGGCATTACGTTTCTGTAAGGTACTGGCTGCAAGATCTGAGAGTCGGCACACTGTGATCTCAATGCAGGCGGAGTACTTTCAATGAAGCTTCTTGTTGCTGAAGATGAGCCGAAAACGGGCACCTACCTACAGCAGGGGCTCACTGAGGCGGGCTTCACTGTCGATCGGGTTCTGAATGGGACCGATGCTGCTCAGCATGCGCTTAATGCGGCATACGACCTGCTCATCTTAGATGTGATGATGCCTGGTTTGGATGGGTGGCAGGTTTTACAGAAAGTCCGCGCGGCCGGTAATGAGGTCCCCGTGCTTTTCCTCACCGCCAGAGATGGGGTACAGGATCGCGTAAAGGGGTTGGAGCTGGGCGCTGATGATTATCTTATCAAGCCGTTTGCATTCTCCGAATTGCTCGCCAGGATCCGTACGTTGCTTCGCCGCGGCAACCATGCTCCCAACCAAACGATACTCAAGCTCCTCGACCTTGAGATGGATCTGCTGAGACGTCGGGTTACGCGCTCGGGGAAACGCATAGACCTAACCGCCAAGGAATTCGCACTTCTTGAGCTATTGCTTAGGCGTCGCGGGGAAGTCCTGTCCAAATCGCTCATTGCCTCCCAGGTATGGGACATGAACTTCGATAGCGACACCAATGTGATCGAGGTGGCGGTACGGCGGCTGAGAGCGAAAATTGATGATGAATTCGAGCCGAAGCTCATACAAACAGCTCGTGGGATGGGCTATTTGATCGACGCGCCAGACGCCTAGAGTGTAATAGCAGCTATCTTCTCTCGATGGGCCAACTACTCTACCTGGTCTGTCCCGGGCCGAGCCTAGCCTTCTGAGTTATACTTATTCAGTGGCGGCAGGAAGAAGATGGGTCGCTGCGGGGGCGCTATCAAAATGTCAGTAGATTTGATGCTTGTGCCCTTGCGGCGCTTAGTTTTGCCATCTTTGCCGATCGCCAGCAGATCACCGGTCGCGACAGCCATACCGAGCGCCTGCTTTACACGAAGCTCGTCAGCCATGGTGTAATTGGTCAATCCACTCATCAGGCCCAGAAAAGGTTGCCGTTCAACCTCGTAGACCTGCTTAGGCAAGAGCTCTGAAAGCTCGCCACGGATGCGGTCATCCGTGGCATCGTCGAAGTGGTGCTCATCCAGCAGCAAATCGTGCTGACCTGTCACGGCGATATCCCGATTGGCGTCGTAACCAAAAAAGCTGGAAGGCGACAGCATATGGGAAAAGTTGTTGCCGTATTTCCAGTGGATCTTCTTCATCACATCATTAGCGCGGTAGTTGTTCGCCAGATGGATAAACCAATAGGCCATCGGGTTGCTGCCGGCCGGACGAATGAAGAAGACGGTCATGTACTGGGCACCGCTTTCCTGCTTGATCCCCTCGGACAGATAGCGCTGGATCAGGTATTGCCAGCTCCGTGGCTGATGCGCCTTCAGCTGTTTAAGCATGTCCCATGGCACATGCTGATCCAAGCCGATATTTGCAATGGCTTTCCGGTTCGCTTGGCGGTCGGCTAGATACGTAACTGTTGCCGCCGATGATTTTTTGACCCGGGTGCCGACGCTATGCAGACCCAACCCAGCAGTCTTAAAAGTTGAAATGCAACAGCGAGTTCAGCGTTCGAAACTGGGGCAATGAAATACCGGCATGTGGGTCAAAAATGCATCGGCAGCAACAGATACAGTATTTTTGAAGCCGTCATCATGAGTTTGACACCGCTCGGCCCGCTGCGCGCGTCCATCCAGCGGCTGCCCCTGTTCCTGAGTCCGATCGCCTCTGGCTTCCCCTCGCCGGCCGAGGATCACATCGAGGTCACCCTGTCTCTGGACGACCCGTGCGTCGCTACACCGCCAGTGACTGCCGAGCGGGTGATGGGCGTGATGGATGCGATCAATGCGCGATGGGGACGGGGAACCATGCGATCTGCAGGGGTGCCGGTGAAACCGGACTGAGGGCATGCGGCGGGAGATGATGAGCCCGAGCAATACGACGCGGATTGATCAGTTATGGACGGTAACGTAAGCGCTTGAGGCAGCCTACCCTGGAAGAAACAGGTATAAGCCAAGAGCTGCCCGAGTGCGAATTGATTCGCTCTAGTTGATTCAGGCGTTCATTGCCCCAGAGCAGTCAGCGAGATTGGCCTGACTGGCGACTGTTTCAGTTCTATGATGAAACCTGCCTGATATCCAACACGACCCAGACTTCATACCCTTTCTCTCGAGCCGCTTTCTCGGCCTCGAGTTGGGCAGCGAGTGTACTGATGGAGCGGGAGCTGTGCTCGAAGCGGAATGGCGAGCCACCGTTCTTGCGCACGCTCAATTCAACGAGTGTGAAGGTGGAGTGCTGTTTGGGTATTGGCTGCTTCGATTTCGAAGGAGCGGGGTCTAGGCCAAGTGCGCGCCGCATCTCGGCTTCAATGAGTTTTGCGTCAGTCAAGCGAGATCCCTAGAGCGATTGCGGGTGACGCCATTGTAGCGAGGAGTGGTGCTGACATGGCCTGAGTTCGATGCTGGCGAGCCAACAACCTCATCTCTGCGATATGGCTACGAATCACCAAAGTAGTCATCACAGGCGACTAGTCCGAATGGGCGTTCCTCGCAGGGCTGCTCATCGCTGAACAGATTCTGCGTGCGGCGCTCCTGCTTCAAAAACGCTAGCGCCGCGAAAAAGCAACTTTCGCATAGATTGACTCGATAGCGCTCGCCATCATGCCCTGCGCCATAGCCCCAGAGCGCCTGGAGCGTCCCGAACTGCTCGCCGTATCCCGGCACCCTCGTACTGGTAGCGCATACATCGCAAATGGTGTCTTTATGGGGCTCTGTCATCGGGCAGTTCTCGTGTTCGTATTAAAGAGGGCGGCGGGGGGGCACTGCACAACGGAGTGCCTTTTGCCAATTTGCAAGCGCCGCTGCGTCAGCTCAAGCATGGTCTGGTGCACCATGCCAGCGGTGGATGTGGCAGGTCTTCGACAACTGAACTGGGCTATCGAAGGGAGGATTCAAAAGCAACTGCGCTGATAAACTTATCGACAGTTGCAGATGCAGAAATCAGCAATCCGACTGGGTCAATTTCCCATCAGCGCCAACACTTCAAGCTGTCCATCGACGACCTGTGCCATGATTGGAAATGCGACGAGTGTCTGGAGATGCGGTTGGCTTTGGTTTGTCAAGGTTGTCCCCTGCACGTTTCTTGCGTTGCCGGCGGCGACCACTCCATTCCCTCTTCGAGGATCGGATGGCTTTCGCTCACGACGATCAACGGTTTGTTCCGATTCTCCAGCGCGAACATGGCGATGGAGCCTCCGGCGTCCGCCACCGGCACCGCCCCCTGTGGCTCAAGCCTGCCAACCCAGACATATTGCCGGGTCTCCAAACATGCAAGGTAATACGAAATACCCATGTTTCCTCCGAATTCGAATCAAGTCTTTTGCTGCGCCAATCCGGAACGGGAGGCGGTACTGCCGCAATCATCAAAGGCAGCATGACACGCTCACACGACAACTATCCTGACGCGGCGGGGTTCCTCTTTCACTGATCAGCACTTGCTTTGTTGCTGACCACCGTTTGCATTCGACCTATCCCCTCTTGGTTAAGCTCACCAGCCCTACAAAGGGCGTCAATCCCCTTGTAAGTCTCGAACAGGGACATGAGGTCGCCCTGCGCCATGATTTCCAACGGTTTACGGCCATTAAAGAAATCGTTGTGGTTTTCCTTGCCCGCAAAACCGTAGACGTTCTCAGGGTTATCAAAGACCAGTCGCAAGCTGGCGTGGCAGTTCAATACGATGCTGGCCCGCTCCAGTTGATCGAAGTCGAGTTCCACGCCCTTGCCCTGCTGAGCATGGGAAATGCTGCTGCGCGAGACACGAAGAATACTGCACACCTGCTCAGTAGTAGACTTCCATTTCTCTAGGATTCTCAGTGCCGTTCGGAGAATCACGCTGCCCTGATCCTTTGAGAATGCAAGGGTTTTGGATGCTGCATGCATGGTGGTAGCTCCTGTATCTACGCAACATGGCGGTCGAGTCAGGTCATGCGCAACGGGGGGAAGTATTTCGCTAAACCGTGACCGCCTGTTTCGAAGTAGGCTGGAAATTGGTCACGTTGTTAGCGAAATGAGTGGTCATGCGTTAGCGAAAAGGCCGGTCACGATGGGCCGAAATACGCACCTAGCCTCGCAGATGCAATGCCGCAGAGAAGATCACGTGGGTACTCATCCGAGTATCGAGAGGCTGACTCGCTGAGGTTGAGTACGTGCGATCGCCTTCCACTCTGTACTGATGCCCAAGCACATTACCTTGAGCGTCTCGAATGGAGCTAATCTCCAGCAATGGCTCCATCATCCAACGACCAGCCTTGTTCATGTGCCCTGGATTCACAAGATACGCCTGCTCCAGCCAGGCGTGCTCAGTCTGCGCAGCTATGACCTGTTCCAGCAATGGAACCGACGGGACCATTAGCATGCTTCGAAAGGCCTCGTTTCCATCGTCCTCAACGATCTGCAAATAGAACCAGAGCCAGGTCACCTCTAGCTCGACATATGACCAGAACTGGACGCCATCTGGCGCTGTTGAGAGTCCGGGGAGCAGCTCCGCATTTCGGCTGGTCTTGAACACGCGGCAATCACCTAATGAGAATTGTGTTTGATTGGTGCACAATATATTTTGTAGTCATATATTGTTCAATCGCGCTTCATCTTTCCATTTTGCGGAGCAGCAAAATGGAAGTCCGGGATTCGTTCGGGAAAGCGTTGAGATTCGTGCGGCACCGTAGGGGGCTGGCGCAGGAAGATTTCTCGCTCGTTAGCAGCCGTACCTTCGTCAGCATGCTGGAGCGCGGGGCAACGAGCCCGACTCTCGAAAAGCTCGATAGCCTCTGCACGGTGCTCGACACTCATCCGGTCACCCTCTTGGCCCTGACCTACTTGCTTGGATCCGAAGCTCCTGAAAGTTTTGAGCAGCTCCTGGAGAAGGTTGGTGAGGAGTTGAGAGCTCTAGTCGAACCTGACTGATTACTCAGCGAGGCTGTGTGAGGGACCGGTTCCGTGGCCGCACAGTGAGTGTTGACCTTGCTGTCCCTCTGTGCCCTGTGGCTGGCCTGGAGGTCCCGTTTTTGGCAGGGCTTATAGTTTTTGTGGGCGTCAGAAAATATGTGGATTCTGACTTTTTGGGGCTCATATGTCCGTCGCACAAGCTATTTTAAATCGAGTCAAGCACATGCCAAAGGGGAGGCCCTTTGCCGGCGCGGTGTTCGCGCAGATCGGTTCCCGTGCGTCGATTGATAAAGCGCTTTCTAGGCTGGTGCAATCAGGCACGCTGGAGCGAGTAGCTCGCGGTGTCTACATGCGCCCCAAAATGAGCAAGTACACCGGCAGGGTGGTGCGCCCGAGTCCGCTGGCTGTCATGGAGGTCATCACGAAGGCGAGCGGCGAGACGATCCAGATACACGGCGCGGAGGCTGTTCGGAGGTTGGGCCTCAGCACACAGATGCAGGTGTTGCCGACCTTTTACACCAGCGGATCTACTCGCGAGATCAAGGTTGGCAATGCGGTGGTTCGCCTCCGCCACGTATCCAAGGACCGCTTGCAGCACGCCGGCACGACGGTAGGTGTGGCGCTTACTGCTCTCTACTACATCGGGAAAGAAGGGCTGTCCGCTAATGTGGTTTCCAAGATTGTTAGTGCGCTGAGCGGCGAAGAGCTGATGAAGCTCCGGGCCTGCAAGATGCCGGAGTGGATGCGGTCGGCATTGCGCTTTGCTGCCAAGGAGATTGAGTAGTGCGCAATAGCACCTACCCGACTCCACCTACTGGCAGCTACCAAAGCCTGAGGCGAGACGTGGCTGGCTTTTCTGACAAGACAATGCGACTTCCTGCGCATTTAGCAAAACGTGAAACTCATCGAAGATCACCAGCCCCACGCCTTCAAGGGCCGGATCGTCCTGCAAGCGACGCGCAAGGATGCCTTCGGTGACAACCTCGATGCGGGTATTCGGCCCGACCTTGCTGTCCAGCCGAATGCGATAGCCGACAGTTTCGCCAACCTTCTCGCCCAGCTCGCTGGCCAGGCGCTCAGCCGCCGCACGGGCCGCCAGCCGGCGCGGTTCAAGCATGACGATCGACTGCCCGCCGAGCCATGGCTCGTTCAACAAGGCCAGCGGCACTCGGGTGGTCTTGCCGGCACCGGGCGGTGCTTCGAGCACCGCTTCGTCACGCACTAGCAGGGCCTGGCGCAGCGCCGGCAGGGCTTCATCGATGGGCAGGGCAATCATGGGAACTCCGCTTCAAGGGCCGCGATTATAGCGGGCGCAGTCCTCGACGCAGCCTCACGGAGCGCTGCGGTTATACGCGGTGCAACAACGCCGAACAGAGCGTGCAGCGGGAGTGTCTGATATCGGGAAAACATCACTCAGCCCTTGTATAGTTGCGCCACTTTCCCCGGAGGTCCTTATGCGTACTCGTTCCCGTGTCATCGGCGGCGTGCTGGCCGTCTCCCTGTTCACCCAACTGACCGCCTGCGGCACGCTGTTCTACCCCGACCGCCGTGGGCAGATCGATGGCCGGATCGATCCCGCCATCGCCGCGCTAAACGCGGTAGGGCTGATTTTCTATCTCATCCCCGGCCTGATCGCCTTTGGCATCGACTTCGCCACCGGCGCGATCTACCTGCCGGACGACAGCTACTCCATGGCCCCGGAAAAACTGCAGGAAGCCATCGGCGCCGACGGCGTGATCGACCAGGCCAAGCTCAAGGCGATCATCGAGACCGAAACCGGCCGCAGCCTGCCAATGGATGATCCTCGCCTGATCCAGCACAACGGCAGCGTCGAGCAACTTGCCGCCTTCGGACTGCGTCCGGCCGCCTGATGCAGCACACCCGCGAGCGCAAAGGCGTCAGTGCCGAACACGCCAGATTGATGCGACGTGCCACGCGACTGGCGCTGGCCGTCGCGCTGACGCTGGCTGCGAGCAAGGCGCTGGCCTGGTGGTTGAGTGGCTCAGTCAGCTTGCTGGCGGGGCTCACCGATTCCTTGCTGGACGGCGCCGCCTCGCTGCTCAACCTGTTGGCGGTGCACTACTCGCTGCGACCCGCGGACGAGGATCATCGCTATGGCCACGGCAAGGCCGAGGCACTGGCAGGGCTTGGTCAGGGTGCCTTCATTTCGGTGAGTGCGATTCTGGTCTGCGTCCAGGGCGTCGATCGCATGCTGCATCCTGAGCCGCTGGGCGCACCGACGCTGGGCATCGCGGTGATGCTGCTGTCACTGGCGCTAACAGTGGCGCTGCTGATGTATCAACGCCGCGTGGTGCGCGAAACCGGCTCCACGGCGATCCGTGCCGACTCGCTGCATTACCGTTCCGACCTGCTGCTCAACAGCAGCATCCTTGTCGCGCTGGTACTCGCCGGTTATGGCTGGGAACGGCTTGACGCCGTATTCGGCATCGCCATCGCGGTCTACATCTTCTGGAGCGCGCTGAGCATCGTCCGCGAGGCCGGTGCGGTACTGATGGATACCGAGCTCCCGCCCGAGATCAGCGAGGACATGCATCGGTTGGCCTGCGATGTACCCGGCGTGGTTGGCTGTCATGACCTGCGCACCCGCGTTTCGGGCACCCGCTGGTTCGTGCAGATGCACCTGGAGTTGCCCGGAAATCTGCCGCTGATCGAGGCACACGCACTCTGTGACCAGGTCGAAGGCGCCATCCACGCCAAGTACCCGCGCGCCGAGGTGCTGGTGCATGCCGATCCGCTGGAAGTGGTGAGGCCACAACCCAGCCTGGAGCCGACCGCCAGCCCATAAAAAAAGACCACGTGGCGAGACGTGGTCTTTTTTCAATACTGCTCTGAATTCGCTGGCCGCTTGTGGCGGATTCTTCGACAGCGCCTTGTGGGCGGTGCTGGCCCGGACCGATGACCTCGGTAAGGTATACGGTTGGCGCGGAGGGGTAAGTACCGCGTCAGTTCTGCCGGGGGCTGAAGTTGGATAAAGCTTACGCCGCGCGCCCCGACAGATGTTTGCGAAAATTGCTCATATCAAGGCCTGTTGCGCAATCATTGCGCCCGGATGCATAGTTACGTGCAACTAAACCCTGCGAGCAGCCAATCATGAGCAAACTGGATCGCTACGACCTGCGTATTCTTGCCGAACTGCAGCACGACGCGCGCATCTCCAATCAGGATCTGGCCGAGCGCATCGGCCTTTCACCGTCGCCCTGTTCACGACGGGTCAAACAGCTCGAAGACGACGGCTACATTGCCCGCCAGGTCGCCCTGCTCGACCGCAAGAAGCTCGGCCTGACGTTGACCGCCTACGTGCTGATCGGCATGGACCGGCACACGCCGGAGCGCTTCGAACACTTCGAAGGAATGATCGGCAAATGCCCGGAAGTGCTCGAATGCAGCCTGGTCACAGGGATGGACGCCGACTATCAACTCAAGGTCGTGGTACCGGACATGGACCACTATCAGGCCTTTCTGCTCGGCACACTGACCCGCATCGAAGGTGTCACCAGCGTGCGGTCAAGCTTTGTCCTGCGGCAGGTGTCATCGAGTACCGAACTGCCACTGGAGCATTTGCGAGGCTGAGACACCGCTCACACTTGCAACCCACACAGCTCGAAGGGCTATTACCTATAATTCGCGCCTTTCTATTCTGCTCACCTCCGAATGGTTTCTGGCAGGCGCAGCGATCAGCCTTCGTGCAAGGGAAATGCCTCATGAAGACACCAACCGCGTCATGCAGAGCTACGGCCGCTGCTGCGCCAGCGCAGACTTCTTCGACGACTTCTATGCCTCCTTTCTGTCCAGCTCGCCAGCAGTGCGGGAGAAGTTCGTCAAAACCGACATGACGGCTCAGAAACAGCTGCTGCGGGCCGGCATCCTCAACCTGGTCCTGTTCGCGCGCGGCATGCCCGATACCAAACTCCAGGCCTTGGGCAAGAGCCACTCTCGCGGCCATCTGGACATCCGTCCCGAGCTCTATGACCTCTGGATCGCCGCGCTGCTGAAAACCATCGGCCAGCATGATCGGCAGCTGGAAAAAGAAGACCTTCAGGCCTGGCGCACAGTGCTCAACAAGGGCATCGACGTGATCAAGTCCCACTACTGATCACGCACCCAAGCTCGGAACAGCCTCCCGTTCGAACCCATCAAGCGCTGCGCCGTCCAATCTCCCGGAGCAGCTGAGCGCCCGCCGCGGGCGTATACTGCACCGCTGCCGCGCCCTATCAGCCTCGGGCGCATTCGTCGATGTCAGTCAGGAGTAAAGCGTGGAGCCTGAAGTATTTGAGAAGTGGATGATGATCGTCCTGGTCGGCGGCCTGATGGCCTTCATGGCGTTCATCATCTGGGACCTGGCGAAGAAGTCGAAAGCCGGGCGCCTTGGCACTGCCATCCTGTTTCTGGGTTTGGGCCTGTGCCTGTTTGCCTTTCTGGCGAAGCCGATCATCGGCTATGTCATCGAAGTGACCCAGGGCATTCCGCACTGATCGCTTGGCCCTGCCGGCGCTTCATAACTGCGCCGCCACTTCCCGCCACTCGCCTGGCTGCAGACCGTCCAGCGACCAGGGCCCGATCCTGACCCGCACCAGCCGCAGCGTTGGCAGACCGACCGATGCGGTCATCCTGCGCACCTGACGGTTACGCCCTTCACGAATCACCAGTTCCAGCCAACTGGTCGGCACGCTCTTGCGAAAGCGCACCGGCGGAGTGCGCGGCCACAGCTGCGGCTCGTCGAGCGCCCGGGCTTCCGCGGGCAGCGTCATGCCATCGTTGAGCTCGACCCCCTCGCATAGCCGCCGCAGCTGCTCAGCGCTGACTTCTCCCTCCACCTGCACCCAGTAGGTTTTCGCCAACTTGTGCTTGGGATCGGCTATGCGCGCCTGCAGTTGTCCGTCATTGGTCAGCAGCAGCAGGCCTTCGCTGTCGCGATCCAGCCGCCCGGCCGGGTAAACACCCGGTACTGGCACGAAGTCCTTCAGGGTGGCGCGACCATCGGCATCGTTGAACTGGGTGAGCACATCGAACGGCTTGTTCAACAACAGCAGGCGCGGCTCGGCAGGCGGCGCCTTGGCGACCCGGCGGGGTTGAGTGCGACCTTGAACAGAGCGCGGTGGGCGTGGGGGTGAAGTACGCGACATGACGAGGCCTTCAAGAACAGGCCGGCCATGCTAGGGCGAGCCCTGCCAGCCGGCAAGCGACAGTGCCATTCTGGCTGAACCGATGAACGCGGCGCATACGGCAGCCGGTATCGCTGGCTCAATCCATCTACGAAACACCCAATGGCCAGCCGTGGATGTAGAAAGCGACATCCATCCTACCCAAGCCTCCCACCGATTCATCTCGCCACACGACCGCACCCCAGGATGGCGTGGAGCGATGCGATACCCGTCAATACGTCGAGCGCCGCAACAGGCGAAGCGCACCAGCGCGGTGCATGGCGTGCCCCGCCGTCTCATGGGACGCCCCGAAATCGGACGACCGAGCCCTAGTGCTCCATTAGAGAGCATTTCCCAAACGCGCCAGAAGCACCGAATCAGAGGGCTTACAGTGAATTGGCACGGATGCTGCGATAGAGCTCCCTGTCCCAAAGGACCAACCCCACAGTTGCGCATGGACAGCCAAGGAGCCGCCCACAATGAAACGCCGTCCCCTACTGAAGTCCACCCTCGCCGCCAGTGCCCTGATGCTCAGCGGTCTGTTCCCGTTCACCCTGCAGGCCGCCGAGACCATCAAGGTCGGCATCCTGCATTCGCTGTCCGGCACCATGGCCATTTCAGAAACATCCCTGAAAGACATGGCGCTGATGACCATCGACGAAATCAACGCCAACGGCGGCGTATTGGGCAAGCAGCTCGAGCCGGTGGTGGTCGACCCTGCGTCCAACTGGCCGCTGTTCGCTGAGAAAGCCCGCCAGCTGCTGACCCAGGACAAGGTTGCGGTGACCTTTGGTTGCTGGACGTCGGTTTCGCGCAAATCCGTGCTGCCGGTCTTTGAAGAGCTCGACGGCCTGCTCTTCTACCCGGTGCAGTACGAGGGCGAGGAAATGTCGCCGAACGTGTTCTACACCGGCGCGGCGCCAAACCAGCAGGCCATTCCGGCTGTCGAGTACCTGATGAGCGAAGACGGCGGCAGCGCCGAGCGCTTCTTCCTACTCGGTACCGACTACGTCTACCCGCGAACCACCAACAAGATCCTGCGCGCCTTCCTGATCAGCAAGGGCGTACCGGAATCGAACATCGAAGAGGTCTACACCCCGTTCGGCCACAGCGATTACCAGACCATCGTCGCCGACATCAAGAAGTTCTCCGCAGGCGGCAAAACCGCCGTCGTCTCGACCATCAACGGCGACTCCAACGTGCCGTTCTACAAGGAATTGGCCAACCAGGGCCTGGAAGCGACCGACGTGCCGGTCGTGGCCTTTTCGGTCGGTGAAGAAGAACTGCGCGGCATCGACACCAAGCCGCTGGTCGGTCACCTGGCCGCGTGGAACTACTTCCAGTCGGTTGAAAACCCGGTCAACGACAAGTTCGTGAGCCAATGGAAGGCCTACGCCAAGGAAAAAGGCCTGCCGGGTGCTGACAAGGCAGTGACCAACGATCCGATGGAAGCCACCTATGTCGGCATCCACATGTGGGCGCAGGCGGTCGAGAAGGCAGGGACTACCGACGTCAAGCCCGTGGTCAAGGCGCTGGCCGGCCAGACCTTCGAAGCACCAAGCGGCTACACCCTGACCATGGACGAGAAGAACCACCACCTGCACAAGCCGGTGATGATCGGCGAAGTCCAGGACGACGGTCAGTTCTCGGTGGTTTGGGAAACCGAAAGTCCGGTCCGCGCCCAGCCGTGGAGCCCGTACATTCCGGGCAACGACAAGAAGCCGGATCACCCGGTGAAGTCGAACTGAGGATGGCCTTCGTGGTGGATGGATGAAGCGCCGACTACGCGTCCCGATCCACCCTACGTTTGCTCGACTCCGCAGGTGGATGCCCTCTGGGCATCCACCTCGATCGTCGCCAGCTCCATCAAGAGAGCCCGCGGCGCCCCCTGGGGAATGCATAGATGAACACTGCCCTGTACCGAATATTTCTGCTGCTCTTGCTCGCTCTGCCCTGGGCAGCCCACGCAGGAGACGCAGCCGACTACGCCAAGGTGAGCTCGTCCAAGCAGGCCAAGCTGCTTGAAGAATGGGCCATCGCGCCGGTGCCCGAGCGCCTGGCACTGATCGAAGCGCTGCGCGCCAATCGCGTCGTTATCGACAAGAACAAGACCCCTTTTCTCAACGACGGCGACACCTACCGTGCCCTCGAAGGCGACGCTGAACCCCTCGGCACGCCGAAGAAGCTGCGCTTGAACAACCGTCTACGCGGCTTGCTCAACACTGCGCTGGCCAGCCATCGGTTGTTCTCAGACGACCCGGCAGACCGCCTCAGCGCCGCCAAGCGCCTGCAGCGCAGCGGCCAACCGGAGCAGCTACCACTCCTGCAGCAACGTCTCGAAGCGGAAGATGACCCGGCCGTACGCGAAGCCCTCACCCTGACGCTGGCAAACCTGCAACTAAGCGCAGAAGACCCCGCCGTGCGCCTGGCCGCCGTACGCCTGCTCGGCGAAACAGGCGCGCCGCTGGCGCGAGTGAGGCTGGAAAACCTGCTTGCCGATGAAGCCGAAACCGATTCCGGCGTGCGCAAAGCGGCGGAGACCAGCCTGGCCCAGGTCAAACGCAAACTGTTGATTGGCGAGCTGCTCGGCCAGGCGTTCAGCGGATTGTCGCTGGGCTCGATCCTGCTGCTCGCGGCGCTGGGCCTGGCCATCACGTTCGGCCTGCTGGGCGTGATCAACATGGCCCACGGCGAGATGCTCATGCTCGGCGCCTACACCACCTACATGGTGCAAGTGCTGATGGCCCGACTCATGCCGGATGCGTTGGCCTTCTATCCACTGGTGGCGCTGCCGGTGGCCTTCTTTGTGACCGCCGCCATCGGCATGGCGCTGGAACGCACCGTGATCCGTCACCTCTACGGTCGCCCGCTGGAAACCCTGCTGGCAACCTGGGGCATCAGCCTGATCCTGATCCAGCTGGTGCGCGTAATGTTCGGCGCGCAGAACGTCGAGGTCGCCAACCCCGGCTGGCTATCCGGCGGCCTGCAAGTACTGCCGAATCTGGTGCTGCCCTACAACCGTATGGTGATCATCGGCTTTGCGCTGTTCGTGGTGCTTTTGACCTGGCTGTTGCTAAACAAGACTCGCCTCGGCCTGAACGTGCGAGCCGTGACCCAGAACCGCAACATGGCCGCCTGCTGCGGCGTACCGACCGGGCGTATCGACATGATGGCGTTCGGATTGGGCTCGGGTATCGCAGGGCTCGGCGGCGTGGCGCTCTCGCAGATCGGCAACGTCGGCCCGGACCTGGGTCAGGGCTACATCATCGACTCGTTCCTGGTTGTGGTGCTCGGCGGCGTTGGTCAACTGGCCGGCAGCATCTTCGCGGCTTTCGGCCTTGGCATCGCCAACAAGATCCTCGAACCACAGATCGGCGCCGTGCTGGGCAAGATCCTCATCCTCGCGCTGATCATCCTGTTCATCCAGAAGCGTCCGCAGGGGTTGTTCGCGCTGAAAGGGAGGGTGATCGATTGATGTCCTCATCGACTCACCGCCTGCATTGCCGTAGGAGCGAGCTGGCTCGCGAACAGCGCTACACGCCGAGCTGCAGAGCGCAGAATTTCCACGGCGTTACGCCACGCCTTGCATGCGTATCGGCTTGCGTGCAGGTACCAACCCTTTGTTCGCGAGCAAGCTCGCTCCTACAGGAGAGCTGCGCATGAACCAGCCACTCACCGTCACAGCCGCGCAGAAAGCCGGCCCGACACTCACAGTCGTTGCCCTCGGCTTGGTGCTGGTCATCCTGCTGGCGATGCCGCTGCTGCACCTGCTCCCCGCAGACAACGCCTTCCATGTCTCGGCCTACACCCTGACGCTGGTGGGCAAGATCCTCTGCTACGCCATCGTCGCCCTGGCGCTGGATCTGGTCTGGGGTTACGCCGGCCTGCTGTCCCTCGGCCACGGTCTGTTCTTTGCCCTCGGTGGCTACGCCATGGGCATGTACCTGATGCTTGAAAGCGCAGGCGACGGCTTGCCCGCATTCATGAGCTTTCTCGCCTGGACCGAGTTGCCTTGGTACTGGTACGGCACTTCCAGCTTTCTCTGGGCGATGTGTCTGGTGGTGCTAGCGCCGGGGCTGCTGGCCTTCGTGTTCGGCTTCTTTGCCTTCCGTTCGCGGATCAAAGGCGTGTACTTCTCGATCATGACGCAGGCGCTGACCTTCGCCGGCATGCTGTTGTTCTTCCGTAACGAAACCGGCTTCGGCGGTAACAACGGTTTCACCGGATTCACCCGCATCCTCGGCTTCGACATCACCGCACCGGCCACCCGTGCAGCGCTGTTTCTGGCGACGGTATTGCTGCTGACCGGCAGCCTGCTGCTGGGCTGGCAGCTGGCGCGCAGCAAGTTTGGCCGGGTGCTGACGGCCCTGCGTGATGCGGAGAACCGGCTGATGTTCTGCGGCTACGATCCGCGCGGCTACAAGTTGTTTATCTGGACCCTTTCGGCAGTGCTTTGCGGGTTGGCCGGTGCGCTCTACGTGCCGCAGGTGGGCATCATCAACCCCAGCGAAATGGCACCGACACAATCCATCGAAGCCGCCGTCTGGGTTGCCCTCGGCGGGCGCGGCACGCTGATCGGCCCGCTGCTGGGGGCTGGCATCGTCAACGGCATGAAGAGCTGGTTCACCGTGGCCTTCCCCGAATATTGGCTGTTCGCTCTCGGTGCGCTGTTCATCGTTGTCACCCTGTACCTGCCGAAAGGCGTCATCGGATTGCTGCGCCGGAGGGGCGAACAATGAAAACCGCACCCGTACCCGAACTGATCGAACCAACAGATACACTCGGCAGCGGCCGCGACGCCATCGGCCTTGGCCGGGTGAAGACCAAAGGTCTGGATGCCCGTCACGGCACCATCCTCAGCCTCGAAGACATCAACGTCAGCTTCGACGGTTTCAAGGCGCTGACCAACCTCAGCCTCTACATTGGCGTCGGCGAACTGCGCTGCATCATCGGCCCCAACGGCGCCGGCAAAACCACCATGATGGATGTCATCACCGGCAAGACCCGACCCGACAGCGGCACCGCTTTCTTCGGCGACACCCTCGACCTGACGCGCATGAGTGAAGTCGAGATTGCCCAGTCCGGCATCGGCCGCAAATTCCAGAAACCCACGGTGTTCGAGGCACTCAGCGTGTTCGAGAACCTCGAGCTGGCGCAGAAGACCGACAAATCGGTGTGGGCCAGCTTAAAAGCCAAGCTCAACGGCGAACAGCGCGACCGCATCGACGAAGTGCTCGCCACCATTCGCCTGAATACGTCGCGTAATCGCCCGGCCGGGCTGCTGTCCCACGGCCAGAAGCAGTTTCTGGAAATCGGCATGCTCTTGATGCAGGACCCGCAACTGCTGCTGCTCGACGAACCCGTCGCCGGCATGACCGACGCCGAAACCGAGTTCACCGCTGAGCTGTTCAAAAGCCTGGCGCGCAAGCACTCGCTGATGGTGGTCGAGCATGACATGGGCTTCGTCGACACCATCGCCGATCACGTGACCGTGCTGCACCAGGGCCAGGTGCTGGCCGAAGGCTCGCTACAGACCGTGCAAAACGATGAGCGGGTGATCGAGGTGTATCTGGGGCGGTGAATGCTTCGGCGCCGTTCGTCCATCGAGGCCGCATGAAGGTGGATGGGTGAAGCGTCATCCACCCTACGCCCGCCGAATGTAGGGTGGAAAACGGCGAAGCCTTTTCCACGCGTACCCGGTAGGCCATCCGCATCATCGCAAGCTAATCGTAGGGTGGATAACGCCAGAGGCTTATCCACCAAAGTGAGGGAGTCGCACATGCTGCAAGTCCAGCAACTGCATCAGTACTACGGCGGTAGCCACATCCTGCGCGGCCTGTCATTCGACGCCAGGATCGGCGAAGTCACCTGCCTGCTCGGGCGCAACGGCGTAGGCAAGACCACGCTGCTGAAATGCCTGATGGGCCTGATCCCAGCCAAGGAAGGCGCGGTGACCTGGGAAGGCAAGCCGATCACCGGCTTCAAACCGCACCAGCGCGTGCACGCCGGGATTGCCTACGTGCCCCAGGGGCGCGAAATCTTTGGCCGGCTGACCGTCGAAGAGAACCTGCTGATGGGCCTGTCCCGCTTCAACGCCAAGGAAGCCAAGGAAGTACCCGAGTTCATCTACGAGCTGTTTCCGGTACTCAAGGAAATGAAGCACCGCCGCGGCGGCGACCTGTCCGGCGGCCAACAACAACAATTGGCCATCGGCCGCGCATTGGCGAGCAAGCCGCGCCTCTTGATCCTCGACGAACCCACCGAAGGCATCCAGCCTTCTGTGATCAAGGAAATCGGCGCGGTGATCAAGAAACTCGCCGCCCGTGGCGACATGGCGATTCTGCTGGTGGAGCAGTTCTACGACTTCGCCGCCGAGCTGGCCGACCAGTACCTGGTGATGAGCCGCGGCGAGATCATCCAGCAAGGCCGCGGCGAAACCATGGAGGCCGAGGGCGTGCGGGGACTGGTAGCGATATAGCGCTCAAGCCGTTCTGATTCGGCAGCCACCCGCTGGCGGAATTCTGGCCGCACTCAGACAGCGGCGAGCTTATCCGCCCGCTTTAGCCTATCAACATCCTTAGCCGACCGGCCCCAGCCGTCCGAGGGCAACAGCCTGCTGATCTTCGCCGCCTGACGCAGTAAGCTCCCTGAGTCGGCCGCATACGGCCTGCCTAACAGACAAGAGGTCCCTGCATGAACAACGTGGTTTTCATCACGGGTGCAACATCCGGCTTCGGCCGAGCCACTGCCCGCCGCTTTGCCGAGGCCGGCTGGGCGCTCGTCCTGACCGGGCGCCGCCAGGAGCGACTCGAAGCGCTGCAACAAGAACTGTCGGCCAAGGTCCCGGTGCACATCGCCACGCTCGACGTACGTGACGCCGAGGCGGTGAAGCAGGTGGTTGCCGAGCTGCCCGCAGGCTTCCGCGAGGTCAAGGCATTGATCAACAACGCAGGCCTGGCGCTCGCCCCGGAGCCGGCGCAGAAGGTCGACCTGCGCGACTGGCACACCATGATCGATACCAACGTTACGGGGCTGGTCAACGTCACCCACGCGCTCCTGCCGTGCCTGATCGAGACAGGCAAAGGCGCAAGCATCATCAGCATCGGCTCGGTTGCCGGCCACTGGCCGTATCCGGGCGGCCACGTCTACGGCGCCACCAAGGCATTCGTTGAGCAGTTCAGCTACAACCTGCGCTGCGACCTGCTGGGCACGGGCGTTCGGGTCACCGACATTGCCCCCGGCATGGCCGAAACCGAATTCACCCTGGTCCGCACCAAGGGCAACCAGGACGCTTCCGACAAGCTCTACCGCGGCACCACTCCGCTGACCGCCGAGGACATCGCCGAGCAGATCTTCTACGTCGCGACCCTGCCGGACCACATCAACATCAACCGCCTCGAAGTGATGCCCACCCGGCAGGCGTGGTCCCCGTTCAACATCGATCGGGACCAGTAAAGTCGGCATCGAGGGATGCATGAGCTTCGCCTCCAGGCTAAGCGCCTCATAAAGGCGAACGCATGCGTCCCATTTTCGGTGATGCCTCAGTTCGAGTGCTGCATCAGGCATCACGACGACAGAAAAGCTGTGCGGTCAATGCAGGCGGATGGGCCAACTCGGTCTTGGAAGCGAGCCAGCTGTCAGGGGAAGCGGACCAAGACCGGTCGCCCTGCAGGGCGCGAAGAGAATCCAGAGTAACTGCAGAAGCCTGTCACCGAAACGGCCCAAGAGGGCCGTTTGGCTGTGGAGTTTACTCGATCTCCTTGCGAACGATCTTGCCTCCCTCCACCACGGCCATGGTCGTCGGCGTAATGAAACCACCGTTTTCGGTCATGCCCTGCACGGAGTAAAGGTTGAACTTTGGATCCATGCTCTTGAGCGCTTCACCCATCTTTGCCCTGACCTGCTGCGGCTCGGTACTGCCAGCCAGTTCCATGGCCTTGGCCAGTGCGTGGAAGGCCAGGTAGTTGTAGGCGGCTTCGGAGCCGGGCACTTTGCCATGCGCTTTTTTGTACCGCTCGACGAAGGCCTTCGCCTCCTCACCGTCGTATTCGGACAGCGGCACTACACCAATCGCGCCTTCCAGCAGTTCCAGCCCGCCCGTGACGGCGGCGATCTCATCCAGTTTGGCCTGATCCATGACGATAAAGCCGCCCTGGAAGCCCATCTGACGCGCCTGCTGCATGACCAGCCCGGTGGGCTCCGAGGCGCCGCCAACAAACATCACGTCCGGGTTCGACGCGATCACTCGGCTCACACCGGTATAGAAATCGGCCGACTTGTTGTAGTCCATGGGATTGCTTTCGACGATCTCGCCGCCCTTCTGCTCCCAGGCTTTGGTGATCATGTCGGTCCAGATTTTCGCGTACTCGTGCGTCGCGCCGGCAATGCCGAGTTTCTTGCCGTTATGCTCGAGCGCGTAGTCAGAAAAGGCATCGACATAGCCGGTGAATTCCGGCGGGATACGCACGGTCAGCGGATTGCCCTGCTCGGTCACCGACGGCACGCTGGTGTAGGCCATGATCAGGAAGTCATCGGCGACGTTGAAATCCTGCAGCGCGAACACGCCGCCGGTATGCGGAACGAAAACCGCCGCTGCATTCGATTCCTTCACCAGCCGCTTGGCGTTGGTCGCGGCCTGGCTCGGCGAGTACTTGTCATCGAGGCTGATGAGGTTGACCTTGTAGGTTTCGTCACCAACCTTGATGCCGCCCGCCTCGTTGGTGTCCTCGACTGCCATGCGCAAGCCCGACAGGGTGTTCTCGCCATAGAGTGCAGCGCCGCCGCTGAGCGGGCCGGTAAAACCAATGTTGAGCGTCTGCTCCGCATATACACCGCTGGCCTGGGCTGCGGTCAAGGTGGCAATCGCCAGTCCAAGCGCTTTGAGCGTTTTCATTGTTGTCTCCTTGGTCATGACTGATCAGGCGCCGATGTAGGCTTTGCGCACGGCTTCGTTACCCAGCATGGCCTGCTGGTCACCTTCCATCACCAGGCTGCCGCCCTCGATGACGTAGGCGCGGTGGGCGATCTTCAATGCTGCGAAGGCATTCTGTTCGGCCAGCAGCACGCTGGTGCCGGACTTGTTGATGCGGGAAATCACCTCGAACATCTGGTTGACCACCAGCGGCGCCAGCCCGAGCGAGGGCTCGTCGAGCATCAGCAGCCTTGGTCGGCTCATCAGCGCGCGCCCGATGGCGACCATTTGCTGCTGACCACCGCTGAGCGAGCCGGCGGGCTGGTTGCGTTTGTCGTGAAGAATCGGGAACAGGTCCAACACCTCCTGCAGGTTGCGCTTGTTGCCCGCGCTGTCACGGCGGTGCAGGTAGGCGCCGAGCGCAAGGTTTTGCGCCACCGACATCTGCGGGAACAGCTTGCGCCCCTCCGGGCAATGCACCACGCCGGCGGCGACCAATGCGGAAGGCTTGAGACCGTCAATGCGCTTGCCTTCCAGCGTGATGCTGCCGGCGGTCGGTTTGAGCAGCCCGCTGATGGTGTTGAACAAGGTGGTCTTGCCCGCGCCATTGGCGCCGAGCAAGACCACCAGCTCGCCGACGCCCACCGTCATTGAGACCTCGGTGAGCGCCTTGAAGCTGCCGTAGCAGACATCGACCCGATCAAGCTGCAGCATCGTAGTCACTCCCCAGGTAGGCTTCGATGACGGCCGGGTTCGCCTTGATCTCGGCGGGCGTACCCTCGGCGATCTTCTCGCCGTAGTTGAGCACCATGATCTTGTCCGCCAGCCCCATGATCATGTCCATCTTGTGTTCGATCAGGCACACGGTCAGGCCGTGCTCGGCCATCTTACGAATCAACAGCGTAAGGCCTTCGGTTTCCTCCGGGTTGACGCCCGCCGCCGGCTCATCGAGCAGCACCAGCTTCGGCTCGGTGGCCAACGCCAGGGCAAAGGCGACGCGCTTGCGTTCTTCCTGAGAGATATCCAGCACCACCCGATTTTCCAGATGCGCCAGACCAACGAAGTCCAGCGCGGCGCGGGCCTTCTCGCGGCATTCACGCTCCTCGCGCTGCAGACGCTTGGAGTTGATCAGCACATCCCACAGGCCCGAATGGGTGCGCAAACGGTGGCCGACGATGAGGTTGTCGAGCACCGTGGCCTGCTCGAACAGGTGCGTGGTCTGGAAGGTACGGCCGACACCGAGCCGGGCGACATGGTCGCAGCGCATCCGCGACACGTCATGCCCGTCAATGAGGATGCGTCCCGAGCTGGGCTTGTGTACGCCGGAAATCAGGTTGAAGAAGGTGCTCTTGCCGGCGCCGTTGGGGCCGATGATGGCGTTGATCTTGCGCGCTTCGAACTCAATGCTGACATCGTGCACTGCCGCGAGGCCGCCGAACATCTTCGTTAGGTTTTCGACCTTAAGCATTGTTGTTCACCTCGCTGCCTGGGGTGACTTTGCTAGTGGCTTTTGGGTCTTGAGCCCTCGCCGCTTCCGTGTCCTTACGCAGTTTCCAGCCGAGGAAAGTGCCGGTGACACCACGCGGCATGAAGATCACCAGCACCACGATCAGCGGGCCGAAGATGATCATCCGGTAGTCCTCGAGGAACTGCAGCGACTGGGTGATCCAGACCACTCCAACAGTACCGACCAGCGGTCCGAACAGGGTGCCGAAGCCGCCGACCAGCAGGTAGGTGATCATGTCGAAGGTATGGTTCGGGTTGGCCTCCTCCGGACCGATGAAGCGAATCATCGAGGCATAGAGCGCTCCGGCGATACCGGCGTAGGTAGTAGAGAGCACGAAGGCCAGCAGTTTGTTGCGCATCAGATCGATGCCCAGCGATTGGGCGAGCGCATCGCCGTTGCGGATCGCCATAAAGGTGCGCCCCAGCAGGGAGCGCGCCAGGCGACCCGCGAACCAGATCGCCAACAGCAGAAACAACAGCGCCAGGTAGTAGAACGGCACCGTCTGGCTGAAGTCCACCAGCCCGAAGCCGTCCGGCGCCGCGATGCTACGGATGCCAATGGCGCCGTGGGTCAGCTCCTCCCACTTGTCGATCAACAGGTAGATGATGAAGCCGACGCACAGCGTGAAGATGGCGAAGAAGTGCTCCTTCAAACGCAGCGAGACGATGCCGACCAGCGCGCCGACGGCGGCCGAAACCAGCGCCGCCGCCACGAATGCCGGCCAGAAATTCCAGCCATGGTCAGCGGTGAGGATGGCCAGCGCATAGGCGCCGATGGCGAAGAAGCCGCCGTGGGCCAGGTTCAGTTGGCCGCAGTAGCCGGTGATGATGTTCAGGCCGTACACCGCAATGGCCCAGATAAAGGCGCTGGCCATAACGTAGACCTGGTACTCGCTTTTGGCGAACAGTGGGAACGCAAGGGCCAAAGCCAGCAGGACCAGCTTGCAGCCGCGACCAGTCAGTAACGAGGCGAACCGATGCATCAGTGAGCCCCCTTGGCGAACAGCCCGGTCGGGCGGAAGGACAGGATCACCACCAGCAACGAGAAGGCGATGATGTCCTTGTAATCCGAAGACAGGTAGAAGCCGCCGAAGCTCTCGGCAAAGCCGAGGATCATTGCCCCGATGATGGCGCCGGGAATGCTGCCCATGCCGCCGAGCACGATGATGACGAAGGCCTTCATGATCACCAAATGCCCCATCGCCGGGTACACCAGGTTGATCGGCGCATAGAGTGTGGCGGCAAAAGCGGCGAGCATGCCGGAGATGGCGAAGGTCAGCATCGCCACGCGGTTGGAGTCGATGCCGACGAGGAAGGCACCTTCACGGCTCTGCGCCATGGCGATGATGGTCGAGCCCAGCATCGTCTTGCGCAGGAACAGGTGCAGCGCCAGCATCAGGGTAAAGGCGCCGACGATGATCAACAGGCGCTGCTCGGGAATGATCAGCCCGTCGAAATTGAGGATGCCAGCATAGGGCGAGGCCATGCGGCGGAAGTCCGACCCCCAGAACATCTGCACCACCGCTTCGAGAAACAGCAGGATGCCGATGGCGGCGATCTTGTCGTGGATTGGCGGGGCATTGCGCAGCGGGTGAAACACCAACCGCTCGCAGAGCACCGCCAGCGCGGCCACCACCAGACCGGACAGCAGCATGGCGATCCAGTAATGCAGGCCCAGATCGGTCATGAAGAAGAACGACGCGAAGGCCCCCACCATGTAGAGCGCGCCATGGGCGAAGTTGGGAATGTGCAGGATGCCGTAGACGAGCGTCAGACCAAGGGCGACAAGCCCGTAGATGCTGCCCAGGGTCAAGCCGTTGAGCACTTGCTGGAACAATAGATTCAATGCGGCGTCTCCGGGGATCTTGTTTTTATGGGTGCCACCGAGCGATTACCGTGTGCCGCGAGACAAGCGGGTCGAACGCTCGACCGCCGCTGGGCATCGGAACTGCGCCTGACTGACATTGGCACTCGCTTGCACCCTCGTCAAACGAGCCGCTTGGAAGAGATAAAGGCCCATAAAGCAGCGTGATGCTGGCAACAATCTGTTTCAGCGACTCTCCAGCCTGTGCAGAGCGAGCCTTAATGCATAACGGGTCAAATCAAGCGGAACGCGCCATTAGGACGCTGGGTCATTCGCACCAAATTGGTTCGCTATGGATGTTGTGGCTTTACGATGCACCAATCAGGGGCGTCAGCGGCCGATAGCCGAGCCGCATGGACCGGTTCATTTATCGCCTTACCACCCCGCGAGCCCGTTCAGCGCACCGCCATGGCGCGGGAGGCATGACAATTGCTCGACGTCAGTCATCAATATGCTGACTTGCGACTCATGACTGCCCTTACCCCGTTGTTCACGCCTCATTGGAATGCCGAACTCGAACTGGCCTACGCCCGCTTCGATGAATCGACACGACCGGTGTTGCGCCGCCACAGCGGGCCGCTGAGAGTGCAGAAGCACCTCTATCCCGAAGGGCCGGAAGTCTGTCAGCACATCATCGTGCACCCGCCGGGCGGGATTGCAGGCGGCGACCGACTGGATATCAGCGCCTCGGTCGGCAGCGGAGCCTGGGCACAGCTGACCAGCCCTGGCGCGGCGAAGTGGTACCGCGCTGGCGGCCCGGCGTTCCAGAACGTGCAATTGCGCGTCGAGGCCGGCGCGACGCTGGAATGGCTGCCGCAGGAAACCATCGTCTATTCGGCAGCACAGGCCGAGCTCACCACGACCATCGAACTGGAGGGCAACGCTCGGTTGTTCTATTGGGACATCATTGCGCTGGGCCGACCGGCCAGTGGCGAGCGCTTCGATGCGGGCCACTTTCAGGCACAGCTGAATATCCGCCGCGACGGTGGCCTGCTCTGGCACGAACGCCAGCGTGTGGTGGGCAACGATGGCTTGCTGGATTCGCCAATCGGTCTCGATGGTCAGCCGGTGTTTGCGACCATGATCGTCAGCGGCGAGATCGATGCCGATCTGATGGAGCGCTGCCGTGAATTGCCCGGCCGCGTGCGCGGCGACCTCACGCAATTGCCCGGCTTGGTAGTAGCGCGCTGCCTCTGCGACGAAGCGCTGCATGCGCGCGCCTGGTTGATCGATTTATGGCGGCTATTGCGCCCCGAACTGCTGGGCCGCGAGGCGGTAGCGCCACGAATCTGGAGTACGTGAATGAGCGGTGGGCAAGGCTGCGCCGTTGCCCACCCAACCCTGGCGCGCCTGCGTGCGCTGCCCTGGATAACGCTGCGTGGTCTGCCGCCACGAGCCGGTGGATGTGAACAGTGACACCCACCCCACGACTGGAGCTGTTATGGATTTGTCGCCAAGAGAAAAAGACAAGATGCTGATCTTCACCGCCGGACTGGTGGCTGAGCGCCGTCTCGCCCGCGGGTTGAAGCTCAACTACCCGGAAACCATGGCCTACATTTCCGCCGCCCTGCTAGAAGGTGCCCGCGACGGCCAGACGGTCGCCGAGCTGATGCACTTCGGCACCACCCTGCTAAGCCGCGAGCAGGTGATGGAAGGCGTGCCGGAAATGATTCCGGAGATCCAGGTCGAAGCGACCTTTCCGGACGGCACCAAGCTGGTCACGGTGCACCAACCTATTCCCTGAAACGCGGGTCAATGTCTACTGCAGCCGAATTGAACCGTTACGGAAGGAACTCAACGTGCAGATACGTGACGCCCTGGATACCGACCTCGCAGGCATCCTAGAAATCTACAACGACGCGGTGCAGAACAGCACGGCGATCTGGAACGACAAGGTCGTCGACCTCGATAACCGCCGCACCTGGCTGGCCGAGCGCCACGAACAGGGCTACCCGGTGCTGGTCGCGATTGACGATCAAGGACAGGTGGCTGGCTATGCCTCCTTCGGCCCCTGGCGCCCGCACGACGGTTTCCGCCACACCGTGGAGAATTCCGTCTACGTGCGCCCCGGCCAACGCGGTGGCGGCGTGGGCCGCAGCCTGATGCAGGCGCTGATCAAGCGCGCCCGCGAGATGCACAAGCACGTGATGATCGCGGCCATCGAGAGCGAGAACCGCGCGTCCATCCACATGCATCAGCAGCTTGGTTTCATCCACGCGGCCCAGATGCGCCAGGTGGGCTGCAAGTTCGGCCGCTGGCTGGACCTGACCATGATGCAACTGACCCTGAACAGGACGTCCCAGCCATGATTCCTGGCGAATACCAGATTCAGGACGGCGAGATCGAGCTCAACGCCGGTCGCCGCACCTTGACGCTCAACGTGGCCAACAGTGGCGACCGGCCGATTCAGGTCGGCTCGCACTATCACTTCTTCGAAACCAACGACGCGCTCGCCTTCGACCGGGCTGCCCCTCGCGGCATGCGCCTGAATATTCCAGCTGGAACTGCAGTGCGTTTCGAGCCGGGGCAGAGCCGTGAGGTGGAGCTGGTCGAGCTGGCCGGTGATCGGCGGGTGTTTGGCTTTGCCGGGCGGGTGATGGGCGCGCTCTGATTACAGATTCGCAGGGTGGATGGCCACCCCGTGGAAAACGCCGAAGGCTTTTCCACCACCCAGATTGCTGGTGGACAAGCTTCGCGTTGTCCACCCTACGGACAGGATGAGATTCAATGAAGATTTCCCGCCAAGCCTACGCCGACATGTTCGGCCCCACCGTCGGCGACAAGGTGCGCCTGGCCGACACCGACCTGTGGATCGAGGTCGAGAAGGATTTCACCACCTACGGCGAGGAAGTGAAGTTCGGCGGCGGCAAGGTGATCCGCGATGGCATGGGCCAGGGCCAGCTGTGCGCTGCGGATGTCGTCGATACGCTGATCACCAACGCGCTGATCCTCGACCACTGGGGCATCGTCAAGGCTGACGTGGGTTTGAAGGATGGCCGCATCGCTGCCATCGGCAAGGCGGGTAACCCGGACATTCAGCCCGACGTGACCATCGCCATCGGCGCGGCGACGGAAGTCATCGCCGGCGAAGGGATGATCCTCACCGCAGGCGGCATCGACTCGCATATCCACTTCATCTGCCCACAGCAGATCGAAGAGGCGCTGATGAGCGGCGTCACCACCATGATCGGTGGCGGCACGGGACCAGCCACCGGCACCAACGCCACCACGGTGACCCCCGGCCCCTGGCACATGGCGATGATGCTCAAGGCCGCTGACGCCTTCCCGATGAACATTGGCTTCACCGGCAAGGGCAACGCCTCACTGCCCGAACCGCTGATCGAGCAGGTCAAGGCCGGCGCCATCGGGCTGAAGCTGCATGAAGACTGGGGCACCACCCCGGCGGCCATCGACAACTGCCTGAACGTGGCAGACCAGTACGACGTGCAGGTGGCGATCCACACCGACACGCTGAACGAATCCGGTTTTGTCGAAACGACACTGGGCGCGTTCAAGGGCCGCACCATCCACACCTACCACACCGAGGGTGCCGGTGGCGGTCATGCGCCGGACATCATCAAGGCCTGCGGCTTGCCCAACGTGCTGCCCAGCTCGACCAACCCGACCCGGCCGTTCACCAAGAACACCATCGATGAGCACCTGGACATGCTCATGGTCTGCCACCACCTGGACCCGAGCATCGCCGAGGACGTGGCGTTTGCCGAATCCCGCATTCGCCGCGAGACCATCGCCGCCGAAGACATCCTCCACGACTTGGGTGCGTTCAGCATGATCAGCTCCGACAGTCAGGCCATGGGCCGCGTCGGCGAGGTGATCACCCGCACCTGGCAGACCGCCGACAAGATGAAAAAGCAGCGCGGCGCCCTGCCCGGCGACGGCGCGGGCAACGACAATTTCCGCGCCAAGCGCTACATCGCCAAGTACACCATCAACCCGGCGATCACCCACGGCGTAAGTCACCAAGTGGGCTCCATCGAAGTGGGCAAGTGGGCCGATCTGGTGCTCTGGCGCCCGGCCTTCTTCGGCGTCAAACCGACGCTGATCCTCAAAGGCGGTGCCATCGCCGCGAGCCTGATGGGCGACGCCAACGCTTCGATTCCGACCCCGCAGCCGGTGCACTACCGGCCGATGTTCGCCAGCTACGGCGGTTCGCTGCATGCGTCGAGTTTCACCTTTATCAGCCAGGCCGCGTTCGAGGCTGGCGTGCCTGAGCAACTGGGGCTGAAGAAGAAGATTGGCGTGGTGAAAGGCTGCCGCTCGGTGCAGAAGAAAGACCTGATCCACAACGACTACACGCCGGATATCCAGGTCGACCCGCAGAACTATCAGGTTCGCGCCGACGGCCAGCTGCTCTGGTGCGAACCGGCCGAAGTACTGCCAATGGCGCAGCGGTATTTTCTGTTCTGACCGCGTTGGAAACCCGGCGCGACTCAGTCATCTTTCACCCCGCCGCATGTGCGGGGTCGATATCCTCCGCTGTACCGGATTGAAGCGGAGCGCCACCCCACCATCCTTGATAAAAAAGCTGCGCGATTCGAGCTCCGCTGATCGGAGCCCGAACCTCCCCGAGTCGATTCAAACGCCCCCTCAAAAAGCGAAAGAATATTCAGGCCAACTGCTTGCGACTTGCTCTGCCTGTTGATTGATGCACGAAATTCAACCGTACGGTTGATTAGGCAAACAAGGCAGTGAACTACCTTCTCGACTACCCAAGCGCAACACCCGCCCCAAGGACGCAAGGATGCGAAGCGCCGCCGGCTACCAAGGCTCAAGGTAGGCATTGCTGGCAACGCTTCAGGAAACGTTGTGCGCTGCGGGTAACCGCGTCGGCCAAAAACAACAACAGGCTGCGCGACCGATAAATCCAGGGAGAAACAACCAATGTTCAAATTCAACGCGCTGTTCGCTGCCGTCCTAGCGGTATCCGCCAGCCAGGCGTTCGCCGCCAGCAGTGAAGCGACTATCGAGCAAACCGGTAAGAATCAGCTCGCCAACGTCTATCAGGAAGGCGTCGGCCAGACTTCCGAGGTATACCAGACCGGCTTTTTCTATCGGAACACTGCTACCACCCAGCAATCAGGTCAGGACAACTTTTCCCAGGTGACCCAAGACGGCGCTTGGCACGACGCAACCGTTATCCAAACCGGCACGGAAGGCCAGGTCACCATTTCCCAGAACAACTGGAACAACGACACCACCGTCACTCAAGCTGGCTCCCTGAACATCGCTGATGTAACCCAGACCGGTTGGAACAATGACGTCGAGCTCAACCAGGACGGCGCATACAACGACACCACCGTTGATCAAGCCGGCGAAAGCAACGACGCTTTCATCGATCAAACCGGCCAAGAGAGCTCTATCCTGGTAAGCCAAACCGGCAACGAAAACGTCGCTGACATAGATCAAACAGGTCTTGGTAGCACTGTTGACCTGATGCAGCTGGGCAGCGAAAACTTCGCCATGGTCGACCAGAGCAGTGAATCGAGCAGGGTCAGCGTGTTGCAGGACGGCGCACTTAATATCGCCACCGTGGATCAGGCAGGATTTGCCAATACCGCTAACGTCAGCCAAATGGGCAACGGCAACAGGGCAACCGTCACGCAGCGCTAATCACGCCGCGTCGGCACGCTTCGGCTAACGATTAAAACCCCAGGCCTCCACGATGGGCCTGGGGTTTTTGTTTGCAGCTCCTGACCCGCGGCAACTCGCGAGATGCGGGGCCAGCACCAATGCTCTGGCAGAACTGCACCACTGCCGCTCTAGAGCAAACGAGCGTATCTGTCTCGCGTTGCTTCGAAAGTCTCCAAACACACACTGCCACGGCTTCCTGGCCGCTCATCACTGCACGCTTTTCCTTGCCACCGCCTGGCATCGCCTGCAAAGCACGGAATTGGTGCATCGAAGAGAGTTGTGTGAGCCATCGATGCACTTTCGAACCAGAAGTGAATGTCTTTTCAGTTAAACCGCACCCGCGCTTGTATACAGATCACCAACAGAACCAAGCCGGGACGTCTACGCTTCCGGCAGCGAGGCTGCGCTGCGCCCAATAACCAACCTCGTGATTTCGCGACTGCTGCCTTACGCGGAACAAGAACTGCATACAAAAACCAACAATAGTCATGCACAGAGCGCCCACCTATGAATCACGACGATTTCCGGATCAAGCAGATCGACCCCACTCTGTATAACGAGGACCTCGCCCCTCTCGCCCCAGCCAAGCGCAAGTGGGGCTGGTTCGAGATCTTCAACGTCTGGTCCAACGATATCCAGAGCCTGTTCGGCTATACCCTGGCCGCGACGCTGTTCATCAGTTATGGCCTGAATGGCTGGGCAGTACTGGCCGGGATCGTGCTGGCGGGTTTCATCGTCATGGGCCTGGTGCAGCTGACCGGCAAACCGAGTGTGAAGTACGGCATCCCCTTCCCGGTCATGGCGCGTGCCAGCATGGGCGTACGCGGGGCGAACTTCCCGGCCGTGGTGCGAGGCATCGTGGCGATCTTCTGGTACGGCGTGCAGACCTACTTCGCCTCCACCGCCGTGGCATTGCTCATTCGTACCTTGTTCGGTCCAGGCTCTGAAGCGACGTTGCTGGGGCTAACCGCCATCGACTGGATCGCCTACGTGATCGTCTGCGTATTCCAGGTTGCATTGTTCGTGAGAGGCGTGGACTGGGTGACGCGCTTTCTGAACTGGGCCGGGCCGCTGGTCTATGTGGTGATGATCGCGATGATGATCGCCATCTGCTACAAGGCCGGCCCCAGCCTCGCGGGCGCGCTGGGTACAATTTTCAGTGGCACTGGCAGCTATGCCGGCGGGCCGATTGCTGCCTTCGCTGCGGTGGTCGGCACCATGGTCGCCTACTTCGCGGCGGTGGTAATCAACTACGGTGACTTTGCCCGCTTCGTGAAGAACGAGCGGCAGATGCGTATCGGCAACTTTCTCGGCCTACCGGTGAGCCTGGCGATCTTCTCGCTGATCGCCCTGGTGATCACCGCCGGAACCGTAGTGGTGTTTGGCGAAACCTTGACCAACCCCACCGATATCGTGGCGCGCATCGACAATGTCGGCCTGACGCTGATCGCCGCAGTCACTTTCTTCGCCGCCACAGTGGGCATCAACCTGGTCGCCAACTTCATCCCACCGGCCTATGACATCGCCAACCTGGCACCTGCACGCATCAGTGCGCGCACCGGCGGCTACATCACTGCTGCGATCGCCTTCTTCATCGGTGCGCTTTGGGTGTCGTTCATCAGTGCGGTGGGCATCGCCGCCTTCGTAGACACCCTGGGCGCAGTACTGGCACCGCTGTACGGCATCATTGTGGCCGACTACTACTTGGTGCGCCGCCAGCGGCTGGATGTGCAGCAGCTGTTCTCGGCGGAGCCCAACTCGGCCTACTACTTCAACGCCGGCTGGAACCGCAAGGCGATCATCGCCTTCGGTATCAGCTCCGTGTTCTCGGTGGCTTCGGTCTGGATGCCGGGGCTGGAAAGCTTGTCCGGCTTCGCCTGGCTGCTGGGCGCACTGTTCGGCGCCGTGGTGCACTACCTGCTGATGCGCAAACACATCGTACCGGCTGGCGAGACACCTCCGCTGACACCCCAGGTGTAAGCCGCCTATCCGAGTCGAGCCGGCTAGCGGTCGGCTCGACTCAGCGCAACGAACGACCCGTGATAAAGTGCTCGGCCATCCTCACGCGCCGCCATTACACCCGCATGAACCGATCGATAACCGACGACATTTCGGCGATCAGCCGCATCAACGCCGTGCCGGCGATCCTCCAGGTGATATCCGAAACCACGGGTTTACGGTTTGCAGCCGTTGCGCGTGTTACTGAAGATTCCTGGACAGCCTGCGCCGTGCTCGACCGGATCAATTTCGGTTTGCAGGTCGGCGGCGAGCTGGATGTCACCACCACCCTGTGCCACGAAATTCACACGTCTCACGAAACCATCATCATCAGCAAGGCAAGTGAGGACCGGCGCTACTGCGACCATCACACCCCAAAGATGTACGGTTTCGAAAGCTATATCTCGACGCCGGTGTTTCGCACCGATGGCAGTTTTTTCGGCACCGTCTGTGCGCTCGACCCGCAACCGGCGGATCTGTCGGAAATGCCGATCCTGGCGATGATGGAGTCCTTCGCCAAGCTGCTGGCCATTCAGCTGGAGGCCGAAGAGCAATTCGAGGCAACCGAGGCGGCGTTACTGGATGCTCAGCAAACAGCCGAACTACGCGAGCAATTCATCGCCCTGCTTGGGCACGACCTGCGCAACCCGCTCTCGTCGATCCTGTCCGGCGCGCAGCTGCTGATCAGGCGTTCGAAGGATGCGTCGATCGCCGGCATTGCCGAACACATGCTGACGGCGACCCGTCGCGCGTCACGTCTGGTGGACGACGTGCTGGATTTTGCCCGCGGTCGCCTGGGCAATGGAATTCCGTTGCAGCGTGATGAGTGCCACGACCTGCACATCACCCTGACGCATATTGTCTCGGAGATGCAGAGTGCCCATCCGCAGCGAGCTATCGAAGCTGATATCGCCCCGCTGGGAGGGATCCGTTGCGATGCGGACCGCCTCGCACAGTTGCTTTCCAACTTGCTTGCCAATGCGCTGGTCCATGGGTCGGCGGCCGGACGCGTGTTCGTCCGCGCGGTCATCGAAAATGGGCGGCTGTCGCTGTCGGTGAACAATCAGGGTGAACCGATAGCATCCGATCGCCTGGCGCAGTTGTTCAAGCCCTACTGGCGAGAGGCATCGAGCACTCAGTCTGGACTTGGACTCGGCCTCTACATCGCCAACGAGATTGCCGCGTCGCATGGGGGCAGCATGCAGGTGACGTCTACCGCCGAGGCGGGCACCACCTTTACCTTCAGCATGCCGACGGGTGCCGCGCTCGTTTAAGCGTGCTCGGCTTTCATCACGTCGTAGGCGCCAAGGTACGCCCCGGCCAGCTGGCTCTTCTGCTGATCACTGAGCAGCTTGCCGGCCATCTGAAAGAATTTGTGCTCCTCTTCCTGCAGATGGTGGTGAACCTTGTCCGACAGCTTGCGGGCCTGCACCAGCCAGCTCGGGCTGCTGGGATCCGTCTCTTCCAGTGCCTCGACCATCTCGTCCATTTCATGGTGCTCAGCGATGGCATGACGGGACAGATCGACACCGCTGTCATCGCGCATCAGCGGGATGTAGAAGTGGCGCTCTTCCGCGACCGAGTGCACCCATAGTTCATGTTTGAGTTGGGCGAACAGCTCCTGGCGTTCTGCGGAGTCGCCGCTTGTCTGCGTCAGGCGTTCGGACAGGTCGCGCTGGATGTCGTGACTCAGCCGCAGGGCTTCGAAAATCATCATGGGGTCTTCCTCTTCCATGAAAGGGTGGGTGTCCCGCTGTGTGACCCATGCCCGCGCGGCGAGTGCGATCCGGCGACATGATTTATTGTCTCAGCGCAGCTGGCTGTCCTTGCTGCCCCGACGGTTGTAGCCGCTGAACTTGGCTTCTTGCTTGTCGAGCTCAGTCTGGCACTTCACGCACAGGCGCACGCCCGGCACAGCCTGGCGCCTTGCTTCAGGAATCTTAGCGTCGCATTCCTCGCAGCGCTCCAGACTTTCACCTCGCCCGAGGCGGCTCCGGGCCCGTTGCACCGCGTCTTCAATGGTGCTGTCGATCTGTTCCTGAACCGCACCTTCATTCGCCCAACCCGTAGCCATTGCGACCTCCCAGCATCAGGACTTGCCCGTGTTTCTGTTTGGAACATCAGCCACGAGCACCGTTCAGTCGCGCAAAGGGCGCGGCACGCCTTTGGCATCGTCAACACCACAGCGCCACCCGTCGATTCGCCGATGCCGGATCGACGAACGGACCTCGGCGGCCTAATGCAGTGTCTATCCTTCCAGCCGATTGAGCGGCAAGCCCAATCCAGACGCTCTGCGTCGCGGCTTTTTCTGATCGAGGTCGCCTCGCGACTGTCTGAAAATACTCCCAGGGAAGTGGTGATGCACACGAAGATCCTGACGGCGCTGATCATTGGTTTGAGCGGATGCGCCAGTCAATCTGAAGTCGTCGAGCGCGAGGTGGGCCAATTCGACCTGCGACTCGGCACGGCTCCTACCCGCAGCATGGCCCAAGGACTGGTCAACCCAGCAACCGCCAGCACCTTTCGCGGCGGGCTGGACCTCACCCACGAGAGTGGTTGGTACGTTGGCCAATGGGCGCCCAGCATGGGCATCCTCGAGGGCAACCAGCTGGAACTTGACAGCTATATCGGTTACGTCCAGCACCGCTTCGACCAGGCGCCAGGCTACGAACTGGGCGTGATCCGCTACAGCTTCCCGGAACTGGAAGGTGCCGATCGCCACGAATACTACGCAGGCTTCAACCTGGCCGGCAGTCGCCTTGGTGGCGCACTCAGCAGCCGCCCCGGGCGCACCGACAGTACCCTGCTCTTGGAGCTTGGTGGGCTCAGTCCGTTGGAGCTGGACCTGCGCCTGAAATACGCCAGCCACTCGATGGACAGCCCGATGTATCACCCAGGCGGCAGTGTTGAAGTCTTCAATGACTGGTCGCTGAACCTGTCTCGCCCCTGGCTCGGCGTACGCCTGGATATGTCCTACACCGACTCGAGCCTTCGCGGCCGCGAGTGCGGCGTCTACTCAGGTCAGAACACCTATTGCGAGAGCTACTTCATGTTCAAGGCCGAGCGTTCGCTGTTCTAGGCAATGGTCATGAGCCTTGCTTGAAGCGCATCCGCGCATGCCAGACAGCGATGAGGAAAGCAGTCGCGGCGAAGCCATAGAGCAGGCCGAGGTTGCCGTCCTGATATAGCCATGAGCCGAGCACTGGCCCGGTGGCCATGCCCATGAAACGGAAGAAGTTGTAGCTGCCCACCGCGGTGGCGCGGTTGTGCGGGTACAGGTCCATCAGCAGGCTGGTCTGTACCGGCAGCGAAAGACCGAGAAACAGCCCGAACGCGCTGACCGCCACCACCAGCGCCGCCAGCGACCACTGCGCAACCGCGAGAAACAGCAGCAGGCTGAGGGCATTGAGCGCCGCCGTCGTCACCAGCACCGGGCGGGGCCGCCAGCGCGCCAATAGCCGTCCACCCGCAAAACTGCCGACCACCACGGCAATCGACAGCGGCAGAAACACCAGGCCCTTTTCACTGGCACTCAGGCCGTAAGTGGCGCCGAGCACGCGCGGCATGAACACCAGGTAATTGTAGAAGGCGTAGTACTGCACAAAGCTCAGCAGCATGATTGCCAGCCCCTGACGATTGCGCACCACCTCCAGGTACTCCCTGGGGTGGAAGGCGCGCGGCGCGCTCCCAGCCGGACGGGTTTCCTCTAGCCAGATCGCATTGCTCAGCAACGCAACAGCACCGACCACGGCGAGCAGCAGAAACACGTAATGGAAATCGAGGTGCTCGCCAATGAAGCCGCCCACTACCGGGCCGACCACCGGCCCCAGCGCCACCATCATCTGGAACGAGCCCATCGCCCGACCACGCTCGGCACCTTCGAACCGATCCCCGATCACGGTCACCGCCACCACCGCACCGGCTGCGATACCTACCGCCTGCAGGGCGCGGAACAGCAGCAGCGTCTCGATGTTGGGCGAGAGAAAACAACCGATGGACGCGCCGATGTAGCACGCCAGACCGAGCAACAGGGTGCGCCTGCGGCCGCTTCGATCCACCAGCGGCCCGTAGACGATCTGCATGAAAGCCAGGACAAAGGTGAAGATCGAGATGCTGAGGTTGATCAGCAGCGGCGTGGTCTGCAGCGCCTCGCCCAGCTCCGGCAGGATTGGCGCGTAGACCGTCTGGGTGAAGGGACCCAGAAAGGCAGCGAACGCCACCATGAAGGTCAGCAGGCGTGGGCTCATCGGTTCTCCGCTAGCTCATCGACAGATGCCCGGCGGCGCATGTCGCCGGCGCAACCGGTCACTCCTTGACCTGCATGTATTCCTCGGCCCAGACCATGTACTCCTCGGCAGTCGAGTACTTCACCGACAACTGCGAGGCGTTGAGGTCGGAGGCATCGATCTGGCGCTGCTCGCGCAGGCAGTCATAGGTCGCCTTGATCGCCGCGAAATAGGCCGCGTGGCCATTGACCACGATGCGTACGCCGAGCGCGGCCAGGCGGCTGTTATCGCGCAGCTTCGGATTGCCATAGGTCACCAGCATCAGCGGCACGCTGAGTTTCTCGGCGACCTGCTCCAGCTGTTCGAAATCCTCGATGCCAACCAGGCAGATCGCATCAGCGCCTGCTGCCTCGTAGGCCTGCACGCGCGCGATAACCTCTTCCAGGCCGATCACACCGGCGTTGGTCCGCGCGATGATCGAGAGTTCTGGATCGATGCGCGCTTCAAGCGCTGCGCGGATCTTGCCGACCGCTTCGAACATGCCGATCAGGTCGGTGGACTTGCGCCCGAATTTGGCAGGCAACAGCGTGTCTTCGATGGTCAGCGCGGCGATCCCGGCGCGCTCCAGCTCAACCACGGTGCGCATCACGTTGAGCGCGTTGCCGTAGCCATGGTCGGCATCTGCGATGATCGGCAGGCGCGATACGCGGCCGATGCGGGTCGCCTGCTCGACGAACTCGCTGAGAGTGATCAGCGCAAAGTCAGGGGCAGCCAGGACCTGAAGCGAGGCGACCGAGCCGCCGAGAATGCCGACTTCGAACTCCAGATCCGCGGCGATACGCGCCGACATCGGGTCGAACACCGAAGCGGTGTGGTAGCAGCGGTCGGAGGCCAGCAGCCGACGGAATTCGCTGCGCAGGGTGTGATGAGAGATACGTTGCATGTGGTTTCCTGATGAATCGCACGCAAGGGTCGAGTCGCCCTTGTCTGTTCAGTGTTGGTAACGGTACGGACGGCCACCGGCACGTCGTGGTGTTTCAGAGTGGCGGGCGCGGTCGCCGCCCTTGCACATACGCCATGACCAGCCCGCTGGCGATGATGATGGCCATGCCGACGATGGCGCCGAGATCCGGCGTGTGTCCAAAGGCAACCAGCCCCACCACCCCCGCAAAGATGATCTGCGAATAGGTGAACGGTGCCAGCGCCGCGGCGCTGGCGAATCGAAACGCATTGGTCAGCAGCAGATGACCGCTCATGGCCATGGCGCCGAGCCCCGCCATCATCAGCGCGTCATGCAGCGTCGGCGTCTGCCAATTGAAGACGACCAGCACGCTCATCACCAGGCTGCCGACCAGGCTGGTGATGAAGTTGCTGGTCACGGGATGATCCGTCGCGCTGAGTCGGCGGGTGATCAACTGGTAGAGGGTAAAGCTCAGGGCAGCGCCGAGCGGCAGCAGGATCGCCGGCGTGAACAAGGCGCCACCCGGCCGCACGATGATCATCACGCCGATCAGCCCGCAGCCGACCGCCAGCCACTGGGCGCGGCTGACCTGCTCACCGAGCAAGGCGGAGGCGATGGTAACGAGCAACGGGGTCAGGAAGATCACCGCGGTCGCTTCGGCCAGCGGAATGTAACTGAGGCCGCTGATAAACAGCATGCTGACGCTGACCAGACTCAGGCCACGGCAGATCTGCAGCTTCGGCCGCAGGGTACGAAACACGCGCCGCCCCATGCGCGGCGTGAACAGGGCAAGCATCAGAGTCGTCTGCGCCATATAGCGTGCCCAGATGACCAGGAACACGGGGTAGAGCTGTGTCAGGTACTTGGACAGCCCGTCGTGGCTGGCGAGCGTCAGGCAAGAAACCAAGATCAGCGACACGCCAAGCAGGGGCCGGTGAGAGTTATTCAATGGGGAAACCGCGACAATAGGTAGCAACCTAAGAATTATGCCTGCAAATCGGCATTTCGTCAGCGATGGCATTGGCCGACCCGACCAGACGAAGCCGATAAAGGGGCAGTACGCCGGCTTACCTCGTAGCGCTTGCATGCCTCTGCAGAAGCTCAACACTCCACCTGATCCAGTCACGGCCACCCTTATGGCTGGTTTGCGCTACGTCTGTCGGCACCCGCTCCGCTCGCGCGGCAATCGCGTATGATCGCCGCCCCCAGGCGAGCCTCATGGCTGGCCACCTCCGTCCGAGTGTTGTTTTGATGTTCCAGTTACGAGCGATGCAGGTGCGCGATATACCTGCGGTGATGTCGATTCAGGAAGAATCCTATTCCGCCGAACTGCTCGAGAGCGAAGCGGTGATCTGCAACCGTCTCGCCGCCAGCCCGCAGCTCGCCTGGGTGGCCGAGGATGACGAGGGTGTCTGCGCCTATCTGTTCGCCTACCGCTCGCGCGTCGGCAAAGTGACCCCGCTGGACGGCGAGTTCCAGCCGCACGCCGAAGCTGACTGCCTGTATCTGCACGACCTAGCCGTTTCCCGACGCACCAGCGGTCGCGGCATAGGCCCGGCTTTGGTGCGCAAGAACCTGGAACAGGCGCGCGCGCATCAGTTGCGCTATTCGGCGCTGGTATCGGTGCAGGAGTCCGAAGCCTTCTGGTCGCGTCTTGGCTATGCCGCGCAGACCGAGTTGGAGCCGCCGCAAGCCAGCAACCTGGCCAGTTACCAAATATCAGCCGTCTACATGGTCCGCGCACTGCATTAGCGCGCGAATTTGGTGCACCACCGATATGCACGCACCGAAACGGAACAGTCTCAGGCCCCATTTTCAAGCACGAACCCGCCACAGCCGGCTGACCGCGTCTGTTGCGCCGCGTTGGCAAGGGCCTTGCTCTGGTGTGCGTCATTGCACAACCGGAACTGTTCGCCATGCTGGTCATCCACCACCGCATCTCCCCGCAGGCCAACGCCGACGCCGAGCTGGCGCTGACCTTCGAGGCCCGCAGCAAATCGCGTCTGCGTTGTTTCACCACGACCGGCGAAGACGTCGGCCTGTTCCTCGAGCGCGGTCAGCAACCCCTGCATGACGGCGAGTGCCTGCGCGCCGAGGATGGCCGTATTGTCCGCGTGCGGGCCCGCGCCGAGCAGCTTCTTCATGTGACCTGCAGCAGTGCATTCGAGCTGACACGTGCCGCCTATCACCTCGGCAACCGTCATGTGGCGTTGCAGGTAGGCGACGGCTGGCTGCGCCTGCTTGACGATTACGTCTTGAAAGACATGCTGCTGCAGCTGGGCGCCAGCGTCGAAGCCATCGAGGCGCCCTTCCAGCCCGAGCACGGCGCCTACGGTGGCGGCCATCACCACTCCCACGCAGGCGAAGCCGAGTTCAGCTACGCGCCACGCCTGCATCAATTTGGCGTCCGCAAGTGAACCCGGCTGCCTTCGCGCTGCTGCGGCTTGCCAGCCCGCAGTTGCCGATTGGTGGCTACAGCTATTCGCAGGGCCTGGAAATGGCGGTCGAACAGCAACGCGTGCATGACGAAAGCAGCGCCAGCCGCTGGCTGGGCGACCAGCTGATGCTAAATCTGGCGCGCTTCGAAGCGCCTTTACTGCTCGCACATTGTCAGGCCGCCGCGGCTGAAGAATGGGACGAACTGGAGCGGCTCGCCACGCGCCATCGCGCCAGCCGCGAAACCCGCGAGCTGCGGCTGGAAAGCCGGCAGATGGGCTATTCGCTGAAGCAATTGCTGGACAATCTGCCCGAACTTGACTCCCCGGCACGCGCCCTGTTTCAACGCATCGACGAACCTGGTCTTGCCCTGGGTTGGGCCCTGGCCGCGCGTGCCTGGGGCATCAGCCCCGAAGACGCATTGACCGCCTGGCTCTGGGGCTGGCTGGAAAACCAGTTGGCCGTCCTGATGAAAACCCTGCCGCTTGGCCAGCAGGCGGCTCAACGACTCACTTCCCAACTGCTGCCGACACTGAAACAGGCCCAGCGCGACGCAACCGTTATCGAGCCGGAAAACTGGGGCAGCGCCGCCTTTGGCCTAGCCCTGGCGAGCATGGCGCACGAGCGCCAGTACAGCCGCCTGTTCCGCTCATGAGCCCAGATTTCACAAGAGGAAACAGACCATGAACACCCAACCCCTGCGCATTGGCATCGGTGGCCCGGTCGGCTCCGGCAAGACCGCATTGACCCTCGCTCTCTGCCTGGCCCTTCGCGAGCGCTACAACCTGGCCGTGGTGACCAACGACATCTACACCCAGGAAGACGCGCAATTCCTCGTGCGGAACGAGGCCCTGGCGCCCGAGCGCATCATCGGTGTCGAGACCGGCGGCTGTCCGCACACGGCAATCCGCGAGGACGCCTCGATCAACCTCGAGGCGGTCGAACAACTCAACCGCCGTTTCCCTGGGCTCGACCTGATCATTGTCGAGTCCGGTGGCGACAACCTGTCTGCCACCTTCAGCCCGGAGCTTTCAGACCTGACCATTTACGTGATCGACGTATCGGCTGGCGACAAGCTGCCGCGCAAGGGCGGACCGGGCATCTGTAAGTCGGATTTGCTGGTGATCAACAAGGTCGACCTGGCGCCGATGGTTGGCGCGTCGCTGGAGGTCATGGACCGCGACACTCGCAAGATGCGTGGCGACAAGCCGTTCGTGTTCAGCAACCAGAAGGTGGGCCAGGGCCTCGACGAGATCATCGCCTTTATCGAAAAACAGGGAATGCTCAGCGCCGCCTGACCACCTCATTCGCCATTCAAGGAGTCTCTAATGAACCTGCGCAAATCGATGTTCACCGCAGCCCTGCTACTCAGCCCGGCATTGGCTGTCGCACACCCCGGCCATGATCACGCGGGCATCATGTCCGGTATCGCACACCCGATCTTTGGCCTTGATCACCTGCTGGCAATGGTCGCCGTTGGCCTCTGGGCGGCGCAGCAAACCGGCAAGGCACGCTGGGCTTTACCCCTGACCTTCGTCGCCACGATGTTGCTGGGCGGCCTGCTCGGTTTTGCCGGCCTCGAAATACCGTTGATGGAAACCGGCATCGCCGGATCGGTGCTGGCCCTTGGACTGTTGGTGGCATTGGCGGTGCGCCCGCCGCTAGCCCTTGCGGCGGGGCTAACCGCCCTGTTTGCGCTTAGCCATGGCGTGGCTCATGGACTGGAGCTGCCCATGCTGTCGAGCCCTTGGGGTTACGCAGCCGGCTTCGCCGTCGCGACCGCTGCACTGCACGGTATCGGTTATGCCGTGGCACGCAACCTGCCACAGGTGGCTGCCCCACTGGTGCGCATCGCCGGTGCCGCGTCGGCGCTGACCGGCGCCTGGTTGCTAGCAGCCTGATCGGACACAAATCGAAACAATCACGGAACCTGAGCGCACCCAGAGACCCAAATGCTGAGCACATTCGCCGGTTCGCTACCAGCGACGCCTCAGCCATCGGTCATACAGAGGAAAAGCAACGTGTCCAACCCCCCTCACGCCCACGGTTTCACCTACTGGGCGCTCAAAGTCTTCGCCGCCATCGTCGCCCTGTTTGGTCTCGCCCTCGCCGCTGGCGGCGTCTGGCTGATCACGCTTGGCGGCTCCTGGTACTACCTCATCGCTGGCGCCGGCATGCTGATTGCCGGCGTGCTGCTGTTCATGCAACGCATCAGCGGCGTCTGGCTTTACTGGGCAGTATTCCTAGCGACTGTTGTCTGGGCTATCTGGGAGGTCGGCCTTGACCCCTGGGCGCTGATACCACGCCTGGTGGCGCTGGCTGTGATCGCCCTTCTTACCCTCGCTTTTATTCCGGTGCTGCGGCGCCACACTCGCAAAGAGGCGCACGCATGACGCACCTGATTCGATTGTTTGGCTTGATGACACTCATCTGGCTGCCACTCAGCCATGCCCAAACGACCACCTATGACCCTACGCTGGAGCCGGCCACGACCGTAGCCAGTACGGTTGCCGGCGCCCCCGAGCCAGCCGACTGGACCGCCTATGGCCGCAACAATGCAGCCACCCGTTATTCGCCGCTCGATCAGATCGATCGCGACAATGTCTCCGAGCTCAAGCCAGTCTGGGGCTATCGCACCGGCAATCTGCCCGATCAATCAGTGGTCGACAAGAAGTGGGCGCCGGAAACCACACCGCTCAAGGTCGGCGATAACCTCTATCTGTGCGATGCGCTGAACGTGCTGATTTCACTCGATGCCAGCAGCGGTCGTGAACGCTGGCGCTATGACCCGAAGGTCTCCACCGACCATATTCCCTACTCGGCCACCTGCCGCGGCGTGAGCTACTACGAGGTGCCGGATGCACCCGATAATACCGCCTGCAAGCGCCGCATCATCGAGGGCACGCTTGACGCAGAGCTGGTCGCGGTCGATGCCGATACGGGCGTGCCCTGCGCCGATTTCGGCCACGCCGGGCACGTCGATCTGATGGAAGGCATGGGCGACTCTGTACCGGGTTACGTCGCGGTGACGTCGCCGCCGACCATCGTTCGCGGGGTCGCGGTGGTCGGGCACCAAGTGCTCGACGGTCAGAAGGAAGACGCGCCATCCGGCGTGATCCGCGGATACGACGCGGCCACCGGCGAGCTGGCCTGGGCCTGGGACATGGGTCGCCCTGGCGAGACCGGGCTGCCAGAAGGGGATGATGTCTACACCCGAGGCACGCCCAACGCCTGGACGATATTCTCCGGCGACGAAGCCCTCGGCCTGGTCTATGTACCGATGGGCAACTCGTCGGTCGACTACTGGAGCGGCAACCGCCGCGAGTTCGAGAAACCCTACTCGACCGCGCTGGTGGCCTTGGATGTGACCAATGGGACGGTGCGCTGGGTCTTTCAGACCGTGCATAACGATGTCTGGGACTATGACCTCGGCTCCCAGGGCAGCCTGATCGACTTTCCGGTCGGCGACGGCCGCACTGTTCCAGCGGTCGTGCTACCCACCAAGATGGGCGACATCTACGTGCTCGACCGCCGCACTGGCGAGCCGTTGACGCCCGTCGAGGAGCGCCCGGTGCCCGCAAGCTCTTTGCCTGACGAAACGCTGTCGCCGACGCAACCCTTCTCTGTCGGGATGCCGTCCACGCCACGCGAGCAGCTGACTGAGACCGATGCATGGGGGGTAACGCCGCTGGACCAGCTGTGGTGCCGCATCCAGTTCAAGCGTGCCAGTTATGAAGGAATGTACACACCGCCGAGCGTGGACAGGCCATTCCTGCAGTGGCCGAGCTACAACGGCGGTAACGACTGGGGCAGCGCGGCGGTGAACACCGACCGCAACATCCTGGTGTTGAATTACAACCACATCGCCATGTATGACCAGCTCATCCCACGCGACGAGGCCAACGAGCGCGGCATGGTTCCACTCGGGGCACCAGGCGGCAGCACCTCGTCTGGCGGCTCAGTGCCGCAGGCGGGCTCGCCCTATGCCGTGTCCATCGAGGCCTGGCGCAACGGTTTCACAGGCGTACCCTGCAGTCGCCCACCCTTCGGCGGCATCATGGCAATCGACCTCAACACCCGCAAAGTGCTGTGGAACGAGCCATTGGGCACCGCTCGGCACAACGGGCCATTCGGTATCTCGTCACATCTTCCGGTGAAAGTCGGCACGCCGAACAACGGCGGCCCTGTCATCACCGCAGGCGGTTTGATCTTTATCGCCGCAGCAACCGACAACCTCATCCGCGCGATCGACATCGATACCGGCGAGGTGCTGTGGCAGGACGTACTGCCCGCCGGTGGCCAAGCAACGCCAATGACCTACGAGGCCAACGGTCGCCAGTACCTGGTGATCGTCGCGGGCGGCCATCACTTCATGGAGACGCCGCCGGGCGACTATGTGGTTGCCTACAGCCTGCCGGCTAAAGGCGACCCCATATTGCCGGAGTTCCTGAAGAACTGAGCGTTCGGCGAGCCGCCATCCGTTAGCGGAATGGTGGCTCGTCGAAGCTGCGTAGCTTGCGTGAGTGCAGCGAGTTGAGCTGGTTGCGTAGCAGGTCCAGCGCGGCAATGCCGATCTTCAGGTGCTGGGTCACAGCGCGCTCATAGAAGGCATTGGCCGAACCCGGCAGCTTGATCTCGCTGTGCAGCGGCTTGTCCGACACACAAAGCAACGTCCCGTAGGGCACTCGCAACCGATAGCCCTGGGCCGCAATGGTGCCGCTTTCCATGTCCACTGCCACGGCACGCGAGAGGTTGATCAGCGGCCTCTCCTGAGCCCAACGCAATTCCCAGTTGCGGTCGTCGTAGGTCAACACGGTACCGGTGCGCAGCCGCCGCTTGAGCGCTTCGCCTTTTTCCCCGGTGACCTGCGCCGCCGCTTCCTGCAGCGCCTGCTGCACTTCGGCCAGCGCCGGCAGCGGAATGTGCGGCGGCAGTACCCGGTCGAGGATACCGTCGCGGCGCATGTAGGCATGGGCCAGCACGTAGTCACCGATGGACTGCGACTGCCGCAGCCCGCCGCAGTGGCCGATCATCAGCCAGCAATGCGGGCGCAACACGGCGAGGTGATCGGTGATGTTCTTGGCGTTCGACGGACCGACGCCGATATTGACCAGGGTGACGCCGTCGCCATCTTTGGCCTGCAGGTGATAGGCCGGCATCTGGTAACGGTGCCACAGCACGCCGCCGATGATCGACTGGGCCTCGCCCTCATCCATGCCGCGCTCGATGATGATGTTGCCCGGCAGCACCATGCGCACGAAGCGGGTGTCATCACGCAGCATGTCGAGACCGTGGCGGATGAACTGGTCGACGTAGCGGTGGTAGTTGGTCAGCAGGATCCACGGCTGTACATGGCGCCAGTCGCTGCCGGTGTAGTGCACCAGCCGGCGCAACGAGAAATCCACCCGCGCACCGTCGAACAGCGCCAGCGGATAAGGGTCCGCATGCTCCCAATCATAGAGGCCGTCGGCGATGTCATCGGTGGCGGCGGACAGGTCGGTGCTGGGGAACACGCGAGCCAGCTCTGCTGCGGTCACTCCGGTTCCAGCCAGTTCGTCGCCCTGTTCGATTACATAGGGGTAAGGAATGTAGCGCTCACTGATGCCCACCTCGACCGTCACACCGAAATCCTTGATCAGCGGTCGCAACTGGTCGAGCAGATAGCTGCGAAAGGCCGCCGGATGGGTCACGGTCACGCTGTAGACACCCGGCGCCTGCACCTTGGCATAAGCTCGAGTAGAGGCCGGCACTTCGCCGTGGCATTCGTACGTCAGCCGTAGTTCGGGATAGCGGAACAGCGCACGCTCGGCCGCACTGGGCTCTTCGCGCGTGGTGACATAGCGTTTGAGCGCCTGATTCAGTGCGCGGGTAGCCTGCTGATGCAGCTCGGCAAGCTGGTCCACGGCCGCTTCAGCGCTGGTGGCAATGCGAAAAGTCTCGCCTGCTGGATTCATGGTGGGTTTCCTTGTCTGTTCGTTGAAAACATCTTGCCTGCTGTTCGATGACAGCGGTAGCACCGGATTGCGGCGGTCATCGATGCAATGTGCCCGCCAGTGCCTCCAGCCGCGCTTTCAAAACCGCCAGGCTGGGCGCCGCGGTCAAACTCAGACGCAGCGCGTTGGGCGCGCCATGGCCAACGGCGAACACGTCCGCGGTGGCCGCCTCGATCCCCAGTTCGCGGCAAAGCATTGGCAGATCTCTATCCTTCGCCAGTTCAAGCCACAGATGCGGCGAGGCATTTGACGAAGTAGACCCAAGCAGTTTCTGCGCCAGTCGCCAGCGCCGTGTCACCTGTTCACGCTGCCAGGCCAGGCGGCGCGCCGCAGTGCCGTCCTCCAGCCACTCGCAACCAATCCGCAAGCAGAGAGTCGACAAGGCCCAGCTGGTTGCCTGTCGTTCCGGGTCGATACGCGAACGCCACGCGTCCGGTCCGGCGATGAACCCCAGGCGCAAGCCAGGTGCGACCGTCTTCGACAAGCTGCTGATCAGCAGTGTGCGATCGGGCAGTGTCGCAGCGAGCGGCGGCTCGTCGCCGAGTGCGCCGTAAATGTCGTCCTCGATGATCAACAAGCCCCGTCGTCGCGCCACGGCGGCGATGGCTTCGCGGCGCTGCGCATCCATGCTGACGGCGGTCGGGTTCTGCATGCAGGGTGTCAGGACGGCCACGCGTGCCGAGGTAGCGCGTGCCAAGCGATCGAGATCGTCCGGCAGGATGCCGAATTCATCCATCGCCACCCCGTGCAGCGGCAAACGCAATTGGCGGCCAGCGGCCTTTATGCCTGGCGAGGTCAGCGCTTCGACCAACACCGGCTCGCCCGGCTCGCACAAGCCTATCAGCGCAGCGAAAACGCCTTGCTGCGCTCCGGCACAGAGCAACACCTGCTGCGGCGGGATCTCAAGCGCTCGGGCACGCAACCAGCCACTCACCGCCAACTGGCCACGTTGCAGGCTGCGCGCTGACGGGTATCCCTGGAGGCTCGCCAAATCTCCGGTCGCACACAGCGCCGCCAAACTGCGCTGCATGTCGACATCGTCCGGGTCGAGTACCGGCAGATTGGTCGACAGATCTACCAGTTCAGGATGGGCCTCAGGCGTTTTCAGCCGGAACAGACTGGCCTCGCGACTGCTGGCCAGCACATAGGTACCGCGCCCGACCTCGCCACCAACCAAGTGCCGGCGCGCCGCCTCGCGATACGCCTGCATCGCGGTACTGGGATTGAGGCCGAGCGCCCAGGCGAGGCGCCGCTGCGGTGGCAGGCGATCGCCAGGCTTGAGCTCACCCGTTGCAATGGCGGCTGCGATGGCATCGACCAGTGCCAAGTAGCGTGGCTGACTATCAGATTCGAGTTTGGGTAACCACATTGTTTGCCATGCAATATAACGATTTACCCATACAATGCCCGCCGCTTAGGATCGACGTCAAACCCGCTGAGGAGCTTTCGATGTTCGACCTATACCAACTGCGCCGGGCAGCGGAATTGATCCACCAGAGCGTACCGCCGACTCCGCAATACGCATGGCCGCTGTTGGCCAAGCGGCTTGGCTGCGAGGTTTGGGTCAAACACGAAAACCACACACCAGCCGGCGCCTTCAAGGTGCGTGGCGGTCTGCTCTACGTGGACGGGTTGATCAAGCGGGAGCCGCACCTGCCGGGCCTCATCACCGCGACTCGTGGCAATCACGGTATCAGCCTGGCCATGGCGGCAGGCAAGGTCGGCTTGCCACTGCAGATTCTGGTGCCCGAAGGCAACTCCATGGAAAAGAACGCCGCCATGCGCGCCTGTGGTGCCGAGGTCATCGAATACGGCCGCGATTTCGATACCGCTCGTTTGCGGGCAGCGGAACTGGCCGAAGCCAATGGCTGGCATTTTGTTCCGTCCCTGCATCCGGACCTGATCAGGGGCGTCGCCACCTATGCGTTGGAACTGCTCGAAGCAGTGCCGAAGCTGCGCCGCGTTTACGTGCCCATCGGGCTTGGCTCAGGCATCTGCGGAATGATCCGAACCCGCGACCTGCTGGGCCTGGATACGGAGATCATCGGGGTGGTGTCCAGCGCGGCCGATGCCTACGCGCAGAGCTTCGAGCAGGGTCGCCTCGTCACCACCGACACGGCGAACACCTTCGCTGACGGCATGGCCTGCCGAATGCCCGCGCCCGAAGCGCTCGAGATCATCCGTGAAGGTGCCGCGCGCATCGTGCGTGTGAGCGATGCCGAGATCCGCCAGGCCATCTGCGCATTGCACGAGGACACCCATAATCTCGCCGAAGGTGCTGGTGCCGCCGCGCTGGCTGCGGCGATCCAGGAGCGCGAGCACAACCGAGGCGAACGGATTGCCGTGGTGCTCAGTGGGGGCAATGTTGATCGGCCGCTGTTAGCCGGCATCATTGGGTAATTAATTAGCTTGCTCAGCCGACTGACCAGCCACCGGTTGAGCAGCAGAACCCAGGTCCACTTGGACAACTGGAAGCCCCCTAAAGCTCTACTGCGCCCAGGCTGAGACTCCCATCATGCAGTACGGCTTAGCCTTTTAGCCTAGCCTATGGCCCAAAGAAGGTTGCTGATCCGATAGTCACCGCTTGGCATAAATTGGCGACAAGCGGAGCATCTGCAGGAACCGAATTTGCTTAATAAGCGGCAAGCGGCGGATTAACGTCGCGGAAAGGTTTAAGCAAGCACACAGTCAAATTATTAACGCCAAAAAAAGGTTGACAAGCGGCACTGTCATCTGAAGTAGCACTATGCCATCATCCATTCCACGGATTTCATGGCCCCAAAAAGCAGACTGCCACCCACATGTGTCGGGGTGATAACCGCGACATAGGCTTGGCCGTGAGCACCCCACTGAACGCATTTATACAATTGGAGCTCCGAAATGGGCATTTCGAGCGACATTCTCGGCCTTTTTAGAAAGATCGATGCCTCCCCTGAGCAATATCAGGAAGTATCACGTGCAGGTCGAGACCGAGACTCAGTCAGTCGCTGGCCCGCCTTAGCGACAAGCGCAACGCCCGAACCGCAGGCGGACTCACCACATGCAGCTCCGCTCCCGGGCCCGACCGAGGCAAAGAATGCTTCTAGCGTCGCGCCAATTTCTTGTGCATCTGCTGCGCCCGCTACTGCGCGTCATTTTCAAGACAATAGCCAGCAAACTGCCTGGCCTGCCGGAAGCTTGCAGGACCTACTGGCGCAGCTGAAGCAAGCTGAGAACGAAGCTGTCGCCAACGCAACAGCGAAAGCATCGCAAGAACAGCTTATCGGACCGGTCGCGCCTGCTTTGGGCCAGGTGAATGTCGTCACTGTCATGTCCAGTAAAGGCGGCGTCGGAAAAAGCACGATCGCTGCAAACCTCGCAGTAGGCCTGGCCAACCTGGGCCGATCGGTGCTGCTGGTAGACCTTGACCCGCAAAATGCGCTCATTCATCACGTCCAGCCGCAAAATCAACGCTCCATAGAAGATGCAGCTCGTGGCATAGCTAGTACGAGCGAAAGCATTCAGGACTGGCGGTTACTCTGCATGGCAACTACAGCCGGACCGGCCCTGCTGCCGCACGGCCTGATAGAAGAGAAAGAACGCCAAGCATTTGAGCAGCTTCTGGACCGCGACCGGTATTGGCTGGGGCGTCATCTCGAAGCAATGGAGCTTGCCGATGGCGCGGTCGTCATCCTGGACACCCCGCCGGGGCCATCACCTTACCTGCGGCAGGCGTTAGCGATCACTCGCCAGGCGCTCGTCGTAAGCCTTCCCGACGCGGCCTCCTATACAGCATTGCCAATGGCCGAGAAGCTGATCAGTAGCTACGTCGGCGAGCGCGACGACTTTGTGGGTTGTAGCTATCTCATCAATCAAGTCGACCGCTCCCGCCAACTCAACCGCGACGTCAGCCTGATCATGCAGCAAGCTGTGGGCGAGCGATTGGTCGGAATGATCCACCGTGACCAGTCAGTATCCGACGCGTTGGCCTACAACCGTACCGCGCTAGAGCAGGACGCCCACGGTCAAGGGTTCCAGGATCTGGTCCGGTTCGCCCAGACTTTCATGGGCCAACTGCCCTTCGCTTCAGAAGGCAGTGCCACCAAGTGAGCCCCACCCCCACCTCGTTAGTGACAAAGCTGCGAGCACTTAGCGACGAACGCTGGTTGACCGGCCGCCTGGGCAGCATGCTGCTGGCAGCCATAGGCCTGGCAATGCTGGTTCCGGTAGTGGCCGCACCGCTCGACCTGCAAGCACAACTGTTGTTCTCAGCCTTTTGCCTAGTTGCCGTGCTGCTGCTGCGCAAGCGTAACCACCAATGGGTGAAGATCGGCATGATCACCCTGTCGGTGATTGCCTCGCTGCGCTACATGTACTGGCGGCTGACGTCCTCGCTGGGCTTCGAGAACCCGCTCGATGCGGTGTTCGGCTATGGCCTGCTGCTGGCGGAGCTCTATGCCCTGACAGTATTGCTGTTCGGCTACCTGCAGACCGCTTGGCCGCTCCAGCGCAAACCACTGCCCTTACCGGCCGACCGCAGCCTGTGGCCGACAGTGGATGTTTTCATCCCGACCTATAACGAGCCGCTGGAAATCGTGCGTCTTACCGCCATCGCCGCGCACATGATCGACTGGCCGAAAGACAAGCTGCGTGTGCACGTGCTCGATGATGGCCGGCGCGAGACCTTTCGGCAGTTCTGCGAAGAAGTAGGCATCGGCTATATCGTTCGCCCGAACAATTTCCACGCCAAGGCTGGCAACCTGAACTGGGCGCTCAAGCAGACGGATGGCGAGTACGTCGCCATCTTCGACGCCGACCACGTCCCGACCCGCTCCTTTCTGCAGATTGGCATCGGCTGGTTTCTCAAGGATCCGAAACTGGCGCTGCTGCAGACCCCACACCACTTCTTCTCGCCCGATCCGTTCGAGAAGAACCTCGAAACCTTCCGTGCGGTACCCAACGAAGGTGAGTTGTTCTATGGCCTGGTGCAGGACGGCAACGACCTGTGGAACGCCACGTTCTTTTGCGGCTCGTGCGCCATCCTGCGACGCGCCCCGCTAGAAGAAGTCGGCGGCGTGGCGGTGGAAACAGTGACAGAGGACGCCCACACCGCCTTAAAACTGAGCCGCCTGGGCTACAACACAGCTTATCTGGCGATCCCCCAGGCAGCGGGTCTAGCCACCGAGAGCCTCTCGGGCCATATCGGCCAGCGCATCCGCTGGGCCCGCGGCATGGCGCAGATATTTCGCACTGACAACCCGCTGCTCGGACGCGGACTCAAGCTCGGCCAACGCCTGTGCTACGTCAATGCCATGCTGCACTTCTTCTATGGATTGCCGCGTTTGGTGTTCCTGACCGCCCCGCTGGCCTATCTGTTCTTCGAGGCGCAGGTATTCCAGGCCTCCGCTCTGCTGATCACCGCCTATGCGCTGCCTCACATCCTGCATGCCAGCATCACCAACTCCGCGATTCAGGGCCGCTTCCGTCACTCTTTCTGGAATGAGGTCTACGAGACGGTACTGGCCTGGTACATCATGCCGCCGGTTCTGCTCGCGCTGGTCAACCCCAAGCTCGGCAAGTTCAACGTCACAGCAAAGGGCGGGGTCATTGACCGAGGCTACTTCGACTGGAAGATGGCGCGCCCCTACATCATCGTGCTGGGCCTGAACCTGCTCGGTCTCGCGGTCGGACTGGGCAAGCTGGCGCTCGACGCCGATGCCAGTGCCTCCACGCTAGTCATCAACCTGGTCTGGACGCTGTACAACATCATTATCACCAGCGCCGCGGTGGCAGTAGCTAGCGAAAGCCGCCAGATGCGTGCCGAGCCGAGAGTCAATGCCCGGATCAGCGCAACCCTGGCGCTGGACGACGGCTATACCATCGCCTGTCACACCCTTGATTTCTCCCAACGCGGTATTGGTATCCAATTACCGACGGGCGTAACCGTGCCGCGCGGGGCAACGGTCGACGCCTCCCTTTATCTTGATGATCACGAAAGCTCGTTTCCAGCGACTGTGGTGTTCAGTCGTGACGAGACGATCGGCCTGCACTTCAAGCAGCTAACCACCGCCCAGCAATACGAACTGGCCCAACTAACGTTCAGCCGCGCCGATATTTGGGCTGACGCCTGGGGCAACAGCCGGGCCGACACTCCACTGAGCGCTCTGCGCGATGTCTCGCGAGTCGGCCTACGCGGAATACGTCAACTATCCAAAGCCACTCTCGAAGAAATCCAACTTCGCCGCGCCGCAAAAGTTTCCGGCGCGGTTATTGTCCCGAGGAACACATGAATCTCCGCAAGCAGGTCGACTCCCCGTTGCGCCGCTCTATTACCGTGTTCTTGGCCGTCGTGACCACCACGCTGGCTCTGTCGGCTCATGCTGAAGACGCCGCCCCAGAAGCCGCCTCGGCCGAGTCCATACAGCTGATCGCAGAGAACAATGCATCGAACAGCCAGCAGCATACGCTGCGCCAGCTGGGCGCCAATTACCCGATGACCTTGCGCGGAATCGAAGGCATCGACAGTGTCAATTTTGACGTGCGCGCCGACCAGGTCGTGACCGGCGCTCGGCTGCAGCTCGACTACAGCTACTCGCCAGCCCTGCTGCCGGATCTGTCGCAGCTCAACGTTTTAGTCAACGACGAGGTCGCCGCCACTCTGATGCTGCCGACCGAAACCGCAGGCACGCGCCTGCAGCAACTGGTGGAAATCCCGCCGCACCTAGTCACCGAGTTCAACCGGCTCAGCCTGCAGCTGATCGGTCATTACACCATGGCCTGCGAAGACCCCAAGCACACCAGCCTGTGGGCCAAGGTCAGCAATCGCAGCATCTTGACCGTTGAGACCACACCGCTGGCGCTGCCCAACGATCTTGCCCGGCTGCCACAGCCGTTCTTCGATCGCCGCGATGCTCGTGCCCTGACCCTGCCGTTTGTGTTCATGAACGAGCCGAACGCAACTCAACTGGAAGCTGCAGGCGCGCTGTCGTCCTGGTTCGGCGCGCTGGCCAGTTATCGCACCGCGCGCTTCCCGGTGAGCTTCGCCGAGCTGCCCGACCAGGGTCACGCGGTAGTGCTGGCCACCGGCGCCGCAGCGGCCCAGTTGCTAGGCGTCGAGGAAGTTACCAAGCCAACCCTGGCGATGACCGACAACCCGAATGACCCCTACGGCAAGCTGCTTGTGGTGGCCGGCGCAGACAGTTCACAGCTTAAGGTTGCCGCTGCGGCCTTGGCGCTCGGCAGCCAGACGTTGTCCGGCGAGCGATTGACCGTGGAGGATGTCGTCAACCTCGCACCGCGCCACCCCTATGACGCACCCAACTGGCTACCCAGCGATCGCCCGGTACGTATCGGCGAGCTGATCGCCAGCAAGGCGCTCAGCGTCTCGGGCTACGACCCGGGCACCATTTCCGTCCCCGTGCGCCTTCCCCCCGACCTGTTCGGCTGGAACGAGGAAAACCCGACGCTCAAGCTGCGCTACCGTTACACGCCTCAGCCGGTGTCGACCAATTCCTCGCTGCTGGTCAGCGCAAACGGAAAATACCTCAAGTCGTTGCCACTGCCTTCGGTGGAAAACCTTGGTGACGACCAGGGTCTGCTGGACCTGCTCAAGAGCGATGACAGTCTGCTGCGCGAAACGGATATCGATCTGCCGCTGACCGACCTGCCGCTGAATTCGACCCTCGAGTTCCGCTTCATGTACGACTTCATCAAGCAGGGAGAATGTCGCGACATCATCATCGACAACATGCGCGGCAGCATCGAGCCTGACTCCTACCTGGACCTGAGCCACTACAAACATTTCATCTCGATGCCAAACCTCGGCGTGTTCCAGGGCAGCGGGTTCCCCTTCACCCGCCTGGCCGATCTGTCGGAAACCGCGGTAGTGCTTGCTTCCACACCCTCGGCGGAGGAAATCGCGGCCTACCTGACCGTGCTGGGCCGTTTTGGCGAATCCACCGGCTATCCCGCCTCAGCGGTGCAGGTAACTGATGGCGCCGACCCTGAACAGTTACGCGGCAAGGACCTGCTGGTTATCGCAGGCAGTCAGGAGCTGCCAGTGTTGCAGGCATGGAACGAGCATCTGCCCGCCGCTCTGAACGGCACCACACAGCGGCTTGAATTGTCGGACCTGACCTGGCGTATGCGCGACTGGCTGAGCCCCGATCCAGGCGTGAACCACCGTGGCGCCCGCACCAGCGTCTCGCTGACCGGCGACCGTACCCGCAGCTTCATCGCAGGCTTCGAGTCGCCCGTCGAGCCAGGTCGCAGTGTCGTGGTACTGGCGAGTGCCGACCCTACCGCCATGAGTGAACTGACCGACGCGCTGATCGGTGGCGAGCAGTACGAAGGCAATATCGAGGGCAGCCTTGCAGTCGTTAACGGCAGCCGCGTCGACTCACTGGTCGCTGAAGAGACCTACCATGTGGGGCAGCTGGGCTGGTTCAAGTACCTGCAGTGGTTGCTCTCGGGCAGTGTGTTCATGATGCTGCTGGCTACCGGACTGGCCGTGGCGCTGCTGAGCCTGGTGTTCTATGTAGTACTGCGCGCCAAGGCGCGACGTCGGCTGGAAGGCTAAAGCATGACTGGACTCGCCCGCCACGCTCTACCCCTGGCCATGTTGATCATCGCCCTGCCGGCTGCAATGCCCGCACGGGCGGATCAGTGCCAGGCCCAGTGGCCGATGTGGGAGCAGTTTGCCGACCGCTGGGTGCAGGCCGACGGGAGGGTACTCGAATCTTCCCTAGAACCGCACCACAGCACTTCTGAAGGCCAGTCGTACGCCCTGTTCTTTTCGCTGGTCGCGAACGATCGTGACCGATTCGAGCGGATCTGGCGGTGGAGCGTCGAAAACCTCACTGGCAACGACCTCGATCACCAATTGCCAGCCTGGTTATGGGGCAAGGGCAAGGATGGCGTGTGGCAACGCCAGGACACCAACGCCGCCTCGGATGCCGACCTCTGGTTCGCCTACGCTTTGCTCGAGGCGTCACGCCTGTGGGACCGCCCCGACTACCGCGCCGATGCCCAACGGCTACTGGCGAACGTGATTGCCAAGGAAACCGCCGACCTGCCCGGCCTGGGCACCATGCTGCTGCCAGGCCCGGTCGGGTTCGAGCATCCCGAGGAGCGACTCTGGCGCTTGAACCCTAGCTACCAGCCCCTGCCACTGCTGCGCCGACTGGCCGCCGAGCAGCCAGCCGGCCCCTGGTCGAACATCGCAGAGGCCAGCACCGTTGCTCTGCAGCGCTCAGCACCACACGGCTTTGCCGCAGACTGGCTGGGCTATCGTATCGACGGGTCGGGCGAGGGTCGCTTCGAGATCGACCCGTTCAAGGGTGGCGCCGGTAGCTACGATGCCATCCGTGTGTACCTGTGGGCAGGCATGACCTCGGCAGCCGATCCACTGGCCGCGACCACCCTGCAAGCCGTGCACGGCATGGGTTCAGCCACCTCGGCCCGCGGCATCCCGCCCGAACGCGTCGAGGTCGCCAGCGGAAAAGCCGAAGGCGACGCGCCCTTCGGCTTTTCCGCAGCCCTCGTGCCCTACCTACACGCCAAGGGCAAGACCCGGCTGGCCGAACAACAGGCGCAGCGCGCCCGCCAAGGGCTTGAGAAGGCCCTCGACGCGCCCGAGGGTAAGGGCCCGCCGGTTTATTACAACTACATGCTCAGCTTGTTCGGCCTCGGCTGGGCTGACGGTCATTACCGGTTTGCCGCTGACGGCAACCTGCAACCTCTCTGGAACACCGCATGTTCAGATATCACGCGCTGACCTTTGGCCTGCTCGCAGCGCTCGGCCTGCCGACAGCACACGCCCAGGACGACCCGCAGCAGTTGCTGATCCGGCAAGGCCATTTCTGGCAGGCGCAGGAGAAACCCGAGCGGGCCGCTGAAGCCTGGAACCGCCTGCTGGAACTGGATGCCGCTCAGGTCGATGCGCTCTACGGCCTGGGTGCCATTGCACTGGACAAGGGCAACACAGCGCAGGCACGCAAATATCTCGCGCGGCTCCAAGCCGTGGAGCCATTGCCCCGGCAGGCGTTGCAGCTTGAGCAGGACATTCACCTTTCCAGCTCGGTCAATAGCAAGGAGCTCGAAGAGGCTCGCCTGCTGGTCGACAATGGTGAGCGGGCGCAAGCCTCCCAGCACTATCGTCAGTTACTTGGCAAGCGCGAGCCGCAGGGGCTCATCGCCCGCGAGTTTTACAATAACCTTGGCTTTCTGGATGAGCATTGGACCGAAGCCCGTGCCGGCCTGGAGCGGCTGGTACGCGAACGGCCGGACGACTCGATCGCCGCGCTGTTCCTCGCCCAGCAGCTTGCACGCCGTGAATCGACGCGCCCCGAAGGCATCCGGGCATTGGCCAAACTTACGGCGCGCGAAGACATTCAAGGTTACGCCGAAGAAGGCTGGCGCCTGGCACTGACCTGGATCGCAGAGCCGAAGCCGGCCGATGCCCCTCTGTTCGAACACTACCTGAAGACCCATCCGGACGACGAAGAGATCCACGCTCTACTGGCGAAGGCTCGCAACGCCCCGGCCAAACCAGCTGCGTGGAAGCCCGACCCGGACGTTGCGCGTGGCCTGGCCGCGCTTGACCGCAAGGACCTTGCAGGCGCCGAGAAAGCCTTCGCCAAACGCCTCAAGGCCAGCCCCAACGACCCCGATGCACTCGGTGGCCTGGGAGTGGTTCGCCAGCAGCAGGACAAGCTCGAGGATGCCGAATTCCTACTGACGAAGGCGGTGCGACAACCGCGTGGAGGCAGCTGGAAGAAAGCGCTGGGCGAAGTGCGTTATTGGCGACTACTCGACAGCAGCCGCCAGGCCACGGGCAACGCCGCCCTGGCTTTGGTGCAGCAGGCTATCGCGCTGCAACCGAACAACACGGAAGGCTTGCGCCAGCGAGCCAACATCCATTTAGCCGATGGCAATTTTGTACAGGCTGAAGCGGACTATCGGCAGGTGCTGCAACGCAAGCCCGCCGACGCTGACGCCCAACGCGGTCTGATCGATACGATGGTGCAGGCCGGGCGCACCGAAGAAGCACTGACACTGATTGACCAGCTGCCCACCGAAAGCCGTGATGCCTTGGGCAATCTCGGCGAGCTGCGGGCAAACCAGGCAATGCAGCGTGCCCGTATTGCCGAGGCCAAAGGCGACCAGGCTGGCGCGCGGCAGGCGCTTGAGCAAGCCCTGCAACACGACCCGAACAATGCCTGGGCGCGCTTCGCGCTGGCGCGTATCTACCTGCAGCTAGGCGCCGTTCCTGAAGCGCGGTCGCTGATCGACGGCCTGCTGACATCCAACCCCGACGATCCCCAGGCGCTGTATGTCAGTGCACTGCTTTCCGCAGAACTCGGGGAATGGCAGAAGGCAGACGAGGCGCTGCGGCGGATCCCCGTATCTGCGCGCACGGCCGACATCCAGCAGTTGGCCAGCGACACGACCTTCCAGCTACAGCTGCAACAGATCAGCCAGCTGTCCGCTGCCGGCCGCAAGCAGGACGCCCGGGTCTTCCTCGCCCGCACCGTACCGCTGGCTGAGGGGCGGCCCGAGCGCCAGTCGGCACTGGCGCAGGCCTACGCCGACGCCGGCGACCCGGTGCGGGCGATGACGATGATGCGCGACCTACTGGCCCGGAGCCCGGACAGGAACACGGGCCTGACGCTGCAATACATCGGCGTGCTGCTCAGCGCCGACCAGGATGCCGAAGCGGCTTCGCTGATGCGCACATTGCAAGCCGAACCGCTCGATGCCGCCCAGCGCCGGCAGTATGAAGACCTGCTGCACATCTACCGCGTCCGCCAGGCCGACCGGCTTCGCGAACAGGGCGATCTGGTTGCCGCCTACGACATGCTCTCCCCGGCGCTGATCCAGCGCCCGCAGGACGCTCTGGCCAACGCCGCGCTGGCGAGGATGTACACCGACAGCGGCACTCCGGCTAAGGCGCTGGAGCTCTACCGCCCGCTGCTGCAGCGCAACCCCGCGGATGCGCAGCTGCAACTCGGCGCTGCCGAGGCCGCCACGCAAGCTGGCGAGCATGGTTTTGCCGACAACGCAATTCAGCAGGCCCTGCGCCTCGCCCCGGCCGATGCCGAGGTGCTCACCGCAGCGGCAAACATGTACCGCCGTCAGGGCAAGACCAAGCAAGCCGCAGAGCTGCTCAAGCAAGTGGTCGCGCAGGAAAAACGCCAGGAGCGAGCCGCCTACACAGCCACCACGGTCCAGCAGGAAAGCACCAACCCCTTCCTTGGCCTGCCGGGCCAGACGGGACAACGGCTGCAAGCGGCCGACCCGCTGGCGCCGGTGCCGACCGCGCCGGATAGATTGGCAAGCGCCACTAGCCAGCTCGCCAGCCAGGCCGGCGTGGCTGGCAATCCCTTTGCCGTGCCGCCGAAGCCGACCGATCCGCGTGCCAACCTCAGCCCCGCCGCACGGGCACTGGCGGAGATTTCCGAGGCACGTAGTCCATACCTGGTGCAGGGCCTGCAGGTCTCTGGCAACGACAGTGAATCAGGACTTGGTCGCTTGACCCGCACTGAGGCACCCGCAGAAGCCAACCTGCCGATGGGCAACGGTCGAATTGCGGTGCGCGTCACGCCAGTGGCACTAAATGCTTCGAGCATCGGCGAAGACGCCCGCAGTCGCTTTGGCGCAGGCCCGCTCGCCTCTGCCGACTCGCCCGGCTCGCAGAAAGCAAGCGGCGTCGGCATCGGCGTTGCCTACGCGCATGAGGGTATCGGCCTGAAGGCAGACCTCGGCACCACCCCGCTCGGCTTCCTCTACGACACCACGGTGGGCGGCGTCAGCCTCGAGCGGCCGATCGGCTCGACCGGCAACGCACACTGGAAGGCGGGCGCATCGCGCCGAGCGGTTACCGACAGCTTGCTGTCCTTCGCTGGCACTGAAGACAAGCGTACCGGCCAGCAATGGGGCGGCGTGACCGCCAATGGCGTGCGCGGCGAGCTTGGCTACGACGATGGCAACGTAGGTACCTATGGCTACGCCGCCGCCCACGTGCTCAAGGGCAACAACGTCAGCGACAATAACCGCGCCGAACTCGGCGGCGGTGTGTACTGGTATCTCAGCAACACAGAAGACCAGAAGCTCACGCTTGGCGCCAGCAGCACGGCGTTCAGCTACTCCGAGAACCAGAGCTATTACACCTACGGCCATGGAGGCTATTTCAGCCCGCAGACCTTCTTCGCGCTGAGCATGCCAGTGTCTTGGTCGCAGCGTTATGAGCGCTTCAGCTACCAGCTCAAGGGCTCGGTGGGCCTGCAGTTCATCGATCAGGATGATGCCGACTACTTCCCCAACGACTCGGATCTGCAGGCAGCGGCTTCCGGCGTCCTCGGGCGACCCGCCGTCCATGCAGGCAGCAGCAAGACCAGCCTCGGCTACAGCCTTTACGGCGCTGGCGAGTATCGCATGACACCGAACTTCGTTCTCGGCGGACATCTGGGCCTCGACAACGCCCAGGACTACCGCCAGTGGAACACCGGTCTGTACCTGCGTTACCTCTTTGAAGATCAGACGGGGCCAATGGCCTTGCCAATCAGCCCCTACACCTCCCCTTACGCCAACTGATTACTCAGGAGCCACCTATGTCCGTTCTCGCCGGCCTCACCCTGCTCGTTCTCGGCGAAAGCCACATGAGTCTGCAAAACCACCTGACCGAGCCGCTCAACGCCGCGCTCGTCGCCAAAGGCGCCCAGGTGCATTCGATCGGGGCCTGCGGGGCCAGCGCCGCCGACTGGCTGACGACCAAGAAGGTCGATTGCGGTGCCGAACAACAGGGCACCGGCAAGCTGCTGATCAAGGGCCGCGAAGCCACCACTACCCCGATCAAGGACCTCATCGCCAAGGAAAAGCCCGACGTGGTAGTGCTGGTGATTGCCGACACCATGGCCTCCTACGACAAGCCGGCCTTTCCCAAGGCCTGGGCTTGGCAGAGCGTCACCAACCTGACCAAGGCCATCGCCGCTACCGGCACCAAGTGCGTGTGGGTCGGCCCGGCCTGGGGCAAGGAAGGCGGCATGTACAAGAAGAACGATTCGCGCACCCAGCTGATGTCGAAATTTCTCGAAGCCAACGTAGCGCCCTGCACCTATGTCGACTCGCTGAAGATGGCCAAGCCGGGACAATGGCAGACCACCGACGGCCAGCACTTCACTGTGGCCGGCTACAAGAGCTGGGGCGCAGGTATCGCGGACGCCATCGCCAAGCTCCCGCCTGAAGCTCTCGGCACCAAAGGGGCTAAGCAATGAGCCGCCCACGCCTGCTGATTACCTGGCTAGTCGCAGCACCACTGCCGGCCTTAGCAGCCTCGATCCCGCTTTACCCCACCGGCCCGAGTGAAGACTCGGCATTCCTGCGCTTCGTCAGCGCAGCGCCCGGCACCCTCGAGCTGGTCGCCGCTGGCTCTGGCGCGAGCCTCGCGCTGGAAGGCGACAGCGCCGCCTCGGACTTCCTAGTGGTGCCGGCCGGCAAGCCCGTGCAGGGCACACTGACCCGCGGCGAAAAGCAGCAGGCGCTGGACGTCACTGTGGAGCCCGGCGAATTTGTCACGGTGGTCGGCCTCGCCGGCCAAGGCGAGACGATGGACGTACGCGTGGTGCGTGAGCAGGCGGACGACTTCAGCGCCCTAAAGGCCTCGCTGGCCTTCTACAACCTCGACGGCAGTTGCAAAAACGCCACCTTGAATGCCGCCGGGCGCAACGTTTCGATCTTCAAGGCAGTGGCGCTGGACGGCTTCCAGCGGCGGCTGATCAATCCACTGAACCTCTCGGTGCAATTGCTGTGCGGCGGTCAGCCGGTAGGCGAGCCACTGGCGCTCGGCCAGTTGGAAGCCGGCGAGCGCTACAGCGTCATGCTGGCACCCTCTGCAAATGGATCTCGCCTGTTTCAGGCCAGGGACACAGTGGCCAATTGAAGAACTGACATGGTATTCGCCTCCCTCGAGTTTCTGATCTTTTTCCTGCCGGCGTTCGTGCTGATCTACAGCCTGAGCCCGGCGGGCTGGCGCAACCCGGTGCTGCTGGTCGGCAGCTGGTTCTTCTACGGCTGGCTGAGCCCGATGTTCCTGTTGCTGCACATCGTGCTGACGGTCATCGCCTGGCTGGGAGGACTGTTGATCAACCGCCTCCCCGAGCAGGGCAGGACGAGGGTGCGGGTACTCACAGCGCTGATCGTGCTGAACGTACTGGTGCTGTGCTGGTACAAGTACGCCAATATGGTGGCAGGGCAAATCAGCGAGCTACTGATGGGCATGGGAGCGATGCCGCTGGAATGGCAGTATGTCGCGCTGCCGGCGGGGCTGTCATTCATTGTGCTGCAGGCGATTTCCTACATGGTTGACGTGCATCGCCATGTGGTCCCGGTCGAGCGCAGCTTCGTCGCTTACGCCACTTACCTGTCGATGTTCGGCCACTCTATCGCCGGGCCGATCATTCGCTACAACTGGGTACGCGAGGAGCTGGCACAGCGCCGCGTCACCTGGATGAACTTTTCCCTCGGCGCCCGACGCTTCATGATCGGCATGAGCATGAAAGTGCTGGTCGCCGACAGCCTGGCGCCGCTGGCCGACACCGCCTTCGCGCTGGAGCAGCCGAGCTTCGTCGACGCCTGGATCGGCTGCCTGGCCTATTCAATGCAGCTGTTCTTCGACTTCGCCGGCTACAGCGCCATGGCCATCGGCATCGGCCTGATGCTCGGTTTTCACTTCCCCGAGAACTTCAACCGGCCATATCTGGCGCGCAGCATCCAGGATTTCTGGCGGCGCTGGCATCTGTCGCTGTCCAGCTGGATTCGCGACTACCTGTACATCCCCATGGGCGGCAACCGGCGCAGCGAGTGGATCACCTACCGCAACCTGTTTCTGACCATGGCGATTGCCGGCCTATGGCACGGCGGCGACAGCTGGAACTTCCTGCTCTGGGGCGGGCTGCACGGGCTGGCACTTTGCGCGGCGCGCGCCTGGGACCAGGCCGGTCTGCGCGCCATGCCGGCCTTCCCCGCGCATGCACTGACGCTGCTGTTCGTGGCCCTCGCCTGGACACTGTTCCGCGCACCGGACCTGGGCAGCGCCCTGTCCATGTACGCCGGCCAGTTCGGCCTGCACAGCTTCGGCCTCGGCGATGCCCTGGCGGTAACCTTGCGCCCGGCCCACGGCATCGCCGCCATGCTCGGCGTCGTCTGCGTTATCCTGCCGGTCTGGCAGGCCCGTGCCGAATCGCGCTGGAGCGATGATCGCTGGTTCCTTATGCTGGGCGCGGCTTGGCCGATCTGCGGTTTCATGCTGTCGTTCGCGCTGATCGCCAGCCGCGAAACCGTGCCCTTCCTGTATTTCCAGTTCTGAGGGCCGCCTGATGACCACTCCTTCGCTCCCCTCCTCCCCGGCACCGGTTCCACCTTCCGAGCTCAGCGTCCGCCTGAGCCCACTGGCCGGCGTGGTGCTTGTGCTGTTTTTCGCCTGCGGCCTGCTCTCCTGCCTGTGGGCGGTGTGTACCGGCCGCGTCGACCTGATCGAAGGTCGCCCTAGCTGGGATGCGCTGATCCATGGCGAGGTGACTCACCGCATCGCCGACGAACTGGCGAACGTGCCCTTTCCCGAGCAGGCCGCGCGCCTCGAACGTGCCGCCAGCTGGCTGCTGATCGACGACCTCGGCCCGCGCGTGCGCGAAGGGTGCGATGGCTGGCTGTACATCGCCGACGAGCTGAAAGTCCATCCCGAGGCTGACGCGAACGCCGCCGCCAAGGCGGAACAGGTTCATGCCGTACGCGAGTATCTGGCCAGCCGCGGCATCGAGCTGATCGTCGCCATCGTGCCGGACAAATCGCGGATCGCCAGCGAGGCGTTGTGCGGTATTCCTCGACCGGAGCGTTTCGAGACACGCATTAAGGACTGGACGGTGCAGTTGTCGGGCGTCCGCACCCTGGACCTTACCCCTGCGCTCGCGGCGCAGGGGCCCGAGGCTTTTCTGCGTACGGATACTCACTGGAGCGAAGCCGGCGCGCAGGCGGCCGCAGCCGCATTGGCCGCAGCGGTGCAACAAACCGACGTGAGCCCCAGCCCGGCGAAAACGCTGGTCGGTCAACCTGGAGAACTCCAGCCACGCCCAGGCGACCTGCCACGCCTGGCTGGCCTCGACTGGCTACCGCACGCGCTGCAGCCCGAACAGGAAGAGGTCCGCCCCACCCGCTTCGAGACACAAGCCGAGGCCAGCGACAACCTCAGCGAAGATGACCTGTTCGGTGATGCGCAGCTGCCAAACATTGCGCTGATCGGCACGTCGTTCTCGCAGAACTCGAACTTTCCTGCCTTCCTTGAACAAGCCTTGGGCGCCGCAGTAGGCAACTTCGCCAAGGAAGGCGGCGAGTTCGCCGGCGCCGCGACCCGCTACTTCGCCAGCCGCGACTTCAGCGAAACGCCACCGAAGCTGGTGATTTGGGAGATTCCCGAGCGGGATATTCAAACGCCGCAGGCTGGCGCGATCTTGCCCGAGTAAACGCCGGCCGCGCCTAACGCTCGACCGGCATACTCCGCTTCAGCAGCCGCTGGATATCCAGCCCACGCGGTAGTGTGCCGAAGACCCGTCCGCAGCCTTCCAGGCGGCTGGTGATAAAGGCATCCGACACGGCATCGTTACCGGCCTCAAGCAGCAGCTTGGCCTGCAGCGCGACAGCGACGTCTTCGGTCAGTTGGCGCGCGCGGTACTGGATGTCGTCTTTATCGGCAAAAGCGCTTTGCAGCCTGTTGATCTGATGCTTCAAACGCGCATCGCCGTGACCGTCTCCCAGCTCGGCGAACAACACATCGAGCACACCGGCTTCCTTCGACAGCGCACGCAGCACGTCAAGGCATTGCACGTTGCCCGAGCCTTCCCAGATGGAGTTCACCGGCGCCTCGCGGTACAGCCGCGGCATGATGGTGTCCTCGACGTAACCGGCACCACCCAGGCATTCGCTGGCCTCGGCGATCATTTCCGGGGCGCGTTTGCAGATCCAGTATTTGCCGATCGCCGTCACCAACCGAGCGAACTTTTCTTCCTGCTCATCGAACGGATGGTCGAGCGCGCGCCCCATACGCATGGTCAGCGCCAACGCCGCCTCACTCTCCAGCGCGAGGTCGGCCAGCACGTTCTGCATCAGTGGCTGCTCAATCAGTGCACGGCCACCAACCTGACGATGTGCGCAGTGATGCATGGCCTGCGTCAGCGCCTGGCGCATCAGGGAACTGGAACCGATCATGCAATCGAAGCGGGTCGAAGACACCATTTCGATGATGGTCGGCACGCCGCGGCCTTCCTCTCCGATCATCCAGGCCAGGGCCCCGCGGTACTCCACTTCGCTGGAAGCGTTGGACCAATTGCCCAGCTTGTTCTTCAGCCGCTGGATATAGAACCCGTTGCGGCTGCCATCCGGTTGGTGTCGTGGCAGGAGAAAGCAGCTCAGTCCCTTGTCGGTTTGCGCCAGGGTCAGAAACGCATCGCACATCGGCGCAGAGCAGAACCATTTATGCCCGACCAACTCGTAGGGCTGACCGGGGCCGCCAGCGCCGACCGCATGCGCTCGGGTGGTATTGGCGCGCACGTCGGTACCGCCCTGTTTTTCAGTCATGGCCATGCCGATGGTGACGCCGCTTTTCTGCTCCATCGGCAGGTTGCGCGGGTCATAGTCTTGGCTGAGAATCTTCGGCAGCCAGACGTCGGCGATGCCCGGCTGCTGTCGTAGCGCCGGGACGCTGGCGTAGGTCATGGTCAGCGGGCAGCTGCTGCCGGACTCGGCCTGATTGTGCAGATACATCAACCCGGCACGCGCCACCTGGGCGCCGGCCTGCGGATCGGTCCAGGGCAACGACGGGATGCCATGAGCAATCGCGGCGCCCATCAACTCATGGTAAGCCGGATGAAACTCCACCAGGTCGATGCGGTGGCCGTAGCGGTCGTGGCTCTTGAAAACAGGCTTGTTTTCGTTGGCCAGAAATCCGGCGGCCATCAACGGGCCGCCAGCCAATGCACCGTAGTCATCCAGGCGCGACTCGGCCCAGCCGCCGCGGTATCGCCGCACCCAATCCTGCAGCGGCAGGTCGAGGCGGTACAGGTTGGCCCCGTCCAGCGGCGGCACCTGATTCAGCACCTCATGGGTTTCGGCGTATTGCTGCAGGCTCATCTCGGGTCTCCTCGGCAGAAGCGGCAAGGGGCCCGACGGCATGCAACCATGGGTTAGCGATACTCACCGCTGTCATGCGAATAGATCACCGGGCCGATGCGGGCATCGTCTGGGGGCACCCGCCAGAGAAGTGAAGCACGCAGCTATGCAGGGCAAAAGTGAGGTTTCGGCCAAAGTCTGCGCGATGCAACGCCCAGAACTGACCGAACGCCTGAGGCTAGACGCTTGGTCTTGCGCACTCAGCTCACTTCGACGGGCACGAGCACCTGAAAACGACTGCCGCGGCCCGGCTCGGATTGGCAGGAAACCGTTCCGCCCTGCAATGCCACCAGCTGCTTGCACAGGGACAGGCCGATACCCAGCCCACCGTACTGGCGAGTCATGCTGCCATCGAGTTGGCGGAAGTACTGGAACAGTGAGTCATCCACAGGCGCGTCGAACCCGACGCCTGTATCGATCACCGTCACATCGAGCATGTAACCGGGGGTGCTCTCATAACCCTTGACCGCCAGCGTGACACCCCCGCGCAAGGTGAACTTGATGGCGTTGTCGAGCAGGTAGCCTAGGCTCTGTTTCAGCTTTCCGACGTCACCGACCAGTATCTCCGGTAGCTCGCCATTGAGCTCGAGATCAAAGCTCAAACCCCGCATTGCGGCACGCGCGCCATACTCGGCATAAAGCTCATCGGCCAACATCCGCACGCTGAACGGCTCGTTGCGCACCCGCAACTTGCCCGCCTGCAGTTCAGTCAAGGCGAGGATGTCATTGACCAGCTGCATCATGTCGCGCGCCGATCCGGTGGCGATACGCTGGTATTGCTCCAGCTCGCCGCTCAGCTCCAGGGTGCGCATCAGGTCCAGGCTGCCGATCACACCGTGCATGGGGGTGCGCAGCTCGTGGGTGACGTTGGCGAGGAACTGATCCTTGAGGCGATTGCTCTCGGCCAGTTCGCGGTTCATGGCTTCGAGTTTGCGCCCAGTCTCTTCTAGCACCTGAGCCCGCTCTTCCTTCATCATGTTGATCCGGTCGGCCAGGGCCAGCGACAGCAGCGCTACCTCGAGCGCCGAACCGATCTGTCCGGCGTACATGGTAATGAACATGTGCGGCAGGTAGCCCAGCACCATCAGCGTGTTGATCTGTCCGCCGATGAGAAAGGCCGACCAGGCGATGAGGAAATAGCGCGCCACCCGCATCCCCCGACGCCAGGCCACGATGGCGGCGACGAAAATCACCAGAATGAACCAGAGCGCAAGGAAGGTCGCCATGCGCAGCGCCAATGCGTAGCTGGAGGTCAGCGATACAACCATCGTCACCGCTCCCAACGCCATCAGCAGCATCAAGGTGCGGTCGATCCAGGGACTGTGCTCAGCGGTATGCAGAAAGCTGCGCGCGAATTGGCAGCCAAACAGTCCGGCCGCGCCTATCAGAAATGGCGTCGAGGCATTGGCCCACCACGGCCAATTAGGCCACAGGTACTGCACGCCCAGGCCGTTGACCGAGACCTGATACAGGCCGAACGAGGCGATGTAGAGGATGTAATAGAGATAGCTGCGATCACGCACGCTGAGGTAGATAAACAGGTTGTAAAACAGCATCACCAGCAGCACGCCATAGATGATCGCCAGCACGTAGACATGCCCGGACTGCTCTTCCAGGTAAGCCACCGGTGCCCACAGCGCCAGCGGAACCTGAATCGAGCCCTGACTCTCCAGACGCAGGTAGATCCGCTGTGGCTGGTCAGGCGTCAACTGCAGTTCGAAAAGATGGTTGCGCTGTTTGATCTGGCGATCGTGGAAAGGCAGCGCGTCGCCGCTCTGCTGGGCAAGGTGATAGCCGCCGCGGCCATCTGGCAGATAGAGATCGAGATGGTCGAGCGGCGGATACGCCAGCTCCAACCACCAGCGGCTGCGCGCGGCCGGCGGCTCGGCACGGTAGTCCAGATCGACGCGCAACCAGAACGCCGAGCGTGAATAGCCGGCATTGAGGACATCCTCATGGTTCTCGACGAAGCGACCAGCCGCATCGAGTGCGACCACCTCCTCAATCGTGGCGTCACGGCTTGGGTCCTCCAGCACTGCCATGACGTGGCCCAACGGAAGACGCTGAGTGTCGCTGCTGAACTCGACGGCACCCGCCATGGCTGGAAGCAAGGCGAGCAGAAAAATGAGGATATGGTGCATGAAGAAGACAATCCGTCGAGCTGCGCCAGAAGAACCCCCGTTCTTCCGAATGCACACAGCCGAAGCTAAGTGCTGGCACTTTAACATGGTTCTGGCGCCATAGAATCGACGACATCCGGGCAGCAGACGAACGTATACGTCGGCAGTAGCGAGCCGTGCCGGCATGAGCTGCCTGGCAGGATTGGTGATAAGCTCGCACGCCATGAAATCCGGCTGCGCCTAGCCCCGGCCGAATCCACCACACCATGACTCGGGGAACCCATCGATGTCCGGCCACTGCTCCCGCCCTGTCGTTCTTTGCCTTTCCGGCCACGACCCGAGCGGCGGTGCCGGGCTACAGGCGGACATCGAAGCGCTGATTGCCCAAGGTTGTCACGCCGCGCCGTCGGTGACCGCACTCACTGTTCAGGACACCGTCAATGTCACTGACTTTCGCGTGCTCGATCGGGAGTGGGTGCTGGCTCAGGCCCACACGGTGATAGCCGACCTGCCAGTGGCCGCCGTCAAGCTGGGCATGCTCGGCTCGGTGGAGATGGTCGAGACGGTACTGCAAATCATGCAGAAGCTGCCGGGCGTCCCGCTGGTCTGTGATCCGGTGCTGCGCGCCGGTGGCGGCGGTGCGCTGGGCAAGGACGAAGTCGGCTACGCCATGCGCGAACGGCTGTTCCCGGTGTCTACTATTGCCACACCGAACCTGCCCGAAGCCCGGATTCTTGCCGAACTCCCGAATGGCAGCGCCGATGAGTGCGCGGAGAAGTTGCTGCCCTTCATCCGTCACCTGCTGATCACTGGCGGCCATGGCGACGAGACCGAAGTTCACAACCGTCTCTATTGCCGCGACGGTAGCCGCTACGATTTCAGCTGCCAGCGCCTGCCGGGAAGCTATCACGGGTCTGGCTGCACTCTGGCCAGCGCGCTATCTGGAAGGCTGGCCCTCGGCGAGGACCTGGCCAGCGCAGTGAAGTCCGCCCTCGATTACACCTGGCGCACCCTGCGTGACGCCGAAGCGCCAGGCCGTGGTCAATACATTCCACGGCGTCTGCCGCTGGACCTGGCCTGAGGAGGCCATCCGATGAAGGACAACACGAAGCTGCGCGGCCTGTACGCTATCACCGACAGTAAGCTGCTCGGTGAAGGGCGCCTGCTGCCCTACGCCGAAGCCGCCGTAAAAGGCGGCGCTCGCCTGCTGCAATACCGTGACAAATCCCATGACGATGCGCGCCGCCTGCGCGAAGCCGAAGCGCTACGAGAAATTTGCGATCGTCACGGGACCCAGCTGATCATCAATGATGACGCCGAGCTTGCTGCACGATTGGGCGTAGGCCTGCACCTCGGCCAGGAAGACGGCTCGCTGTCGGTAGCCCGCGCCCTGCTCGGACGTAAAGCCATCATTGGCGGAACCTGCCATGCGCGTCTGGATCTGGCTGAACAGGCGATCCGTGAGGGGGCCAGCTACATCGCTTTCGGCCGGTTCTTCGACTCGAACACCAAACCAGGCGCGCCCGCCGCGACGCCTGATCTGCTGACAGAGGCGCATCAGCGCTTCAACGTGCCGATCGCTGCGATCGGCGGCGTGACGCTGGACAATGCGCCGGGGCTGATCGCTCAGGGCGCCAGTCTGATCGCCGTTATCCACGCCCTGTTCGCTGCCGATACGGCCAGCGAAGTCGAGCGCCGCGCGCGGGCTTTCAGCGAGCTATTCGCCACTAATTGAACACTGCACGGCGCCCATCGCCGTGCTTATCAACCCTTTTCCTGTATCGAGAGAGGCCCCATGTCCCGTTCCGAAACCCTCTTCGCAAGTGCTCAGAACCGAATTCCAGGCGGCGTGAACTCGCCGGTACGCGCCTTCCGCAGCGTTGGCGGTACACCGTTGTTCTTCAAGCATGCCGAAGGCGCCTATGTGACAGACGAAGATGACAAGCGCTACGTCGATTACGTCGGTTCCTGGGGCCCAATGATCCTCGGCCATGGCCATCCTGAGGTACTCGACGCGGTCCGCAATCAGCTGCAACACGGCCTGTCCTACGGCGCACCGACGGCGATGGAAACCGAAATGGCTGAGCTGGTCTGCAGCCTGGTCCCGTCCATGGAAATGATGCGCATGGTCAGCTCGGGCACAGAGGCAACCATGAGCGCGATCCGCCTGGCCCGCGGCTATACCGGACGTGACAGCATTATCAAGTTCGAAGGCTGCTATCACGGCCACTCCGATAGCCTGCTGGTCAAGGCCGGTTCCGGCGCCCTGACCCAGGGCGTTCCCAGCTCTGCAGGCGTACCGGCAGCATTCGCAAAGCACACCCTGACACTGCCCTTCAACGACCTGGCAGCCGTCGAGCAAATGCTCGCCGAGGTGGGCAACGAAGTGGCGTGCATCATCGTCGAGCCGGTTGCCGGCAACATGAATTGCGTACCGCCAGCGCCCGGCTACCTACAGGGGCTGCGCGAGCAGTGCGACAAGCACGGCGTAGTGCTTATCTTCGATGAAGTGATGACCGGCTTTCGCGTCGCCCTCGGCGGGGCTCAGGCTCACTACGGCGTCACCCCCGACCTGACCACCTTCGGCAAGATCATCGGCGGCGGCATGCCGGTCGGCTGCTTCGGCGGCAAGCGCGCCATCATGGAACGCATTGCTCCGCTCGGCCCCGTCTACCAGGCCGGCACCCTGTCGGGTAATCCACTGGCGATGGCGGCAGGACTGACGACACTGAAGCTGATCAACCGCCCTGGGTTTCATGAAGAACTCACCGCCTACACCACACGCATGCTGCAGGGGCTGAAAGAGCGGGCCGAAGCTGCCGGCATTCCTTTCGTCACCACCCAGGTTGGCGGCATGTTCGGCCTGTATTTCAGCCAAGCGGACGCCATCGTTACCTTCGACGACGTGATGGCCAGCGATGCCGAACGTTTCAAGCGCTTCTTCCACCTGATGCTCGAGGGTGGCGTGTACCTGGCGCCCAGCGCCTTCGAAGCCGGCTTCACCTCCATCGCCCATGGCGACAAGGAATTGCAGATCACCTTCGATGCCGCCGAACGCGCCTTCGCTCAGCTGAAATGAGCCTGGTGCCTGACCTGCTACAAGCCGTGCTTTTGATGCTGACGGGGCTGGCGAGCGCCATCTGGATCGGCAGCGCCCGGCGAGGCTACGGCGAGCCGGATCAACCGGCGCTGTTCTCCGCGTTGCTAGCGTTCAGCCTGGCTGCCGGAACGGGCGCATGCGCGACGGCACGTTTGTCGCTCGGTGCCGATACGCTCGAGGCAGAACGCTGGCTGCTGCAGGCAACGCTGCTGCTCGGCCTGCCGCTCGTCGGCGTAGTCGCGCTCACGCTGTCGCGCAGATGGATCTGGAGCCGCCCCACCTGGGGTCGGGTGATCATCGGATTGTGTGCGTTTTTCGAGCTGGCCAGGCAGTTGGGCTGGAGCGCGCCATACGCCTTGTCGCTGGGCCTGCTGAGTGCTCTGCTGGTCGTTTATGCGGGGTTGCTGCAGTGGCCAGCGCGCCTGCAGACCGCAGCAGGGTTGACTGGAGGTGCTTTGCTCATGGCACTGCTGCCGTGGGGTGGGCTGCTGCTCAGCTCCAATCCGCTGCAGGCCTATCAGCAGCTGTGGCTGGCACTGGCCATTCCGATCATCGCCTGGCTATTGCTTCATTTGCCCGGCAACTTGCGCGAAGAAAGCCCTGCCACAACATAAAAAAGCCGAATGCCTGCCGTTAAAGCCTTTGTAAGCAGGGCACTGGTTATCCATAATGTGACAGTCGGCTCGTTTCACGCCGGACTTTTCAGTCACCGCCCTGATCTTCGAGGCGCCTTGATTCATGACTTGCACCGGCCGCAGCCTCGCTCTTGGCTGCCTGCTGCTACTCACACCCCTGCTGGGCATGGCGGGCGGCAACTCGCTGCTGATCCCCGCCACTTCCCGCTGCGCGCTGAACACCGTTCCGGAAGCGATGAACGAAGCGCTGCGTGCGTGCGAGCACGCCGCCAACCAGGGTGACCTGCAGGCAGCCTATGAGCTCGGTGACTATTACTACAACGGTCGGCGCGCGCCACGTGATCTGGCCAAAGCGCTTCACTGGTTCGAGCAGGCGTCGCTGAAGGGCCACGCGCTGGCCCAGCACCGACTCGGCGTAATGTTCTTTCGCGGTGAAGGGGTGCCGGCCAACAACGTCCAGGCTTACGTGGTATTGAAGATGTCGGCGGTCAACGGCGAAGAAGAGGCGCTGGATACCGCTGACCGCGTCTCGGCGCAGATGGGCCGCGAAGAGCACGAAATCGCGACCCAGGTCCTTGGACAGATATTCCGTGACTATCTGATGGAATTGCAGACGGCAGGCGAGTAACACTCGGCAAGCCATACCCTTGCGTCCTACCGCCTCGCGCCGTCGTATCTGCTGCTTTCGCTTGAGCTCGTCGCCTGCCGCAGTGCTTTCACTTTTATCGCCCACGCCCTCGCCGTATAATCGCCGGTCATTTTTTGCACAACGCCGGCCCGAGACATGACCCGCAAGCTCTATATCGAAACCCACGGCTGCCAGATGAACGAGTACGACAGCTCGCGCATGGTGGACCTGCTGGGTGAGCAGCAGCCCTTGGAGATCACCGCGAACCCGGCGGAAGCCGACGTGATCCTGCTCAACACCTGCTCGATTCGCGAAAAGGCACAGGAGAAAGTGTTCTCCCAGCTGGGTCGCTGGCGGGAGCTCAAGCTTGAAAATCCGCAGCTGGTAATCGGTGTTGGGGGTTGCGTCGCCAGCCAGGAAGGCGCGGCAATCCGTGACCGCGCGCCCTATGTCGACGTGGTGTTTGGCCCGCAGACCCTGCACCGATTGCCAGAAATGATCGATGCAGCGCGCACCACAAAAAAGCCTCAGGTAGACATTTCGTTTCCCGAAATCGAGAAATTCGATCGTTTGCCGGAGCCACGCGTCGATGGCCCAACCGCGTTTGTTTCGGTCATGGAAGGCTGCAGCAAGTACTGCACTTTCTGCGTCGTGCCGTACACCCGCGGCGAAGAAGTCAGCCGGCCGTTCGACGATGTGCTCGCCGAAGTCATCCATCTGGCTGAAAACGGCGTTCGGGAAGTCACCTTGCTCGGGCAGAACGTCAACGGTTACCGCGGCGCCACTCATGATGGCCGCACCGCCGACCTGGCCGAACTGATTCGCGTGGTCGCGGCAGTCGATGGCATCGACCGGATCCGCTACACCACCAGTCATCCGCTGGAGTTTTCCGACGCACTGATTCAGGCGCACGCCGAAGTGCCTGAACTGGTGAAGTATCTGCACCTGCCGGTTCAATCGGGTTCGGATCGCGTGCTGGCGGGAATGAAGCGCAACCACACAGCGCTCGAATACAAGTCGCGGATCCGCAAGCTCAAGGCCGCCGTGCCGGATATCCTGATCAGCTCTGACTTCATCGTCGGCTTCCCCGGCGAAACGGAGAAGGACTTCGAACAAACCATGAAGCTGATCGAAGACGTTGGCTTCGACTTTTCCTACTCCTTCGTCTACAGCTCGCGGCCCGGCACGCCGGCGGCGGATCTGGTGGACGAAACACCGGAAGAGGTGAAGAAACAGCGCCTGGCGATCCTGCAGCAACGGATCAACCAGCAGGGCTTCGAGAACAGCCGAAAGATGGCCGGTACGCAGCAGCGCATTCTCGTCACCGACTACTCCAAGAAAGACCCGGGCATGCTACAGGGCCGTACCGAGCACAATCGGATCGTCAATTTCCGTTGCGACAACCCCCGACTGATCGGCCAGTTTGTTGATGTGTTCATTGACGATGCGCTGCCGCACTCGTTGCGTGGCACGCTGCTAGAGTCAGTGAGTCGCACGGCATAACTGAACCGCAGCTGATAGCGAAGGCATCGGCTGCGTTTTCGCCACGGGTCGCGACGACCGGTGCGCGCTGCTTTTTTTCTCGCGCGGCGCTATTCTCACCCAACCTATTTGCAAAGCAGGTCACTTAAAAGCCCTTGAACGCCCCCATAGAACCTTATCGTTTCACCCTCGAACCCTTTGAAGCCAACCGCTTCGCCAATCTCTGCGGCCAGTTCGACGAGCATCTGCGCCTCATCGAGCAGCGCCTCGATCTGGAAATCCGCAACCGCGGCAATCAGTTCGAGTTGGTCGGCCCCGCCGATGTGGCCCAAGCGGCAGAGCACCTCCTGCGACGCCTGTACCGCGAGACCAAGAGCATTGAACTCTCGCCGGACACGGTTCACCTGTTCCTGCAGGAATCGGCAATGGAAGAGCTGAACAACTCATCCACGACCCCGAACATTTCGTTGCGCACCCGCAAGGGCAATATCCGTCCACGCGGCGTCAATCAGCAACGTTACGTGCAGTCGATCCTCGACAACGACATCAACTTCGGCATCGGCCCAGCCGGTACGGGAAAGACGTATCTGGCGGTGGCCTGCGCTGTCGACGCGCTGGAGCGCGAGCAGATTCGTCGCATCCTGCTGGTACGCCCGGCAGTCGAAGCAGGTGAAAAGCTGGGCTTCCTCCCCGGCGATCTGGCTCAGAAGATCGACCCTTACTTGCGCCCCTTGTACGACGCACTTTACGAGATGCTTGGGTTCGAGCAGGTCGCCAGGCTGATCGAGAAACAGGTTATCGAAATTGCGCCGCTGGCCTACATGCGCGGACGCACGCTGAACAACAGCTTCATCATCCTCGACGAAAGCCAGAACACCACGCTCGAACAAATGAAAATGTTTCTGACCCGAATCGGCTTCGGTTCCACAGCGGTGATCACCGGCGATATCACCCAGGTCGACCTGCCTCGCGGCACCAAGAGCGGCCTGGCCCACGTGATCGAAGTGCTGAAGGACGTCAACGGCATCAGCTTCACGCACTTCAAACCGAAGGACGTCGTGCGTCACCCATTGGTGCAGCGCATCGTCGAGGCGTACGAGGCCTTCGAGGGCAATCAGGCTCAGGCCGGCAAGCGCATGTCGCAGGATAGCCAAGGTGATTGAGCTCGACCTGCAGATTGCAACTGACGGCGCCGTTCCGGAGGAAGCCGACCTTCACCGCTGGTGCGAGCTGGCGCTACGCCAACGCAAGGGCGACTCCGAGCTGACCATCCGCCTGGTTGATGAAGCCGAAGGGCGCGAACTCAATCGCACCTGGCGGCAGAAGGATTACGCCACCAACGTGCTGTCCTTCCCGGCTGATGTGCCTGACGGACCGGACGGCATTCCGCTTCTGGATATCCCGCTGCTTGGCGATCTGGTGATTTGCGTGCCAGTGGTCGAGCGCGAGGCCTCCGAGCAGGGCAAACCGCCGCAGGCGCACTGGGCGCATCTGGTGATACATGGATGTCTGCATCTGCTGGGCTACGATCACATCGACGACGAAGAGGCAGAGGAGATGGAAAGCCTCGAGCGTCAATTGCTGGCCGAATTGGGTCATGCTGACCCCTATGCTGACGAATAGCCCGCGACGGGCAACTGCAAGGACCATTGAGTCAAAGACATGAGCGAAGACCGATCGAGCAACGGGCAAAAGTCCTGGTTTGGGAAAATCAGCCAGGCTTTTGCCCATGAGCCGAAAAACCGTGAGGAGCTGCTGGAAGTATTGCGCGGCGCCCACCAGAACAAACTGCTCGACAACGAAGCCCTGGCGATTGTCGAGGGCGCCATTCAAGTCGCCGACCTGCAAGTGCGAGACATCATGGTGCCGCGCTCGCAGGTGATGAGCATCAGGGCCGACCAGTCGCCAAAGGAGTTTCTCCCAGCGATCATTTCCGCAGCGCACTCGCGCTATCCGGTAGTCGGTGACAGCCTCGACGAAGTGATTGGCGTGTTGCTGGCCAAGGACTTGCTGCCGCTGATCCTGCAGGGCGATCAGCAGAGTTTCGACATCAAGGACCTGCTGCGCCCCGCCACTTTCGTGCCCGAGTCCAAACGCCTCAACGTGCTGCTGCGCGAGTTCCGCGCCAACCACAGCCATATGGCGATCGTCATTGACGAATACGGCGGCGTAGCCGGGCTGGTCACCATTGAGGACGTGCTCGAACAGATCGTTGGCGACATCGAAGACGAGCATGACATCGAAGAAGACAGCTACATCCGGCCGCTGCCGAGCGGGGACTTTCTGGTCAAGGCGCTGACGCCCATCGACAGCTTCAACGAGTTCTTCCAGAGCGAATTCCCCGACGAAGAATTCGACACCGTCGCAGGCCTTGTGATGAGCACTTTCGGTCACCTGCCCAAGCGTAACGAGGTGACAGAGATAGATGGCTTCCGTTTCCGCGTGCTGAATGCCGACAGTCGCCGGGTTCACATGCTGCGCCTGACCCGTACTGAAGTCGAAAACCGCTAGCGCTGCTGCGCTGACTTATGAGCTCGTTTTAGCATTCACCCGCCGCACGCCGTTCGCGCTTGCGGCGGCTATCCAAGGAACATCCATGCGTTGGATTACCCGCCCCGGCTGGCTCGGCAACCTGCTGGCGCTCGCCGCCGGCGCCCTGACCACCCTGTCGCTCGCCCCGTTCGATATCTGGCCGTTGGCCTTGGTGTCGATGGGTGTGATTTATCTGGGCCTGCGCGAGCTGACGCCCAAACAGGCGGCTGGCCGCGGCTGGTGCTACGGCTTCGGCCTGTTCGCCTCGGGCGTCAGCTGGGTTTACGTCAGCATTCACGACTTCGGCTCGGCGCCGCCGGTGCTGGCCGGCGCGTTGACACTGGGCTTCGTGGCCGGTTTGGCACTGTTCTTCATGCTGCTGGGCTGGGCCTGGGCCCGCTGGTTACGGCAGACGGCGGCGCCACTGCTCAACGCCCTGCTGTTCGCCGCACTCTGGCTCGCCCTGGACGCCCTGCGCGGCTGGGCCCTGACAGGCTTCCCCTGGCTTTACGCCGGTTACAGCCAACTGGATGGACCCTTAGCCGGGCTCGCGCCGGTCGGCGGCGTCTGGCTGCTGACCTTTGCGCTCGCGCTGACTGCCACGCTGCTTGTCGAGCTGCCGCAACTCCTTCGCCACAAGGCATCGCTGAGTGGCGCCCTGATACTGCTGGTCGCCTTCTGGGGCGGCGCACTGGCCTTCGGCAATCACGCCTGGACCTCCGCGAAAGCCGAACCGATTACCGTCGCCGCAATGCAGGGCAATGTTGCGCAAAGCATCAAGTGGGACCCGAAAAAGCTCGAGATGCAGCTGCTGCTCTACCGCGACATGACCTTCCGCAGCAAGCCCGCGGACCTCATAGTGTGGCCAGAAACGGCGGTGCCCATTCTCAAGGAGCACGCTGAAGGCTACCTGACGATGATGAGCCGCTTCGCCCAGGACCGGCAGTCAGCCCTGATCACCGGCGTCCCGGTACGCCAGCCCAACGCCGACGGGGAGCTGCGCTACTACAACGGCCTGACCACGGCAGGCGACGCGCAAGGTATCTACCTGAAGCAGAAGCTGGTGCCGTTCGGTGAATACGTGCCGCTGCAAGATCTGTTGCGTGGCCTCATCGCCTTTTTCGATCTACCCATGTCGGACTTCGCCCGCGGTTCACCCGAGCAACCACTGCTGCAGGCGAAGGGCTTTCAGATCGCCCCATTCATTTGCTACGAAGTCGTCTATCCCGAGTTTGCCGCCGGCCTCGCGGCGCAGAGCGACATCCTGCTCACCGTCAGCAACGACGCCTGGTTCGGCCACTCCATCGGCCCGCTGCAGCATCTGCAGATGGCACAGATGCGAGCGCTGGAGGCAGGCCGCTGGATGATTCGTGCCACCAATAACGGCGTTACGGTGCTGATCGACCCGCACGGCGGCATCGTCGAGCAAATCCCGGCTTTTCAGGAAGCGGTACTATACGGCGAGGTCACGCCCATGCAGGGATTGACGCCTTATCTGCAATGGCGCTCCTGGCCCTTGATCACCATCTGTGCGCTGCTGCTCGGCTGGGGCCTGGTACGACGTCGGCGAGGCTGATACTCATCGCGCCAGCCGGCGTCCGATGTGCATCTACTCAGAGGCGCTGTCATAAAGCAGCGGGTAGACCAGCATGCCAACTGCTTCGTTGAGCAGCATGCCGTTCTGCCAGACGGCCTTCGCCTCGGGCAGCCAGCCGCCAAAGGGTCGCCCGTTGGGGACACCGATGAATCCTACCGGTGCAGCGATCACTTCCAGCCCGACCTCCTCAAAGCACCAGCGCGACCGCGGCATGTGCGACGCGGACGTCACCAGCACGATGCGTTTGATTCCCGCAGCCTTGAGCATTTCCGCGCTATAGCGCGCATTCTCCCAGGTGGTTCGGCTGCGCTCTTCGAGCCACTGCGTTGGTGTATCGAAATCGCGCTCCAGCGCCTCGGCAGCCAATAGCGCTTCGCTAGGCGGCTCGCCATAGTGCAGTCCACCGCTCGCCAGGATTGGCAGACCCGACGCCTTCGCCAATCGCGATGCATAACGCAGCCGCTCAAGGGCGATATGGCTGGGCTGATCGGAACCCCACGCGGGATCGGCCTGTTCTCGACCCGCGCCCAGCACGACAATTGCCTGTGCACGCTTTCCGAGGCTGCTCCATTCCGAACGATGCAGCGCCACTTCGCTTTCGATCGCTCGTGCTGCCCACTCAACAGTCACCGGCAGGCTCATCAGCCACAGCCCGCCGAACCCCAGCATGAAACAGAACGCTGCCAGCCGTGGTGAGCGACGCCGCAGCCACCAGGCCGCGAGCAATAACAACAGCAGCCCACCGGGCGGCAGCAGTAACTGTTTGAAGAAATAGCGTATTGGCATGTGCAGCTCCGGTCGATCGGCCGCTGCCACTTTACCTGCCGAGGCGCCCGCTTGTCGGCAGCACGGACGCCGTCAGTGCTTTGGGTAGGTATGCAACCGTTGCCGAGCACGAAGCAACTGCGAACCGCAAGCCGAGCAAGCGACCGCGCCGGCGCCCTCTGGCCAATGCACGCTGGTGCCACAGAGCGCGCAGACCATCGATTGCCGCAGCGCAGGCGGGCTCTGCTTGCAGTGCTTGCTCGAGTGCTGCCGCAACACATTGCGCAACGCTGGCCGGGTCGCCTGACGGTCCAGCTGCGCCTGTTCTTCGGCGGCGGCGTGCCAACCGGACAACCACTGCGAATCCTGCTGCAGGTAGGCACGGATCAGGTCGAACTCCGCAGGGGTCAACCCACCGACCTCCAATTCGGCCGTAGCGCCAGTCTCATCACCCGTTCTTCGTTCGGCTTCTTCCAAGGCCAGTGTCAGCCGCTGCAGCACGCGTCCGTACAGATTGCCCTCACCCGCCTGGCGTTCTTTACCCATGATTCACCTCGTGTTCATCCCGCCCCCTGTACAAGCGTAGTTCAGACTCGAACATCCACCTCGCGCGCGACAAACGGGGCGCTCAGCGCTGGCAAATCGGGTTTCCCTCGGTTGCGGAGGGTCATGTATGCTACGGCGCTTCTATGCGTTCGTATCCAACCCGTTGCGCCGCCGTGTCAGGCTTAGTGCCAGCCATGCGACAGCCCGAGCTGCCATGCGAACAGCCAGCCCCCTTTCCAACGCCAGTAGCCATGCACGAACAGTATCAGCCCCGCGAAATCGAAGCCGCCGCGCAGTCCCACTGGGACTCGCAGAAATCCTTTGAAGTAAGCGAACAGCCAGGCAAGGACACTTTCTATTGCCTGTCGATGTTCCCCTACCCCAGCGGCAAGCTGCACATGGGGCATGTGCGCAACTACACCATTGGCGATGTGATTGCCCGCTACCAGCGCATGCAGGGTAAGAATGTGCTGCAGCCCATGGGCTGGGACGCGTTCGGCATGCCGGCGGAAAACGCGGCAATGAAGAACAAGGTCGCGCCAGCCAAGTGGACCTACGAAAACATCGACTACATGCGCACCCAGCTCAAGAGCCTGGGACTGGCTGTCGACTGGACGCGAGAAGTCACGACCTGCAAGCCGGACTACTACCGCTGGGAGCAGTGGCTGTTCACCCGTCTGTACGAAAAGGGCGTCATCTATCGCAAGAACGGCACCGTCAACTGGGACCCGGTTGACCAGACCGTACTGGCAAACGAGCAGGTCATCGACGGTCGCGGCTGGCGCTCTGGCGCTCTGATCGAAAAGCGCGAAATCCCCATGTATTACTTCAAGATCACCGCCTACGCGGATGAGCTACTGGAGAGCCTGGACGAGCTGGATGGCTGGCCCGAACAGGTCAAGACCATGCAGCGCAACTGGATCGGCAAGTCGCGCGGCATGGAGATCAGCTTCCCTTACGACGCTGCCAGCATCGGCAGCGAAGGCGTGATGAAGGTCTTCACCACCCGCCCCGATACGCTGATGGGTGCCACCTATGTCGCGGTGGCCGCCGAACATCCGCTGGCCACCCTTGCGGCTCAAAATGATTCAGAACTGCAAGCGTTCATTGATGAATGCAAGCGCGGCGGCGTCGCTGAAGCCGACATCGCCACCCAGGAAAAGAAAGGCCTTGCCACTGCTTTGAAGGTACAGCACCCACTCACTGGCGAGCTGCTGCCGGTGTGGGTCGCCAACTACGTGCTAATGAACTACGGCGAAGGCGCAGTGATGGCCGTTCCGGCCCATGACGAACGCGACTTTGCCTTCGCGACCAAGTACGACCTGCCGATCAAACCTGTTGTGCGCACCAGCGCAGGAGACGAGACGCCTGCACCTTGGAACGACGCCTACGGTGAGCATGGCGAGCTGATCAATTCCCACGAATTCAACGGGCTGGATTTCGACGGCGCGTTCGACGCCATGGAAGCAGCCCTGCAGCGCAAAGGCCTCGGCCAGGCCCGCACCCAGTTCCGCCTGCGCGATTGGGGCATCAGCCGCCAGCGCTACTGGGGCTGCCCGATTCCGATCATCCACTGCCAGAGCTGCGGTGACGTACCGGTACCGGAAGACCAGCTCCCAGTAGTGCTGCCCGAAGACGTCGTTCCGGATGGCGCCGGTTCACCGCTGGCGCGCATGCCGGAGTTCTATGACTGCAGCTGTCCCAATTGCGGCGCCGCAGCCAAGCGCGAAACCGACACCATGGACACCTTTGTCGAATCGTCCTGGTACTTTGCTCGCTATGCCTCGCCGCATTATGACCAGGGCATGGTCGATCCTGCCGCAGCCAACCACTGGCTGCCGGTAGACCAGTACATCGGTGGCATCGAGCACGCGATCCTGCATCTGCTCTATGCGCGCTTCTTCCACAAGCTGATGCGTGACGAGGGGCTGGTCAGCTCCAACGAGCCGTTCAAGAACCTGCTCACGCAGGGCATGGTCATCGCGGACACCTACTACCGCACCCTGGAAAATGGCGGCAAGGACTGGTTCAACCCGGCCGACGTCATCGTCGAGCGCGACGCCAAGGCCAAAGTCATCGGTGCCAAACTCGCCAGCGATGGCCTGCCGGTAGAAATCGGCGGCACCGAGAAGATGTCGAAGTCAAAGAACAATGGTGTCGACCCGCAGGCGATGATCGACAGCTACGGCGCCGATACCTGCCGCCTGTTCATGATGTTCGCCTCGCCGCCGGACATGAGCCTGGAGTGGTCCGATTCCGGCGTCGAGGGTGCCAGTCGCTTCCTGCGCCGCGTCTGGCGCCTGGCACACGCCCACGTCAGCGCGGGTGCCGTTGCCCGACTGGACATCTCCAGCCTCGGTGATGAGCAAAAGGCCGTACGCCGCGCGATTCACCTGGCGATCAAGCAGGCCAGTCAAGATGTCGGCCAGCACCACAAATTCAACACCGCCATCGCCCAGGTGATGACGCTGATGAACGTCCTGGAGAAGGCAGCCGCGGATACCGAGCAGGACCGCGCGCTGCTTCAAGAAGGCCTCGAAACCGTTGCGCTGCTGCTGGCGCCGATTACGCCGCATATCTGTCATGAGCTCTGGCAGCAGCTAGGTCACAGCGGCTCGATCATCGATGCACAATGGCCGACGGTCGACGAGACTGCCCTGGTTCAGGACAGCCTGACACTGGTGGTCCAGGTCAACGGCAAGCTGCGCGGACAAATCGAAGTGTCCGCGAGCGCCACTCGTGAAGAGGTCGAAGCCACGGCCCGCGCCAACGAGAACGTTGTGCGCTTCACTGAAGGTCTGACGATCCGCAAGGTCATCGTGGTACCGGGCAAGCTGGTCAATATCGTCGCTAACTGATTCGTCTTGGCGCGTGCGCTAAGGCTGGCAAGGGGAAAACAACATGATCAAACGCAATCTGGTGGTGGTTGGCCTGGCCCTGCTGTTGAGCGCCTGCGGCTTCCAGCTGCGGGGAACGGGCGATACCAACTTCGCGCTCGATGAAGTCAATCTGCAAGCCCGCAACAGCTACGGCGAAACCGTGCAGCAGCTTGAAGAGTTACTCAAGGACAGCGGCGTCAGGGTTTATCCGGGTGCTCGCTACACCCTTGATCTGGTGCGTGAGCAGACCCGTCAACGCACCGCCAGCTATACGACCGCAGCACGCACTGCCGAGTACGAACTGACCCAGAGTCTCGACTACGAGATCCGCGGCCCGCAGAACACAGTGCTGCTGGAAGACCAGGTCGAAGTATCCAAGGTGTATGTCCATGACAGCAGCAACCTGATCAGTTCGGATCAGGAAGCCAGCCAGCTGCGCCGGGAAATGCGCCGCGAACTCCTGCAGCAGCTGAGCATGCGCCTACGCAATATCACACCGGCACAGCTCGACCAGCTGCAGCAGACCGCGGAAGCGAAGAAGCGCGCCGAAGCCGAGGCGATCGAGGCACAGATGCGCGAGCAGTCTGCACAACCTTTGCAGCCGCCCATCGAACTGCCGCTGCAATGAAGACCGGGGAGCCTGCTGACGCAGGCTTCCGATCGTTCCGATGAAGTTACCTCCCGCCCAGCTTGCCAAGCACCTGCAAGGCCCCCTAGCGCCGGTCTATGTGGTCAGTGGCGACGAGCACCTGCTCTGCCAGGAAGCCAGCGACGCCATCCGTGCGGCCTGCCGCCAACAAGATTTCAGCGAGCGCCAGGTACTCAACGTCGAAACCGGTTTCGACTGGGGCCAGCTCATCGAAGCCGGAGCCAGCCTCTCCCTGTTTGCGGAAAAGCGTCTGCTGGAGCTGCGCATCCCCAACGGCAAACCCGGCGACAAGGGCGCCGCGGCGCTGATCGACTACCTTGCACGACCTGCAGAAGACACCGTGCTGCTGATCAGCCTGCCCAAGCTTGACGGCAACACCCAAAAGACCAAGTGGGCCAAGGCGCTGATCGATGGCAAACAGGTGCAGTTCCTGCAGATCTGGCCGGTGGATGCGCAACAGCTGCCGCAGTGGATTCGACAACGCCTGGCACAGGCCGGTCTCGCCGCAGACCAGGAAGCCGTAGAACTGATCGCAGCCCGCGTCGAGGGCAATCTGTTGGCCGCCGCGCAGGAAATCGAAAAGTTAAAACTGCTAGCCGAGGGCGGCCAGGTAACCACCGAAACCGTGCAGGCTGCCGTGGCTGACAGCGCCCGCTACGACGTCTTCGGGCTGATTGATGCCGCGCTGCTTGGTCAGCCGGAGCACATTCTGCAGATGCTGGCTGGCTTGCGCGCCGAAGGGGTCGAGGCGCCGGTGATCCTCTGGGCCGTCGCGCGCGAAGTCCGCCAGCTGGCCAATATTGCCCATCAGTACGCTCAGGGCGTACCGCTAGACCGTGCGTTCAGCCAGGCTCGACCGCCGGTATGGGATAAGCGCAAACCTCTGGTCAGCAAAGCGCTTCAACGTCACGATGCAGCGGGCTGGCAACGCCTGCTGATGAGCGCGCAACAAATTGACGAACAGATCAAGGGCCAGGCCGAAGGCGATCCCTGGGTCGGATTGACTGATCTGTGCCTACAGCTGTGTGGACGTCAGATCCGGTTGTAGCGCGAGGCGAAGCAGTGCTGGGATCGGTCGCCTGATTCTCGCGAGTTGAATCGCGCTCCAGGCTTGCCAGCCCTCGGCAGGTGCTGGACATTTTTTGTACAACCCCTATGATGCCCTCGCCTGATCATGAGCAAGCAAGAGGGTACGTGATGAGCAAGCAACGAAAGCGGCCGAACAAGGCCAAAAGCCTGGCAGCGCAACCTCTGTTTCGCTGTCGCCAGGAACAGCCGAAAAAAGGCAAAGGCAGCTACCGCCGCGAAGCCTCCCAGTCCACCAACTGGGAGGCTTCGGTCCTTCTGGCGGCTTGAAAAGCCAAGCCCTTCAAAGCGTGATAATGTCACCTGCCGATGACCTGCCGAGAGTGGTGCATGCTTTACACCTTCGTCCCCGTCCTGCTGCTGCGAACTCTGATTGCCGGATCAGCCCTGAGCATAATGGTTGCCTGTGCCGCAGAGCCGGCCGCACCAACCGAGGTGGCCGCGACTAGTCAGCCGGCTCAGAGCACTGCCGAATCCAACGTGGTGCCACCCGAAGCCGAGCCTGCTCAACTGAGCTTCGCTGAATGGCGCGACGCTTTTCGCAGCGAGGCCCTTCAGGCGGGTGTCTCAGCGCAGGTTTTCGACCGCGCCTTTGCAGGTGTCACGCCTGACCCGAGCATCATCATTGCGGATCGCAGCCAGCCCGAATTCAGTCGACCGGTCTGGCAATATCTGGACGGCGCGCTATCAAAGCAGCGGGTTGAGCGCGGCCAGCGCCTGCTAACCCAACATCAAGCGACGCTGGACGACATTGAGGCGCGCTATGGTGTGGACCGGAACACGCTGGTGGCCATCTGGGGCCTGGAAAGCAGCTACGGACAGATCATGGGCGACAAGAGCGTCATTCGCTCGCTCGCAACTTTGGCACACGAGGGGCGACGCCCGGGCTTTGCCAAAAGCCAGTTGCTGGCTGCGCTGGAAATCCTCGAGCATGGCGACGTGAGTGCCGATCAGCTACGGGGTTCCTGGGCCGGCGCAATGGGACAGACCCAGTTCATTCCAACCACCTACAACACTCATGCCGTGGATTTCGATGGCGACGGCAGCCGTAACATCTGGAGCAGCTCTGCCGATGCGCTGGCTTCGGCCGCGCACTACCTGCAGGCCTCTGGCTGGAACGCCGGGCAACCGTGGGGCTTTGAGGTCAAGCTGCCGGACGGGTTCGAGTATGCGCAGGCTGACAACGCTATCCGCAAAACGGTAGCCGCCTGGCGCCAGCTCGGATTGACCGAACTACCGAGCGGCACTGATATGGATGAGGCAACAGCTACGCTGTTGCTCCCCGCTGGCTATCGCGGGCCGGCGTTCCTGGTGTTGGATAATTTCCGGGCCATTCTGCGCTACAACAACTCGTCATCCTATGCGCTGGCGATCGGGCTGCTGTCCGAGCGCTTCAACGGTGCCGGCCGGGTACGTGCAAGCTGGCCAAAAGGTGAGCAGCCACTGAGCCGCTCCGAGCGCGTCGAATTGCAGGAGCGCCTGACGATGCATGGCTTTGACCCAGGCACACCGGACGGCATCATTGGCGCCAATACCCGCAGTGCTATCCGTGGCTTTCAGCAACTGTTGGGCTGGCCCGCCGATGGCCATCCGACGCAGGAATTGCTGGGACGGCTCCGCGCGGAACCTTAGCGCACATGGCCGGATTATTCGGCTAGTGCCTGCCCCCGCCCTCTCACCGGCAATTCACATAGCAACCGCACGGCTCGCCTGACGCGACTGAACGGTCAGTGCCTGTGATAAACTGCGCAGCGGCCACAAGCCGCCTCGTCCACGGAGCCTCTAGCGGAGCCCAGAAAGCCGATGTCCGACACCTCCCAACCCAAGGCCATTGCCAGCGGCGAAAAATTCCGCACCACCCAGGGCATCACTGCAATCAAGGACGGCCAAAAGCGTCGCGCCTCAAGCGAGCCCCAGGTCTTCGAACCCAAGCCCAAATGGCTGCGGGTCAAGGCACCAAGCGGTAGCCGCTTCGAAGCGGTCAAGCGCAATGTCGGCGAACACCGCCTGAGCACCGTATGCCAGGAATCCCACTGCCCGAATATGGGCGAATGCTGGTCCAACGGTACTGCCACCATCATGCTGATGGGCTCGGTGTGCACCCGCGCGTGCCGCTTCTGCGCGGTAGACACCGGTAATCCCAACGGCTGGCTGGATCAGGAAGAGCCACAGAACACCGCCAAGTCGGTGGAGCTGATGGCGCTGCGCTATATCGTGCTGACCTCAGTGGACCGCGACGATCTGGATGACGGCGGCGCCGCACACTACGCGGCCTGTGTCCGCGCGATCAAGGAGCGTACGCCGCAGGTGGTCGTGGAGGCCCTGACGCCCGACTTTGACGGCGACCTGCAAGCTATCGAACGCGTGGCGGACTCAGGCCTTGAAGTGTTCGCGCAGAATGTCGAGACAGTCGAACGCCTGACCCATGAAGTACGCGACCCGCGTGCAGGCTACGAGAAGACCCTGCGGGTGCTGGAGCACGCCAAGCGCCATCGCCCCGAGATGCTGACCAAGACCAGCCTGATGCTGGGCTTGGGCGAAACCGACGAGGAAGTGTTGCAGACAATGGATGACCTCCGCGCCATTGGTGTGGACATCCTTACCCTTGGCCAGTACCTGCAGCCAACTCGTAACCACCTGCCGGTCAAACGCTGGGTCAGTCCGGAAGAATTCAACCGCTTCCGCGATATCGGTCTGGCGAAGGGCTTTATGGAAGTAGCCGCAGGCCCACTGGTGCGCTCCAGCTACCGAGCCGACCGGGTCTTCGAGAAGAACAACCTGGGCCTGGCCGCCCCGGTGCCGGTCCCCGGTCAGCCATTCGACAGCAGCCTGATACCAACCCTCAACCTGAACTGATCGAACCGGACACCGCCTGCTCCTGGCAACGCGCCTGGGCAGGCGGCGTCCTATCCGCCACTGGAAAAGCTGGCAGTCGCCCTACCTAGACTATTGCTACGTTTGTCAGGGTTTGCTGCTGCGCGTAGCCGAGGTGCTTGGCCAGCTGTTCGCGCATACGGGCACTGACCTCGGCAAAGGCTATTGGCCCAGCGACCAGATCCGCCAACTGTGTCATGCGCATGCCGGCATAGCCGCATGGGTTGATTCGCCCGAAGGGCTCGAGGTCCATGTCCACATTGAGCGCCAGCCCATGGAACGAGCGGCCGTTACGGATGCGCAGGCCGAGAGAGGCGATCTTGGCGCCACTAACGTACACGCCAGGCGCATCGGGCTTGGCCAAGGCGTCAACACCGTAGCTGGCAAGCAGATCAATCAAGCTAAGCTCGATACGGCTGACCAGCTCGCGCACACCAAAGCCCAGCCGCCTGACATCCAGCATCAAATAGCACACCAGCTGCCCAGGACCATGGTAGGTCACCTGTCCGCCCCGATCGGCCTGAACCACAGGAATATCGCCTGGTAACAGCAAGTGCTCCGGCTTGCCAGCCTGCCCCTGAGTAAACACCCGCGGATGCTGTAGCAACCAGATCTCGTCAACTGTGTCCGGCAGCCGTTCATTGGTAAAGCGCTGCATGGCTTGCCAGGCGATCGGATAGTCCACCAGGCCGAGCTCGCGCACCACCAGCGAGGGGCCACTCATCGTTGGGGCATCCTCTACCACAGAGCTAGCACCCAAGACAGGATTGGCGGGCTCGCCGCTCATCACAGCACCATGTGCACGCGCCCGGTAGCGCGCAGATCGACATGGATCGCCTGCAGCTGATCGACGCTGGTGGCGGTGATCAAGACCTGCACGGACAGAAACCGGCCGTTGCGACTGTCTCGAGTCACCAGAGTGGTTTCGTCAAAATCCGGCGCATGCCGACGGATAACCTCGACCACCGTGTCGCTGAAGCCCTCCCCCGCATCTCCAATTACTTTGATCGGATAACGCTCGCAGGGAAATTCGATTTTCGGCGGCTGTGTTTCGCTTTTACTTTCAGTCATGGCAACGGACTCATGATCCGCAAAGGGCGCGCCCGACGGACAGCCTGGGCGCGCTCAAGAGGTCAGTTGAAGAGATTGAAGAAGAACAGCTGAATGCTATCCCACAGACGGCTGAACAGCCCACCTTCTTCCACGGTCTGCAGTGCAATCAGATCGGTGCTTTGCACCACCTGTCCATCGAGACTGACCTCAACCTTGCCAACCACATCACCCTGCTGGATTGGCGCCGTGAGTTCGGGGTTAAAGGTCAGGCCGGCCTGCAGCTTGTCCATCTGCCCGCGCGGCAGGGTCATGGTCAGATCACCCGCAAGCCCGGCGCTCACCTGGTCCTGCTGACCCTTCCAGACACGGGACGTCGCTAGCTCAACACCTTTCTGATAGAAGGTCCGGGTTTCGAAGAAGCGGAAGCCATAGGTCAGCAGCTTCTGCGTCTCGGCGGCACGCGCCTGCTCGCTATTGGTGCCGAAGACAGCGGTGATCAGACGCATGTCATCACGCACTGCAGAAGCTACCAGGCAGTAGCCAGCCTCTTCAGTGTGGCCGGTCTTAAGGCCATCGACGGTTTTGTCACGCCACAGTAGAAGGTTGCGGTTCGGCTGCTTGATGTTGTTCCAGAAGAACTCCTTTTGCGCATAGATGCCGTAGTGCGCGGGATCCTCATGGATGATCGCGCGAGCCAGCTTGGCCATGTCGGCAGCGGACGAATAATGCTCTGGATGAGGCAGCCCGGTGGCATTCATGAAGTGCGTATTGCTCATGCCCAACCGCTGCGCTGTGCTGTTCATGAGGTCGGCGAACGCCTCTTCGCTACCGGCGATATGCTCAGCCATTGCCACGCTGGCGTCATTACCGGACTGGATAATGATGCCGTGCAGCAGATCGTCCACCGAAACCTGCGTATTGACCTGGATGAACATCCGCGAGCCGCCGGTGCGCCAGGCTTTTTCGCTGACGGTCACCATGTCGCTTTCGGAGATCTGCCCCTTCTTGATCTCCAGGGTGGCGATGTAAGCCGTCATCAGCTTGGTCAAGCTGGCGGGCGGCAGGCGCTCATCACCGGCATTCTCGACCAGAACCTTGCCGCTGGCGGCGTCCATCAGGACGTAAGATTTGGCCGCCAGCTGTGGCGGTGACGGAATGATCGGCTCGGCCCAGGCGGTGGGCGCTACGGCCAGCACGGTTAGGAGGAACAGCCGGTGCACGAAGGTGGTGATAGTCATTGCGCTCTCAGAAAGGTGGTGTGGCAAAAACGGTACAGGTCAGCGTGGTGTATCTATCAACGAGGTACAGGTTTAATCGCCGCTTACTCGCCGCGGGTTTCCCAGATTGGCAAGGCGAACGCTCTGTTCGAGCTGCGCAGCTTCATCGGGGGAGTCAATGGGCCCCAGGCGTACCCGGTGCAAGATCTGCTGCTGATGGACAACCGAACTTACGAACACCGGCGCACCGGTCATGCTGCTGAGCTTGTCACGCAGCAACTGAGCCGCATCCGGGTTTGCAAACGCGCCGACCTGCAGGTAGACCCCCGCCCCAGATACGTCTCGCGTGGTGTCATTGGCAACCTCAACCGGCACAGTTGCGCCAGCATGCTGCGCCGGTGGCGGCGTGTATTGCTCGACAGGTTGCGCCAGCGCAGCAACTGAGGGCTTAGCAACCTTTTGAGGCTGGGCCAGTACCATAGGCGCCGGCCTGCCACGCTCGGCCCACCACTGCTTCGGATCGATGCCTTCGACCTTGACCCGCGCGGTCCCGGTTTCGGCATAGCCCAGTTTCTTCGCCGCAGCAAAAGACAGATCAATGATTCGATCCGAGTAGAACGGGCCGCGATCGTTGACTCGAAGCACCACGGCCTTGCCATTGTCGAGGTTGGTGACCCGAACATAACTGGGTAGCGGCAGCGTCTTATGCGCGGCGCTCATGCCATACAGATCGTACTTTTCGCCGTTGGCCGTTGGCTGACCATGAAACTTGGTGCCGTACCAGGATGCCGTTCCGGTCGCCCGATAATTGCGTCCGTCCCCAATCGGGTAATAAGTTTTGCCCAGCACAGTGTAGGGATTGGCCTTGAACGGGCCGTTGTGCGGTGTTGGCGTTGCGTCTGGAATGCTGGAAACGTCGACATCCCACCAGGGCGCGCCATCCTTGTGCGGCCGTGAGTAGTCACCCGGCCCGCTGATGCCGGCGCTTTTCGCGGGGGCCGGCGATGACGGTGCAGGCGCCGACGAACATCCGACTACCAGCACAGCGAAGGCCGCTACCGCCAGCAAACGAGCGGTCATTGCGCACCCCGCGCCTGGACCAGCTGCTCGGAGAGCTGATGGACTGCCATGGCGTACATGACGCTGCGGTTATAACGGGTGATGACATAGAAGTTGGGCAAGCCGACCCAGTACTCGTCGCCGTCGGCACCCTCCAGGCGAAAGGCCGTTACCGCAGTGTCGTCGGGCATCTTCGTTTCGGCTGGCCACTGCCAACCCAGCTCGCGCAATTCCGCGGCATTCTTCACAGGCTCAAGTCCTTCGGTCAGACCTTCGCCATGTCGCTCACCATTGACCGTAGCCCGCGCTACCACTGGCGCGCCGGCAGTCCAACCGTGCTGCTTGAAATAGTTGGCGGCGCTGCCAATTGCATCGACCGGGTTCTTCCAGATATCGATGCGACCGTCTGCATCGAAGTCCACCGCATAGGCGCGAAAGCTGCTCGGCATGAATTGCGGCAGCCCCATGGCACCGGCATAGGAACCGGTCAGCGTGAGAGGGTCGACTTGCTCTTCACGGGCCAGCAAGAGGAACTCTTTGAGCTGTTGGCGGAAGAATGGCTGGCGCGGCGGGTAGTCGAAGCCCAGGGTCGACAAAGCATCTATGACCCGGTAGTTGCCCGTGTTGCGACCGTAGAAGGTTTCAACGCCGATGATGGCGACGATCACCTGTGCCGGCACACCGAATTCCTGCTCGGCGCGCGCCAGCGTCGCCTCATTCTCGCGCCAGAAGTCCACGCCTTGGGCAATCCGCGAATCGGTCATGAAGATCGGTCGATATTCTTTCCACGCTTTGACGCGCTCGGCCGGTCGGGAGATGGCATCGAGGATCACCTGCTTGCGCTCCGCCTGCGCCAGCACTTCGGCCACCTGCTCACTGGCAAACCCGTAATCCTGAGTCATTTCGCGCACGAAATCGGCGACCTTTTCGCCCTGATAATCTGCCGCAAAAACCGCTGGAGAGTTTCCTAGCGCCGCGAAAAGACCCGCTCCGCAGAGCGCTCGTGTCAACCAGCCACGCCGTAATCGATCCAAGAAATTCACTCTATTCAAACCTGTGCGATCCACTTGCGATGGGTGTGGATCGACATCAAAACCCCGAACCCTGATAGCAGGGTTACCAATGAAGTGCCACCGAAACTGATGAAGGGCAACGGCACCCCTACCACCGGCAACAGACCACTGACCATGCCGATGTTGATGAATACGTAAACGAAGAAGGTCATCGTCAGCGCACCGGCCAGCAACTTGCCAAACAGCGTTTGCGCCTGAACGGTGATGACCAAACCACGCGCAATCAGTAGCAGGTACAGCAGCAGCAGCAGGCAAACGCCCACCAGGCCGAACTCTTCAGCCAGAACCGCAATGATAAAGTCCGTATGGCTTTCGGGCAAAAAATCCAGATGCGACTGAGTACCCAGCAACCAACCCTTGCCAAACACGCCGCCCGAACCAATCGCGGCCTTCGACTGGATGATGTTCCAGCCGGTTCCCAGCGGGTCGCTTTCCGGATCGAGGAATGTGTGCACGCGCTGTTTCTGGTAGTTGTGCAGCACGAAATACCACATGGCCACGGCAATCGGCACCAGCGCCGCGATCGCGCTCATGATCCAGCGCCAGCGCAACCCGGCGATGAACAGCACGAAAGCACCGGAGACCAGTACCAGCAACGAAGTGCCAAGGTCCGGCTGCTTGAGGATCAACACGAAGGGCGTGAGGATCAGGCCCAGACTGACCATGGTGTGCTTGATACCAGGCGGCAAGGCGCGCGCGGACAGATACCAGGCGATGGTCATCGGCATGATGATCTTCATGAACTCGGACGGCTGGAAGCGAATCACCCCGGGTATATTGATCCACCGGGTCGCCCCCATTGCGGTGTAGCCGACGAACTCCACAGCAACCAGCAATGCCACAACCGCCAGATAACCCGCCGGCACCCAGCGCGCCATGAACCTTGGTTCCAACTGCGCTATGACCAGCATGGCGCCCAATCCGAAGCCATAGGAAGTCGCCTGTTTGATCAGAAGATCAACATTCTTGCCGCCAGCGGAATAAAGGACGAACAGGCTTCCGGCCGCGAGCATCAGCAGCAGCAGGAGCAGCACCCCATCGATGTGCATACGCTGTAACAGTGACGCCCGGCGACGCATCACATCGGACGTTGAAAGCGTGCGGTCAAACGTTCCGCTCACGGTTTGGGCCTCTCTGCCGTCAGGGGCGGGGCGTACTCGGCCTTCAACTCGCCCGCCTCGTTGAGCAGCCATGCATCCATGACCTGCTTGGCCACTGGCGCGGCTACGCCGGAGCCGGACTCGCCGTTCTCGACCATGACAGCTACAGCAATCTGCGGGTCATGCACAGGCGCGAAGGCGACGAACAAGGCGTGGTCGCGATGGCGTTCGGCGAGTTTGCCGCTGTCGTACTTTTCGCCCTGCTTGATGGCCACGACCTGCGCCGTACCGCTCTTGCCGGCGATGAGGTAGGCGGCGGTGTCGCCAACCTTCTTTGCCGTGCCGCGGGCGCCGTGCAGCACCTTCACCATTCCGTTGATGGAAGCATCCCAGTAATCGGGGTCGCGAAGCTGAATGTCGGGCATCGGTTCAGGATCGACAGGTATTTCTCCTTCGATGCTTTTCGCCAGGTGCGGCCTGATCCACTTACCGTGAGTCGCCATCAGCGCGGTCGCCTGGGCGAGCTGCAAGGGCGTGGTTTGCATGTAACCCTGACCGATGCCGAGGATGACTGTCTCGCCCGGATACCAAGCCTGCCGGTAACGGCCACGCTTCCAGTCTCGCGACGGCATCAGGCCGGCAGTTTCCTCGAACATGTCCAGCGCCACGCGCTGGCCGAGACCGAAGCGGCTCATGTAGTCATGCATGCGGTCGATGCCCATCTTGTGGGCGAGGTCGTAAAAATAGGTGTCATTGGACCGCATGATCGCGGTTTCCAGATCTACCCAGCCGTCGCCGCCGCGATTCCAGTTCCGGTACTTGTGCTTGACGTTGGGCAGCTGAAAGAAGCCGGGGTCGAACACGCGACTGTTCTCGGTCACCACACCGGCATCCAGGCCAGCCACCGCCATCATCGGTTTGATCGTCGACCCCGGTGGGTAGAGCCCGCGCAGAACACGGTTGAACAATGGGCGATCTATGGAATCGCGAAGCGCGCCATACGCCTTGAAACTGATACCAGTGACGAACAGATTGGGGTCGAAGCTAGGCTGACTGACCATCGCCAGCACCTCGCCAGTCTTCGGCTGCAACGCGACCACTGCACCGCGGCGGCCTGCCAGCGCAGCCTCGGCAGCTTGCTGAAGTTCAAGATCGAGGGTCAGCATCAGATCCTTGCCAGGGATCGGATCGGTGCGCTTGAGCACCCGTAGCACCCGCCCACGCGCGTTGGTTTCGACCTCCTCGTAACCCACCTGCCCGTGCAGCGAGTCCTCGTAGAAGCGCTCGATGCCAGTCTTGCCGATGTGGTGGGTGCCGCTGTAATTGACCGGATCGAGCTGTTTGAGCTCGGCCTCGTTGATTCGACCGACATATCCGACCGAATGAGCGAAGTGCTCGCCCTCTGGGTAATGCCGCACCAGCTGGGCTGCGACCTCAACCCCCGGCAGACGGAACTGATCGACGGCAATCCGCGCAATCTGCTCTTCCGACAGCTCATACATGATCGGCACCGGCTCGAACGGCCTGCGCCCCTGCAGCACCCGTTTTTCGAACAATTCGCGCTCTTCACTCGAGAGCGCCAGCACCTCGACCACCGTATCCAAGGTCTCACGCCAGTCTCCAGCGCGCTCGCGCGTCACCGTCAGGCTGAAGCTTGGCCGGTTATCGGCGATGATTTTGCCGTTGCGATCAAAAATCAGGCCCCGATTGGGCGGAATGGGCTGCACATGGACCCGGTTGTTCTCCGAAAGCGTCGAATGGTGCTGGTACTGCACCACTTGCAGGTAATACAGGCGCGCAATCAACACGCCGATCAGCAGCAATACGATTGCCCCGCCCACAAAAACGCGACTACGCACCAAACGGGCGTCTTTTTCGTGGTCCTTGAGGGGAATCGGCTGGGACATCTTCGGTTTTAGCTGAACTACTTGTGGTAAGGGTGACCTGACAGCAACGTCCAGGCCCGATAGATCTGTTCGCCGATGAGAATACGAACCAGCGGGTGGGGCAACGTCAGCGGTGACAACGACCAGCGTTGTTCGCTGCGTGCGCACACCTCAGGGGCCAGCCCTTCCGGCCCGCCCACCATGAGATTGACGTTGCGCGCATCGAGCCGCCAACGCTCCAGCTCACCAGCCAGCTGCTCAGTGCTCCAGGGTCGCCCCGTCACTTCAAGCGTGACGATGCGCTCGCCGGGTTGAACCTTCGCCAGCATGGCCTCGCCTTCCTGACGAATCAACCGCGCCACGTCGGCATTCTTGCCGCGAGTGTTGAGGGATATTTCATGCAGCTCCAGCGGCAGCTCAGACGGCAGACGCTTGGCATACTCATGCCAACCGTCCTCCACCCAGCGCGGCATCTTCGAGCCCACCGCAATCAGCTTGATCCGCACGGATCGGCTATTCCTGCTCGCCCGCGTGCTGCGCGCGGCTCTGCTCGGCACCCTGCCAGAGGCGCTCGAGGTCATAGAACTGACGAGTAGGCACTTGCATCACATGCACCACGACATCGCCCAGGTCGAGCAGAGCCCACTCACCGCCGTCCAGACCTTCGCTGCCCAGAGGGCGCACGCCCTGCTCCTTGACCTTCTCGAGCACGTTTTCGGCCAGTGATTTCACGTGACGGCTGGAGGTGCCGCTGGCGATCACCATGAAGTCGGTAACGCTGGTCTTGCCGCGGACATCGATGGTCGTGATGTCAGCGCCTTTCAGATCTTCCAGGGCGCTAACGGCCAGCTGGGCCAAAGAATCATTTTGCATAATGTGAAACAACCTCAGTTCGACGCCCGGTACAGTCCGTGCGCGTTGATATAAGCCAGTACGGCGTCCGGTACGAGAAAGCGTACAGACCGGCCGCTGGCCAGAAAATGACGAATACGTGTTGCCGACACTCCTAGCGGCGCCTGCCAGACGAAAGCAATTTGCCCACTGCTGCCGGCAATGGTCAGCGGGTCGTTCACGCTGCGAGCCGCCAGCAGGTCCCGCAGCGCTTCCGGCGCTTCGCTGTCGGCATCCGGCCGTTGCATGACCAGAATATGGCAATGCTCGAGCAGCTCATCCCAGCGATGCCAAGTAGGAAGTCCGCAGAAGGCATCCCAACCCACAATGAGAAAAATCTGATCATCATCGTTCAGCTCGGCACGCAAGGACTCCAGCGTGTCGAGGGTGTAGGACGGCTTGTCACGCTCCAACTCGCGCGCATCGACTGTCAGCGGAGGCAAGTCCTGCACCGCCAGTCGAACCATGGTCAAGCGATCCTGCGCGGAGCTGTTTGGCGCCTCACGGTGCGGCGGACGAAAGTTGGGGACCAGACGAACCTCATCAAGCCCAACCATTTCAGACACTTCCAGAGCGCCGCGCAAATGCCCGATATGCACCGGGTCGAAGGTGCCACCGAGCAGGCCGATGCGCCGAGGGGTGCCGGTCTCCCTCATCAAGTTCGCACGTGACCGTCGCCAAATACCACATACTTCTCACTGGTCAGGCCTTCCAGACCGACCGGGCCGCGGGCGTGCAGTTTGTCGGTGGAAATACCGATCTCAGCCCCTAGCCCGTACTCGAAGCCGTCGGCAAAGCGAGTAGAGGCGTTGATCATCACCGACGCCGAATCGACCTCAGTAATAAAGCGCCGCGCATCGGTGAAGTTTTCCGTGACGATCGCGTCGGTATGCTGCGAGCCGTAGCGGTTGATGTGCTGGATGGCTTCATCCAGAGAATCGACGATGCGGATCGACAGGATCGGCGCGTTGTATTCGGTGGACCAGTCCTCTTCGCTGGCAGCCAACACGTGGCTACCCAGCAGTTCACGGGTCCGTGGGCAGCCACGCAGCTCAACGCCCTTTTCGCAATAGATTGCCGCCAGCGGTGGCAGCACTCGGGTAGCGATGGACGCGTGGACCAGAAGGGTTTCCATGGTGTTGCATGGCGCATAGCGCTGGGTCTTGGCGTTGTCGGCGATGCGGATGGCCTTGTCGACGTCGGCCGCCTGATCGATGAACACGTGGCAGATGCCGTCCAGATGCTTGATCACCGGCACCTTGGCGTCTCGGCTGATGCGCTCGATCAGCCCCTTGCCACCGCGCGGCACGATCACATCCACGTAATCCGGCATGGTGATCAAAGCCCCAACGGCGGCGCGGTCGGTGGTCTCGACAACCTGCACCGCCGCAGCTGGCAGCTCGGCCTCGGCCAGGCCCAGCTGAATGCAGCGAGCGATGGCCTGGTTCGAATGAATCGCTTCCGAGCCGCCACGCAAAATTGTGGCATTGCCTGACTTGAGACACAGGCTGGCCGCATCGATGGTCACATTGGGCCGCGACTCGTAGATGATGCCAACCACGCCTAGCGGCACGCGCATCTTGCCAACCTGAATGCCGGATGGCAGGTAGCGCATGTCGCGGATCTCACCGATGGGGTCAGGCAGGCTCGCAACCTGGCGCAGCCCCTCGATCATGTCGTCGATACGCGCCGGCGTTAGCGCCAGACGATCAAGCATCGCCTCGTCCAGACCATTGGCACGCCCGGCCTCGAGGTCTTCACGATTGGCACGGACCAGCTCCTCGCGCGCCGCATCAAGCGCGGTGGCGGCGGCCTGCAAGGCACGGTTCTTCTGCACCGTGGAGGCACGCGCTAGTACGCGCGACGCCTCGCGCGCGGCGCGACCGAGGCGGGTCATGTAGTCGAGTACGGACTCGGTCATGGTCTGGCTGGCCTGATCGAACGGAAAGCGGCTGATTATAGCGACCCGCACGCCTCGCGCACAGCGGCGCCGGGCGAATGGCTAAAAGTCTCTGACTGCAGGTTACGCACAACCCAGCGGGCTGTGAGTAACCACCAGCGTCGGCAACCGCAGGAGGCCATCGCCAGGGCTATCATGATTAGTCGTTTGAAACCCGGGCGCCAGATGCCGGGTCGAAGCGTCTCGAACCAAGGAAAAAAGACCCATGCCGGAATGGCTCACCGCACTCTCCAGTTGGCTGGCTGAAAACCCTCAGTGGCTTGGCCTTAGCCTGTTTGTCGTCGCCTGTCTCGAATGCCTTGCCGTTGTGGGCTTGCTGATGCCCGGCACGGTGCTGGTATTCGCCATCGCGGTAGTTGCCGGAAGCGGCGTACTCAGTCTCGGCGAGACATTGCTTTTGGGTTACGCCGGCGGACTGCTCGGCGATCTGCTGTCGTACGGGCTGGGACGACGCTACCACCAGAATATTCGCAGTATCCGCGGCCTGCGCGACCATCCGGAATGGCTGAATAGCGCCGAGGTGTACTTCGAGCGTTACGGCATCGCCAGCCTTCTTGTTGGACGCTTCATCGGCCCGCTGCGGCCCATGCTGCCGGTAACCGCTGGCATGCTCGATATGCCGTTCGGGCGCTTTCTCTTGGTCAGCCTGGTCGCCGCGGCCGGCTGGTCGATGGCTTATCTGCTGCCCGGCTGGGCAGCGGGAGCCGCCGTGCGACTGCCTTTACCGGAGGGTTTCTGGAGCGAGGCCGGCTTCGTCACCGCCGCGTTGCTCCTGCTCGTCGGCGGCGTAGTGCATGGCAGCCTGCATCAGATGCGCTGGGTTACTCCGCTTGCGGCTGGCCTCAGCGCCGCCGTTCTGATCGGCCTGTTTATCGGCTGGCCCTACCTGGTGGAATTTGACGAAGGGCTGATGACGGTCGTTCAGGGTGAGCGCAGCCCGATATTCGACCGTTTCATGGTGGTCGTCACACGAGCCGGTGATTTCCACACCCAGCTGTGGGCGGCCGTATTGCTGAGCCTGCTGCTGATCGTCACCAAGCAGCTGCGCGCGGCAGCATTCGCCATTCTCACGCTGCTGGGCACCGCACTGGCCAACGGCGCGCTTAAAGCCACATTCGGCAGGATCCGGCCGGAAATCCTGCTGGAACCTCTGCACAGTTACAGCTTCCCCAGCGGTCATAGCTCGGCAGCCTTTGCCTTCTTTCTCACGCTGGGAGTTCTCGCCGGTCGCGGACAGCCGCCGCGCCTGCGTCTGGCCTGGGTGCTATTGGGCGCACTGCCGGCCACCGCAATCGCACTGTCGCGGGTTTACCTGGGTGTTCACTGGCCAACCGACGTCATCGCCGGCGCGGTGCTGGCGGCGAGCATTTGCGCCGCCAGCCTGGCCGTTGTTCAATGGCGCGCCCCGATGACGGCACTGTCGCCGAAAATATGGTGGCTGATCCTGCCGGCCACGCTGGGACTGATCGGGGCCTTTGCGATCTGGGCATTGCCAGGCGCCATGCTGCTGTATCGCTATCAGTAGCATCCAGCGACCGGGCGTCTTTGCTATTCGGTCGAATCGCCCTGCAACTGCTCCAGCCAGCGCTGGATGGACTGCAACTGCAGTTCAGGATCGTCCAGCTGCAGCAAGTCGAGTTTCTGATCAGGCCGAAACGGCAACAGGTAGGCCAACTGGTGCGCCAGCGATCGCTGACCCTGCGCGGCACTGCACATCCCCAGCGCCTCGACCATCGGGTGGCGACCGAGCGCCTCTAGCAACAGCGCCAGCTCGAGATGCTCATCGTCCAAGGGCGGATCGACGCCTTCATCGCGCCAGGTGACTTCGGCAACGGTCAGCTGATCGCGCTGCACTTCGGCCGACAGCACATCGAAGCGACGACCGCCTTCGACGCGAATCCCCAGCAACCCATTAGGCCGCTGCTGCCAGTCGCGAATCAGCGCTTCACAACCAGTCAGGGCATATTCGGCCGGCGCCAGCCCCACCTCGCTACCCTCGATGAGGCGCACCACACCGAAGCCATGCCCGGCCTTCAGACAGCTGCTGACCATGTCCAGATAGCGCGCCTCAAAAAGCTGCAAATCGAGGGTGCACCCCGGAAACAACACGGTATCGAGCGGAAACAACGGTAGCTTCATTCAGCCTCCTTACGACAGCATCAGCACGGCCAAGGGCAACAGCACCGCGGTCATCACACCCATCAGGCTCATCGCCAGCGCCGCAAAGGCGCCGCACTCATCGCCCTCCTGCAGCGCCTGGGCGGTTCCCACCGCATGCGCGGTCAGACCCAGCGCCATGCCGCGGGCGGCAGGATGCTGAACGCCAAAGCGGCGCAACAGTTCCGGACCAATGATCGCACCGATGATGCCGGTGATCATCACGAAAACGGCGGCCAGCGCCACCACGCCACCGATCTGCTCGGCCACCAGCATGGCGATTGGGGAGGTAACTGACTTGGGCGCCAGGGTCATCAGGATCATCTGGTCGGCACCAAAAGCCCAGGCCAGCACCATCCCCAGCGCCGTGGCGCCGATGCCAGCCAGTAGCAGGGTAAGCATGATCGGCCCGAACAGTTCGCGGATCCTGCGCAGATTCAGATACAGCGGCACGGCAAGCGCCACCGTAGTTGGCCCGAGGAGCACGGTCAGCATCTGGGCGCTGTCGCGATATTCCTCATAGCTCAGGCCGCAAAGCACAAGCGTACCGACCACCACCACCATCGACACCAGCACTGGCTGCAGAAATACCCAGCGTGTTTTTTCGTAAGCCGCATAGGCCACCTGGAATGCTGCCAAGGTGATCGCCACGCCAAACAAGGGGTGATGGATTACCGCCTCCCAGGCCGCTTGCCACTGCATGGCGATCATGCGCGACCTGCCTTGCGTTGCTGACGGCGAATCAGTGTCTGCATCAACCAGCCGGTAAATACCAGTGACACCACCAGCGAGAGCACCAGCACGCCAACGATGGCCCAGAAATCCTCGAGAATCGCTCCGGTGTAGGCCATCACGCCCACGGCGGGCGGCACCAGCAACAGGGGCAGATAACGCAACAGACTACTCGCAGCGACCTGCAGCGATTCACTCGCCTGGCCACGAGCCAACAACGCTATGAACAGCAACAGCAAGCCAATGATGGGCCCCGGCAACATCGGCAGCACCATTACGTTGAGCGCAGTGCCGAGCAATTGAAACAGCAGCAGCCAGGTTAGTCCGCGTAGCAGCATGGAAGCCTCCAGAGCAAAGGAGCGCAATTATAAGCATCTAGCCACCGCGACACGCGGCGCAGCTTCCGATCAGCCTATGGCGCGCCATTCGCACCAACCATGCTTGGTTGATTCGCCCTCGGCTGCGTGCTGATCTAGCGTTGCGCCACATCCGAACAAAACAACAAACGCCGGAGGATATATGCCGCAAGTACCCGTAGCAGAACTCAAGGATTACATTGGCAAAGAGCTAGGCCGCTCCGAATGGTTCACCGTCGATCAGCAGCGAGTCGATCAGTTCGCCGACTGCACCGGTGATCACCAGTTCATCCACATAGACCCGGAAAAGGCCGCGCAGACCCCGTTCGGCGGAACCATCGCGCACGGCTTCCTCTCGCTGTCGCTACTGCCGATGTTGATGGACGAGCTGATGATCCGTCCCGAAGGGACCAAGATGGGCGTCAACTACGGGCTCGACAGCCTGCGCTTTATCCAGCCGGTCAGAGTGGGCTCGCGGGTTCGCGTATCAGCGACGCTGCTCGACGCTTACGAGAAGAACCCGGGCCAGTGGCTCCTGAAATCGCGTGCCGTGATGGAAATCGAGGGTGTGGAGAAGCCTGCTTACATTGCCGAGACCCTGGCACTCTGCGTTGTCTGACCAAATGGGCGCAGTTGTCGCACCCCGCTGAGTTTGCGGCATACTGCGGCGTCGCCCCTCTGGATAGCCGCATGCGCCACCTCGCTCCAGCTCTGCTCGCCTGCTTTCTGACCGCTTGCGGTGATGGCGAACCGTTAATGCCCGCCGACGCCGTGCTGCCCGATGGCGGCCGCTACCGGGGCGAGGTGATCGATGGGCTATTGCAGGGCGAGGGGCGTATCGACTACCCCAACGGCAGCCATTACATCGGATCTTTCAGGGACGGGCAGTGGCATGGCCAGGGTGTCTGGCGAGGCGCTAATGGCGATCGCTACGAAGGCGCGTTCAAACAGGGATTATTCGATGGCCAGGGTCGCTTCAGCTACGCCAGTGGAGGCGTTTATGAGGGGCATTTCGAACGAGGAAGCCTCAACGGCAAGGGCCGCTACAACGAGCCCGGACTGAGCTACGAGGGGGATTTCAAGGATGGCCTCTACCACGGCACTGGCAAGCTGCAGGAGGCAGAGGGCTCCAACTATGAGGGTGCGTTTGCCAGTGGCCAGCCCAATGGCGAGGGCACCCGCAGCGACCCAAGCGGCGTATTCAGCGGCACCTTCACCGACGGCCGACTCAGCGGCGAGGGTCTTTACCGCGGCAACGACGGTGAGCATTACCTGGGCCAGTTCGAGGATGACCTCTTCCATGGTCAGGGCCGCTACGAAGACGCTGCCGGCAACGTCTGGAAAGGCGAGTTTAAAAACGGCGAACTCAGCGGCAGCGGTGAATATGTCGGCATTGACGGCACGCGCTACGGCGGACACTTCAAGCGCTGGCAGTACCACGGCGAAGGTGACCTGCAACAGCCTGGTGGTGGCCGCTACAGTGGCCGTTTTCGCGAAGGCCAGTTCAATGGAGTTGGCACGCTTCTCCTCGCGGACGGCACTCAAAGGAGCGGCACCTGGCGGGCCGGTCATCTGATTGAGAACGTTCAAGGCAAGCGCCTCGCCGACCCGCTGGAGCTAGGCCTGCTGCGCCAGGGAGCGCTGCTGGCGGACGCCCTTGATGCGGTGCCGGCCTCCACTCCGGCAGCCGAACTCTACGGCCTGACCCTTGCCGGCGATGGCCAGCAGAGCGTGTTTATGCGTGAGGTCGACTATGTCGACAACTTCTTGGCCGAACGCTTCGCCGCCCGCGGTCAGATAAGCCTCGTCAACCACCGCGACCACCTTGCAGACCGGCCACTGGCGACGCGCGAAAACCTCAAGCGCGCAATTGCCCGCCTGGCCGAGCGCAGCGGCCCGGAAGACCTGATCTTCATCTACTTGACCAGTCACGGCTCGGCCGACCACCAGCTGGTACTGGCCCAGCCCCGATTGGCCCTGGAAGATTTGCCCGCCGAGGACCTGGCCGCGCTGATGCAGCCACTCGCCGACCGCAACAAGATCCTAGTCATCTCGGCCTGCTATTCCGGCGGTTTTATCGAGCCACTGAAGAGCCCCAATACGCTCGTGATTACCGCAGCTCGCGCCGACCGAGTGTCCTTTGGCTGCTCCGAGGAAAGCGACTTCACCTACTTCGGCCGCGCCCTCTTCGCCGAGGCCTTGCAGGAAACTTCGGATATTGTGCAGGCATTCACGCTGGCACAGGCGAAGGTTGCCGAACGGGAGCAAGCCGACCACTATCAAGCTTCGGAGCCGCAAATATGGGCGCCCGAGCAGGTTGTCGAACACTGGCGGAAGCTGAGCAATCGGCAGCCAGTGCCATCTGACTGATCGTTACAGGAAGCCAAACCATGTATTTGACGCCACAGCGTATTTTGCTTGCCGGCGCCACCGGGCTAACCGGCGAGCACCTGCTCGACCGCCTGCTCAACGAACCCACCGTGGAGTGCGTGCTCGCTCCCAGCCGCAAGCAGCTGGCCGGACATTCGCGGCTCGAAAACCCGATCGGTCCGCTGCAGGCGCTACTGCCGCAGCTGTCGGGCAGTATCGACACCGCGTTCTGCTGCCTGGGCAGCACACTGAAGGACGCCGGAAGCCAGGAAGCCTTCCGCGCCATCGATCATGATCTGGTTGTCGCCTTCGCTAAACGCGCCCGAGAACTGGGCGCACGGCATCTGCTGGTCGTCAGCTCACTGGGCGCCGACCCCGCCAGTTCGATTTTCTACTGCCGCGTCAAGGGCGAAATGGAGCAAGCGCTACGCGCCCAGGGCTGGCCGCAACTGACCATCGTACGTCCATCGCAGCTGCTGGGGCCGCGCATGCAAGTCCGTCCGGTCGAACGCCTTACCGCCCCGCTCTCTTATCTGCTGCCAGGCAAATACCGCGGCATCTCGGCCTGCATTCTGGCGCGCGCGCTTTGGCGCCTGGCGCTGGAAGAAGCCGAAGGCACGCGGGTGATCGAGTCGGACGAGCTGCGCAAATTGGGGCGGTAACCGGTTACAGACTGCGTCCATGCACACGCAGTCTGTAACCAGAGTGCTCCTACCTCGCCCACCCTGCAATGTGATCAGTACTTGATGAAGTGCTCGCGATAATGGCGCAGCTCGGCGATCGACTCACGGATGTCGTCCAGCGCCAGATGCGTGCCACCTTTCTTGAAGCCAGCCAGCACTTCCGGTGCCCAACGTGCCGCTAGCTCTTTGAGCGTCGAGACGTCCAGGTTGCGGTAGTGGAAGTAGGCCTCCAGGCGAGGCATGCGGCGGTAGAGAAAACGCCGATCCTGGCAGATGCTGTTGCCACAGATAGGCGACTTGCCCTTGGGCACCCATTGCTCAAGAAACGCCAGCGTCTGGGCTTCGGCTTCCTCGGTACAAACCTGGCTGTCGCGCACCCGCTGAGTCAGACCGGAGCCACCGTGCTGGCGCGTATTCCACTCGTCCATACCAGCGAGGATTTCATCGCTCTGATGGATGGCGATGACCGGCCCTTCGGCCAGCACGTTGAGCTGACTGTCGGTAACGATGGTTGCCATCTCGATGATGACGTCGTTGTCCGGATCCAGGCCGGTCATTTCCAGGTCGATCCAGATGAGATTCTGCGGGTTCTGCATGGTGAGCTCCTTGGCTTTGGCGCGCAGTTTAGCCGCTCGCGGAGTGCCCGTCAGGTCGTGCGGCCACCCCAGGCCGCCAGATCAACAGGCGTGAATGCCGCCAGTCATCGATGGCGAGGATTTCCTGCGGCTCAACGTCAGGCACCTCGAAACTGTTGCTGATCAACAGCGCGCCTGGGTTCATCTCCACCCGGGCCTTATCCCACAGTGCCGGCATGGGTGCCGGCGAAAGAAAGCAATAGACCACATCGTAGTCAGCCAGCGGCTCGCGCCAGAAACTGCGGAAACGGACCCGGCAGTTGCGCTGGAACAGGCAGCGCAACCAGCACAACCCAAAAGTGAGCGGCGCCGTCTCGACACCGACGAAATGTGCAGACGGGTACCGCCGCGCCAGCCGCAACAGGGTGCCGCCGAGTCCACTGCCCATATCGATAAAGCGGAACCCGTCAGGCAAAGCGGCTAGCCGACGCGCCAGGCACTGCTCGGCTGCCGAACCGGTGAGGTACAGCGGCACTCTTTCCGTCAGCGCGTTCCAGTTCAGCATCAGCAAGATCAGAAAGCCGAGCAGCAGCAACCAGGGCGGCAGCGCATGATCTTGCAAAAGCACCAAACCTGGGACGAAGCCAAGATTGATTGGCAGCCACCAGCGCGACAATCCGAGGCGCTGACCGATCACTGCAGCGACCGCACCTTGCACACAGGCAGCCCCGAAAAGGCTGAGATGCCAGCCAAGCAGTCGCGCCAGTGCAAGCAGCAACAGCCAACAGAGCAGCAGCGACAGCAATTGACTGAGAAGCGCCAGCAAGGCGGGATAACGGGTAAATGAGGAGACAGGCATGGGCGCTCGCCGCCAGCGGTAGATACTGGCTAGTCTACCGGCCGGAAGCCCAGCAAAAACAGGCCCGCAGCGTGTTCTCACGGGCATGTTAGACTCGCCCTCTTTTCATACCTGGGCACCGCACACAAATGGCCAAACGCCAACTCAACCGCCGGCAAAGCTGGCGCATCGAGAAGATCCAGGAAGAACGCGCCACTCGCGCAGCGCGCCGTGAATCGCGTGCGGTGGAAGAACTCGAGGGCGGCGATCTCGGCCCGGAACAGACCGGCCTGGTCATCGCCCACTTCGGCGTGCAGGTCGAAGTCGAGGCTCAGGAAGGCGAGCACTGTGGTCAGGTCTTCCGCTGCCACCTGCGGGCAAACCTGCCAGCACTGGTAACTGGCGATCGAGTGGTCTGGCGGCCGGGCAACCAGGGCATCGGTGTCATCGTCGCGCAACTGCCGCGCCAGTCCGAACTCTGCCGACCCGACACGCGAGGTCAGCTCAAGCCGGTGGCGGCCAACGTCGACCTGATCGTTATCGTCTTTGCCCCACTGCCCGAACCCCACGCCAATCTCATCGACCGCTACCTGATTGCCGCCGAGCACGCCGGCATCACGCCGCTGTTGCTGCTAAACAAGGCCGATCTGATCGACGCACAGAACGAAGGCGCATTGAATTCGTTGTTAGGGGTCTATCGTCAGCTGGGCTATCCACTGATGGAGGTTTCAGCACACGGCGGCGCAGGCATGGAGGCATTGCAGGCGCGACTCGACGGGCACGTCAGCGTATTTGTCGGCCAGTCCGGGGTGGGCAAGTCGTCGCTGGTCAACAGCCTGTTGCCCGGTGTCGACACCCGGGTGGGCGCGCTGTCAGAAATGACCGGCAAGGGCACGCACACCACCACGACCGCACGACTGTTTCATTTCCCTGGCGGTGGCGAGCTGATCGACTCTCCAGGCATCCGTGAATTCGGCCTGGGCCACGTAAGCCGCTTTGACGTCGAGGCCGGTTTCATCGAGTTCCAGGAGCTGCTGGGGCACTGTCGCTTCCGCGACTGCAAGCATGACCGCGAGCCAGGCTGCGCCCTGCTCAAAGCACTGGAGGAGGGCCAGATTCAGCCACAGCGCATGGCCAGCTACCGACATATCATCAGCGGCCTGACAGAAGCCGACTACTGACAAGCGCCAAACAGAAGCGGTTGAGATGCCCGGCTCAGTTCCCGCCGGGCTGATCGAACTGCAGCACGCCGTCCTCGAAGATGTTCAGCCGCTCGCGCAACTGCGGCGCTTGCAGCGGGTCAGGTGGCGCAGCTGAGGGCGCCGGCCCGTTGCCTGCTGATGTGGCTGCTGAGTCTGCGCTTTTCCCCGTCGCGTCCGACTGCTCGCCCTCGATGTCGCGCTGCGCCTTTCTGGTTAGCACCAGAATATCGATGCGGCGGTTGACGGGGTTCAGCGGGTTCTCTCGATCGAAAAGGGCCGAAGAGGCATAGCCCACCACCCGAGCAATCTGCTCATCCGGATAGCCACCGGCAACCAGCGTGCGCCGAGCCGCGTTGGCACGCCCGGCCGACAACTCCCAGTTACCGAATTCGCCGCGCCCGGAATAAGGCTTGGCATCGGTGTGGCCGCTGATGCTGATCTTGTTCGGCACCGCACGGATGGTGTCGGCCATGGCCAACAGAATATCCTCGAAGTACGGCTGCAATTGGGCACTGCCGAGGGCGAACATTGGACGGTTGGCCGCATCCATGATCTGGATACGCAAACCGTCCTGGGTGATTTCAAAGAGGATCTGATCCTTGAAGCGGGTCAGCTCCGGATTTTCGTCAACCTTGTTCTGCAGCTCCTGAAGCAACAGGTCGAGACGTTCACGCTCCAACTGCTCGGCAAAGGTTTCCGCCTGCTCCGCATCCATCGCGGTGTCGGTCTGCTGCACTGACGGGTCGACGACGTCGTTGAGCGTACGGTCCGGCGCAGGCGTTGGCGTACCGCCCAGATCGATCACATGCGGACTGGCGCTTTCGGTGAAGCCAATCGGGTCCTGGAAATAGCCCGAAATCGCACGTTTCTGTTCAGGCGTGGCCGAGGACATCAGCCACATCACCAGAAAGAACGCCATCATGGCGGTCGCAAAGTCGGCGAAAGCAATCTTCCAGGCGCCACCGTGGTGGCCCGCGGCGACCTTCTTGACCCGCTTGACGATGATTGGTTGGGTATTGTCCATGATTGCGCTTAGCTACCACGCATCGCTTGTTCAAGCTCAGCGAAACTTGGACGGTGCGCAGGCAGCAGCACCTTGCGACCAAACTCCACCGCCAGCGTCGGCGGCATGCCGGACGCCGAGGCCACCAGAGTCGCCTTGATGCCCTCGTACAGATTCAGTTCTTCCTTGGCGTCGTGCTCGAGCGCCGCCGCCAGCGGGCCGAAGAAGCCGTAGGACGCCAGAATGCCGAGGAAGGTACCTACCAGGGCCGTACCAACTTTCTCACCGATCTCCGCGTTGGTTGCCGAAGCGAGCACCGACATGGTGATCACGATACCCAGTACCGCAGCCACGATCCCCATCGCGGGCAAGCCGTCGGCAATCTTCGCCACGGCGTGAGACGGATGTTCAAGTTCCTCCTTGAGGCCATTGAGTTCCATGTCGAACAGGCCTTCCAGCTCGTGCGGGGCCATGTTTCCCGAGGACATGATGCGCAGGTAATCACAGACGAAGGCCGTCATCCGCTCGTCCTTCAGGATCGCCGGGTACTTGCTGAAAATCGGGCTGGCGGCTGGATCTTCGAGGTCTGCTTCGATGGCCATCATGCCCTCGCGGCGGCTCTTGTTGAGGATCTCGTAGAGCATCCCCAGCACTTCCAGGTAGTACTTGTGCGTAAAGCGATTGCCAAACATCTGCAGCGATTTCTTGAACACGATTTTGGTCGTGCTGCCAGGGTTGGCCTGCAGAAAGCCGCCAAGTGCGGCACCACCGATGATCATTACCTCGAACGGGTGAATGAGTGCGGCGACTTTGCCGCCGGACAGAATGAAACCGCCAAGGACGCTGGCGATTACCACGATGATGCCGATTATTTTTGCCATAGGTAGGTACGTCTAAAACCTGATCTCAGGGCACCTGAAACAAGCCGCGCGATGTCGCACGAGCTCGATTGGGGTCAGGCGGAAGGGCAGATGAAAAGAATTGTTCTGGTTATCGGAACTTTTGCGCCAGACTAAAGGCCATCCCGATGAAATGCTAGTTCGGCGGCGCCATGACTACGACACCACTCCCCCGCACGCTTGAAGCCTGGGTCAAGACGTTGGACGCCGTTGTCCTGCCGGCGGCTGCCGGTCCTTATGCCCGCGTGCAACGGGCCTTGGGCGACAGCAGCCTTTCCATGCGCGAGATTTCAGACCTCATTCAGGAAAGTCCGGTCCTCGCACTTACCGTGATCCGCGAAGCCAACCGCAGCGCGGCATCAACCAGCAAACCGGCCGAGAGCCTTGAGGTTGCGCTGAGCCGCATCGGCTTGAAGCGCGCCGAAGCCCTGTTTGCAAAAGTGCCCGCCGCGCAGCCAACCGATATTCCAGCGCCATTGCGGCAGTTGATGTTGATCAGCAGTCACGCCAGCCAGCAGGCAAACGGGTTGTTCGCCTCACGCCTCGCGCGGCTCTGGCAGGAGATCCACTGGAGCAGTCTGCTGTTTCTGTCGCCGGCCTGGGCACTTGTCGCCGCGCACCCGCAGTTGCTGGAAGACTGGGAGCAGCGCGTTCTGGTCAAGCGCGAGCCCGCTCGCCAGGTCGAGCAGTCATTGCTCGGCGTCTCCTTGCTCGAGCTCTGCATTGCCACCGCCGAGCATTGGGGGCTGCCCGGCTGGATTGCCCAAGGCTACCGGCTCCTCAACGAACACCGGCGGATGCTGATCAAGGCACTGCATATCGCCCGCGATAATGAACACCCCTTGCACCAGCAACAAATGCTCGACGCCGACCCCGCGCTGCGCCGCTGGCTCACCTTGCCGAGCAACACCATTGTGCTCGCCAACGGCCTGGCGCTGTCGGCGCACCACAGCTGGAGCGGCATTCACAGCCTGCGCTGGCAGCGGCTCGCCGGGCTCTACCTTCAGGTCCCGCTCGCCGAATTGCAGCAAATGGCGCATCAGCAGGCGGTGGCCAGCGCCCGCGTGATCGGCCCAACCGAACTGTGGCAACCGGCCCAGGGCCTGCTCTGGCCATGGGAAAGCCTATTCCAGGTGGAAAAAGCCGCGAAACTGCCAGACACCGAAATCCTGGCCCAGTGGCGCGAGCACTGCCGCGAGCTGCTCAGCGTTCCCTGCCCATTCGACAATGTGCTGCAACTCACTACCACGGCCTGCAAGGCACTGACGTGCGCGGGCATGGAACGCGTACTGTTGCTGATGGTAGATCGCAAGCAGCAACGCCTGGTCGGCCAGCAAGCCAGCGGACTGCCAAGTGAGGCAACCCGCCTGACACTCGAACCCGAGCAAAGCCAGGTGTTGCGCAGACTGTTGGAAAAACCGGCTCTACTGAGGCTGAAGCCGGATAACCTTGCCCAATTCACCGCGCTGTTACCCGGCACACTGAAAGCACTGTTCCCCAGCGAACACGTCCTGTTGCGCTCAGTCGGCTTGGACGATCGTGTGGTGATGCTGCTGGTGGTCGATCAGAACAACACGGCATTCAGCGAGATGGGGCTGCAGGCCTTCGCCAAGACGGCCCAGTGCATTGAGCGCGCCCTGGCGACGTTCAGCAAACGCGTCCGCTGATTTTTTCGCTAGACTGCCCCTTTCCATCCGCTTGAGGCTTGCCGTGTCCGCCTTTTCCACCCTGCCGCTGGTAATCGAACCGGCCGATCTGGCCGAGCGCCTGAATGCACCGGAGCTGATTCTGGTCGACCTGACCAGCGCGGCCCGCTACGCCGAAGGACACCTGCCTGGCGCACGCTTCGTCGACCCCAAGCAGACTCAGCTCGGTCAACCGCCGGCGCCGGGACAACTACCCGGAAAGCCTCAGCTGGAAGCGCTGTTTGGAGCACTGGGTCATCGTGACGACGCCGTCTACGTGGTCTACGACGACGAAGGGGGTGGCTGGGCCGGCCGCTTCATCTGGCTGCTCGACGTTATCGGCCATTCCCATTACCACTATCTGAACGGCGGGTTGCACGCCTGGCTGGCGGAACAGCGCCCTCTGTCGCAAGACAGCCCTGTCGCTGCAGGCGGGCCGGTTCCGCTGCAGCTCGACGAAGCCCCTAGCGCGACCCGTGAATATCTCGAAAGCCGGCTCGGCGCTTCCGACCTGGTCATCTGGGATGCGCGCTCGCCTGAGGAATACCGCGGCGAGAAAGCACTCGCAGCACGCGCGGGGCACATACCCGGCGCCGTCAACTTCGAGTGGACCGCAGCCATGGACCCGGCACGCGCGATGCGCATCCGCGAAGACATCGCTGAACGGCTGGAAGCGCTCGGCATTACCGCCGACAAAGAAATTGTCACCCACTGCCAGACGCACCACCGCTCCGGCTTCACCTACCTGCTGGCCAAGGCCTTGGGCTATCCGCGGGTCAAGGGATACCCTGGCTCCTGGGGCGAATGGGGCAACCTACCCGATACCCCGATCCAGCAATGAAAAGGTCATCCATGAAAGATCGCTTGTTTGTATTCATCCAGTACCTGCTGCCACATCACCTTATTTCGCGCCTCGCCGGCTGCCTCGCCGAGTGCCGCCTGCCCTGGGTGAAAAACAGCTTCATCAAGGCCTTCATTCGTCATTTCGGCGTGCCGATGCACGAAGCGCAGATCGAAGAGCCGACTGCCTTCGAACATTTCAATGCCTTCTTTACCAGAGCGCTGAAAGACGGCGCCCGCCCGCTCGACCCGACCCCCGGAGCGGTCCTCAACCCCTGTGACGGCGCCATCAGCCAGCTCGGCAAGATCGAGCAAGGGCGAATTTTCCAGGCCAAGGGTCACAGCTACAGCGTGATGGAACTGCTTGGCGGCGACCACCAACGTGCCGCGCCTTTCATGGGTGGAGATTTCGCCACCGTTTACCTGTCGCCGAAGGACTACCATCGGGTGCATATGCCGCTGGCAGGCACCCTGAGGGAGATGGTTTACGTGCCGGGCCGCATCTTCTCGGTGAACACCGTCACGGCTGAAGGGGTCCCGGAGTTGTTCGCTCGCAACGAGCGGGTGGTCTGCCTGTTCGATACCGAACACGGACCGATGGCCATGGTGCTGGTGGGCGCAATGATCGTCGCCAGCATCGAAACCGTCTGGGCCGGACTGGTTACGCCGCCCAAACGCACGCTCAAGACCTTTCACTACGACGAAGCAGCGCGCGGACCCATACATCTGGAGAAGGGGGCAGAAATGGGCCGCTTCAAGCTCGGCTCCACCGTTATTCTGCTGTTTGGAGCGGACCGGATTGCCTGGTCCGAGCAGCTGTCGGCACTGACACCGGTCCGCATGGGAGAAGGGCTTGGCCAAGCCAAGCCGGCGAGCGACATAGCGCTAACGCCATCTGACGCTCCTCAGCTCTGACACCCGCCAATGGTCGGCTAGCGCTGGCCAATTGCTGCTGGTTCGCTATGATTGACCATAACGATTGCATATTGACATTACGGCGTGACGAGCCCCCAAAGGCCACCATCGCCGTTGGTGGTACGCCTGCAGGCATGCCACGGAGTTCATCGCTTGGATAATCAGAGCCAGCCATTATTGTTGCGCGTGCCGTCGCCGGATTGTCAGGAGCTATCCTTCTGCGAACCCAGCGTGCGCGGCGTCAGACGCTGGCTTTCCGGCCTGCCCAAGGCGAACCTTGGGGAGACTGCGCGACAGCTGTATCAGGCCATGCGCGAGATCAATCAGCTTCGTACGCCGGCGGCGAACAGACTGCAGCTGCTTGAATTGCTGCGGCCAGAAATCCATTTCGTCTGCCGGGAACTGGAACGCTACTTCATCAACCAGCCCATCGTGCTCGGCGAGCGACCGCGAAAGGTGGCGAGCCTTTGCCAGGCACTGCACAACCACCTCGCCATCGGTTACAAGCTGATCTCCGCCGAGCTGGCCCCACAGACTGGGCGTGACCGTCTGCAGCTGCTCACCATTGCCCTGCAGCGTGCTATCCGCAGCCTCAGCACCATGCTCGTGCGCTCTACACAGCTCTACAGTCCAACTCCTGAAGGCCTGTGGCTGGAGCTGCACCAGCTGTACGCGTTGGCCGTTACGCACGGCGTACACCGCACCATCGTTAATGACGACCTGTGCTACAGGGTCCCAGGCCTCAGCGCGGAACAGAGCTATATCGTTGCGCTGATGCTGGGCAGCGCACGCTGCAACCAGATGCGTCAGCAAGGTATTGGTCAACTCGCGCAGCTGCTCGAACCCTGGAGTGCCCTGGTGCATCTGCAGGCCGGGCTGGGCCCGACCAGCCTGTTCGGCGTATCCCCGCGTATCGATGGTCCACCGCGCTACAGATCGATGTATCCCGCCAGTACCCGCGTCGATCTACTGGGCATCGATCCACATGGTCTGGTCAAAGCCATCCAGTCACACCTGCAGTCGCCCGCAGAGGCCCCTGAGCACAAAGCCCTCGCCATCCCAGAAGGGCTGAACCCGGACCTGTTGCAACATCTGGTTGCCGCCTGGGGCGACATTTCCGAGCGCAGCTTTCAACGTGCGCCGACACAGGGCGCGATGACCCTGTGCATCGGCATGAGCGCATTGCACTACTACCTGGCAGATCAACGCCCCTTCGGCGAGCTGCTGAAACGCGCAGACGAGACTCGCTCCGCTGTATTCAAGCTGAACAATGCCGCGCCTGACGTCTGGTCCGTGGCGTACGACGCCCAGGTCATAGTGGAAGAAGAGCGACTTCCAGACGAGGACCATATTGAGTTCGTGCCTGTTACCGCATCGACCAAGGTGATTGAGGAAGGCGAGGCCGCACTACCTGCAGCCGATAACCTGTTTCCCACATTCGAAGTGCAACGGGTCGACCAGAGCCCTGGTGGTTACTGCCTGTCCTGGCCGGGCGAGGTCCCCGCGCAACTTCAGGCAGGCGAGCTGCTCGGCCTGCAGGACACCGCCAGCAAAACCTGGAGCGTCGCAGTGGTGCGCTGGGTCCGCCAAGTCCGCGGCAGCGGACCGCAGATGGGGGTTGAGCTCATCGCGCCTCAGGCACAGCCCTGTGGGCTTCGCTTGCTACGCAAGACTGATCAGGGCAGCGAATACCTGCGCGCCCTGCTGCTACCGGAAATCAGCGTGATCTCGCGCCCAACTACGCTGATCGTTCCGCGACTGCCCTTTCAGGAAGGCCAGAAGGTGCAGATCAACCAGAACGGTGATGAGCACCGCGCAATGCTCTGTTGCCGGCAAGCGGGCACCAGCAGCTATAACCAGTTCGAGTATCAGTTGCTAGGCCTCACCGCTTCCGCTCAGGAGACGCCGATCACAGCGCGGGGCACCCAGGCGACTTCACGGGGCGAAGATTTTGACTCACTCTGGAACACGCTGTAGATTGCCGATCACCGTTTTTTAGCCTCCACGCCCCTTCTACGGCGCGTTCTAAAGCTGCAGCCATGGCCCCGCAAAAGAAAACCATCCGCCTGCTGATCCTCGAGGATTCGCAGAATGAAGCTGAGCGACTGGTCAGCCTGTTTCGTAACGCAGGCCAGGCGACGCGCGTTCATCGATTGACGTCCAGCGAAGACTTGGCCGATGTGCTGCAGCAGACCTGGGATTTGCTGATCAATGCGCCGACCAGTACCAACCTCGATCCTAGCGAAGCTATAGGTGCGATCCGCAAGCAAGCCAAGGACATCCCGGTCATCCAACTGATCGACGGCAACGACAGCGACGCGATTACCGAAGCCCTTGCTCTGGGCGCTCAGGGCGCGCTGCCACAAGGTGAGGATGAATGGCTGATTCTGGTAGCCAGCAGGGAGCTGGCGAACCTCGAAGAGCGCCGCGCTCGCCGCTCCGCTGAACTGGCGCTACGCGAAGCCGAAAAGCGTTGTCAGCTGCTGCTCGAGAGCTCGGTGGATGCCATTGCCTATGTCCATGACGGCATGCATATCTACGCCAACCGCGCCTATCTCGAGCTGTTTGGCTACGAGGATGTGGAAGAGCTCGAAGGCATGCCTATGATTGACCTGATTGCATCCTGCGATCAGGGCGAGTTCAAAGGTTTCCTGAAGAACTATCAAAGCTTGCAGGGCAGCGCCGAGCTGGTTTGCGGAGGCGTCCGCGCCGATGGCAGCAGCTTCAAGGCAAGCATGCATTTTTCGCCAGCCAGCTATGACGGAGAGCCCTGCATCCAGGTCGTCATACGTGCAGAGAGCGACAATGCCGAACTGGAAAAGCTGCGCGAGATCAGCAGCCAGGATCTGGTCACCGGCCTTTACAACCGCAACCATTTCCTTGAGTCGCTGGATGGCGCAGTTGAGCGCGCCGTGAATGTCGGAAAGAACTCCAGCCTCGCCTACATCCGCATTGATCGCTTCGCCAGCCTGCAGGCCGAGATCGGTCTTGGCGATTCGGATCGACTGCTGGCCGAACTGGCGCAACTGCTGCGCAGGCAGTTTCCACAGAATGCCGAGCTGGCGCGCTTCGGGGATGATGCCTTCGCGGTCCTGATGGAGGAGGCTACGCCCAAGCAGCTTGAACAGCCCCTGACCGAATTGCTGAAGAAGGTCGAAGGACATCTGTTCGATGTCGGCGGCCGCACCGTTCAGACCAGTCTGAGTATCGGTGTTGCCGCCCTCGACGAACAGACTGCGAAAGCTCGGGACGTGGTTGACCGCGCGCACCGCTGCGCCGAAGAGCTGACCGATGGCAATGCTCTGAGAATCTATGACCCGGCCCGCGAGCTGGCGGCTGCCGCAAGCCGCGGCAATGTCCTCGCGATGCTGCAGCAGGCGCTGGAAAAGAACAGCTTCCGCCTGCTGTTCCAACCGATCATCAGTCTGCGCGGGGATAGCCACGAACACTATGAGGTGCTGCTTCGCCTGCTCGATCCCGAAGGCGCAGAGGTGCCACCGGGCGAGTTCCTCGATGCGGCGAAAGAGGCAGGACTAGCCAGCAAGATAGATCGCTGGGTGCTGCTCAACTCGATCAAACTGCTCGCCGAGCACCGCAATAAGGGCCACAGCACGCGATTGATGGTTCACCTGTCCGGCACCAGCCTGCAGGATCCATCCCTGCTCAGCTGGCTGGGAGCGGCTCTCAAGGCTTCAAGACTGCCGCCTGATTCACTGGTTTTCCAACTGGACGAAAACGACGCCGTCGCTTACTTGAGACAGGCCAAGGCGCTCACTCAGGGGCTTGCAGGACTCGGCTGCCGCGTAGCGCTGAACCAGTTCGGCTGCGTGCTGAACCCACTCAATACACTGAAGCACCTTGACGCCGATTTTGTGAAAATCGATGGTTCCTATACTCAGGACCTGAGCCGTCAGGAGAATCAGGAAGCGCTCAAGCAGCTCCTGGCGCAGCTGCATGAGCAGGCCAAGCAGACCATTGTGCCCTTCGTAGACAGCGCCACCGTACTGGCCACACTCTGGCAGGCGGGCGTCGGCTATATCCAAGGGCAATACCTGCAGGGCCCGAGCCAGTCGATGGACTACAACTTTTCCTCTGACGAGGATTGACTGCCAGCGGAACGACCTCCCTGCGACCGCTCGTATCTCTCCCGACCAAAGGACCGCTCCAACCCACCGCGATCCCGCAGTAATTGACCTCTGTCAGGCTCCATTGCCAGGGTTGGACTAGAGTGTTCTGACCCAGCCTGCGAGGAAAGCATCATGACCATGATGAGAGCCGCCGCGTTCGTCGAACCCGGTCGAATCGAGCTTGTTGACAAACCCATCCCCGACGTCGGACCCAACGACGCCCTGGTCCGCATCACCACCACGACCATCTGCGGCACCGATGTACACATTCTCAAGGGTGAGTACCCCGTCGCCGCCGGCCTGACCATTGGTCACGAACCCGTGGGGGTGATCGAGAAGCTCGGCAGCAATATACAGGGCTACCAGGAGGGTCAGCGCGTCATCGCCGGCGCGATCTGCCCTAACTTCTCTTCTTATGCCAGCCAGGACGGTCTTTCCTCGCAGGACGGCGGCTGCGCCTGCCACGGCTACAAGCCGATGGGCGGCTGGCGGTTCGGTAACACCATCGACGGCACCCAGGCCGAGTACGTACTGGTCCCGGACGCTCAGGGCAACCTGGCGCCGGTCCCAGACGGCCTCACCGACGAACAGGTGCTGATGTGTCCCGACATCATGTCTACCGGATTCGCTGGCGCCGAAGCCGCCAAGATCAAGATCGGCGACATAGTGGCCATCTTTGCTCAGGGCCCGATCGGACTCTGCGCGACCGCTGGGGCACGCCTGCGGGGTGCCGGGATGATCATCGTGGTCGACGGTGTCGATGCGCGCCTGGACATTGCGCGACAGATGGGTGCTGACGTGACATTGAATTTCAAGCAAACGGATGTAGTCGAGGAAATCCTCCGGCTCACCGGTGGCCGCGGCGTCGACGCCTCCATCGAAGCACTTGGCCAACAGTCGACATTCGAGAGCGCCTTGCGCGTGCTCAAGCCTGGCGGCACGCTTTCTAGCCTGGGCGTGTACTCAGCCGACCTCACCATTCCGCTTGGCGCCTTCCATGCCGGGCTCGGCGACCACAAGATCGTGACCTCGCTGTGCCCGGGCGGGAAGGAGCGGATGCGACGGTTGCTGAACGTGGTGGCCTCAGGGCGCGTAGACCTCGCCCCCTTGGTGACCCATCATTACGCCCTCGACGACATCACCAACGCCTATGAGCTCTTCGCCAATCAGCGCGACGGCGTGCTCAAGGTGGCTATAAAGCCATAAGGCAAGCCTTAGCTGGAAGCTGAAGCCTTAACCGCTTAGCTACCAGCTCCCCTATTCCGTTCCTTCACGATCGCGGAAGCCAAGCAGGTAAAGAATCCCGTCCAAGCCCAAGGTCGAGATAGCTTGCTTGGCCGACTGTTTGACCAGAGGCTTGGCTCGGAAGGCGACACCCAACCCCGCCAACCCAAGCATCGGCAAATCATTGGCACCGTCGCCGACGGCAATGGTCTGCTCCAGCCTCAGGCCCTCCCGCTCGGCCAGCTCGCGAAGCAGATCCGCCTTGCGCTGTGCGTCGACAATAGGCTCCTGTGCTACGCCGGTGAGCTTGCCATCGACTATCTCCAACTCGTTGGCATAGACGTAGTCGATGCCCAGTCTGGCTTGCAGCTGTTTAGCAAAATAAGTGAAGCCCCCCGACAGGATGGCGGTCTTATAGCCGAGGCGCTTCAGCTCGGCAAAAAGCAGTTCGGCGCCTTCGGTGAGCCTGAGCCGGGCACCTACCTCCGCGAGCGCGCGCTCCTCAAGGCCTTCGAGCAATGCCAGGCGCTCCCGGAAGCTCGCGCGAAAGTCCAACTCGCCGCGCATGGCGCGTTCGGTGATTTCCGAAACCTGGTCGCCAACGCCGGCCACCTTGGCCAACTCGTCAATGACTTCCGCCTCAATCAGTGTCGAGTCCATGTCGAACACCGCCAGCCGGCGATTACGACGGAAAACCGAGTCGCGCTGAAAAGCGATATCGACGTTGAGCTCCTGCGCCACGCTGAGAAACTCGGCGCGCAACGCCGCAGTATCGGCAGGCTCGCCGCGAACCGAAAACTCGATGCAACCCTTGCCCAGCTCTTCCGGCATGTCCAGCGGTTGGCGACCGGAAAGACGGTCGATGTGATCGATGTTCAAGCCATACTTGGCGGTGATCGAGCTGACGCGCTGCAACTGCTCGGCGGTCACCTTGCGGGTCAACAGGGTGACGATGTGCCGGGGCTTGCCCTGCCCGGCCACCCACTGCTGGTAGTCTGCCTCCGCAACGGGCGTGAAGCGCACCTGTTGATCATGTTTGTACCCCATGAACAGCACGTCCTTGAGGACAGAAGAGGCACGCTCGGTATCGGGTATTTCCACCAGAATGCCAAACGACAGGGTGTCGTGGATCACGGCCTGACCGATATCCAGGATATTCACACCACCTTGAGCGAGTACGCCGGTGATTGCCGCGGTCAGCCCGGGGCGGTCTTCCCCAGTGATGTTAATCAGGACGATTTCGCGCAAGGCGCAGCTCCTATGCAAAGAAGACCGGCATTCTATAACAGCAGGACTGCGCTAACGCTTCAGCACACCACCAGTTTTCAACATGCATCTGCACTCTGCCGGGTCTGCAATTCGTCTGCTTTGACTGAGTGACCTTTAGCCCCCACAGCGCTTTCCGTATACTGCGCGCCACTTTCCTCAAGAGTAGAGCCGCGCTCTGTGAACCGGCCCGCATCCGTCAAGCCCGACAATTTCTTCCTGCTGATCTATCGCGCATTGCGCCAGCGTCGTGTTCCGCTGGTTCTGCGGGTAGCCAGCCACACGCTACTGCTGGTCGCGCTGGCCCTGATCATCTACGCCTGGGTCATGGGCATGCAATTCAAGCATGCAATGGAGCAGCAGGCCGATGCCCTGGGCCAAAGCCTGATCACCCAGACGGCCGCCTCGGCGACGGATCTGCTGGTGGCCAACGACATCCTTAGCCTCAATGTGCTGCTGAGCAATCTGGTGAAGAACCCGCTGGTGGCGCATGCGGCGATCTACAGTGTGGACAACCGCGTGCTGGCCGAGTCGGGCGCCCGCCCGCAGCGAAGTCTGTTGGGCGACGAGGAAGGCCTCTACTCCACCCCCATCAGTTTCCAGGAGGTGATCGCCGGGCACTTGCGCATCAGCCTCGACATGCAGCAGTTCCAGCAACCAATGACCATCAGCCTGCAAAGCATGGGGTTGCTCAGCCTCATCCTGCTGGCGCTGACTCTTACGCTAAGCATGCGCCTGGGCCGGCAGCTCTCGCTTCCCCTGATGCAGTTGCGCCTGTGGTTGCGCGACCCCGATGACCCCGCGCCGGGCGCAGGTCGGCAAGATGAGATTGGTGAACTTGCGCGGCAGCTGCAGGCACGCCTGGTGCCCGAAAAGCCGGAGCCGGAGATCGAGCTGGACGACAGCATGGAGGATCTCTATTCGGCGCATTTCGAGGTGCCAGTCGCAGTTCCGGTCAACGACTACGAACGTTCCGACACGGATCTTCGGAGCCATCTCGACGATGTGGCTGAAAGCCTCCCGACGGAAGATCAGGCTACGGACGACTCATTCGAAAACGATTTCGATGACGATCCGCCCTTCGATGAGCCCAAGTCGCAGCCAGCGCCTGCCCCGGCAGTGGTCACCCCCGCAGCGCCAGCCACGACTGGCAAAAGCGGTGTGCTGGCGATTCAGCTCGGTGCCCAGGAACAACTGCGCCGCTTACCCCGCGCACGGCTGACTGAGTTGCTGCAGCGCTACAGCGACTGCCTGCAACAGGCCTCAACCTTGTATCAGGCCGAACTGCATACGCTCAACGACGGCAGCAGCCTGATGCTCTTCCACAGCCAGGACGACGAGCAGAACTACCTGACCCATGCGCTCTGCTGTGGCGAGCTGATGCGCGCGCTGGGTCACGCCCTGCAGATCGAGGTCGCCGATAGCGGCATCACGCTGCAACTGCAGCTGGGGCTCACTCAAGGCGAAGGGCTTTATGACCTGAGCCAGGGTGATCTGCTGCTCAGCGAGCCGGCACAGGCCGCGCTGGCCATGTCGCAGCACAGCCGTAACCTGCTGCTGGTCGAACGCGGAATTGGCGAAGACAACCTGATTCGCCAGCGTGCTCGCATCCGCCCCATTGCAAGCCCGGAGGGCGCCTGCTGCGTCGAACGGCTGCTCGAACCCTACCCCTCGCTACTGGAGCGCCAGCTCGCGCGCATGCACGAGCTGCGCAACCGCATCAGCTGACGCCAGCACTCGGCCGAAACATGAGAGTCGGCCATCGTGGCCGTGGCGTCAGTCGGAAAGGTTGAAAATCCGCAGAGCGCAATCAGCGCGCTCGCATCGCTGCGGAGCGATTGTCGGATAGCTACTACAAGGGGCTGGCGCCAGCTACGCCAGCGAAACTGTCCACGGCGTAGCGGGTACGATCCGCCTACCGTGGATTGCCCAACTGAGCGCAACGGCGCGTATGGACGCTTTGAGCAAGGGTCACCTGCTCAGAAGCGAAACACTTCCAGGTCTGTCCTGATGGGCTCCACCGCTGGGATTGCCGGAGCAGCCTCTGGCTTGTTCGGTGCTTTGCTGACGCTGTGTTTGGTTCGCGCCTTGGCCACCATCACTGGCTCCACCGCACTCGCCATCATTTCGCCAAGCCGCTGCAGGAGCAGGCTTTGCGCGCGCACCTGATCGGTCGCGCTGCCTTGATGCTGCTCCTGCAACCGAACCAGACGACTGCTTTGGCGCTTACCCTGCCCGTCCAGCACGCGCCATTGAGCTTCCAGCACAGCAGGATGCTGAGGACCGGAATCCAGGCGGGTAATCTCAAGCTCAATCTGAACCTCAGGGCTGAAGCCCTTACTGCCGGGACTCAGCTCCAGGCTCTGAGTCTTCAGGCGTGAGGCCAACTGGCGCAACAGCAACTGACTGATGTCGCCCTGCAGGCTGCCTGCCCAGCGCGCCCGCTGGCCGTCAGCGGCGAGGCTGCCATCCGGCAGCCGCTGCAGCAAGGCGTCGTGCTGCAGATAGTCTGCCAACCTCACCGGCCCCAAGAGAACCGCTGCGCCATCCGCCGCTTGCGCCGGCATCTCCACAGCGCCGTTGTCGAGTCGATACATCGGCACGGGTTGGGTGACACACCCGGCCAGACTGGCACAGGCAAGTAGCAATACAGTTGTGAAGCGTTGCACGTTCATCTCTACCTTTGCACCGGACTTGGGCGACGTCGCAAGGCGGCTATCTGTCGGCGCCGCCGCCATCCTTTACCGTCAGCCACCGCGCTGATTGTCTTTCTGGCCCGCGACGCAGCCGGCAATTGCAGCCACCGCATCGCTAATCGGCTAAATCGGAAGGCGGCTATCTTCCGCGAAACGCCCATCAGAAGCCAGCCTTCAGGGCCTCTTCTACCCGGTAACTTATTCGACCAACAGCGCATCCACGCGCTGGAAGCCGCGCGGCAGCTTGTTGCCCCGCCGTCCGCGCTCGCCCTTGTAATGTTCCAGATCCTCGCTCTTCAGCGACAAGGTACGCTTGCCGGCCTGCAAGACCAGCGTCGAGCCTTCCGGCAGCACGGCGAGATCCGTCAGATACTCTTCACGACTGGCGACCCGATCCCCCGGAATGCCGATGATCTTGTTGCCTTTGCCCTTGCCCAGCTGCGGTAGATCGCGCACCGGGAATACCAGCAGACGCCCCTCGGTCGTAACGGCCGCCAACCAGTCCTGGTCACGGCTTTTCAGCGGCCGAGGCGCGACGACTCGCGCGCCAGCAGGCAACGACAGCAATGCTTTGCCGGCCTTGTTCTTGGCCTGCAGATCCTCGCCTTTAACCACAAAGCCATAACCGGCATCCGAAGCTATTACATACAGCGACTCGTCTTCAGGCAACAACACGCACTCGAAACCGGCGCCAGGAGGTGGCGTCAGACGGCCTGTGAGCGGCTCGCCCTGGCCGCGCGCCGAGGGCAGCGAGTGGGCCGCCAGCGAATAGCTGCGCCCGGACGAATCGATAAACACGGCGTATTGATTGGAGCGACCTGCAGCGGCCGCCCTGAAGCCGTCGCCGGCCTTGTAGGACAGCCCGGTGGCATCGATGTCATGGCCCTTGGCGCAGCGCGCCCAGCCCTTCTCGGAAATCACCACGGTGACCGGCTCGGAAGGCAGTAGCTCGTTTTCCGATAGCGCGCGGGCTTCGGCGCGCGCAACGATTGGCGAACGGCGGTCGTCGCCGTAGGTCTCGGCGTCAGCGATCAGCTCCTTGCGTACCAGCTTCTTCAGCTTGGCCTCGCTGCCGAGCAATGCCAACAGCTTTTCGCGCTCTTTGGCCAGCTCGTCCTGCTCGCCGCGGATCTTCATTTCCTCCAGCCGCGCCAACTGGCGCAAGCGGGTGTCGAGGATGTAATCGGCCTGAAGCTCGGACAGCTCGAAGCGCGCCATCAACACAGGCTTGGGCTGATCCTCGGTACGGATGATATGGATCACCTCGTCGAGGTTGAGAAAGGCGACCAGCAAACCTTCCAACAGGTGCAGGCGTCGCTCGACCTTGTCCAGACGGAACTGCAGGCGCCGCCGGACGGTGCCGATGCGGTAAGTCAGCCACTCGCTGAGCAGCACCTGGAGGTTCTTCACCTGCGGTCGGCCATCAAGGCCGATAACGTTGGTGTTGACCCGGTAGCTCGACTCCAGTTCGGTGGTGGCGAACAGGTGCTGCATCAGCTCGTCGGCGTCTACCCGGTTGGATCGTGGAATGATGACGATCCGGCACGGGTTCTCGTGATCCGATTCGTCACGAAGATCAGCGACCATCGGCAGCTTCTTCGCCTGCATCTGCGCCGCGATCTGCTCCAGCACCTTGGAGCCAGAGACCTGATGCGGCAGGGAGGTGACCACGATATCGCCGTCCTCGACGCGATACACCGCGCGCATACGCACCGAGCCTCGGCCGGTTTCGTAAATCTTCAGCAGATCGGCGCGTGGTGTGACGATTTCCGCCTCGGTCGGGTAGTCCGGGCCCTGCACATGCTCACAGAGCTGTTCGACGGTGGTTTTCGGGTCGTCCAGCAAACGCACGCACGCGGCGGCCACTTCGCGCAGGTTGTGCGGCGGCACGTCGGTCGCCATGCCGACCGCGATCCCCGTAGTGCCATTAAGCAGCAGGTTGGGCAGGCGCGCGGGCAGGGTCGCGGGCTCGTCCAGGGTACCGTCGAAGTTGGGCACCCAATCCACGGTCCCCTGACCCAGCTCGGTGAGCAAGACCTCGGAGTAGCGCGACAGCCGTGCCTCGGTGTAACGCATGGCCGCGAAGGATTTTGGATCGTCCGGCGCGCCCCAGTTACCTTGCCCGTCGACCAGCGTATAGCGGTAGCTGAACGGCTGAGCCATCAGCACCATGGCTTCATAACAGGCCGAATCACCATGGGGGTGAAACTTGCCGAGCACGTCGCCCACCGTTCGCGCCGACTTCTTGTGCTTCGAATCGGCGTTCAGTCCCAGTTCGCTCATCGCATAGATGATGCGCCGCTGCACGGGCTTGAGCCCATCACCGATATGCGGCAGTGCGCGATCCATGATCACGTACATCGAATAATTCAGATAGGCCTGCTCGGTGAAGTCGGCAAGGGAGCGACGCTCCACGCCGTCCAGGCTCAGGTCGATAGTTTCGCTCATGGTCGATCCGTGGCGTGTTGGCGCAGCACCAGAGTGCCGGCGCGCTGGGTGAATTCGAGTTGTTTCAGGGCGCTCATACCAAGCAGGATCTGCTCACCGCCAAAGCCGGGCGCCACGATGGCACGTACGTCGCGCAGCAGAATGTCGCCAAGGGCGAGACTGTCCAGTACGGTCCGGTAACCGGTGGTCTGCCCGTTGGCGGTGTGCAGCATCACCGGAGCGCCGCGGGATAGGCCGAGGCGATCACCCAGCTTGGCGGGAATTGCGACATCTGTAGCGCCGGTGTCCAGCAGAAAGGTCACTGTCTCGCCATTGATTTGGCCATCGGCCACGAAATGCCCCTGGGGGTTGCTGTCCAGGTGCACCTCTATCTGTTCGCCCTGAATGACCGACACCGGCTCGCGATTGGGGTTGAAGCGGCTCTGTTCCCAGTCCGAAAAAAACCGCGTGGCCAACAGCAACCCAGCCCCCCAGGCCAGGACCAGCATGATGCGCCCGGCGCGACGCCCGGCAGGCTGACTCACTGCTTGGCACCCCAACCGCCCTTGGGCGCAGCAAAGCGCCAGACGACAGGACGCTTCTCGCCGTCGGCACGCGTAAGCTCATTGTTGTCGAGCCCGATCCAGGCGCCTTCCGCGTCGACCCAGAGGGCTTCGGCATTGCCGAAAGGCGTGTCGTAACGGCGCGACTCAGCCATTGCCGTGTCTGCATAGGACCAGCAGGCCTCACGGTGCCCATTCTCCACATTCCGCCGACAGACCCGGTGAGTCACCGGTTCGAGCGTAAACAGTTTTCCGTTATGGAAGGTGAGCCCTGAAAAGCGCCGCGGCTGGGTGTCGTCGCCCATCTCGGGGGGCGTTGAATCGCGCCCGCCGCCGACCAGCAATACACAGCCGCCAGTACAGCGCCAGCTGTTCTGCGTTCGGTGGGTCACCATCAAACCTCGGCGACTGTGCTCTGCGGCCAGCCACAAACGATCGGCGCCCGGATCGACCGCTACGCCTTCGAACATGGCGTTGAACTTGAGCAGCATCCCGCTAGCCCTTGCCTGACGCACCACCGCGCCCGACAAATTGAGCCACTCTGCAGTGCCCGCTGGACTTACTCGCAGCACAGCGGCATGCGCTTCGCTGACCAGATAACGATTGCCCAGGCTGTCGCAGCTCAGGCCTTCGAAATCCATCTCTCCACCGCGCAACATGCCAGTGAAGGCGGAGCGCACACGTACGCCCCACGACAGGCCAGTATTCGGCACGGGAGGCAACTCGAAACGCTCGGCCTCGGCCTGCCAGACGGTATCGCTGGCATCGAGGCGGTACAGCACATTGTCCTCTCGGTCGGATACCGCCCAGAGCGCATCACCGCACCAGGCCAGCCCGGACAGATTACCCGCAGCGATCCCTTCGACGGGATGCTCGCTGAGCATGGTCAGTTCGGGCGCGGCGGCTGCCGAGAACGGCACCGCCAGCACGCCCAACAGCGCCACCCAACGAAGGTTCAAAGCAGCACCTCCGCGAGGTTGCCCTTGGATTCCAGCCAGCTCTTGCGATCGCCGGCGCGCTTCTTGGCCAACAGCATGTCCATGATTTCACGCGTGCCGTCGAAGTCATCCAGGGTCAATTGCACGAGTCGGCGTGTATTTGGGTCCATGGTGGTTTCGCGCAGCTGAGGCGGGTTCATTTCGCCCAAACCCTTGAAGCGCGTGACCTGCGGCTTGCCACGACGTTTCTCTGCCAGCAGGCGATCGAGGATGCCGTCACGCTCGGCTTCGTCGAGTGCATAAAAGATGTCCTTGCCCAGGTCGATGCGGTACAGCGGCGGCATGGCCACATAGACATGACCGGCATCCACCAGCGGGCGGAAGTGACGAACGAACAGCGCACAGAGCAGGGTTGCGATGTGCAGACCATCCGAGTCAGCGTCAGCGAGGATACAAATCTTGCCGTAGCGCAACTGGGAAATGTCCGCAGCGCCGGGATCGACGCCGATGGCCACGGCGATATCGTGCACCTCCTGGCTGGCCAGCACCTCGCCGCCGTCGACTTCCCAGGTATTCAGGATCTTGCCGCGTAACGGCATGATTGCCTGAAATTCCTTGTCGCGCGCCTGCTTGGCGGAACCGCCCGCGGAATCACCCTCGACCAGAAACAACTCGGAGCGCGCCGGATCCTGCCCCGCGCAGTCGGCCAGCTTGCCGGGCAGCGCCGGTCCCTGGGTGACACGCTTGCGCTCGACCTTCTTGCTCGCTTTGAGCCGGCGCCCGGCGTTGCTGATGGCTAGTTCGGCCAGCTGCAAGCCCAGCTCGGGATGGGCATTGAGCCACAGACTGAAAGCATCCTTGACCACCCCGGAAACGAACGCGGCCGACTCCCGCGAAGACAGACGCTCCTTGGTCTGACCGGAGAACTGCGGCTCCTGCATCTTTGTCGAGAGCACGAATGCGATCCGCTCCCAGACGTCTTCCGGCGCAAGTTTGACGCCTCGTGGCAGAAGATTGCGGAACTCGCAGAATTCCCGCATGGCATCCAGCAACCCCTGACGCAGGCCGTTGACGTGGGTGCCGCCCTGCGCAGTGGGGATCAGGTTGACATAGCTTTCCTGAACACTGTCCCCGCCCTCCGGTAGCCACAGAAGGGCCCAGTCAACCGCCTCCTTGCTGCCGGCCAAGCTACCGCAGAAGGGCTCGTCGGGTAGCCGAGCAAACTCGCTGACAGCGTCAACCAGATATGAGCGCAGACCGTCCTCGTAATGCCACTCGGTCTTCTCCCCGGTGTTCTTGTCCTCGAAGCTGACATTCAGTCCCGGACAAAGCACGGCTTTGGCCTTGAGCACATGCTTGAGTCGACTGATCGAGAATTTCGGGCTATCGAAGTACTTCGGATCGGCCCAGAAGTGCACGCTGGTGCCGGTATTGCGCTTGCCAACCGTTCCGATGATGTCCAGCTCGCTGGCTTTGAAACCGTCGGCGAATGCCATGCGGTATTCGTTGCTCTCACGCTTGACCGTCACCTCCACTCGGGTCGACAACGCGTTGACCACGGAAATGCCAACCCCGTGAAGACCACCGGAAAACTGGTAGTTCTTGTTCGAGAATTTGCCGCCGGCGTGCAGCTTGGTGAGGATCAGCTCGACGCCTGAAACCCCCTCCTCTGGATGGATGTCCACCGGCATGCCGCGACCATCGTCGATCACCTGAAGGGAATTATCCTGATGCAGGATGACCTGGACCGAGCTGGCGTGCCCCGCCAACGCTTCGTCGACACTGTTGTCGATAACTTCCTGGGCGAGGTGATTGGGCCGCGAGGTGTCGGTGTACATGCCTGGTCGCTTGCGCACCGGATCCAGGCCGGAGAGGACTTCAATGGCTTCGGCGGTATAAGACATGTGCGTCTCGTGATGTCCTTATAAATCGGAAAAATCGACGTCTGCAAACAGGGCCGGATCGAAGCCGGCAAACGCCAGCAAGGCAGGAAGCCGCTCGGCAAACCCCTGGAAACCATGATCGCCACCGGCCTGGATGCGCACCGCACAGCCCCTGTAGTAATCAGCCGCATGGCGGTAATCCAGCGTTTCGTCACCTGTCTGCAACCAGACCTGGTAGCGCTCGGCATCTTGCGGCGATGGCACCTCCAGCTCGGCCAGTGCGGTGACATGGTCTTCGGTCAGATCCCAAACCTCGCCGCTGTAGAGGTTGGTTTGGGGGCCGAGATAACCATCGAAACGGCAATGAGGCGTAACGGCCGGATTGATCAGCAGGGCCTTGAGGCCGTGTCGTTCGGCGAGATGCGTTGCATAGTATCCGCCGAGGGAGCTGCCGACCAGCAGCGGCCGCCCCAGCTCTGCAATCGCCGTCTCAAGCTGCGCAATGGCCTGTCGTGGATGATGATGCAACGCCGGCACCTGCAGCGAGTCAGTTCGGTCCAGCCGACCCAGCGCTGCTGTCAGCTGGCTGGCCTTATGCGACAACGGTGAGCTGTTGAGGCCATGCATATAGAGAATGGTGGGCTGTACGCGAGGCATGCTGATTCGCTGGACTGACAAAGGATGGGAAGGCTACAAGGCGAGGCGCGCACGCTGCAAGCCGCCAGGGAAGCCCGAGACCAATCAGTGTGGGACTGCGTCAGCTACAAACGCCTTCACAGACCTGCGAAGATCAATACCCTTTGACGCAGTAATCGACTACGAAGTCGATGCCAACCACTCGCGAAACACCGGTATCGAGCGAGCCGTCAGCGTACAGCCGCAACCAGCGGTAGCCGGGCGCAAGCGTATCGACTTGAAAGTCTTCGCTGCCGGGCGCGAACTGCACACCGGTAGATGGAGTGGCTAGCAGGCGAACACCACGACGCTCGCTATCGAACGCCTGATGGATGTGCCCCCAGAGCAGCGCTTTGACGCAGCTGAAACGGTCAAGCACTTCGAACAGCGCCTCACGGTTGTGCAGTCCGATACTGTCCATCCAGCGGCTGCCAATCGAGACCGGGTGATGGTGCAGGCAGACCAGATGAGGTCGGTCCGGTGCCTGCTGCAGGGTTCTTTCCAGCAAGGCCAATTGCTCGTCACTGAGCATGCCGAAGACCGCGCCCGGCACCAGCGTATCGAGCATGACGACCCGCCACGCACCGATATCAAGCACTGGCGCCATCATATCGCTGCCACGGGTCGCCTCTTGCATCGGGGCTAACTCGTCATGGTTGCCTGGACACCAGCGAACCGGCGCGTCGATACGCTCGGACAACTGGCGAAACCGCTTATAGGAGGCAAGGGAGCCGTCCTGGGAAAGATCGCCGGTCGCCAGCATCAGGTCGATACGCGGCTGCTCATCGAGAACCAGATCGACGACGCGCTGCAGACTCTCAGCCGTATCCATCCCCAATAGCTTGCCGCCTGCTTCGGCGAACAGGTGACTATCGGTCAGTTGTACGAGCAATACCGAGTCGTTTTCAACAGTGAGCGGCGCAGCAGCCAAGACCCGTCTCCTTTGGCGAAATCGCAGAAGAATTATGGTGGCTGGGAGTTGCAGGGGTAAACCGCGCGATGCGGGCATGCATCACAGAACCGCTTGGGAGCATCACAGAATCAATAGCACAACGCCAGCATCAGTTCAGGCGTGCACTGTTCCGCTTAAAGCACAAACTCAAGCTCATGACCGCAAGCCAGGCAGTGACCGAGCCATTCCCCGAGGAACAGGTTGAGCTGATTTTTTTCGTCTGGCTGATGCATTTGCGCGTTGGGATAGCTATAGATGCCGCGGAAACGCCGGGCGTTCTCGGCGCCAATCACTTCAGCCATACGCGCATCATGGTAGACACGCACGTCCATCTGCGGCACTGGCAACCAGGGCAGACAGTCCTGCTGACTGATCTGAACGGTGGTGGTGTAGGGGCAGCTCTCGGTGACAGTCAGCACCAGCACGCCGAGCAGTCGGTCCCCTTGGCTCATGGCGATCCGACGTGTGTCCGGGCGGTTGCGCATCTCCGGAAGCAAACGCATCAGACGCAGATAATTTGCCTCGCAGGCCGCCTGAAGTTCCAGCAGGTCGACGCGGTATCGCTCGCGGGTTCGCCTCATATCCATGCCTCCCTGATTTCGCTGCGGTTCAACGCCAGCCACTGCAGCGCGATGATCGTCGCCGCGTTATCGATCCGGCCATCGCGCAGCGCCTCCAATGCTTCATCAAGAGACCACACCGCTGCTCGGATGTCTTCACCCTCCTCTTCCAGCCCGAACACGCCGCCAGCGCCAACACTGCTACAGCGTCCAACGTAGAGATGTATGCGCTCGGTGCTGCCTCCTGGCGAAGGATAGTAAACAGACACCGGCCAGAGCTCGCCGAGCTCCAGGCCTGCCTCTTCCACCGACTCCCTGCGCGCCACCTCTTCAGGCTGTTCGTCCTTATCGATCAGGCCGGCCACCGTTTCCACCAACCACGGGTTGTCGCCATGCGCCATGGCGCCGACACGAAACTGCTCGATCAATACGACCTCGTCGCGCTGAGGATCATAAGGAAGCACGCAGACGGCATCGTGCCGAACAAACAGCTCGCGCTCGATCTCGGCGCCCATGCCCCCTCGGAACAGACGATGGCGAAGGCGGAAGCGGTCAAGGTTGTAAAAGCCACTGAAGCAGCGCTCGCGGCTGATGATCTCGACATCGTCGGCGCCTGCTTTGAAAATATCGTTCATGCACTACTCACATATCGGGTTGTTCCAGCACCTGCCGGCGCCGAAAAAAGGCTGCAACCGTCACAGCGTGAGCGGTCTCTCTGCTGCCATCCTAGCGCGCCGCTTGCTCGGGCGCAGCCCTTTGCAGACCACTCGCATGAAGGAAGATGCCCAGCTGGCGATTCTCGAACTTCGCTCCGCCCACGCACTCGAACCCGCACTGAAGCCGCCGCAGGAGCCAATCCATTGATGCCACTTCGCAATGCCATCGTCTTAACAGCGTTCAGCCTGCTCATAGGTGGTTGCCAACACTTCGGTGGCGAGCCGCCCGTAAACGTTCGCCAGATCCTCAGCGAGCAACGTCCGACCAGCTGCCCTGAGCGAGACGATAGCTGCCCCTTGGTGAACATAGATACTCAGCTGTTTGAAAACGAGCCCGCACTGAACGCGCTGATCGACCAGCGGTTGCGCGAGATGACGGTAGTCAGCCCGGATGCTCAGGTCCCGGCGTCACTCGAGGGCTATCAACAGACCTTCCTGCAAGACGCGGAACCCGGCTGGAGCAGCTACCTTCAAGCCAAGTTGCGTGAGCAGCATGGGCCGCTGCTGGTGGTGGAGCTTTCGAGCTATATACACACCGGCGGCGCTCACGGAATGCCCGGGCGCGGCTTCATCAATTACGACCGAGAGCAGGACCGTGAGCTGAAGCTTGCCGATGTTGTACTGCCCGGAAAGGAAGGCGCTTTCTGGCGTGTCGCAGCGAAGGCGCACCAGCAATGGCTGCAAGTCAACGAGCACGACGCCGCTTTCAGCCGCCAATGGCCCTTCCAGCGGACCGCCAACATTGCGCTGCTACAAGACAAGGTGCTGCTCAAATATGACGTCTACAGCATCGCGCCGTATTCGAGCGGGCACCCTGAACTGGAGATTGCGTACCGCGAGCTCAACGGGATACTGAAACCGGCCTACCTGCCGTAGCCCCGCCAAAACGACTCAACACCAGCAGCAACCCGCCGGAGAGGAACAGTGCCGGCAGGCTGGCACCAATTTCCGGCCAGGCGTTTGCCAGCAAATGGTAGACGGCCGCACCGCAGCCCCACGCCAGCAACGTCTCCCAGCGCAACATCGTACTGGCCACCTGCAGCCGGCCGCGCCTCCTGAGCAGGTAGTGATCCACCAGCACCACACCAAACAACGGAGCGAACACCGAGCCGATCAGCAGCAGGAAGTTCTGGTACTCCGCCAACGGTGCGAACCAGGCGATCAAGGTACACAGCGCACCAATGGCCAGCGCCAGCCGCTCGACCTTGAACGGCAGCAGCAGGCCAACCGAGACCGCAGCGGAATGGATGTCGGCAAAAGCATTCTCCGACTCGTCCAGCAGGATCAATAGCAGCGGGATCCCCAGGCCAGCACCGGCGAGCGCCAACAGCAGGGCGTTAACCTCACCGCTGTCAGCAAAGGCCAGGGTATAAGCAACACCAAGGCTCATCAGCCAGACGTTACCCACAAAAAAGCCCAGCACGGTGCCGCCGAAAACGCGCCGCGCCGCCTTACCGAAGCGCGAGTAGTCTGCGATCAGCGGAAGCCAGGACAGCGGCATAGCGATGGCAATGTCGAAGCCCAGCGCAAACGGCAGCGAGCCGTCACCCTGACGTGCCCACAGCGCCTGGAGATCGGCCTTGTCGAACAGGTTCCAGGTCAGCCAGACGCAGGCGCCGAGCAGCAACCATATGCCCCATTTGCGCAGAATCTTACGGACGAAGGTCAACGGGCCGGTGATTGCCAGTAGCGTCGCCAGCGCACCGAAGAACAACGTCCAGAGTGCGGGGTTGACCCAACCGCTTTGCTCGCCAAACGCCCGCGCAGACAGCACGCTTGCCGCATCGCGCATGACAATGATCTCGAATGCGCCCCAGCCGACCAGCTGAACCAGATTCAACAAGGCCGGGAGCACCGCGCCGCGGTCACCCAGTGTTCGCTTCAGATTGGCCATTGAGGACAATCCTGTGTCGCTGCCGATCACCGCAACCGCCCCGAGCAATATCACGCCGACCGCAGTGCCGCTGAGGATGGCCAGCAAGGCGCCGCTCATGCCCAGGCCCGGCGCCAGCAACGCGCCGAGTTGCAACACCATCAGGCCGACGCCCAGCGAGAACCACAGGGAGAACAGATCACGCCCACCGAATACACGGTGCTCAGCGGCGATCATCTGATGCGGGGAATAACGACCTAGAATGTTCACATTGTTATCTCAGAGAAACCGGTTGCCCGGCACAACCGTGAGCACGATTTTTCGCCTCACGAAAAGGAAAACCAGCAGCGATCCGAAGATGACGCCGAAGGCTTATCTGCTTCAAATAGAGAGGTACCGATTGGCCGCCGAATCATTTCGGCAGGACCGGTTGGTCGATGGGTGTAAAAGGCTCCGCCGTTTTCCACCCTACAGTTGGGCCATGCAGCTGCCCCCCCCGGCGTGACCGCACCGCGATAAGCGGTTAGGCCCGACTCTGCTGTGTCGTAGGGTGAATCACGCTTCATCGATCCACCCTACTACACAGCCACCGGAGTGATGGCAAACCGGCCGCTACACCTGCTTGTAGATTACCGAGCCTTCATCCTTGAATCGCGAGGACTGCTCCTTGAAGCCGGCCTCGATCGCTTTTTGCTCATCAGTCAGCCCGTTCTGCGACGCGTATTCGCGCACTTCCTGGGTGATCTTCATCGAGCAGAACTTCGGCCCGCACATGGAGCAGAAATGCGCGACCTTGGCCGAATCCTTCGGCAGGGTCTCGTCATGGAAGGCGCGTGCGGTGTCCGGGTCGAGGCCGAGGTTGAACTGGTCTTCCCAGCGGAATTCGAAGCGCGCCTTACTCAAGGCATTGTCGCGAATCTGCGCGCCCGGATGGCCTTTGGCGAGGTCCGCGGCGTGTGCCGCGATCTTGTACGTGATGATGCCGGTCTTGACGTCATCCTTGTTCGGCAGGCCGAGGTGCTCCTTCGGCGTGACGTAGCAGAGCATGGCGCAACCAAACCAGCCGATCATGGCCGCACCGATGCCCGAGGTGATGTGATCGTAGCCGGGCGCGATGTCGGTAGTCAGCGGGCCGAGGGTGTAGAACGGCGCCTCATCGCAGCATTCCAGCTGCTTGTCCATGTTCTCCTTGATCATCTGCATCGGCACGTGGCCAGGGCCTTCGATCATGCACTGCACGTCGTGCTTCCAGGCGATCTTGGTCAGCTCACCGAGGGTTTCCAGCTCACCGAACTGCGCGGCGTCATTGGCGTCGGCAATCGAGCCGGGACGCAGGCCATCGCCCAGCGAGAAGCTGACGTCGTAGGCCTTCATGATTTCGCAGATTTCCTCGAAGTGGGTGTAGAGGAAATTCTCCTGGTGATGCGCCAGACACCACTTGGCCATGATCGAGCCGCCGCGGCTGACGATGCCGGTCACGCGCTTGGCGGTCAGCGGTACATAGCGCAACAGCACACCGGCGTGGATGGTGAAGTAGTCCACGCCCTGCTCGGCTTGCTCGATGAGCGTGTCGCGGAACAGCTCCCAGGTCAGGTCTTCGGCCACGCCGTTGACCTTCTCCAAAGCCTGATAAATCGGCACGGTCCCGATCGGCACCGGCGAGTTACGGATGATCCACTCGCGGGTTTCGTGGATGTGCTTGCCGGTGGACAGGTCCATCACGGTGTCCGAGCCCCAGCGAATGCCCCAGGTCAGCTTGGCGACTTCTTCTTCAATCGAGGAGCCCAGCGCCGAGTTGCCGATATTGCCGTTGATCTTCACCAGAAAGTTACGCCCGATGATCATCGGCTCCAGCTCGGTGTGGTTGATGTTGGCGGGGATGATCGCGCGGCCGCGGGCCACTTCGTCACGCACGAACTCGGCGGTGATCTCCTTCGGGATCGACGCCCCGAAACTCTGCCCGGCATGTTGCTCGGTGAGCAGGCCGGCGGCGCGCGCTTCCTGCAGCTTCATGTTTTCGCGGATGGCGATGTATTCCATCTCGGGCGTGATGATGCCCTGACGCGCGTAATGCATCTGGCTGACGTTCTTGCCCGGCTTGGCGCGGCGCGGATTGCGCACATGGGCGAAGCGCATCTTGGTCAGCTCGGCATCGGCCAGGCGCTGCTGGCCGAACTGCGAGGTCAGGCCGTCAAGCAGTTCGGTGTCGCCACGGTCATCGATCCAGGCCGAGCGCACGTCGGCCAAGCCTTTCCGCACATCGATGGTCACGCTCGGATCGGTGTAGGGACCGGAGGTGTCGTACACCAGCACCGGCGCGTTGATCTCACCGCCGAAATCCGTGGGTGTGACGTCGAGACTGATCTCGCGCATCGGCACGCGGATGTCGGGTCGCGAACCTTGCACATAGATTTTCTGCGAACGCGGAAAAGGCTGGATCGACCCCTGGTCGACCTGGGCTGATTCACTCAGGTTTTGTTGTTCTGCACGCATCAGGCTGGCTCCTCGAAAGTTGTCGGGGCGAACCTGAAAAACACGGCGGATAAAGGGCATCGGGCGCGCCGGAACTGGCGCCGAGAGAGCTTGCCGGAACGACTGGCGAGCACATCTTGTTCCCTACGCAGGCCTTAACCTGATCAGGTTCAACGGGATCCGGAACTTTCCGATCTCAGCCTTCGCTTCAAGGCACCCCGACAAGAACGGGGCCGAGTCTAATCAAGACTGACCGGGAATACCATGCCGATGGCAAGCGCCGCGACCGTCGGGTCACATCCCTCCCCGCCCACCCTGCTGCCTGATCGCCTCCAACAAGGTCCCGAACACCCTGCTCAAGCGCCTTGACCGCCCGCATGACCACGCATAGCCTTGCCCATCACTTCGCTTCAGGGAAAGACGCACATGCTGCGCAGACTCACGCTGGCACTCGCCGTGACCGCCGCCTCGTCCGGGCTGACCTGTGCCCAGACAGCGCCACCGCTTTCCGCTCGGACCGACCTGGTCAGCGTCTACCGACAGGCCGTTGAGAACAACGCCGACCTTGCGGCGGCTCGCGCGCAGTTCCAGGCGATCCAGGAAGTCGTGCCCCAGGCCCGTGCCGGTTTGCTACCGAACCTCAGCGGCGGCGCGGAGCTCAGCAATACGCGCACCGATGTCGATACATCCATGGGTTCGCGTTCGCTGTCACGCAGCGGCACCGTCTATCAGGCAACCCTCAGCCAGCCGATCTTTCGCCCTGAACGCTGGTTCCAGTTACAGGCGGCTGAGGCCATCAGCGAACAGGCCGCGCTGGAGTATTCAATCGCCGAACAGGATCTGATTCGCCTGACCGCGCAAGCCTACTTCGCCGTATTGCGCGCCCAGGACAATCTTGCCGCGGCCAAGGCCGAAGAGTCAGCTTTTCAGCGCCAGCTCGACCAGGCCAATGAGCGTTTCGAAGTTGGCTTGTCCGACCGGACGGATGTTCTGGAAGCACAAGCAGGCTTCGATACCGCACGCGCTAACCGGCTGCTCACGCAACGGCAAGTGGACGATGCGTTCCAGGCCCTGTTTACCCTGACCAACCGCGAATACCTGGCTCTGGAAGGCATTGAGCACAGCTTGCCGGTGCTGCCGCCCATTCCCAACGACGCCAGCGCCTGGGTCAACACCGCCACGCAACAGAACCTCGACCTGCTGGCCAGTAATCAGGCCGTCAACGCTGCCGAGGAAACGCTGCGCCAGCGCCGTTCGGGTCATGCCCCAACACTCGACGCCGTGGCGCGTTACAGCAAGGGCGACAACGACAGCCTGGGGTTCACCAATACGGGTAGCGAAGCGGTGACCGGTATCCCGCGCTACACCGGTGATGTCGAGCAGCGCAGCATCGGGCTGCAGCTGAACATTCCACTTTATAGCGGCGGCCTGATCAGCTCTCAGCGCCGCGAAGCCTTCCATCAGCTGACCCAGACCGAGCAACAGCGCGAAAGCTTGCGTCGCCAGGTGGTCGAGACCACGCGCAACCTCTATCGGGCGGTGAATACCGATGTGGAGCAAGTGCAGGCGCGGCGGCAATCGATCGTTTCCAACCAGAGCGCGCTAGAAGCCACCGATATCGGCTATCAGGTCGGTACTCGCAACATTGTCGATGTGCTCGACACGCAACGCCGCCTGTTTGCTTCGGTGCGTGACTACAACAATGCCCGCTACGACTACATCATCGACAGCCTGCGCCTGAAACAGGCGGCCGGCACACTCAACCCCGGTGATCTGGAAGATCTGCAGCGGTATCTGAAAACCGACTACGACCCGGATACCGATTTCCTGCCGCCGGACCTGTCTGAGAATTTCGCCCGCCCGGTGCGCATCGATTAGTCGTGGCGAACCGGCCCAATACTCTAAGGCGGATCGAGGCACGCCATGATCGGGCCCAAAAAGGGCCTGATCTACAACCGGTTCAGCGCGGGGTCTAGCGGACACTCGTGGCCGACAGGGCGGAATCAGCCAAACAGCCTGACGCCTCGCTACTTGAGCAAGGCACCCAACCCCTCTAGCAAACGCCCAAGCGCGCCCTGATTGTTCTTCAGGACCTTCAGGCCTGCGCTGCGTGCCTTTTCGACGCGCTCGGAGTCGTTCCAGAACAGCTCTATCGCCGATGCCAGTTCAGGCGCATTGCTGACTTCAGCAAGTGCGCCTGCATCACGCAGCTGCGCGGCAATATCAAGGAAGTTGAACAGATGTGGCCCCGTCAGGACCGGCTTGCCCAGCGCGGCTGGCTCCAGCAGGTTGTGGCCACCCGTAGGCACGAGGCTGCCACCGACGAAAGCGACATCGGCCAAGGCGAACAGAAACAGCAACTCCCCCATGGTGTCGCCAAGCACCACTTGAGTCTCGGGCTTCGGCAGCTCAGCGAGGGACCGGCGAACCGTGCTGAAGCCCTGCTTGCCACACAACTCATACACCGAGCGAAAGCGCTCAGGATGGCGCGGCACCAGGATCAACAGCGCATCGGGGCGTTCAGCCAGAATCAATCGATGCGCCGCAAGCAGAATCTCGTCTTCACCCGTGTGGGTGCTGGCACCGATCCAGATCGGTCGCGACATGGCATCCCACTGCTGACGGAGTTGCGAAGCGCGCTCGGGCAGCGCCGGATCAATATTCAGGTCGAACTTGATCGAGCCGGTGACCTGCACGCTCTCCTCACGAGCACCTAGCTTTCGAAATCGTGCGGCCTCGGCATTGGTCTGCACGGCGATCAGGCTCAGTTCGGCCAACATCGGCGCGGTCAGCCGGGCGAAGCGTGCATAGCCGCGCGCTGAACGCTCAGACAGGCGCGCGTTGGCCAGCGCTACAGGGATGCCCCGCTGCGCACATTGATGAATATGGTTAGGCCATAACTCGGTTTCCATCACCACCGCCAGCTTTGGCTGCAGGCGTTGCAGAAAGCGAGCCGCTGCCCACGGTAGGTCATAGGGCAGATAGCAGTGCTGCACCCTGTCGCCGAACAGCGCCTCGATGCGTTCGGAGCCCGTCGGGGTCATGCAGGTCACGGTGATCGGCAGCAATGGATAGCGCTCCATCAGCGCCCGAATCATCGGTGCCGCAGCAATGCTTTCGCCGACCGACACCGCATGCACCCAGATGCCACCCGGCTGGAACGCCGGAAGCCCTACAGCGAAGCGCTCGCCGATTCGCGCGCCATAAGCCGGCGCTCGACGAGCACGCCAGAACAGACGCGCAAACACCAGAGGCAAGGCGAGATGAAACAGCAAGGTATAGAGGGCACGATTCATGGGCGCGGAGCTTAGCAAAGCGTCGGACGCAACGGCCACAGCGAAGCGCAAAGCGAAATCCGCTACCGTTGCGCAGAACTTGCCCGTTCCGCGGGAGCCGAATGAACGCAGCGCAGACCGGCACTGCCCTCAACCGGAGACCGTATGACTGGCTATTTCTATCTCGCCATCGCTATCACCGCCGAGGTGATTGCCACCACCTCCATGAAGTCGCTGGCTGGCTTCAGTCGCCCGCTACCGCTGTTTCTGGTGATCGCGGGCTACAGCCTCTCATTCTGGATGCTTGCTTTGGTGGTCAGGACCATACCGGTGGGCATTGCCTACGCCATCTGGGCAGGCCTCGGCATCGTCTTGGTGAGCATCGCCGCAGCAGTAATCTATCAGCAGAAGCTCGATCTACCGGCGGTGCTAGGCATGGCGCTGATCGTCGCTGGCGTGGTGGTGATCCAGTTGTTTTCCGGCAGTACTGGGCACTGAGCCGGAACGACTGATGTTCAGGGGTGAGCGGTTATACTGCGCGCCTGATTTCTCCAAGAGGTCCCTCCATGTCCGAGTCACTGAGCACCGATGTTCTGATCGTAGGCGGCGGAGTCGCCGGCCTGTGGCTGAACGCACGCCTACGCCGACTGGGCTATTCGACGCTGCTGGTGGACAAGGGTGTGCTCGGCGGCGGACAAAGCGTCAAGTCTCAGGGCATCATCCACGGCGGGACCAAGTACGCATTGAGCGGCGCGTTGACCGGCGCATCGGAAGCCATCGCCGACATGCCACGACGCTGGCTCGAGGCGCTTGCCGGCAACGGCGAGCTGGACCTCTCAGGTGTACGCCTGCTATCGGACGCTCACTATTTATGGTCGCCAGGCACCTTGACTGGCAACCTCACCAGCTTTTTCGCCAGCAAGGCCGTCCGGTCGCGTGTCGGCCAGGTCAAGGGCGGTGAGCTGCCCCCAGCGCTCCAGGATCCGCGTTTCAAAGGCAAGGTCTACCGCCTCAGCGAGCTAGTGCTGGACGTGCCCAGCCTGATCCAGCGGCTCGCAGAGCTGTCGGGCCCAGGCCTGCTGAAAGCCGAGCGAATCGAACCTCTAAGGGAGAACGGCGAGTTGACCGGGCTAATTGTCGACGGTCGCTCGATCCGAGCTCAACGCGTAGTCCTGACTGCCGGCGCGGGCAATGCCGAACTGCTGAGTGCGCTGGGCCTCGCTCAGCCTGCGATGCAGAAGCGCCCGTTGCACATGGTCATAGTCAAGGCGCCGACATTGAAGCCGCTGTATGCACATTGCCTGGGCGGCGGTTCCAAGCCGCGCATTACGGTAACCAGCCACCCCGCTGCCGACGGCGAATGGGTGTGGTACCTGGGCGGTGACCTGGCCGAAGCCGGCGGGGTTGCGCGCGATGAAGCGTCGCAGATTGCCGCCGCGAAGAACGAGCTGGCCGAGCTGGTTCCCTGGATCGACCTGTCGGCAGCCAAATGGGCCACGCTGCGTATCGATCGGGCCGAGCCTGCGCAATCCGCACTGGCCAGACCGGATAACGCCTTCCTCGCCGAACAGGGGCGCCTGCTGGTGGGCTGGCCGACCAAACTGGCGCTGTCCCCAGACTTCACCGATCGGGTCGAGGCCGCATTGATCCGCGACGGCATCCAGCCCCACCCCTTGACGCCACTGCCCGAGTTGCCGCGCCCCGCGATTACTGGGCCGTTCTGGGAAGGGTTGGTCTGATGGAAACCACCCTTCATGCCTTGCACCGCCCGCTGGGCAGCACCGGCTTGAATGTATCGCCATTGGGATTGGGCACGGTCAAGCTGGGCCGTGATCAAGGCGTGAAGTACCCCAGCGGCTTTCGCATTCCCGACGATGCACAGGCGCGTCACTTGCTCGATCTGGCGCGGGATCTCGGCATCAACCTGATCGATACCGCCCCCGCCTACGGCGTCAGCGAACAGCGCCTGGGCCCGCTATTGCTGGGCCAACGCGACCATTGGGTGGTGGTCAGCAAGGTCGGCGAGGAGTTCGTCGACGGTCAATCGCTGTTCGATTTCTCGCCGGCCCACACCCGTTTTTCCGTCGAGCGCAGCCTCCAGCGGCTAAAGACCGACCGTATCGATCTGGTGCTGGTGCATTCGGACGGGCGCGACCTGGACATCCTGCAGAACAGCGGCGTTTACGAAACCCTCGCCGAGCTCAAGCGCGAGGGGAAGATTCTTGGCTACGGCCTGTCCGGCAAAACCGTCGAAGGCGGCCTTTTTGCCCTTGAGCAGGGCGACTGTGCGATGGTGACCTACAACCTCAACGAGCAGGCCGAACGGCCAGTGCTCGACTACGCTCAGGCAAACGCCAAGGGCATCCTGGTCAAGAAGGCGCTCGCCAGCGGCCATGTTTGCCTGCAGCCAGACGAGGACCCCGTACGGCTCAGCTTCGAGCTGTTGTTCAGTCATCCTGGCGTCGGCGCGGCAATCATCGGCACCATCAACCCGCAACACTTGTCAGCTAACGTAGGTACCGCCGCATCCGTTTTATCCCAACAACAATAAATGGCCAGACGGCCGCCGACTGCCAGGAGGAGCCGAATGCCGCGCGTACTGATCCGCAAGAACCCGACCGCCTTCAAGACGCTGCCGCTGCTCGTCGAAGCCAGCCCGGAAGGCTTGCGCTACCAGAGCCTTGGGCGTCCGCTGAACTTCAGCGAGATGCTCGAACGTCGCCGACCGGTAGCCGTGGACGATCCGAGCCGCTTCAATATCGAACTGGCTAACCTCGGCGTCTCGGTACGCCTGACGATCTGCTGGCAGGGCCAGGAGTACTGGGTACTGGTGCGCCAGCAACGCCAGGACAGAGGCGACGTGGTACTCAAGCTGATTTCCGGCTACGTACCGGCCCACGAACTCAGTCTGCCTCTGCTTACCGCGATTCAGGAAGTTGCTGAAGAATGTTTGCTGGAAACGCCTGAGGGTTGGCTCGCCGGGCGCTTCGGGGACACTTGGCTACCGGCTCCCTATCAGGGCAGCCTGCGCTATCGGGAGGCTGTGCATTTCAACCTGGCCTCGCTTTCAGGCTCGGCGAGACCGGTGCAATGCGGCCAGATGACCTTGATGGAGCGCCCGCGAGCCTATGTTCATCTGCCAACGGCTTCCCTGCAGTTGGTGTACGACATGCGCTTCGATCTACCGAAGGAAACCCGAGAGCTCAGCCTGTTTCATGTCGATGAACGGCTGGAAGACGGCAAGCTCGTCGCAGAGCTGTCCCGCAGCAGGCCCGACCTTTATCTGGTCCCGCTGCTGCAGGGGCGTCCGACCGCCGCGTTGTACACCCTGCGCAAAGGGCAGCCCGTACCGGCCAGCACGCGCGGGCTGTGGCTGTCGGAAAGCTTTGCAGGCCAGGAGGAATGGGTGGTGCGCGAAGAGCGAATCACTTGGCGCGACTGGATCAAGACCCTCGCCGTGGCAGCATCCGGTTGATTTGAACTGGAAAGGCTGCCCAGCCTGGTCGGCTGGGCAGCGGCCAGGCTTAGCGCTTGCGGATTTTTTCTACAATGGCCGTAGTAGAGCTGTTCTCGACCAACCCCAACACCTTGACCTCACCGCCATAGGCGGTGACCAGGTCCGCACCGACAACCTGATCGACACCGTAATCGCCGCCCTTGACCAGCACATCCGGCTTGACCTCGGCGAGCAGATTTTCAGGTGTGTCCTCCGCGAAAGATACAACCCAATCGACCGCGCCGAGCCCAGCCAGCACCGCCATGCGCCGATCAACCGAGTTGATTGGCCGGCCCGGCCCCTTCAGACGACTCACCGACCCATCGTCATTCACTGCGACGATCAAGCGATCCCCTTGAGCGCGGGCTTGCTCCAGATAGGTAACATGCCCGGCGTGCAGGATGTCGAAACAGCCATTGGTAAACACGATCTTCTCGCCTTCGGCGCGCGCATCTTCTATCGCGGTGAGCAACTGCTCGAGCGTCATTACCCCACGCTCGGAACCTTCCTCGCGCTGCACTGCTCGGCGCAATTCAGGGGCGCTGATGCAGGCGGTGCCCAGCTTGCCGACCACGATACCGGCGGCAAGATTGGCCAGTGCGACCGCTTGCGGCAGCTCCTCTCCAGCAGCAATGGCCGCCGCTAACGTCGAAATCACCGTATCGCCAGCGCCAGTGACATCGAATACTTCACGTGCGCGGGCCGGCAGGTGCAGCGGTGAATGCTCCGGACGCAACAGCGTCATGCCGTGCTCGCCGCGGGTCACCAAGAGGGCACCAAGTTCAAGGTTGTGCATCAGCTCGGCGCCCTTTGCGACCAGTTCGGCCTCGTCCGAGCAGTGACCGACAATGGCCTCGAACTCACCGAGGTTCGGCGTAATAACCGAAGCGCCGCGATATATTTCGAAGTCCTTCCCTTTAGGGTCAGCCAGCACCGGAATGCCACGCTTGCGCGCGGCCTGGATCAGCGACTGGTGATTGCGCAGTGCGCCTTTACCATAGTCGGAAAGAATCAGCACCTTCACGCCCAGCAACAGCTGCTCGACGTCGCGCAGCAACGCGGCCGGATCGGTGTCGAACGGCTCTTCGAAGTCCATCCGCAACAGTTGCTGGTGCCGGCTCATCACCCGCAGCTTGATGATGGTCGGCTGATGCTCGATGGATTGAAAGTGTGCCTGCACACCAGCTGCAGCCAGGCTATCAATCAGGCTTTGGCGGGCTTCATCCACGCCCGTGACACCAACCAGTGCGGCCGGCGCACCTAATGCCGAGATGTTAAGAGCCACGTTGGCGGCGCCACCCGGCCGATCCTCTACCTGCTCGACCTTGACCACCGGCACCGGCGCCTCCGGCGAAATCCTCGACGTGCCGCCATGCCAGTAACGATCGAGCATGACGTCGCCAACCACCAGGACGGAGGCTTGGTCAAAACGGGGCATGGACAGTTTCATGAGGGCTCCGGGGCAAAAAAACGCGCGATCATAACATGACGAACCGCCCAGGCCGGCGCAGCGCTGGCTTGAGCGGGCATGGCAAGCATCGGCCTTGGCGCGCAATGCCCGCTTATGCCGATTCATCGCTCCTGAATTGTGTTTCGTGCAAGCGGGAGTATGGGCCGTTGGTCAGGAGCAGTTGCGCATGGGTGCCACGCTCCACAATGCGACCTTGCTCCATCACCAGGATCAGATCGGCCTTCTCGATCGTGCTTAGCCGATGGGCGATGACCAGCGTGGTACGCCCTGCCATCGCATGATCCAGTGCACCCTGAATATGCCTCTCAGACTCTGTATCCAGCGCTGACGTAGCCTCGTCCAGAATCAGAACCGGTGCGTTCTTCAGCAGCGCGCGGGCAATGGCCAGACGCTGGCGCTGCCCACCGGAAAGCAGCACGCCATTCTCACCGACAGGAGTATCGTAGCCCTGAGGCATCTGCTGAATAAATTCATCGGCATAGGCATCGCGAGCGGCGCGCTGGATATCCTCGAGCGGGGCGCCCGCCAGGTCGCCATAAGCGATGTTGTTGGCGACCGTATCATTGAACAGTGTGACCTGCTGAGTGACTAAAGCGATGTGCCTGCGCAGATTGCGAAGGGTGTAATCCTCGATCTCCATACCGTCGAGCAGGATCTGCCCACGATCATGGTGGTAGAAGCGCGGAATCAGGTTGGCCAGGGTCGACTTGCCACTGCCCGACCGCCCAACCAGCGCCACCATCTGCCCAGGCTCGACGTTGAAACTGACGTCGTGCAGCACCTGCTTGTCCGTACCTGGATAGACGAAGCTCAGGTCGCTGACGTCCAGTTTTCCGGTTACTTTCTCGCGCTCGAACGTGCCCTTGTCGACTTCTGGCGACTCGTCGAGTTGCTCGAAAATACTTTCTGCTCCAGAAACGCCTTTCTGGATCGTAGAACTCACCTCTGAGAGCTGCCGGATGGGTTTGGGCAGCAAACCGGCAAGCGTAATGTAGGCGACCAGATCACCCGCCGACGCGTCTCCACGCATGTACAGCACCAGGAACATCAGCACTGCCATCGCGCTGTAAATTACCAACTGCAATGTAGGGGTGTAGACCGCATTGGTCTTGACCATGCGCAGCTGCTTGCCGGTGTTGTCGCTACTGGCATCAAAAAATCGACTCTGCTCATACGACTCGCCACCGAAGCTACGCACCACCCGGTAACCTTGAATCGTCTCGGACGCCACATGGGTGACGTCACCCATCGCGACCTGAATCTTCTTGCTCTGCTTGCGAAACTTCTTGCTGGCACTGGATACCATTACACCGATGAGTGGCAGAATCGCCACCATCACGAGCGTCAGCTTCCAGTTCATCCACAACAGCGTGGCGAACAAGAAGATCACGGTCATGCCCTCCCGCACCACTACCTTTATCGCGTCCGTCGCGGCACCGGTCACCATCGTCACGTTATAGGTAATACGCGAAATTAGATGGCCGGAGTTGTGGCTATCAAAGTAGCGGTTAGGCAAGACGAGCAGGTTGTTGAATAGCGACACCCGCAAATCATGCACCAAGCCCAGAGAAACGCGGGCAAGAAAATAGTTGCCCAAGAAGGAGCCTAGGCCTTGCATGATGGCAATCAGCACGATCAACAGTGGGACGGCTTGCAAAAGCTTGAGGTCTGCCAGCCAAGCCTGACCGTTTAGGTAAGGCACCTGAGCAAAAAAACTGCCGTCCGGATTGTTCAGCCCATCCACAAAGAACTTGAGGATATAGCCGAGCATCGGCTGGGTAGAGGCAAAAATCAGAAAGCCCAAAATGCTGAGGCCGAATAACCCCACATAGGGCTTCACATAGCCAAGCAGCCGAAAATAAATGGTCACGCTTGAAGTCTGGCTCTCGCTAGAGCGGTTATCAGGCATACGTCCACGCGTTAACGTTTGAAGAGACGCGAGAGATTACCATACAGCCGTGGCTGCCTCGGTCCGGGCTAATGCATTACTATGCTGGGCTTTTAGCAATAGCCGAAGTATTCCTGTGATTCGATTAGCCCACTGTACTCGCTGGCTGGATGCGTTCGTCGCCGGCCGCTTGCTTATAGCTGGTTATGTGGTGTTGTTGACCGGCTTGTTCTGGGTAAACGACACCAGCTCATACACCAAGCTCTACTACGCGCTGCTGGCCGCGCCCACGCTAATCGTTATGCTTGCCAAACCTCAGTATTGGCGAATGCTGATTCGTGAACCTATCGTGATGGCGTTTCTCGTCATGGCCGCGTGGCTATTGTTGAGTCTTTCCTGGACTCAGACTGAAGATGACCCAAGCAGTCTCGCCAAACGGCCGTTATACGTATTCATGATGTTCGCTGCCTGCGCCATCATCGCGCTGAAGGATCAGCAAAGGTTATTAAAAGCGCTACGCATTGCAGCCATGCTGGCGGCGGCAGCAGCCATGGCGGGCTTGGCAATTTTTCTGTCAAGGAATGACGGCGGCCGCATGATCGGCACCGGAGCCCTGTCCAACCCCCTTCTGTCGTCTCATGTATACGGTTTTTTTTGTGCTTACTGGATGGCCGTATGGCTGACGGATCGCGACGGCCCATCTTGGCTTCCCATCATGTTCGCGGCGCCACTAATAGCGGCCTTGCTGGCGACGGGTTCACGAACCCCCTTAATGGCGCTGGGTATGGTGAGCATCTGGATGGCGGCTTTAGGAGGGCGGCGGGCACTCTATTTGGTAGCTGCTATGGCTTTTATCGTCATATCTGGATTCTTACTGAGGCCAGACGTATTGCTACAACGGGGTTTGTCATTCCGACCTGAACTATGGGGCGAAGCCATACGCCAGGCGTCTGAGCACCCATGGGTCGGTCACGGCTACGGCGCTGAGTTCACATTCACGATAGCAGGGCTCGGACGTACCTTAAGCGATCCACATAATGTTGAACTGGCAGTGCTCCTAGAGCTCGGAATAGTCGGTTTAACCCTTTGGCTAGTCATGTATGCGATTGCGCTTGTACGCTGCCTGAACAAACAAGCATGCCTCCAGCTGGCATCCGCACTGGCGGTGTACGGACTGGCTGCCGGCCTTACTGAAGGCAGCAATTTCCTATCTCGCCCGAACGAAAATTGGTTTCTTATCTGGATACCGCTTTCGTTCATCGCCGCACTCTCCATCAGCCTGCGTCAAAAGGGGCCACTGCTCAATGCCCTAACTGAGGAACAGTTCAACCACTTACTGCAAGGTGCGGATGTAATCGAAGCAGACGGCCATGGGGTAAAGGTCGCGAAACTTGCGGACGGCACATACCTGAAACTGTTTAGGCGCAAGCGCTTTTTTTCAACTGCACTTTGGGCGCCTCCATCGCGCCGGTTTGCAAGTAACGCACAGCACTTACTACTACTGGGCGTGCCAGCACCAGCAGTAAGTAAGCTCATACAAATTAAGACGTCAAAGGTCGATGGCGTTCTATACCTGCCCCTTCCAGGCGATACGCTACGCAACCGCTGGAGAGCCCTAACCGATGCCGAGCGGGAATTAGAAATAGAAGCATTTGGAGCCTTTCTCGGACACCTTCACCAACTAGGGATTTATTTTCGCTCGCTGCATCTGGGTAACGTCATCAAGCTGCCGGACGGAAGTTTTGGCCTGATTGACGTATCCGACATGTCGATCAGCAACGAACCGCTTAAGCCTTGGAAGCGTCGCCGTAACCTAACCCATATGCTGCGCTATGGAGAGGATAGTAACTGGCTAGCGGTACAGCACATCTCCTCTTTGACGGAAGGCTATGCGGAACATTGCGGTCAAAGAGCCGCCCTGAAGCTGAACCAACAACTCAACCGGCTCGTTCATGCCACCCAGTGACTCGATATTACTGCAAAGCGAAAAGATGCTTGCCATCATCGCACGGGCATAGGGCTGGATCCATCAGTTAACCTGCGATGCCCTCTCGCCTGCTGCCCGGCAAGAACGCAGTGGCGACTTGATTTTTCCGAAATGGAAAACCCAAGTCGCCACTGCGTTGTGCGATTTCGCCAACACTATATGGAGCGCCTAGGCTGAAGTTTTCACGCTTAGCCAAAAACCAAACGCACCAAGCCACGTATTGTCTTTCCGTTCCAGAAGCGTACTGGCAGTTGCCGCAGCAATTCCCGCGAAAGCTGCTTATCGTCACGGGCGCTCTTTAGCACCATGGAATTTAAAAACTTTGCGCAAGCGCTTGGATAATCTGGATGATCACTGAAGCATGCGTAAGTTGCCATGACTTGCTCCACCATGAAGCGCCGGTCCTTATAGGTGTTGGCTCCATGTACTCGGTATTTGGCCAGAACCTCGCTTAGCACATCGATGAAATAGCCTGCATAAGCGATTTTTAACTCGACCTGTAAATCTTCGAGACGAATTGTCGGATCAAACCCACCCACAGCTTGCAAAGCTTCGCGACGAAACAACAAGGTAGGTGCTGGCGGCCCATCTTCAAGAGCGTTAAACATTGAATTGAAATCGAGTCGACGAAATGGCCTCGCACGGCACCGCTTCTGAATGAGATTTCCTTGCGCATCAATCGTTTTAATATTGCCTGCACATATCCCGACTTCGGGCTTACCTTCCATATAGGCGACCTGTGTCGCTATACGTTCTGACAACATCACATCGTCTGAGCCCAGCGGCGCAATCAAACTCCCTTTTGCACGGGCAATACTCTCGTTTAGCGTCCTAGAAAGCCCTTGGTTCGGCTGAACTCTGAAATCAAACCCGTATTTTTCATGTAAGCGCCGAATACGCTCCACACTGTCATCCTTGGACCCATCATCTACAACCAGCAATTCGATGTTCGGATAGGTTTGCTCAATAACACTAAGAATGCTTTCCTCGATATACGGCGCATGATTATAAGAGGCAATTATTACCGTCACCAAAGGGAGTTCAGTCATGGCACGACCTATTCAGCATATCTTCTAATAGCTCTCGATATTGCTTCCGAAAATCATCGATAGCATGTGCCCGGCAAAGATAATCATATGAGTGCCGCCCTTCTTGCACACGCTCATTTTCTGACAGCGACATAACTTCACGCAGTCGCTCCGCCAACACCAAGGGTTTGCCTACTGGATACGTACGCCCGCCGCTATCTTCCAAGATAGGTCGCATGCTATCGATATCAGAGCCTATAACTGGCAACCCGGCACTCATTCCCTCGAGCAATGCGAGTGGCAAGCCCTCACTAATCGAAGACATCACAAACACGTCGTATGCTTTGACAAATTGCAATGCATCATCACGCGACCCCAGCAAACGCACTCGCGCCTCCACGCCATGAGCGCGGATGAAAGCTTCTAGCTCCTGACGTGAGCGCCCTTCGCCGATAATGGCAAGCAGCGCTTTAGGAAACTCATCCTTTATCTCGACAAACGCTTGCAGCAAGTGGATGTGCGCCTTTACCGGCACCAGTCGGCCTATTGTTCCAATTACAAATGCGTCTTGAGGTAAATCGAGTAGCTGACGCGCATGCGACTTAGGATGTTGCAAGCGCTCGGCACGGGATATATCGATGGCATTATTGATCTGGCGAACATTTTCCGGACTGCCCGCGCCGCTTGCGATTAAATCATTGTAGACCGCTCGAGACACGCCAACTAACCGCCAAGCTTTATTCATTAATAACCGCGACTCCCACCGACGATATGCACGATCATATTCGCCAAGACCATGTAAAACCCCAATACAGACAGGAATGCGCAAGAAGCGGTTGAGCAACATCATCATATTGATGGGTTTGAAGCGATGCGCAACGACGGCATGGTAATTTTGAGCACGGCAGTGCTTGTAGAGCCTCCATAGCGCGTTGACACGCAGCCCCTTAGTCGAGGCACTACTCAGACCAAAATACTCCGAGCGCACCGCCCTGCTCTCAGGTTCGCCGGGCTCTGGACCACCACGCAGGAAAACAGTGGTCACCTCGTATATATCGCTTGGTAGCCCCTGGATTATCTGCTCAGCTAAATCAGAGGCATTCACGTTAAAGCTATTTTGCAATTGTAAGACTTTTATTTTCGTCGCCATCAGTAATGACCCAACCACAACCGGAACGCTTTACGAACATAAGAGCCATTCAATACAACACGCCAATCATGCCGTAATGCTGTTTGGAAGTATGATTTAGCAGCCTCAACGTCACCTGCCAGATAGGCACTTCGAAACAGCGACAAACAGCGCTGAACAAAGAACTCATTTCTCAGCGCCTGAAATTCTTTACCCAGTCGTTGCGGGGAAAAAACCTCATCTACGAGAGCCAGCCCTCCGGATTTTGCATGACTAAATTGATGACGAAGACTGTCGTCGTGCTTGTGGATCAAGGCCAAAGGCTCAGCTAAAACGGTGCACGGATAATTAGCCAACACTTGGCTAAATACGGGAATATCTTCGGCGCTACGAAACCGCTCTGGGTAGTCCCCGCGAGAAAAGACTTCTCGGTGCATCGCACAAGCGCCGTTGGAGAGCGCGATATGCTTGCCCAGCAGGTAGCCTCGAAGCCGTTCCACTGGCGTATTGGGCAGGGCCTGGGGCAGATGAACACGGCGCTTACCGGTATCTGAGATGGCGCAATGCCCACCAATTACCATGCGGGCATGCCCATGCTCGGCAATATGTCTAGCGAGCAACCCCAAAGCGCCAGGCGCCAGCTCATCATCCGCATCGAGAAAAATCAGATAGGTCCCACGTGCTTCGCGGATGCCACGGTTGCGCACTGATGCCGCACCGCCATTTTCCTTGCGCAATGATCGGAATTGCGGCCGGGCTGCTAGTAATGCTTCGATTATTACTGGCGTATCATCAGTTGAACCATCGTCGATTACGATAAGTTCAGCTGAAGCTTCATCCAGTTGAACGAGCACCGACTCAACAGCACGAGGTAACGTTGCCGCATAGTTGTAAGCAGGGATAACGACGCTTATCAGCGGTTCATGCACCGTCATTCCTACCCATCCCATCTTTGACCACCAACACATCTTCCATGATCAAATACTGCAAGTCCGATCCGTAGAACATGTTCAATGCATCCGTCGGTGAGCAGATCATTGGCTCGCCGCGACGGTTGAGAGAGGTGTTCAGCGACACGCCGTTACCGGTGAGTTTTTCCAGCTCCAGCATCAGATCGTACCAGCGTGGATTATGGCGGCGTTCCAGGACCTGGGCGCGCGAGGTGCCGTCCTCATGCACCACTTCACCGACGCGGTCTTTCCAGCCCTCGTTGACCTCGAAGGTGAAGGTCATGAACGGGCTAGGATGGTCGACCTTGAGCATCTGAGCTGCAACGGTATCGAGCATGGATGGGCAGAATGGCCTCCAGCGCTCGCGGAACTTGATTTGCTCGTTAATCCGGTTGGCCACACCAGGAACGCTCGGGCAACCAATAATCGAGCGGCCGCCAAGCGCGCGCGGGCCGAATTCCATACGCCCCTGAAACCAGGCCACCGGATTGCCGTCGACCATGATCTGCGCGATTCGCTGCGGCATGTCGTCGATCTGCTGCCAAGTCGGCTTGCTCGGATGGCGCGCGCATGCTGCGATGATGTCTTCGTTCGAGTAAGAGGGCCCGAGGTAGACATGCTCCATTTTCTCGACAGGCACGCCCCGTTGATGCGAGACATATGCCGCCGCGCCTACCGCCGTTCCTGCATCGCCTGAAGCGGGTTGGACGAAGAGCTCTTTGACCTCGTCCCGGGCGATGATCTTCTGGTTGAGTTTGACGTTCAACGCACAGCCACCCGCGAAGGCGATCTTGCCGGTTTCGCGGATGATGTCGCCCAGGTAGTGATCCATCATCTGCAGCGCCAGCTTCTCGAACAAGGCTTGCATGGCAGCGGCATAGTGGATGTAGGGGTCGTCGGCGATATCGCCTTCGCGCTTAGGCCCCAGCCACTCGATCAGTTTGGGAGAGAAGTAATAGCCCTTGCCCTTTTCCTTGTAGCGGCGGAAGCCGATCACGTTGGCGTAATCAGTATTGATGACCAGCTCGCCATTCTCGAATTTGGCCAGGCGCGAAAAATCATACTTGGCGGCATCGCCATACGGCGCCATGCCCATGACCTTGAACTCGCCATCGAGCATCTCGAAGCCAAGGAATTCGGTAATCGCGCCGTAGAGCCCACCAAGCGAATCCGGATCGTAGAATTCTTTTATCTTATGGATGCGGCCATTCTCGCCGTAGCCGAAAAACGTCGTGGCGTACTCACCCTTGCCGTCGATACCCAGGATTGCTGTTTTCTCGGTGAAACCGGAGCAGTGATAGGCACTCGATGCATGGGCCAGATGATGTTCAACCGGCTCGATTTTTATCTTCTTCAGATCGAATCCCAGTTGCTGCAGGCACCACTGGATTCGCTTGTGGTAGCGCTTGTAGCGGCGATTACCAAACAGAATGGCATCTAGCGCTCGATCCGGCGCGTACCAATAGCGCTTGGCGTAATGCCAGCGAGCTTTCTCGAGGATGCTGATCGGTGCAAACGGAATGGCGACCACATCGACATCGGCAGGTTTGATACCAGCCTGCTCCAGGCAGAATTTTGCTGATTCGTAGGGCATACGATTTTTCGCATGCTTGTCGCGTACGAAACGCTCTTCCTCGACGGCAGCGATCAGCTTGCCGTCGATATAAAGGGCGGCGGATGGGTCATGACTGAGGGCGCCGGAAAGGCCGAGAATTGTCAGTGCCACTGTAAAAAGCCTCTTGAGAAAGCAGCCTGGAGCTCAAAGCCGGAGGCTCGAAGCAATAGCGCGTTGTAGTACTAGCCCGTGGGCGTTTCTTCCAGCTTCAAGCGTCCTGCTCCAAGCTGCCTTTCGGTAAACGATGGTCCAGCAAACGGTACAAAGCGCTGTCGACGGGCCAGTTGCGCAGTAAGCGCTCACGGTCCTTGGCAAAAGCTTGACGGAATCGAGCATGGCTATGGTGCTGCTGCAGCGCATCCAAGTCGATCAGCGCCCAGCTGCCGTCCTGCCATAGAACGTTGGTACCTTTCAGATCGCCATGGCTGATGCGCTCACGAATCAGCGCTGCGAGTAACTGTTCAAGCGCCAGCAGTTCATGCTCCGGCGGAGCACCATCCACGTAGGGGGCGAAGCGCGCGATTATATCCTGCCCGCCTATATAGTCGGTAATCAGATAGCTGCGTGCGCGAAGACCGAGACGACGCATCTCGATCATGGCTAGCGGCTGCGGCGTGGCGATACCCAGCACCTCGAGGCGATGCGCCTCTACCCAGCTGTGCCACGCCCGAGATGGCCGCCAGAAGCGCTTGAGCCAGTGCATGACGCCCTTGATGTTGTAGCGTTTGACCACCAAGGGTCGGTCTTGGGTATCAACAAGCGCAACCGTGGCACTGCCGCCCCGCTTGAGCGCTACGCCTGCGGCAATGAAGCCATCCGGGTCTGCTAACACGCCGCGCAGTTCGGCTTCGTACTCGCGGCGTACAGCAACTACCCCGCCATGATCGCGGTGCACGCTGAACGCCGTGCAATCGCGTCCGACCTTCTTGAGGTAGCTGGCGAGGCGCTGCTGGCGGGCCACACGAGTCTTGTCCACAAGCGCCTCGAGCGGAAGGGCATGTGCACTGTTGACCAACAAGTAGTTCACCAATAGTTCTTCAATGAAGAACTCAAGAGCTGTGGGAAGCTGGGCGAAGAAGACAGCCAGGTTTGCCAGCACGCGATCCCTCGATAACGGCTGGCCAGGGGTCTCGGCACGAATGCCACCACCATCGATAAGGTAGAGCCGCTGCTCGTGGCGCATCAGGTTGTCCAGATGCAAATCGCTCTGCCAGAGACCCTTGGCATGTAGCGTTGCAATTTCGGCCAGCGCACTGCCAAGCACATCTCGCTGGGCTTCGCTCAATGGCAGCTGACGAGCCACAGCGAGCCAGGCCTCGTGCAGGCTCTTTGCATCTTCGAGATATTCGAACAGCAGCCATCCACCGCCGCTATCCTCAAATCCCTTGTCCAGCAAGCTTGGCGTTGTGAGACGGTGCGCGGCGAGCAGCTGCGCACCGGCGAGTTCACGATCGAAATGACGCCGGGCGCGATCACCCACCATGAGTTTGGCAAGTACCTGGACACCTCGCCACTGAGCGCGAGCCACATAGCGCTGCCCCGGCAGTACACGCAGCCACTGCATGATATGCAGCTCGTCGGCTCCCAGCGCGATGATCATCGGAAGAGACGGGGTACGACCAGCCGAGCGCAGCTGTGCGAGCCTCATGCCTTGGCTGCCTTGTAGTGGTGGCGCGCACGGATAGATTTCAGCCAGTCTTCAATCGCTCGGCTGTCAGCGTTTTCATCCAGGTAAGAGGCCAAGAGGCATCGCAACTCCTCTTCGCGCCACAACTCCGCACGACGGACCAATGCCTCTAGATCACGTATGCGGTCTCTTCGCCCCAGCAGCAAGCGAGTCTTTTCCAGATCGATCAGACATGCTTCGTAAGCGCCGAGATGTTCACGTAAGAAAATATGCTTGGGATAAAAACAACCATGCACCTCCCCTGCGCCATGTAGCTGACGAGCCAGCCTCCCGCAGGAAGCGAGTACCGCGTTGCGGCTCACAATCCCTATACCAGACCACCGATCAAGCAGACTACTCAGGTCCTGCCAACCATCCAGCGCACGAGTCAGCAGTACGGCGCTAACCTCACCTTGAGCGCGGCGCTGGGCGAAGAATGCAACGTCCAGAGTGGGGAGTTGCTTGTGCTGATAGCGACAAATGTTGCGAAACTCAGCGGCGAACGTCGGCTCTCCGAAAGGATGGCGCCAGCTGCGCGACAGATAATTACTTTGCCGCTTGAGGTAATAACCAGCGCCACCGATGTCCAGTCGGTACACACTGCTCCAACCGCCTTCGACCGCATTCGGCGCATCGACGGCGTTCAGCTCCAAACGCCACAACGCGTCGAAACTATCAAGGCCTGCGCTGCGCAGTGACCGGGCGTGCGCTGGCGAAATGAAATCTCTCATTCTCGTCCTTTGAAATAGACCAATATCTGCCTGATCAGCGCCCTGTCGTCGGCACCAAGCCGCCCTCGCCGACGATAGAGTAGGAAGAACCGCAGTCGCTGGGTTCGAGACAAGGTGCATCTGGCCACCTTATCCAGGCAGGCCAGGTCCTTGACGATACGATGCCGCAGAATCGGCCCCCACCAAAAGTCACCAGACGGACAATCAATCAGGAACAGCTTGCCCGCCTCATTGACCAACAGGTTGCGCCACTTCAGATCGTTGTGAGCGAAGCGATGGTCGTGCAGCGTCCGCGTCGCGCTTGCCAACTGTTCACTAAGCTGGCGCACCCACAAAGGATCCGCCAAGCGCGCATCGCCATCCTTAGCCATGGCCGCCATATCGACAGTGCCGGGCACCTCCAGCGTGATCAACGCCCCTCGCTGAAAGAATCCCGCACGGCGCTGCTGCCCCCAGGCAACCAGTGGCGCAACAGCCACACCCCAATCGTGGAAATGCTGCAAGTTCTGCCACTCAGCTTCGACCCGCGGACGCCCGATGAAACGCCGCAAACCTTTACCCGCAGCCCAATAGCGTTTTATGTAATAACGCTGACCGGCAACGCTGACACGAAGTACCTCGGACAATGGATCACGCGTTATTGGCTCGCCGCTCAATGCGAACACTGTCTCAAGACTGCCAAAGGCACGCACCGCGTCGGCGTTTACTCCATCAGCGACTTGCCAACGAATCACCCCTGCGCACCTGTCGCGTATTTGCGTTGGAATCGGCTCTGCAGCTTTTCGGACTTGCGTTGCAGCCAGGAGAGTAACGAAGCCTCCTCACGCAAGACCTCGCGTAATGGCCGCTGAAAATAGACCTGCAGAAAACGCAACTTGTCGCGCTGCGTCAGGCCGATGCCCAACGCTGAAAAGTACAACCCTGCCAGGTCCTTGTCGCGCCAGCGCCGGGGGGTATTGCTGCGGGTCTGGGCACGATGCAGGTCGATCAAGGAAAGACGGAAGCCATCGGCCGTTACCGGCCTATCGGTGTGCAATAGGAAATGGCAGATGTAACAGTCTCGATGGTTTACACCGGCGTTATGCATAGTGCCGGTCATGCGCGCCACCTCAACGATCAGTGCTCGTTTTAAGCGCGGATCGGGCGGGTTGCTTAACCAGTCGGCGCTGTAATCTTCGAGGCTGACTGTCGGCGCCAACTCCTCGGTGATGATGAACGAATGTTGTGTGGCGGGATTGCTGCCGCGCTCGCCGTAGGCTACTGCCGTCATGGTCGGTACACCCACATCATGCAGGCGCTGGATGGCTCGCCACTCCTGCCCCGCTCCGAGCACTGGCAGCTTGGCGGTGCTGAGGTTCTTGACGATCTCGCCCCAGCCGATGCCGCGGTGGATCTTGACGAAGTAACCGCGTCCGTCGACCTCTGTGCGCAGCGTGCGCCGGCCTTCAAGCTCTCGGTAGACCTGCCCTTGCAACTGCTCCACGGCCTCGAACGGATCGCGACAGGCCCATAGGGTTTTGAAGGGTTCAGCGACGATCAGCTTCATGAGCGCTCCGCAAGGATCACGTCGGCAGCCCGCTCGGGCATGCTGTAAAGATCGGCGCGCTCGGCAAACGCGAGGGCATTCTGCGACCAAAGAATTCGCTGCTCATTGCTCGCCAACATTTCGGCTAGCAGACGATCAAGGGTGTCTTGGACGAACGGCGCGGGCACTACACGGCCGCAGTCGGCATCGGCCATGTAGTGTGCATAGCCGCACACATCAGTGACCAAGACCGGAAGCCCGGCGACCAGCGCTTCTAGCAACACAGTACCGGTATTTTCATTGTACGCAGGATGGATCAGCAGGTCCGCTCCGAGCAGAAAGCGGGGGATGTCGCTGCGGCCTTTGAGAAACTCGACCTGAGTGGCTACACCCAGCTTCTTGGCCTGCATTAAAAACGGTTGGGGATCGTCCTGACCTACAACGAACAGGCGTGTCCGCTTCTTCAGTTCGCGAGGCAGCGAAGCGACGGCTCTAAGGCTGCGGTCAAGTCCCTTGGTTTTGAACCCGGAACCGATCTGCACCAACAAGAGGTCATCGTCCTCTAGCTTGAACTCACGACGGAAATCGGCCCGAATCTCTGCGGCATTGGACGGGGCCCGTCGATCCTGGGCGATGCCCGGCGGCAGTAGATGAAAACGGCCGGCAGGCGTCGCGTAGTGTTTGACGAACAGCGGCTGCTGCACCTCTGAAATCATCAGGATTTCGGTATTGGACCGAGGCTCGAATACTGCTCGCTCGTATTCCGCGAAATGCTTGTAGCGGCCCCAGCGGCGGTAGATCGGATTGCGCAGTGTTTGAGCTTTATCTTCGAAACAGGGATCTGCGGCGTAATAAACGTCAAGCCCCGGCATCTTGTTGAAGCCGACCACTCGATCTACTGGTCGCTTGGCCAGGTCGGTTTCAACCCAGGCAGTGAAGCGCTCGTTGCGGGTGTGATTGAAGATCGCCTTGACCGGCGCTATCAAGACTTCGAAACCCGCAGGCACTTCGCCCTCCCAAATCATCGCGTAAACCCGGATTGCATGGCCGCGGCGCTGGCACTCCAGCGCGATACGCATGAAGTCGCGCTGGAGCCCGCCGAACGGAAAGTACTTGTAGAGGATAAAGGCCAGTTGCATCAGGGCGTCTCCGATGACCGCAACAGGGCCTTGAGTTCACTTGCGACGCGCTCAGAAGGCAGCTCGTCAAAACAGGGTTTGTGGCGGTCACCTTTGCCGGCGTTCGGTCCAGGCGCGCACAGGTGTACTTGGGAACGGCCATATGCACCGACGCGGCCCGGCAACGTGGGGCCGTAGAGCGAAATACTCGGAACATCCAAGGCGGCGGCGAGATGACCAAGCCCCGTATCAACCGCTACACAAGCACGCGCGCCGGCGACCACTTTGGCAACACCACCCAGATTGAGCCTGGGCAATACCGAAGCACCTGGCAGATCTTTAGCGATTCGTTCGGCTCGGGCCTTTTCCTCCGCGTTACCCCAGGGCAAGCGGATCGCCCAGCCGAACTCACTCATGCGCTCGGCCAGTTCGCGCCAGTAACGCTCCGGCCAATGCTTGCTTGCCCAGGTGGTGCCGTGCAGGAAGAGTAAATAAGGCTGCTCGCCGGGCGTAGCCAGCTGGCTGCGATCCAAGCCGTACTCAGCGACTGTCGCGGGAGCCGGATAACCGAGCGCCTGGGCAAATAACTGTCGTACCCGCTCGAGAGCATGCTGTTCCCGCGGCACGCTGAAGCATCGGTCATAAAACCGCGCCGCCAGCGGTTCGCGAATCGAGGCACGATCGAAACCGGCGACAGGCGCCGTGACGTAACGGGTTAACCAAGCGCTTTTCAGCAGTCCCTGCGCATCGATGACCAGGTCGTAACGGGTCTCGCGCAGACGCGCCTTGAAGCGCCTCCACTCACCTGAGCGAAGGGTTTGCAGAGGATGTTTGCGCCAGCGACGAATCGCCACGGGGATCACCTGCGCCACCGCAGGGTGCCAGGCAGGGATCTCAGCGAAACCCTCCTCCACCACCCAGTCGAACTGGATACCTGGAATGGCGCGCTGGGCGTCGGTCAACGCCGGAAGCGTATGGACCACGTCACCCAGCGAAGAGGTCTTGACCAGCAAAACCCTCACTCAGCGCACCTCGACCGGCTGGGGAACCAGGCGCCCCAGCGCCTCGATGACCGGGCGCGGTTTCAGTTCGCGCATGCAGTTGTTATGACCGAAACGGCAGGTGCGCTCGAAACATGGACTGCAATCGAGCCCCAGACGTACAACCTCAACCTGCTCGGACAAAGGTGGCGTGAAGGCCGGCGATGTCGAGCCATAGACGGAAACCAGCGGCCGCCCGAGCGCGGCTGCTACGTGCATCAGCCCCGAGTCGTTGGACACCACCGCCTCGGCGCATGAGAGCAAATCGATGGCTTCAGCCAGACTGGTGTCGCCCGCCAGGTTCAGGGCCTCTTCACGCAGTCCGGGAATCAACTGCTGCAGGATCTCTTCACCGACAGCATGGTCGTTCTTCGAGCCAAACAGCCAAACCTGCCAGCCTTCACGGATCTTCACCTCGGCGACCTTGGCAAAATGCTCGGCCGGCCAACGCTTGGACTCACCAAACTCGGCACCGGGACAAAGCGCCAGCACCGGGCGATCCAGTGAAAGCCCGAAACGCGCCAACGCTGCGTCGCGGGTCTCTTCGACGATACGCAGAGAGGGCTTCGGGTAGGGTTGGGACAACTCGGCGCCAGGCTCGAAGGCCAGCGCCATGAAGCGCTCGATCATCAGCGGATAGCGTTGTTTATCCAGCTTGCGCATGTCATTGAGCAGGCCGAATCGCATCTCACCACGCCAGCCGGTGCGCTTGGGAATGCCGGCAAAAAACGGCACCAGCGCAGACTTCAGCGAGTTGGGCAGCAGGATTGCCTGCTGATACTGCCCACGCAGGCTCGCCGCGATAGTGCGCCTAGTCGCCATGTCGAGCACACCGTGACCCACCGGAAAACTCAACGCCTGCCGGACCTCGGGCATGCGCTCAAGGATCGGCCGGCTCCACTCCGGCGCGAGCACGTCGATCTGGCAGTCAGGGTGGCGTTGTTTCAGACAGACGAACAACGTCTGCGCCATCACCATGTCGCCGACCCAACTAGGACCCACAATCAGAATATTCATAAAGGCAGCTTCACGCTTCGGGCCTCAGGCTGCAAGCGCGGGCCGCTCAAGCAGCTCGCGCTTACGGCGGACACGGCGCTTACTTGACCAGCGTCCGCCATTCAGCGTGCGCATCGGTCTTGCCGGAAACCAGATCGAAATAGGCTTTCTGGATGCGCTCGGTTACCGGGCCGCGACGGCCAGCACCAATATTGCGACCATCCACTTCGCGGATCGGAGTGACTTCTGCCGCAGTACCGGTGAAGAAGGCTTCGTCGGCGATATAAACCTCATCGCGGGTGATGCGCTTCTCGACCACTTTGATACCCAGCTCGTCGGCCAGGGTCAGCACGGTGCCACGGGTGATGCCATTGAGGCACGCCGTAACTTCAGGGGTGTAGATCACGCCGCCTTTGATGATGAAGATGTTCTCACCTGACCCCTCAGCCACATAGCCTTCCGGATCCAGCATCAATGCCTCGTCAGCACCGCCGGAGATGGCTTCCTGCAGTGCCAGCATGGAGTTGATGTAAGCGCCGTTGGATTTGGCGCGGGTCATGCTGATGTTGACGTGATGACGCGTGAAGGAACTGGTGCGGACCTTGATGCCGACTTCCAGCGCTTCGTCGCCCATGTAGGCGCCCCAGTGCCAGGCGGCGACGATCACATGTACTTTCAGGCCGCTGGCGCGCAGCCCCATACCTTCTGACCCGTAGAAAACCATCGGACGGATATAGGCGCTTTCAAGATTGTTTTCACGTACAGCGGCGCGGGTCGCCTCGTTAATTTCCTCTTTCGAGTACGGCATCTTCATATTCATGATGTGCGCCGAATCGAACAGACGATCCGTGTGGGCCTGCAAGCGGAAGATCGCGGTGCCGGCCGGTGTGTTGTAGGCACGCACGCCTTCGAACACGCCCATGCCGTAATGCAGGGTGTGGGTCAGCACATGGGTGGTCGCATCGCGCCACTGCACCATCTCACCGTCATACCAGATCACGCCATCACGATCGGCCATCGACATTGTTGCCACCTCAAGATTCGATAAATGCTGTTTGCAGACGAGTTCAGCTGAGCCCCAGCTCACGCCAGATGCGCATCACCGCGCGACGCTCGTCTTGAAATTGGTCCCCGCTCACAACGCCAGGCAGTTTCTGCAGTGATTGCCGGTGGGCCGCGGCGCGGTATGCCTTGTAGGCATCCTGCAGCAGCCGAACCTCATCGCCGGTCATCAACCCGGCCTGCTCCAACCCATCGAGGATGCGGATATTGTCGGTATAGCGCAGCAGTTGCGGATGCTGGTGCGACCACGCCAAAGCCGCGTATTGCACCATAAATTCGATATCCACGATACCACCGGCGTCCTGCTTGAGATTGAACTCGCTATCAGCCAGGAAGGCTTTTTCAGCGGTGCCGGCACCGGTTGCACGGGTGCCAAGGTTGTCGCGCATCTTGGCGCGCATCTCGCTGACCTCACCACGCAACTGCTCAAGATCTCGCGAGCGCCCCAGCACCGAAGCCCGAACCTTCTCGAAATCTGCTGCCAGCTGAAGGCAGCCCACCAAGACTCGAGCGCGCACCAGCGCCTGATGCTCCCAGGTCCAGGCCTCCTCACTCTGGTAGCGATTGAAGGCGCCCAGCGAGCTGACTAGCAAGCCGGAGACGCCTGACGGACGAAGGCGCATATCGACCTCGTAGAGCTGCCCCGAGGTCGTCTGGGTAGTCAGCAGGTGAATGATGCGCTGCCCGAGGCGGGTATAGAACTGCGCGCCATCGATGGGTTTGGCACCGTCGGTCTCGGCGTTCGGGTCACCGTCATGGATGAATACCAGATCCAGGTCGGAGCCGTGCCCGAGTTCAATGCCACCAACCTTGCCATAGCCCACGATGATAAAGGCCGGATCGCACAGCGAACCGTCTGCACGCTGCGGCTGGCCGTGCCGTGCGACGGTGTGGCGCCAGGCCAGTGCCAGCACCTCTTCGAGAATGGCCTCCGCGAGCCAGGTCAGGTAATCGCTGACTTTCATCAGCGGCAGCGTGCCGGCAATCTCGGATGCCGCGACACGTAAACGGTGCGCCAGCTTGAAGTGGCGCAATGCTTCCATTTGCTGTTCGAGATCGTCTTCTGGAATGCGTGCTAGCCGCTCGCGCAACTCGGCAGCGAGCTCCGGCGCCTGTGGCGGACTGAACAGCCGGCCGGCATTGAGCAGCTCGTCGAGCAATAGCGGGAAGCGGGTGATCTGCTCGGCGATCCAAGGGCTTCCGGCACAAAGCTCAAGCAGCCGCTGCAACGCGCCTGGGTTTTCAGTCAGCAGTACGAGATAAGCCGAACGCCGAGCCACCGCCTCGACCAGAGGAAGCACGCGCTCCAGCACCAGATCCGGATCGTCCTGTTCAACCGCCTGAGCCAGAAGCCGCGGGATGAAGGCATCGAGACGCTCGCGCCCCAACCGCTGCATGGTGCGCACCTGATTGCCGCTGCGCAAGGCAGCGAGTCGCTGGCAAGCGGTCTGACCATCACGAAAACCCGCATCGCTCAACTGACGACAGGCGAATTCCTCGTCCCAGTTCTGCTCCCACAACGGCAGCCATTCGCCGCCGACCAACGTCTCGCCTTCGGCGCTTTCGTCTTCATCGGGATCAGCAATGACCTGACGGAAATGCCAGTCAACCCGGCCACGCCAATAGAGAAGCTGCTGGTGAAAGGCCTCCCAGCCAGCGAAGCCCATGATCAAAGCGACGCGATCACAGTCGGTCTGATTCTCCGGCAGCATCTGCGTCTGGCGATCATCGATGGCCTGCAGCGCATGCTCGGTGTAGCGCAAAAACTCATAGCCTTCGCGCAACTCTTCCACGGCAGCAGCCGGCAGATAGCCCTGCCCGGCCAGGGTTGTCAGCACCTTGAGCAAGGGACGCTGCTGCAAGCTAAGGTCGCGCCCTCCATGGATAAGCTGGAAAGCCTGGGCGATGAACTCCACCTCGCGGATGCCACCGGAGCCCAGCTTGATGTTGGCGGCCATGCCTTTGCGCCGGACCTCTTGCTGGATCAGCTGTTTCATGGTGCGCAACGCATCGATTGCGGAAAAATCAAGATAGCGCCGATAGACGAAGGGCCTGAGCATTTCCAGCAGCTCTTTGCCCGCCGCTTCGCTGCCGCCGACTACGCGCGCCTTGATCATGGCGTAGCGTTCCCAGTCGCGCCCCTGATCCTGGTAGTACTGCTCCAGCGCATTGAAGCTCAACACCAGCGAGCCGGACGAGCCATAGGGCCGCAGTCGCATGTCCACGCGAAAAACGAAACCATCGACTGTCGGCGCGTCGAGCGCCTTGATCAGCCGCTGCCCGAGGCGAACGAAGAACTCCTGATTATCCAGAGAGCGCTTTGCCCCAACTGTCTCGCCACCTTCTGGATAGCCAAAGATCAGGTCGATATCCGAGGACAGATTCAGTTCACGTGCGCCCAGCTTGCCCATGCCAAGCACAACCATGTGCTGGGCATCGCCGCTGCGTCGACCAGTCGGAACGCCAAACTGCTCGCAGTGGCGCTCGTATAGCCACTGGTACGCCAGGTCGATACAGGCGTCAGCCATGTCGGACAGATCGCCGCAGGTTTCGGCAAGAGCAGCCTGGCGAGTCAGGTCACGCCAGATGATTCGCACCTGCTGGCGGTTGCGGAACCGCCGCAGCCGGCGAGCCAGGCTGTCCTCATCAGTGCAATCGCCAAGCAGCTCGGTGAGCGCCGCACGCATTTCACCATCCTTAAGCGATCGCTCCAGCAAGCCGCTTTCGGCCAGCTGCAGCAGCATCTCGGGATCTCGGCTAACCTGTTCGCTGACGAAGTCGCTGGCGGCGCAAACCCGACCGAAGGCCTCGCGGCGAGAGGCTGGCCATGCTGAAAACAGCTGCTCTGCCTGCTCCGATGTGTCGCGCAAGGCGTCGAGGAACGTCTCCTCAGCACGGGTGACCAAAGGTTGAAGCGACGTCGGCAGTGCAACCAGCGATGGCAAACTCATGAATGTTCCTTTGTACAAGAACGGCCAGAAGGATAGCGATAACGTCCGGAGTAGAGCCCCTGACGCCGGAGCCAGCCCGCCCGACCGACCCGTCACATTGTAGTTTTACTACGAAATACTCCAACAGGGGGCTGAATCGGCTGCGGTTTTGTAGTAAAACTACAGAGCCCGGCTCTACCCCCGGCACCACATCCAAGAACATATACGCACCGGCTCACAAAGCCGGCCGCGAAGCAGGCAACCGATTCTGGAAGCCTTTCCGCCCTGGAGCAAGCCATGCAAGATCTCGATCCCGTCGAAACCCAGGAATGGCTGGACGCCCTCGAGTCAGTTCTCGACCGCGAAGGTGAAGACCGCGCCCACTATCTCATGACCCGGATGGGGGAGCTGGCAACCCGTAGCGGCACCCCGCTGCCCTACGGCATCACTACGCCGTACCGCAACACCATCCCCGTCACCCGTGAAGCGAAGATGCCCGGCGACTTGTTCATGGAGCGTCGAATCCGCTCCCTGGTCCGCTGGAACGCGCTGGCGATGGTGATGCGTGCAAACATGAAGGACCCGGACCTGGGTGGACACATTTCCACCTTTGCCTCCAGCGCGACGCTCTATGACATCGGCTTCAACTACTTCTTCCAGGCTCCGACCGAAGAGCATGGCGGCGACCTGATCTATTACCAAGGTCACGCCTCCCCCGGCATCTATTCGCGCGCGTTCCTGGAAGGCCGCCTGAGCGAAGACCAGATGCTTAACTTCCGTCAGGAAGTGGATGGCAAGGGCCTGTCGAGCTACCCGCACCCGCACCTGATGCCGGACTTCTGGCAGTTCCCGACCGTGTCCATGGGCCTCGGGCCGATCACCGCGATCTACCAGGCGCGCTTCATGAAGTACCTGGAAAACCGCGGATTCATTCCGAAGGGCAAGCAGCGCGTCTGGTGCTTCATCGGCGACGGCGAGTGCGACGAGCCGGAAACCCTGGGTGCCATCTCCCTGGCCGGCCGTGAAAACCTCGACAACCTGGTATTCGTCATCAACTGCAACCTGCAGCGTCTCGACGGCCCGGTTCGCGGCAACAGCAAAATCATTCAGGAACTGGAAGGCGTGTTCAAAGGCGCCAACTGGAACGTCAACAAGGTCGTCTGGGGCCGCTTGTGGGACCCATTGTTTGCCGCCGACGAAGACGGCCGCATGCAGCGCCGCATGGACGAAGCAATCGACGGGGAGTACCAGAACTACAAGGCCAAAGATGGCGCCTACGTGCGCAAACATTTCTTTGGTGCCGACCCCGAGTTGCTCAAGCGTGTCGAGAGCATGTCGGATGAGGAAGTCTGGAAGCTCAACCGCGGCGGCCACGACCCCTACAAGGTCTATGCAGCCTACCACCAGGCGGTCAACCACAAGGGCCAGCCGACGGTCATCCTGGCCAAGACCATCAAGGGCTACGGCACGGGTGCCGGTGAGGCGAAAAACATCGCCCACAACACCAAGAAAGTCGATATCGACAGCCTGAAGAAATTCCGCGATCGCTTCGACATTCCGGTCAACGATTCGCAGCTCGAAGAACTGCCGTTCTATCGGCCAGCCGAAGACAGCGCCGAGATGCGCTACCTGCGCAAGTGCCGCGAAAAGCTCGGCGGCTCCCTGCCGCAGCGCCGGCCGAAGAGCTTCAGCATTCCGACGCCGCCATTGGAAACGCTCAAGGCCGTACTCGACGGCTCCGGCGATCGCGAGATTTCCACCACCATGGCCTTTGGCCGGATTTTGTCCCAGCTGGTCAAGGACAAGGACCTGGGCAAGCGCATCGTGCCGATCCTCGCTGACGAGGCGCGCACCTTTGGTATGGAAGGCATGTTCCGCCAGCTGGGTATCTATTCCCCAGTGGGGCAGCTGTACGAGCCGGTCGACCGCGACCAGGTGATGTACTACCGCGAAGAGAAGGACGGCCAGATTCTTCAGGAAGGCCTGAACGAAGCCGGTGCATTCTCCTCGTTCATCGCAGCCGGTACCGCTTACAGCAACTACAACCAGCCAATGCTGCCGGTCTACATCTTCTACTCGATGTTCGGCTTCCAGCGGATCGGCGACCTGGCCTGGGCGGCGGGCGATGCACAGACCCGTGGCTTCCTGCTGGGCGGCACCGCCGGCCGCACCACGCTAAACGGCGAAGGTCTCCAGCATGAGGACGGCCACAGCCACATCCTCGCCAGCACCATCCCCAACTGCCGCAGCTATGACCCCACCTACGGCTACGAGCTGGCGGTGATCATGCACCACGGCATGCACGAGATGATGGAGCTGCAGAAGAGCGTCTATTACTACATCACGGTGATGAACGAGAACTACCAGCAGCCGGCCATGCCGCAGGGTGTCGAGGAAGGCATTCTCAAAGGCATGTATCTGCTCGAAGAAGCCAAGGGCGACTTCAAGCACCGCGTGCAGCTGATGGGCTCAGGCACCATTCTGCGCGAGGTACGCGCCGCGGTGGACATCCTCGCCAAGATGGGCGTTGGTGCCGACGTCTGGAGCGTGACCAGCTTCAATGAGCTGCGCCGCGACGGCCTGGCCGTGGACCACTGGAACCGCTTGCACCCAACCGACGAACCCCGCAAGAGCTATGTCGAGCAGTGTCTGGAAGGCCGCGAAGGTCCGGTCATCGCCTCCACCGACTACATGAAGTTGTTCGCCGATCAAATTCGCCAGTGGGTTCCGTCGCGTGAATACCAGGTGCTGGGTACCGACGGCTTCGGCCGCAGCGACTCGCGCGCCAAGCTGCGTGACTTCTTCGAAGTCGACCGTCGCTGGGTCGCGGTCGCCGCCCTGCAGGCTCTCGCCGCTCGCGGCGCCATCGAGCGCACGGTCGTGGCCAACGCCATCACCGAGTTCGGTATCGACCCCGAGAAGCGCAATCCTCTGGATTGCTGATGCGTGCGCACAGGAGAACCTATTGTGAGTGAAACCATACGCGTACCCGACATCGGCAGCGGTGAGGGTGAAGTAATCGAGTTGTTCGTCAAGGTCGGCGACCGTATCGAAGCCGACCAGAGCATCCTGACGCTTGAATCCGACAAGGCCAGCATGGAAATTCCGGCGCCCAAGGCGGGCGTAGTGAAAGCCTTGAAGGTCAAGCTCGGCGACCGCCTGAAAGAAGGTGATGAGCTGCTGGAGCTTGAGAGCGAAGAAGAACAGACCAGCGAGGCGCCGGCGCAAGCCGCTGCCGAGACGGCCGGTGCCGGCAGTGGCGGTGCGACTGATGAAGCCGAAGCACCTACGCCAGCAGGCGACGACAACGCATCAGCTTCCGCTGAGGAAAGCGAATCGCAAGAGATCAAGGTTCCGGACATTGGCTCTTCCGGCAAGGCCAGCGTCATCGAAATCTCAGTGAAGGCCGGTGACACCATTGCCGCCGAGCAGCCGCTGATCACCCTGGAATCCGACAAGGCGAGCATGGAGATCCCCTCTCCCGCCGCCGGCGTGGTCGAAAGCATATCGGTCAAGGTGGGCGATGAAGTCGGCACTGGCGATCTGATCCTGATTCTCAAGGGTGAGGCGGCGAGCAAGCCAGCCGCGGCCAGCCCTGCCCCCGCAGGCCAGGCGCCAAGTGCACCCAAGGAAAAGCTTAGCGAGCAGGCGGCTGAAGAGCCCGCCGAAGCAGCTGGCGAATCCGTGGAGGAAGTACGGATTCCGGACATCGGCTCCAGCGGCAGCGCCAAGGTCATTGAAGTCATGATCAAGGCCGGCGACAACGTCGAGGCTGACCAGTCGCTGATCACCCTTGAATCGGACAAGGCCAGCATGGAGATTCCCGCGCCCAAGGCTGGCGTGGTGGAGTCCCTGTCGATCAAGGTCGGTGATGATGCCAAGACCGGCGACCTGATCCTGACCCTGAAGGTGGCTGGCACAGCACCGGCGAAGAAGGCCGAAGCCAAACCGCAGGAAGCAGCCCCGCAACAGCAGGCAGTCGCGCCGAACAAGCAAGGCGTGCCTGAATCCAAAGCGGCCGCTGCCCCTGCTCCGGCCGTGAGCGGCCCAAGCAAGGCCGGCACCAAGGTACATGCCGGCCCTGCGGTCCGCATGACTGCACGGGAGTTCGGTGTCGAATTGGCCGATGTTCCTGGCACCGGGCCGAAAGGACGGATCCTCAAGGAAGACGTGCAGGCCTACGTCAAGAATATGATGCACAAGGCCAAGCAAGCGCCGGCCGCGGGTGCTACCGGTGGCGCGGGCATTCCGCCGATACCGGAGGTCGATTTCAGCAAGTTTGGCGAAGTCGAAGAAGTGCCAATGACCCGGCTAATGCAGGTGGGCGCTGCCAATCTGCATCGAAGCTGGCTCAACGTCCCGCACGTGACCCAGTTCGAGTCATCCGACATCACCGAAATGGAAGCATTCCGCGTTTCGCAAAAGGCTGTCGCCGAGAAAGCAGGCGTCAAACTGACCGTGCTGCCGCTGCTGCTCAAGGCCTGTGCACACCTGCTTAAGGAACTGCCGGAGTTCAATGCCTCGCTAGCCCCTAGCGGCAAGGCTGTGATCCGCAAAAAGTACGTGCACATCGGTTTTGCCGTCGATACGCCGGACGGCCTGCTGGTGCCGGTAATCAAGAATGTCGATCAGAAGAGCCTGTTGCAACTGGCAGCCGAGGCAGCTGAGCTCGCCGAGAAGGCGCGCACCAAGAAGCTGTCGCCCGACGCCATGCAGGGCGCCTGCTTCACCATCTCCAGCCTTGGTCATATTGGCGGCACCGGCTTCACGCCAATCGTCAACGCGCCGGAAGTGGCGATCCTCGGTGTATCCAAGGCGACCATGCAGCCGGTGTGGGATGGCAAGGCCTTCCAGCCTCGCCTGATGTTGCCGCTGTCGCTGTCCTATGACCACCGCGTCATCAACGGCGCCGCGGCGGCGCGCTTTACCAAGCGCCTGTCCGAGCTGCTGGCGGACATCCGCACGATGCTGTTGTGATCCGATGAGTTACAAAAAACCCGCCTTCAGGCGGGTTTTTTGTCTGTGAGATAACGCTAAACGTCCTTAGCCCTTCTGCAGATTGCGGAACAGGAATGACAGCGCCTTCGCCAGCTCCTCGGCCCCCTTGGGGTCACGGAGGATGGTCAGCCATGGTTCGCCGCCCGCTGCGCCGACGAAAGTGCAGGCCACGCCTTGCGGCGGGCACTGGTACTGAATGTAGGGGTCCATGCCGAACACCGAGAACCCACGGTTACGTACAGCGACGTTGCCGGACGCATCGCGGCGCTCCTCACGAATACGCAACTCGCCAGGCGCTCCAGCGCTGAGCTGGTATTCGAGATCCTCTGGGTTGGCTTGCCCGACTTGATAGGCCGAACGCAATCCATAGGTTTTAAGCAGCGCATTGCTGTGCGCAAGCAGGGCTTTTCGTTCGTTCTGGGTGAGATAAAGCGTCTTGAGCGCGCCCAGATAGCGGGACGACTCATCCGAGCTCAAGGTATTTGGCTCGGCAGCCTTGAGCTGTCCGCTGGTGATCAGGAAAATCGAGATTAACAGTAACTTTGATAGCCGACTTGTCAGTCCCTGCTGCATGATGCACCCTTGCGGTAATTAATATTATTTAGCCATCGCCACGCCGTAGAAAGCGTCTAAGCTGCGGCTAACGAAGCGACTCCGCAGCATACTGGAAGCAAACCGCTCGATGAAAATACATACCGATGCCGCCAGCCGTTTGGCGACCGAGGTTGTGACGCAGTTGCCCGTGCCTTCGAGGCTGGGCATGCTGCGTTTCGAGCGTTTGAACGAATCCAGCTGGGCCCTGCTGTTTCTCGATCCCGCCTGCGAGCGTTACCTGGGCCAACCTGCGCAGGATCTCTGCTCTCTCATCGACTCGCCTTACGCCAGCCTCATGGAGCCGCAGGCTCGCCTTAAACTTCATGACGTCGTGCAGGCGCAGCTGGCAACCCTGGGCCACTACTCCATTCGTTATTGCCTGCACACCTGCGGTGGGCCGCTGGACATGCTGGAGATCGGCGAACTCTGCCAACAGTATGGTCGAGAATTGGTGCGTGGCTACCTGATTGTCGAACCCCATGCAGAGCGGGCCTCCCCAGCCTTGGAATCCGAGAACGCAAAGTTACGGTCGACCCTGGAGTTTTATCAGCAGGCCCAGGATGAGCACCTCGAACACCTGATTCGCTCCCGTGCTCAACAGAGCCTTATTGTGCGCCTGGCACGGCACCGTTACAGCGCAGCTGACCCACAACTAGAAGCAGCCCAGCTGATCACCCAGGCCGCCAGCGAAGCCTATGGGATTGCTCGGGCCTCGATATGGCATCTGAAGGGAGATCAGCTAGAGGCTATTGCAGCCTACTGCCGCGACAGCGGCAGTTTGGAATACCCATCATCACTGAACATATCGGCTTGCCCGCGTTACATGGACGCGCTGCACAGTGGACGAGTGATCGACGTGCAAAACGTTGCCGAAGACATCCGCACAGCGGAACTCACTCAGTCATTCTTCAAGCCACGAGGCATCACGTCGATCCTTGACGCAACGATCCGGGTGGGTGGGGAAGTTTTCGGCGTGCTCTGCCTGGAACACTCCGGCTGCGTCAGGGTCTGGCATGCCGATGAGGTAGCGTTCGCTGGCGAACTGGCCGATCAGTACGCTCAGGTACTGGCCAATCAGCAGCGCGTCAGTGCCACTCACACCCTGCACCTCTTCCAACGCGCCGTCGAACAGAGTGCAAGCGCGTTCATCCTGGTCGACCGTGACGGCATCGTCGAATACGTGAACCCGAGCTTCACCTCCATCACCCAGTTTTCAGCCGATGAAGTGCGTGGTCGCCGCCTGGCGGACCTGACTGCATTGGAAAACCTCAGCGAATTGCTGTTTGACACCTCATCGGCGTTGTCACAGAGCAACAGCTGGCAGGGCGAATTCCGAAGCCGCCGCAAAAATCTGGAGCCTTACTGGGGGCAGCTGTCGATTTCCAAGGTATTTGGCGAAAGCGGTGAGCTCACGCATTACATCGGCATTTACGAAGACATCACGCAGAGCAAGCTGGCGCAGCAGCACATCGAACGCCTGGCCTATACCGATAACCTGACCAGCCTCGGAAATCGTCCGTTTTTCATCCGCAGTATCGAGGAGCGTTTCGCCGCCAGCAAAGATCCTCAGCTGTGTCTGTTGCTGGTGGATATCGACAACTTCAAGCGCATCAATGACAGCCTCGGGCACCAGACCGGTGACAAACTGCTGGCCAGCCTGGCTCGCCGTTTGCGCAATAGCCTCAACCGCGACAGCGTGCTCGCGCGCTTTGCCAGCAACGAATTTGCCCTCCTACTCGACAACATGGACTTGGAAGAGGGCCAGCTGCTGGCGCATCAAGTGTTGCGCATACTCGACAAACCCCTGTTCGTCGACAAGCAGCTGATCAGCGTCAGCGCCTCCCTCGGCCTGGCCTGCTCGCCTCTGCATGGCCGTGATCCAGAGACGCTGATGAAACACGCCGGCCAAGCCCTGCACAAGGCCAAGGCCAACGGCAAGAATCAGGTACAGGTGTTTACCGAAGCCTTGCATGCCGAGGCCAACTACAAGTTGTTCGTCGAAAACAATCTACGCCGTGCGCTGGTGCAGAATGAGCTCGAGGTCTTCTATCAACCCAAGCTCTGCCTGCGCAGCGGTCGGCTGCAAGGACTGGAAGCGCTGCTGCGCTGGAACCATCCTGAAAAAGGCATGATCCGCCCAGATCAATTCATCGGCGTTGCCGAAGAAACAGGGCTGATCATCCCGATAGGCAAGTGGGTTGCACGTGAAGCGTGCAAGATGGGACTGCAGCTGGCAGCGTTGGGTATCGGCACACCACAGGTCGCGATCAACCTGTCACCCAAGCAGTTCTCAGACCCCGATCTAGTCGGCTCTATCGCCGCCATTCTCTCCGAAGAACAGCTGCCGCCCGACCGCCTGGAGCTGGAATTGACCGAAAGCCTGCTGCTCGAAGCGACCGAAGAGACCCGCCAGCAACTGTTAGGCCTCAAGGCCCTCGGGGTCACGCTGGCCATGGACGACTTTGGTACCGGCTATTCGTCGCTGAGCTACCTGAAGAAATTCCCCATCGACGTGATCAAGATCGACCGCAGCTTCATCAAGGACATCCCGGATAACCAGGACGATATCGAGATCACCTCAGCGGTCATTGCTATGGCTCGCAACCTTAATCTGAAGGTGGTTGCGGAAGGCATCGAGACGGTCGAGCAGCTGAACTTCCTGCGCCATCAGCGCTGCGATATCGGGCAGGGCTACCTGTTCGACAAACCCATCCCCGGCGACCAGCTACTGACCTCGCTACGCCGATACCCACACTGGCTCTGACGGTCTGCGCCTACCGTCCAGGCACGCGCGCGTTGGATTTGTCAGCTTGGTAGCCTAGGCTAGCTGAAAACCTGCCCAAGGCACGAGGACCACAATGACCCTGCGCTCGCAAATTCTCGTTCATAAACAAGCGCTACCTGATGCGGGACAAGCCCTGCCCGGACGCGCCACACCCGTCCCGGTACCCGAAGCCCACTTCGTCAACGGCAACCCGCTGCAACCACCTTTCCCGGCGCACCTGCAACAGGCCATGTTTGCCATGGGCTGTTTCTGGGGAGCAGAGCGACGTTTTTGGGAGCAGCCCGGTGTTTGGACAACCGCAGTGACCTATGCCGGCGGCCACACGCCAAACCCCACCTACGAAGAAGTTTGCTCCGGCCTCACCGGGCACACTGAAGCCGTGCTGGTAGTCTTCGATCCCCAGCAGATCTCCTATGGTGACCTGCTCAAGCTGTTCTGGGAGGCGCACAACCCAACACAGGGCATGCGCCAAGGCAACGACATTGGCACTCAGTACCGCTCGGCCATCTATTGCTTTACCGAGGCTCAACTCGAAATGGCACGCGATAGCGAAGCGCGCTTTCAGACAGAACTGAACAAGCACGGGCTGGGCAGCATCACCACAGAGATTGGCGATCTGCCAGCGTTCTACTACGCCGAAGCCTATCACCAGCAATATTTGGCGAAAAACCCAGGCGGATACTGTGGGCTGGGGGGCACCGGCGTCTGCATGCCGGCGTGAAGCGACACGGCGTCGATGACTCTGATGGTCATCAGGCGCCAAAATCAGGAAGCACGGATTGTTAGCGGCTTGTGTGACACCGTTGCGCCAGATCGCCATTCTGCCCGAGCCTCAGGCGAAACCCGGCTGGAGCTAGTCGATAGAAACTCGATTCATTGAGAAATCAATGAATCAGGTAACGCCGGGTTTCCGCTTTTTGAAAAAAGAAAACCCCGCCGAAGCGGGGCCTTTGCAGACTGTAACCGACATCCGTGACTTACGCCTCCCTGGCGTCGTTCCGCTACGCGTCCGTTTTGTGGCTGAAGCGCTTCCCTACGCAGCGTCCATGGCGGAAAAGACTACCGATCGGTCAGAGAAACCTGTAGTAGCAGTTCGCACCACGACTTGTAAGCATTCACTTACACACAAACCTTTCCTTGGCGTTGCGTGTAAGCGATTGACTACAAGCGAAGCAGATCTATGACTGAGGCAATGGCACATTGTTCCCAAAGATGGCCAATTAATTTCAATATGCCTTCACGGATTGAGCTTTTTTAGAACTGCGCAGCATCCAGCAAATACAACGATTCACTGCCGGCCCGTACGGTGGCGCTCAACGAGTGGATGCGAGGCAGCAGTCGTGCGAAATAGAACCGCGCGGTGCCTAGCTTGCTGGCATAGAAGTCGTCCTGGGCCTCTTTGCCCAGTGCGGCTTCAGCCATCCGGGCCCACATATAGGCGTAAGCCGTGTAACCGAACACATGCAGATATTCGACCGAGGCCGCACCGATCTCGTTGGGATTGCGCTTCGCGCTGTCGATGACAGAGGCGGTGAGGGCGTCAAGGTTCTCCAGTGCTGCTTTCAGAGGCGCCGTGAACTCTTCAAGCTCACTGCCCGCTGCTGCACAGAAGCCGCGGATTTCTTCGGCAAACGCGCTGTAAAGCTCACCACCACTGCCCACAACCTTACGTCCGAGCAGATCCAGCGCCTGGATACCATTGGTACCTTCGTAAATCTGAGTGATCCTGCAGTCGCGCACCAGCTGCTCCTGCCCCCACTCACGGATGAAGCCGTGGCCGCCAAACACCTGCTGACCATGGACAGTGGTCTCCAACCCCATGTCGGTGAGGAAGGCTTTTGCCACCGGCGTCAACAGGGCCACCTGTGCCTCGGCACGCTGGCGGGCTTCGGCGTCATCGCTGAACTTGGCGATGTCCAGTTGAAGCGCCACGTAACTGGAGAACGCGCGGCCACCTTCATTCAGCGCTTTCATCGTCAACAGCATACGGCGCACGTCCGGATGCACGATGATCGGGTCGGCGGCCTTTTCTTGCGCTACCGGACCAGTCGGCGCGCGACTTTGGATACGCTCACGCGCGTACTCAATGGCGCTCTGATAGGAACGCTCGCCCGTGGCCAAACCCTGAATACCCACGCCTAGACGCTCATAGTTCATCATGGTGAACATCGCTGCCAGGCCCTTGTTCGGCTCGCCGACCATCCAGCCGGTGGCACCGTCGAAGTTCATGACGCAGGTGGCCGAGGCCTGGATGCCCATCTTGTGCTCGATCGAACCGCAGCCGAGGCTGTTGCGCTCCCCAAGGCTGCCGTCTTCGTTGACCATAACTTTGGGCACCAGAAACAGCGAGATACCGCGGGAACCGGCCGGCGCATCGGGCAGTTTGGCCAGTACAAGGTGAATGATGTTATCGGTGAGATCGTGCTCACCACCGGTAATGAAGATCTTGGTACCGCTGACCTTGTACGATCCGTCCGCCTGCGGCTCGGCCTTGGTGCGAATGATGCCCAGATCGGTACCAGCGTGTGGCTCGGTCAGGCACATGGAGCCGGACCAGACACCGGCATACATGTTCGGCAGGTACTTCTGCTTCAGCTCTTCGCTAGCATGGGCGTAAATGGACAGGCAGGCGCCGGAGGTCAGCATGGGGTACAAACCGAACGCCAAGCTGGCCGAGTTCATCATCTCCTCGACCTGCGCCGAGATTGCTTTCGGCATACCCATGCCGCCGTAGGCTGGGTCACCGCCTACACCGACCCAACCGCCTTCGGCATAAAGGCGATAGGCCTCCGGGTATCCCGCCGGGGTGGTTACCGCGCCGTCGACCCAGCGGCAGCCTTCCTCATCACCACTGCGGTTGAGCGGCGCAATGGAATTGGCAGTGATCTTGCCCGCCTCCTCGAGGATGGCTTCGGCGGTTTCCGCATCGACGACTTCCGCTAGCGCTGGCATCGTCTGCCAGAGCTTCGGGGCGTCGAAGACTTCATTCAGGACGAAACGCATATCGCGCAGCGGTGCTTTGTAGTCAGCCATGGAAAGACCTCGCAGAAAACGTGTCACCCGGCCGATTGGCCGCAGCAGTTTCGCGAGTCTAACTGAAGACCAATCGGCGCCCGAAGCGTCTTTAAATGACTGACCGGTTCCCATCTCGACGCTTAAGGCAGCCTTGCTGGTGCGCCCCCCATCCACGAGGCCCAGCTGATATCGCCCATAAAAAAGCCCGCACGAGGCGGGCTAAAGAGTTTGCTGATGGATCAGAAAGCGAATTGGTCAGCGGCCAGCCTCATCAGGCTGGCACTACCGGCCTCGATGGCTGCCTTGTGGGCTGCGGTGCGCGGCAGCAGGCGAGCAAAGTAGAACTCGGCAGTGGTCAGCTTCGACTGATAGAAGGCCGCATCGCTGCCTGCCTCGTCGAGCCGGCCCTGTGCCACTACGGCCATGCGCAGCCAGAAGTAGCCGAGAATCAGGTAGCCGCAGTACATCAGGTAGTCGACCGAGGCCGCGCCAACTTCGTCAGGGTTCTTCATCGCGGCCATGCCGATTCGGGTGGTGATCTCGCCCAGCTCGCGATTCAGGCCAGCCAGCTGCGTGACGTATTGCTGCAGCTGAGGATGCTGCGCGTTAGCCTCGCAGAACTTGTGTACCTGCTTGGTGAAACCAAGCATCAGCTTGCCCTGGCTGCCGAGGACCTTGCGGCCCAGCAGATCGAGTGCCTGAATGCCGTTGGTACCTTCGTAGATCGGCGCGATGCGGCAATCCCGCACCAGCTGTTCCATGCCCCACTCTCGAATGTACCCGTGGCCGCCAAATATCTGCATGCCGAGATTGGTCACTTCCAACCCCGTGTCGGTCATGAAGGCCTTGCAGATAGGGGTGAGAAACGCGAGCAGATCCTCGGCTTCCTTACGCTTGTCGGCGTCCGGGCTGTGTATTTGATCGAGCAACTGCGCGGTGAAGTAGGCCAGGGCTCGGTTGCCCTCGTTGAACGCCTTCATGGTCAGCAGCATGCGTCGCACATCGGGGTGCACGATGATTGGGTCGGCAGGCTTCTCGGGAAACTTCGCCCCGGTCAGTGCGCGCATCTGCAAACGCTCGTTGGCGTATTGGATGGCGCCCTGGAAGCTCGCCTCGCCACTGCACAAGCCCTGCATGCCGGTGCCAAGCCGAGCATGATTCATCATGGTGAACATGCAGTTGAGACCCTTGTTGGGCTCACCGATGAGGAAACCCTTGGCACCATCAAAGTTGATCACGCAGGTCGCCGAGGCCTTGATTCCCATCTTGTGCTCGATGGAGCCACAGGCGACAGCGTTGCGCTCGCCCGCTTCTCCGGTCGCGTCAGGCAGGAACTTGGGCACGATGAACAGTGAAATACCCTTGGTTCCGGCCGGGGCGTCGGGGAGTTTCGCCAGAACCAGATGCACGATGTTCTCGCTCATGTCGTGCTCGCCGGCGGAGATGAAGATCTTCGTGCCGCTGATCGCATAGCCGCCATCTGCCTGCGGTACCGCACGGGTCTTGATGATGCCCAGGTCCGTGCCGCAATGGGATTCGGTGAGGCACATGGTGCCGGTCCAGCGGCACTCGGTCATGCGCGTCAGGTAGGCCTGTTTCTGCTCGTCGGTACCGTGGGCGGCTATCGCAGCCATGGCGCCATGGGTCAGCCCCGGATACATCCCAAAGGAGGTATTCGCCGAGCCGACCATCTCGCCGACCACCAGCCCCAGCGAGTGAGGCAGACCTTGACCGCCATAGGTAGGATCCGAGGCAAGGCCCATCCAGCCGCCTTCAGCATACTGCGCAAAGGCTTCCTTGAAGCCCTTCGGGGTCACTACCACACCGTCGTCGAAATGGCAGCCTTCCTCGTCACCGCTTCGGTTAAGTGGCGCAAGGACCTGCTCGCAGAACTTGGCGCCCTCTTCGAGGATCGCGCTGACCGTGTCAGGCGTCGCGTCTTCTGCACCGTTGGCCGCGTAGCTGCCATGAAAGTCGAACACTTCGTCGATCAGAAAGCGCATATCGCGCAGGGGAGCCTTGTAAGCGGGCATATCGTTCTCCAGAACAGCACAGTGCATTGTTATGCCGCCACGCTACTGTCAGATCGACCCGCTCGCCATCACATTGCAGGCGCTGAATGCGCCGCCATAACCGCCGGCTGCCCCACCGATCGCACCGTTAACACCGGCTGTTTTCCAGCTGCGCCTAGCCGTCGGCGCTCACCTCTTTCAACGTACGCATCGCACCGCGGCGGTTCTCTCCATGCGATCGGATGCAGTTGCGCCCTGCACCCTTGGCGCTATAGAGCGCCTGATCGGCCTTCTTGATGACTTCCTCGGGGCTGCGTTGCGTCATCAGGCGCTGGGCGACGCCGATGCTGATGGTCACTGAGACCGCCGCTGCCGAAGCGACACCGCGGCGTTGCCGCCCCTGCTCCGCATCCTTCGGTCGACTGGACTTGTCGCGCAGCTGCAGTGGATAGCTCTCGACGGCCTGCCGCACGGCTTCCAGATGCGGCAGGCAATGCGCCAGCTCACGCCCCGGAAATACCAGCGCGAACTCTTCACCCCCGTAGCGGTAGGCACGACCACCGCCACCGACCTTGCGCAACCGGCTCGCAACGAGACGCAGCACTTCGTCCCCCACGTCGTGTCCGTGGGTGTCGTTGAAGGCCTTGAACCGATCGACGTCGGCCATGGCGATTACATAGTGACGCCCCAGGCGCTGCAGCCGCTCGTTTAGGGCGCGACGGCCAGGCAGGCCGGTCAACTCGTCACGAAACGCCATTTGATAGGCCTCCTGGGCAATGGAGACTACCAACACCAGCATCATCAAGCTGCTCAAGACGTTGAGCGCACCGGGTCGACTGAATACCTGAGGCAGCATCAGGAGCAGGCCGATCAGCGCAATCAACTGCGCCGCGTGCACTGGCCGTGGCCGCCGCAGGTACTGCGCTAGCACCCCGATTATGGCGATCAGAAATACTGGATAGGCCAGCTGGATCAATTGCAGCCAGTCAGCCTGCAATGACGGCCAGCGAACTTCCGTCAGCCAGTCGAGCACCCCCGCAGGGAAGCGCCGCGCCAAGGCCAGCGCCAAGACCGAAACGGCAAATACGACAGCGAGCCGTGCCAGACCGTCCTGCAACAAATGTGCACGCTCTTGCCAAAGGGCATACAGACCGTAGAGCGCCGGCAAGAGAAGACTGCACAGGTGGAACGTGAGTGCAGCCTCTGGCAGAAGCGCGCCGGTGAGCCGGTAATGGTCGACCTGGGTATCGAGCAGGAAATAGACGATATAAACCGTCAGCAGCAGAAAGGTCTCCCGAACCCGCGCATAGGCGATGCAAAAGGCCCCGCCTAGCAACAGCAACACGGTGGGCAGCACATTGAACAGCGACGTGAAGAACTCATTCAGCGTCGGTTGACGCGCAGCGACAAGCCCTCCGGCCAATAGCGCCAGGGGTGCATAGAAATGACTGAAGCGAGCTGGACTCAGACGAGGCACGGCGGTTCCGGTAACGCCCGTGAGGAAAGCAGGCATTCTGCCTGCACTTGATGACAGGTTCACCCACGAGGTGAACAACAATGACTGGCATAGCGAAAAACAGACAAAAAAAACCGCTGCCGTAGCAGCGGTTTTTTTTGCGAGAGACCTTAGTAGGCCAGCTCGAAGTGCGCTTCGTCCATGTCCATCAGGTTGTCAGCTCCGGACAGCATGGTTTCAACGTGGGTACGGGTGCGCGGCAGGATGCGCTGGAAGTAGAAACGCGCCGTCTGCACCTTGGCGGTGTAGAAGCCATCCGCGTCTTCGCCAGCTGCGATTTTTTCCGAAGCCAGACGCGCCATGTCGGCCCAGAAGTAGGCCAGGCAGGCATAACCGCAGTACATCAGGTAGTCCACCGAAGCAGCACCGACTTCTTCACGGTTCTTCATCGCGGCCATGCCGACCTTCATGGTCAGGTCGCCCCACTCTTTGTTCAGTTTGGCCAGCGGCTCGACGAACTGCTTGACCGCCTCGTTGCCTTCATTGGCCTGGCAGAACTTGTGCACGACCTTGGTGAAGCCTTTCAGCGCCTCGCCCTGGGTCATCAGCACCTTGCGGCCCAGCAGGTCGAGCGCCTGGATGCCGGTGGTGCCTTCGTACAGACAGGAGATACGGCTGTCGCGGACGTTCTGCTCCATGCCCCACTCGGCGATGAAGCCGTGACCACCGTAGATCTGCACACCATGGTTGGCCGCTTCAAAGCCAACTTCGGTCATGAACGCCTTGGCGATCGGCGTCAGGAACGCCAGCATTGCATCGGCGGCCTTGCGCTGCTCTTCATCCTTGCTGCGCTGGGTGATATCCACCTGCTTGGCAGCGAAGTAAAGCATTGCACGATTGCCTTCAGCGAAGGCCTTCATGGTCAGCAGCATACGGCGTACGTCCGGATGCACGATGATCGGGTCAGCGGCTTTCTCAGGAGCTTTCGGGCCGGTCAGCGAACGCATCTGCAGGCGCTCACGCGCATACTTGATGCCACCCTGGAAACCGATCTCGGCGTGAGCCAGGCCCTGCAGAGCAGTACCCAGGCGGGCCGTGTTCATGAAGGTGAACATGCAGTTCAGGCCCTTGTTCGGCGGGCCGATCAGGAAGCCGGTGGCAGCGTCGAAGTTCATCACGCAAGTAGCATTACCGTGGATGCCCATCTTGTGCTCGAGCGAGCCACAGGAAACACCATTGCGCTCGCCTACGCCACCTTCGGCGTTCGGCAGGAACTTCGGCACGATGAACAGCGAAATACCCTTGGTGCCTTGCGGCGCATCGGGCAGGCGAGCCAGAACGATATGGACGATGTTGTCGGCCATGTCGTGTTCGCCAGCAGAAATGAAGATCTTGGTGCCTGAAACCTTGTAGCTGCCGTCAGCCTGAGGCTCGGCCTTAGTGCGCAGCATGCCCAGGTCGGTGCCGCAATGCGGCTCGGTCAGGCACATGGTGCCGGTCCACTCGCCGGAAACCAGCTTGGTCAGATAGGCTTGCTGCTGCTCGGGCGTGCCGTGCTCGTGAAGGGTGTTCATGGCGCCATGAGACAGGCCGGGGTACATGCCCCAAGACCAGTTGGCTTCGCCGACCATTTCGCTGATGGCCATGCCCAGCGATTCAGGCAAGCCCTGACCACCGTGTTCGACATCATGGGCGAGGCTCGGCCAACCGCCTTCCACGAACTGCTGATAAGCCTCTTTGAAGCCGGTGGGCGTCTTCACGCCGCTCTCGCTCCAGGTACAACCTTCGGTGTCGCCTACTCGGTTGAGGGGGGCAATCACCTGCTCACAGAACTTGGCGCCTTCATCAAGAATGGCGTTAACCATGTCCGGGGTGGCGTCTTCACAACCCGGAAGGCTTTGGTAGTGCGCTTCGTAGCCGAGCAATTCGTCACGTACAAAGCGGATATCGCGCAAGGGGGCCTTGTAGTCAGGCATATCGTAAACCTCAGCAGTGGGTTCTTGATTCAGGTGGCCGACAGATCAGCCACGCTTGATTTGATTGGACCATCCGGCATCGCCCCGGCAGGTCAAACAGGCGTTTGAAACATACGTTTAGGCCTGAACGATGTCAAGCAGCGACCATGACGCCATTCGTCGGCATCTGAATAACCATAGACAGGGATAGCAGTGCCCGAGATCGGGCGAGACGGCCGGCCAGACAGGCCGGCGCAGGTCAGGCTTTGGTGTTGACCAAGGTGCCGAGTACTTCGTCGGCAGTCTGCAGAAGGCGGACGCCGGCTTTGGCCTGATGCTCACCCACTTTCATCTGAACCAGTTGCTCGGTCAGCTCGACCGTGTCAGCCACGGCCTGAGAGGTTTGGGCAGCCGGCAGGGTGCGATCAGCCACGACGCCGCTGGCCTGGTCAACTCGCTGCTGTCCGGCTTGGTACACGCCAAGGCCGGCCGATAAAAGGCTGTTGTTGATCTGCATGATTCAACCCCTCTGAGATCACATAGCTATCATTGATACCAGAGCCGCTCCGCTGACGCCAGTTCCACGTCGCTATAACAAACGCGTGTTCACGCCCTGAACGGCATGAGACGGAGCGCTGACAGGTCGAGGTAGCGCGCAACCTCCGCCGGGCTTGCAGTCGCCAAGCGCGGCACCCGGCCGAGGCATGATGCCTCAAGGCGCTGCTCCAAGGTCGCGAGATTTTCCTGCAACCGTGAGGTGGCAGGATCGACGATGTTGGCGACCCACCCTGCCAGCCTAAGTCCATCTCGCTCGATGGCCTCGGCGCTGAGCAGCGCATGGTTGATACAGCCAAGGCGCACGCCGACCACGAGGATGACCGGGAGGCTGAGCGCTATGGCGAGATCGGAAAGTGTTTCGTCTCCTGCCAGCGGAACGCGCCAACCACCTGCGCCTTCCACCAGAGAGAACTGAGCGTGCAACGCCAACACTCGACGAACCGGCTCGGCCAGCGCCGCGACACTCAGCTCGACACCAGCCTCGCGAGCGGCCAGATGCGGCGCTATCGCCGGCTCGAAAGCCATAGGATTGACCTGTTCGTAGCGCAGCGGCAGTGTGCACTCACCGAGTAGCGCCAGCGCGTCGCTGTTGCGCAGGCCTTCGGCGGTAATTTCGCAACCAGATGCGACCGGCTTCGCTGCTGCCGTGCTGAGCCCGGCCAGCCGCGCCGCATGCAGGAGCCCGGCAGCGATGGTGGTCTTGCCAACTTCGGTGTCTGTGCCGGTGACGAAATAAGCTGCGGTCATGTCAACTCCTTGCACAACACGCCATACACCACCTGATAGGTCGCCGGGAGCCCGCTCGGCGTGCGGAACCGCTCGTAGGCATCGATCAGCGCACGAATACGTGCGCGACCGGTCAGCCCGCCCGGACGGCCAGGGTTCAGATTATGTGCGCCGAGCGCTTTGAGTTCGTGGGTCAGCTGCCGCAGCTCGGCGAAATGCAGCACCTCCGGCTCGACCTCCAACCGCTCCAGCTGCAAACCACTGTGAGTGCAGTGATGCTGGTACGCGCCGAACGAACGAAAGCGATTCACATGAGCAAAACCGTCCACCGCCTGCCAGCTGTCGCGTAACTCTTGCAGCGTGCCACTGCACAGACTGCTGAAGGCGAACACACCACCAGGACGCAGCACCCGCTTCGCCTCGCCGAGTACGGCGGAGAAATCTTCACACCACTGCAGCGCCAGACTGGAAAAAATCAGATCTACCGACGCATCACGCAGCGGCAAGCATTCGGCATCGCCGGCGATGAAACGGCTCGCGCCGCCCAGAGGTTGAGCATGGCGCAGCATGCCTTCGGCAATATCCAGCGCGACGCCTTCGCCAGCAGGGAAACGGCTCGCAAGGCTTCGAGAGAAATAGCCGGTGCCACATCCCAGGTCGAGCCAGCGCGCCGGCGCCGTTGAGCAGGGCAGACGCTCGATCAGCGTGTTACCGACCGTGCGCTGCAGATCGGCCACGGCGTCATAGCTGGACGCAGCGCGGGAGAATGACGCCGCGACCTGACGTTTGTCAGGCAGGGCGCTTTCCGTCTCCAACGTCGGTGCCGTGGCCGCATCCGTCATTTTGCTCTGCCCCTGATGAATGCCGCGATGGTTGCCGCCACGTCATCAGGCCGCTCCAGCGGCAGAGCATGGCTGGTCGACGCGATCAGTTCGGCTTCGATGCCCGGCATCCAGCGTCGAAGTGCGTCACAGGCCGTCGGTGGCACCAACGCGTCGCCACCGGCGAACAGGTGTAGTTGCGGTCCGAAATAGCCGTGCAGCGCGCCGCGACCGTCCAGCTCAGCGAGCAACTGCAAGCCGGCATCGAGCACAGCCGGCGCAGAATCGGACTGGCTGACTTCCAGCTGACGGGCCAGCGTTCGCGGATCGTAGCCACCGCGACTGCAGAGTAGACGGAAACGTTTCAATGTTTCCTCGGGGTCAAGCCGGAACGCCTCTTGAAAGGCGTCAAAGATATCCGGTGCCATGCCCTCGGGCCATTGTGGCCGAGCGCGGAAGCACAGATTGCTGGCAATGGTGACCAGCCCGCGGCAGGAGTCCACGCGACGCGCTGCGAGCTGCGACGCCAGCATCCCGCCCAACGACCAACCGGCCAACCAGCTGTCATCGGGTACACGGCAGTCGAGCTCATCCAGCCAGGCACCGGCCTCGGCAAGCTCCGGCAAGGGCTCGATGATTACATCGAGATCCGGCGCAAGCTCTGACAAAGCCTCGCACAAAGGCTGCAACGCAGCCGGGCCAAACGCCCATCCGGGCAGCAAAAACAGCTGATCAGGCATTTGCTTCAGGCTCCTCGGCCATTCGATTCCAGCATTCGGCCAGGATATCCAAGAGTCGTTCCACCTGCGCTTCGCTATGCGACGCGCTGAAGGTCACCCGCAGCCGAGCACTGCCGGCAGGCACGGTCGGCGGGCGAATGGCACCGACCAGAATCCCGCGCTCGCGCAACGCCGCCGAAAGCTTCAGGGCCCGCTCGCTGCTACCGATGAGAATCGGCTGGATCGGTGTTGGGCTGTCCATCAAGGTCAGGCCGATCTCGGCCGCGCCCTGGCGGAATCGTGCAATCAAACCGTTCAGATGATCTCGACGCCAGCCCTCGCGGCGCAGCAACTTCAGACTTTTCAACGTTGCGCAGGCCACCGCAGGCGGCTGGCTAGTGGTGTAAATGTAGGGACGTGCGAACTGGATCAGCGTCTCGATCAGCTCCTCGCTTCCCGCTACGAAGGCCCCAGCGGTGCCGAAGGCTTTACCGAGCGTGCCGACCAGGACCGGCACGTCATCAATACCCAGGCCGAAATGTTCGACGATGCCGCCCCCGGTCTTACCCAACGGGCCGAAGCCGTGAGCGTCGTCCACCATGACCCAGGCATTCTTGGCTTTCGCAGTCGCGCAGATCGCGGGCAGGTCGGCCAGATCACCGTCCATGCTGAACACACCATCAGTGACCACCAGCGTGTCGCCGGTGGCCTTGTCCAGGCGCTTCGCCAGGCTGTCCGCATCGTTGTGCAGGTAACGGGAAAAGCGCGCGCCGCTGAGCAATCCGGCGTCGAGCAGCGACGCGTGATTGATCCGGTCTTCCAGCACCGTATCGCCCTGCCCCACCAGCGCGGTAACAGCGGCCAGATTGGCCATATAGCCGGTGGAGAACAGCAAAGCGCGTGGCCGACCGGTGAACTCAGCCAAAGCCTCTTCGAGCTGGTGATGCGGTGTGCTGTGCCCCATGACCAGATGCGAGGCACCGCCGCCCACGCCCCAGCGCTCGGCGCCCTGCCGCATGGCGAGGATCACATCAGGATGGCTGGCCAGCCCGAGATAGTCGTTGGAGCAGAACGCCAACAACTGTTCGCCATCGACCGTCACCTCCGGCTGCTGCGGTGTTTCCAGCAAAGGGCGTTGACGATAGAGGTGGGCGGCGCGGCGCTCAGCGAGACGTGAAGCAAGATCGAACGGCATGGCAGAGGGGCTTCTGTAGGAGCCAGCTTGCTGGCGAACCTGTAGCCGCGTCGATGCATCGGGAGCTTCGCGGCTACAGGAGTCGTACTTTTGTTGGCGCTAATCAGGCCGACGCGGCGTCGTAAAACAGCTTGCTGTCACGTTGCTCGACCAGCGCCTGCTCAATGGCAGCCTGGTGCACTTCGTCGTCGTGCTCTTCACGCGCTTCGGGCTGAATGCCCAGGCGCTTGAACAGCAGCATGTCCTTGTCGGCTTGCGGGTTACCGGTGGTCAGCAGCTTCTCGCCGTAGAAGATCGAGTTGGCGCCGGCGAGGAAGGCCAGGGCCTGCATCTGCTCGTTCATCTGCTCGCGACCGGCGGACAGCCGCACGTGGGATTTCGGCATCATGATCCGCGCCACGGCAAGCATCCGAATGAAATCGAAGGGGTCGACGTCCTGCTCGTCGGCCAAAGGCGTGCCCTTGACCTTCACCAGCATGTTGATGGGCACCGACTCTGGATGCTCGGGCAGGTTGGCCAGTTGAATCAGCAGGCCAGCGCGGTCGTTCAGCGACTCGCCCATCCCGAGGATGCCGCCTGAGCAGATCTTCATTCCCGACTCGCGCACATAGCTCAGCGTCTCCAGACGGTCGGCATAGGTGCGAGTGGTGATGATGTTGCCGTAGAACTCCGGCGAGGTATCAAGGTTGTGGTTGTAGTAGTCCAGGCCCGCGGCGGCCAGTGCCTTGGTTTGCTCCTGGTCGAGCTTGCCGAGGGTCATGCAGGTTTCCAGCCCCAGGGCTTTCACGCCTTCAACCATTTTCAGGACGTAAGGCATGTCCTTCGCGGACGGATGCTTCCAGGCGGCGCCCATGCAGAAGCGCGTCGAGCCGATGGCCTTGGCTTCGGCAGCCGCTTCCAGGACCTTCTGCACTTCCATCAGCTTTTCTTTATCGAGGCCGGTGTTGTAGTGGCCTGACTGCGGGCAGTACTTGCAGTCTTCCGGACAGGCGCCGGTTTTGATCGACAGCAATGTCGAAACCTGGACGCGGTTGGCATCGAAGTGCTGGCGGTGCACGCCCTGAGCCTGGAAGATCAGGTCATTGAAGGGTTGTTCGAAGAGCGCCTTGACTTCAGCGAGGCTCCAGTCGTGACGGGTAACGGAAGCGGCAGTGGCGCTCATGAGTGATCCTTGTAATGAATGGCGGCTCGGTAGCCAGGCACGGATGCGAAATGGTTAGCCAAGGCCGAGGCGCTGTCAACCAGGAAAGGAATCATGGTTTACAACTGGTTAAATATTGATCACTACTGTGCGCTGTGTGATGAGCGCTGCGAAACAGGTCAATCGGTCTGCGGCCCGTGCGAGGCCGAGCTTCCTTGGCTGCGAGAGCACTGCTCCCGTTGCGCCTTGCCATTGCCGACCTCCGGTCTGATCTGCGGCGAATGCCTGAAGCGGCCGCCGGCGTTCGACCAGGTCAGCGTGCCGTGGCGATTCGCCTTTCCGGTAGACGCCCTGATCACCCGCTTCAAACACCAATCCCAATGGCCACTCGGCCGACTGCTAGCGGAGCAGCTCTCACGTCATTTGCAGCACGCGTTCGATGAGGGTTTACCGCGTCCCGACGCCTTGCTGCCGGTGCCCCTGGCCCGCAAACGTTTGCGTCAGCGCGGCTTCAATCAGGCGCAGATGATCGCCGACTGGCTGAGCTCGGCATTGGCGATCCCGGTCGATACGAAGATTCTGCAGCGAGTCCAGGATACCCAGTCGCAACAGCAGCTCGATGCGGCGAGTCGGCGCCGAAACCTGCGCCAGGCGTTTGCTCTGAGTGACGACCGGAGCCTGACTGGCCGTCATCTGGCGATCGTCGACGATGTGCTCACCACGGGCGCAACCGCCGAGGCACTGGCCCGCCTGCTCAAGCGCGCTGGCGCGTCGCGTGTGGATGTGTATTGCCTGGCGCGAACACCGAAGCCTGGCGAGTAGTAAGGCACTGCGCGGTTGTGTAAACACACCAGTGCAATACACTGGTTGCCCGCCTGCGGAGCCGACTATGAGCCACCCCTTCGACACGCTTACGCCTGACCTTGTGCTCGATGCGGTGGAAAGCACCGGCTTTATCAGCGACGCCCGCGTACTGGCATTGAACAGCTACGAAAACCGCGTCTATCAAGTGGGCATCGAGGACGAAACGCCGATCGTGGCGAAGTTTTATCGCCCAGGCCGTTGGAGCAACGAGGCCATTCTCGAAGAGCATCAGTTTTCCAAAGAACTGGCCGATCGCGAGATTCCGGTCGTGGCGCCATTCGAGCGTGACGGCAAAACCCTGTTCGAACACGCCAACTTTCGCTTTGCGCTGTTTCCCCGCCGTGGCGGCCGCGCCCCCGAGCCGGGCAATCTGGATCAGCTCTACCGCCTCGGCCAGCTGCTGGGCCGCATGCATGCTGTCAGCGCCAGCCGACCATTCGAGCACCGCGAAACACTCAATGCCCAGCATTTCGGCCATGAGTCGCTGGCGACGCTGCTTGAAGGGGATTTTGTGCCCAAGAGTCTGCTACCGGCTTACGAGTCGGTGGCGCGCGACCTGCTGAAGCGCGTCGATGATGTCTTCGCCCGCACCGAGTTTCAGCCGATCCGCCTGCATGGCGACTGCCACCCCGGGAACATCCTCGCCCGTGATGATGCGTTTCACCTGGTTGATCTGGACGATTGCCGCATGGGGCCGTCGGTGCAGGACATCTGGATGATGCTTGCCGGCGAACGTCACGAGCGACTCGGACAGCTGTCAGAACTGGTGGATGGCTACAGCGAATTTCACGACTTCGCCCCACGCGAACTGCCGCTGATCGAAGCCTTGCGCGCGCTGCGCCTGATGCATTACAGCGCCTGGCTGGCGCGCCGCTGGGATGATCCGGCTTTCCCCATGAGCTTTCCCTGGTTCGGCACCGAACGCTACTGGGGCGATCAGATACTGATCCTCCGTGAGCAGATGTCAGCGTTGCAGGAAGAGCCGCTGAAGCTGTTCTAACTGGAGCGTTGATCACCGGGCTACTGGCACATCCTGATGACGCTCGGTGCGCTCCTCTGGTGGGCTGAAGCCCACCCTACAGACACCGTTTCGTAGGGTGGATCACGCTGCATCAGGCCTCTTCGATCAACCAATCCAGCCGCCAGCCACCCTCGCTCTGGCCGAGCAGCTTGGCCAGCCAGGGCAGCAGCTCGCGCAGTTCCTCTTCCAGCCCCCACGGCGGATTGCTGATCGCAAGGCCGGAGCCGTTCAGGCGCAGCGCCTCATCAGTGGGGTGCACGTACAGCTCAGCGCGCAGCAATTTAGGTGCGCCGCTGCGTGACAGGTCCTGATAGAACCGCTTGAGCTGACGCTCATCCTTGATCGGGTACCAGATCACGCCGATGGTCTGGCGCATACGCCCCAGCGCTTCTTTCAGCGCTGACACGCAGCGGCTCAGCTCGTCGGCCTGCTCGAAAGGCGGATCGATCAGCAGGACAACGCGCTTTTCGGCGGTCGGCATCAAGGCGCGTGGCACGTGCCATCCCTCTCCCAGGTGCACCGCCACGCGGCGATCACCAGCCATGTTGTCTTTCAGCAGGCGGCCGTCTTCCGGATGTTTCTCGTTGAGCTGCAGGTGATCCTGCTGGCGCGTCAGCTGACGCGCCAGCTCCGGCGAGCCGGGGTAGTAACGCAGCGCGCCGTCAGGATTGAGTGCCCGGATCACGTCCAGATAGCCCTGCGCCATAGCCGGCAAATCCTCTGCCTGCCACAGGCGGGCAATGCCCTGCAGCCATTCGCCGGTGCGGCTGGCCTGGTCACCTGCGAGGTCATACAGGCCGACGCCCGCGTGGCTGTCGAGATAGGCGAACGGCGCCTCCTTGCGAGCCAGCATGGCGAACAGACGGGACAATACGAGGTGTTTGAAGACGTCGGCATGATTGCCGGCATGGAAAGCGTGGCGGTAGTTCATCGGGCACTCCTGAAGTGCGCACAGTCTAACCGCGCAGCGCGGCGATTCGCAGGGCCTCGCTAAGCTGAGACGCAACCTGAGAGGCGAATCCACGACAAACGGCTGATACAGTCAGCAGTCTCGCCCAGCCGTTCAAAGGAATTCCGATGGATATCCGCACCCTCTTCGAGATCAGCTTGCCCATCATTCAGGCACCGATGGCCGGCTCGCAGGACCATCAGCTCGCAGCAGCAGTATCCGACGCCGGCGGGCTGGGTTCGGTCCCAGCCGGCATGCTCAATGCAGAGGCGCTTGATGCCGAGCTGGCCGCTATCGCAGCACTGACGCGCAAACCCTACAACGTGAACTTCTTCTGTCATCAGACGCCTGCCGACGACGCCGCACGAACCGAGGCCTGGCTGGCAGCGCTGGCGCCTTACTTGAAAGAACTCGCCATCGACCCGACGAGCATCCCCAGCGGCGCAACCCGCAAGCCGTTCGATGCTGCAATGGCGGAAGTGGTGGAGCGGCATCGTCCGCCGGTGGTCAGCTTCCACTTCGGCCTGCCAGCGCCAGACCTGCTTCAGCGTGTCAAAGCGACCGGCGCGAAGATCCTCTCCAGCGCCACGACTTTGGAAGAAGGCCGCTGGCTGCAGGCGCAAGGCGTCGATGCGGTGATTGCCCAAGGCGTTGAAGCGGGCGGGCATCGCGGCATGTTTCTCAGCGAAGACGTCAATGGGCAGCTCGGCACCTTTGCCTTGCTGCCGCAGCTGGTTGCCGCGCTGGACGTGCCGGTGATCGCGGCCGGCGGGGTTGCGAGTGCCCGCTGCGTATCCGCCGCACAGGCGCTTGGCGCAGCGGGGGTGCAGGTCGGCACCGCTTATCTGCTGTGCGACGAAAGCCGTGCCAGTCCGCTGCACCGCCAGGCTTTGCAGAGCCCGTCTGCCGAGCATACCGTACTGACCACCTTGTTCTCTGGCCGGCCCGCGCGGGGCATCGTCAATCGCCTCATCCGCGAACTGGGCGGACGGCCAGACGCCGTGCCGGCGTTTCCGCTGGCAGGCAATGCTATCGGCAGTTTGCGCGCCGCTGCTGAGCCTCAAGGCCTTGATCACTTCTCACCGCTGTGGGCCGGGCAGAACGTCAGCGGTTGTCAGCCGATCCCGGCGGCACAGCTGACCGAAGCGCTTGCATCCGGATGGAAAAGTTAGGCGACAATCAGGGCGGCGCCAGGCGTCGGAGCTGGGTCCATTACGGCGACGTAGCGCGTAAACTGGCGCGACCTGCAGATGAACGGATCGGATATGACCGTGCTGACTAACACACTGGTATTTCTAGCCACCCTGGCCGGCATGGAGCTGTTTGCCTGGTGGGCGCACAAGTACGTGATGCATGGCTGGGGCTGGGGCTGGCACAAGTCACACCATGAGCCGCGCACCGGCTGGTTCGAGAAGAACGATCTGTATGCGGTGGTCTTCGCCGGGGTTGCGATCCTGCTGATCGCGCTAGGCACGGCGGGCTACGGCCCGCTGGAATGGATCGGCGCCGGGATGACGGCCTATGGCTTTCTCTACTTCGTCGCCCATGACGGGCTGGTGCATCACCGCTGGCCGCTGCGCTTCGTACCCCGCAATGGCTACCTAAAGCGTCTCTATCAGGCGCACCGCATGCACCATGCCGTTGAAGGGAAAGAGCGCTGCGTGTCCTTTGGATTCCTTTATGCGCCGCCGCTGCCGGTGCTCAAGCAGCAGCTGCGCGAGCTGCATGACGGGCCGCTGCGCAAGACAAACGCTAAGCCCGACGCGGACGTGTCCAGAGGGAATCAGGACGCGGCGTGAGTTGCATCCGACGCGAAGCCAACGCCAGCACACCACCGCCGAGGAGAAACTGCAGTTTCTGCGCGCTGGTCGTCGATACACGCGTGTCCCAGGCCGCAGCGCCTCGCGCTTTCACTTCCACACCAATCTGCCGATAAACGCCGTGCGCCGTAGCAATGGACCAGGCCGAACGCAATGGCAGGTCGCGCAACCCCTGCGAGGCCGACAGGTAGTAAGGCTCGGCTAGATCGACCAGACGGGCCGCCAGCAGCGCCAGTGCAGGCCGGCTGTATGGCAGGCCAATCGCGTCAGCCGAGATACCTGCTTCCCTGAGCCAGTCGGCCGGCAGATAGACGCGACCAATCTCCGCATCCTCGACGATATCGCGCGCAATATTGGTCAGCTGGAACGCCAGCCCTAGGTCGCAGGCCCGGTCCAGCGTCGCCTCCGCTTCGGCGCCCATCACCTTCGCCATCATCAAGCCCACCACTCCGGCGACGCGGTAGCAGTACAGCAGCGTGTCGTCGAGGGTCTGATAGCGGTAGTCCTGCACATCCATGCGGAAGCCCGCCAGATGCTCCAACGGATATTCCAGAGGAATCCGATGACGTTGGATGACCTGCTGAAACGCAGCAAAAGCCGGATCCTGCATGGGCTCGCCGGCATAAGCGCGCTCGGTCAGGTCCTCCAGCTCGGCCAGGCGCGCTTCTCCGGTGGAACGGTCACCTTCGACCTGGCCGTGCCCGAGGGTCTGGCCATCGATCACGTCGTCGCAATGCCGGCACCAGGCATAAAGCATCACCGCGCTCTGACGGGTGCGCTCGTCGAACAACTTGGCCGCCGCTGCAAAACTCTTGGAGCCGACGTTGATCGCCTGAGTCGAGTGATCAATCACCTGATCGTTCATCCGGAAAGATCCTCCAGCATCAGGCCGGCCGTGGCCTTGGCCGAACCCACCACGCCCGGCACACCCGCGCCGGGATGCGTGCCGGCACCGACGATGTAGAGGTTGGGAATCACGTCATCACGGTTGTGCGTGCGAAACCAGGCGCTCTGGGTGAGGATCGGCTCCAGCGAAAACGCCGAGCCGAGATGGGCGTTGAGCTCGTCGCGAAAATCGAACGGGGTGAAGATCCTGTGCGTGACCAAATCCTCGCGCAGCCCGGGAATGTAGTGACGTTCGAGGTATTCGAAGATGCGGTCGCGGTACTTTGGCCCCTCCACGGCCCAGTCGATGTCGGCCGTGCCCAGGTGCGGCACCGGCGCCAGAACGTAATGACTGGCACAACCTTCCGGCGCCAGCGAGGGGTCGGTGACGCATGGCGCGTGCAGGTAGAGCGAGAAGTCGTCAGCCAGGGTCTCGCGCTTGAAAATCTCATCGATCAGTTCGCGGTAGCGCGGCCCGAAGCACACCGTGTGGTGCTGCAGATGTTCGTGACGGCGCTTGAGGCCGAAATGAATTACGAACAACGACATGGAAAAGCGCTTGCCGGAAAGCCGTTTGGCTTCGTCGCGACCACGCTGTTCATGTCCGAGCAGCTGCTTGTAGGTATTCACCACATCGGCATTCGAAGCCACCGCATCCGTGACGAAGCGGCGCCCGTCCCAGGTGACCACTGTCCTTGCCAGCCCACCGGAAAGTTCGATGCTCGCGACCTCGGCGTTCAGTTCCAGCTTGCCGCCCAGGTCTTCGAACAGCCTGACCATGCCCTGCACCAGCGCGCCAGTGCCACCGCGTGGAAACCAGACGCCCCCCTGCCGCTCCAGCGCGTGGATCAACGCATAGATGGAGGAGGTCTCGAACGGGTTGCCGCCCACCAACAGCGAGTGGAATGACAACGCCTGGCGAAGGCGTTCGTTCTCCACGAAGCTCGACACCATGCTGTACACGTTGCGCCAGGCCTGCAGCTTGGCCAGCTGCGGCGCGACGCCAATCATGCTGCGGAACGACAGGAAGGGCACGGTGCCGAGCTTGACGTAGCCCTCCTCGTACACCGCACGTGAATAGGCGAGAAAGCGCTGGTAGCCGGCAACATCCTTCGGGTTCAGCGCATGGATCTGTTTGTCCAGCTCGGCCTGGTCGTTGACGTAGTCGAAGCTGTAGCCATCTTCCCAGCACAGCCGATAGAAGGGGCTGACCGGCAGCAGTTCGACGTAGTCGGCCATGCGCTTGCCGGCGCCGGTGAAGAGTTCTTCCAGCGCAGGCGGATCGGTGATGACCGTCGGCCCCGCATCGAAGGTGAAGCCCTGGTCGTGATAGACGTAGGCGCGGCCGCCCGGCTTGTCGCGCTTTTCCAGCACCGTGGTCTGGATGCCGGCACGTTGTAGCCGAATCGCCAGCGCCAGTCCGCCGAAACCGGCCCCAATCACCACCGCCCGCTTCACAACGCCAGTTGCCTCGTTCATTGCTTTTCCTTGTGGTGCAGATTGCCGGCGGCCAGCGCACGCAGCGCTTCGCCCACCGGCACGGGAGGTTTGCCCGAGACGATGCGCAAGCGGTCCCAGGTGGTCAGGTCTGCTGCGTAGAAGCGCTGGATCAGCGATTCCCGCAAACCGTAGAAGCGCTGCATGACCGCCCAGCGTCGATCCGCCGGCCCAGCCATGAACAGCATGCGATTGAGCAGGCGGAAGAATCCGCGCTGCCGCCACTGCAGCATCGAATAGTCGCGAATCGCCGCGAACAGGCTGTCGGCATCCCAGCGGTCCAGCGCGACCAGATGATCGGCCAGACGCACCGCATCAGGCAGGGAATAGCCAGTGGTGGGGTGGAACAGGGCGGCGGACAGGCCCGTCTGCGGCACGCCGCGCGCCTCATCCCAGAACGCCGGCAGGTCACCGGACAGCACGATGGGTAACACGCCCTGCTCTTCGCGCAGCATCTCGGCGATGCGCCAGTCGCGCGCCTCGGCATAGCGCCGGATGTTGTCTCGCAAGGTGCCCGGCGCAACGGCATCGCCGTCGGCGTAATACGTGTCCTCAATCAGGAGGGTGTCGGCGCTGAGCGGCAACACGTAGACGAACCGGTAGCCATCCTGCTGGGCGACGCTGGCGTCCATGATGATCGGCTCCTGCAAGCCATGCGGCTCATGCAGGCGCAGCTCCTGCCCGAGAAACTTCTGGAAGCCCAGCGCCAGCTGATCGGTCCGGCGCACGCCGCGCCCGTCAATCACCGCCCCGGCGCGCAGAACATCGCCGCAACCCAGTCGCACCTGGCGCGGCTCTGCCCGGGTGACGGTGGTGTTCAGGCGCACCCCGTCTGCCAGTTCCGACATCAGCAGCCGATGAAATCGATCAGAAAAAATGCTGGCGTAGCCACTGCCCAGCCGGCGCTGCAGATCCGGGAAAATCACTTCATAGCCAGGCCAGCGATTGCCCACCAGCGGCTCCAGCCAGGCCTGCTGGACTGGCATCAGGTCGTGCTCGTGAAAGGACCAGGTATGGTTGCCGCCGAGGGTTTCACCCTGCTCGATAATCAACAACCGCAAATCCGGACGCGCCTGCCGCAAGCGCAGGGCCAGCAGCCCATTGGCCAGACCGCCACCGACCAGGATCAGGTCCGCATCAGCCATGTTCTGCCCTCTGCAAGGCCGGTGCCTCAGCGTCGAGCGCCGCCTCGATCAATTGCGCGGCCCGCGGCGCCCCGCCGGCCGTGCGTACCTCGGCGCCCAGCTCCGTCGCACGCTCGGCAAAGCCGGGCTCGCGTAACAGTCGCCGCAGCCCCTGCACAATGCGTCGACGACTGGCCAAGCGCGGGTCGAGTTTCAAGCCCACGCCGGCATGCACCAACCGAGCAGCCACTCCGGGCTGATCGAAAGCAATCGGCAACGCAAGGCTTGGCACCCCTGCTTCTAGCGCGTCGAGCACGGTGTTGAGCCCGGCATGGGTAATCACGGCATCCGCTCGCGCCAGCACCGCACGCTGCGGCGCGAAATCGGTGACCCAGCTGGCGCCTGCCTTGAGCAGCCGTCGCTCTTGCGACGCATCCAGACGACCACAGTGGGCGATCAAGAGCTGCACATCCAGCTCGCTACAGGCTGCAGCGATGCGCCGGAACAGGCCGAAGCGATCGCCCTGCAGGGTGCCCAGCGAGGCGAATACGAATGGCCTGCCGGGCGCGACCGGAATATCCATCGGTGGCTCGTCACTCAGCGCCGAACGCAGCGGGCCGATGCCGTGGAAATGTTCGGGCAGCGCGGTACGCGGAAAATCGAAACCGGGGGTTGTCTGGCTCAGCTGCAGCAGCGGCGACAAGCATTCATCGAGGCGTTGGCGAGGCGGCAGGCCAAACGCGGCCGCATGGCGTGCGATGACCGCGGCGTGCGCTTGCATGGCGCGGTCATAGACACCACTGCTGTGCAAGTTCAGCTGCTCGCCCCAAGGCGTCGCACGATAGCGCCAGGGCATGACCGGCAGCGGCACCAGCGCTTCGCGATTGACCGGCACTGCACAGGCCACCGACACGAACGGCAGCCCGAGATGCTCGGCCACAAGCCCACCGGCCGGCTCCATCTGATCGGCGATTATGCAGTCTGCGCCGATGGCGCGAAGCACAGCTGGCGCTTCTCGGCAGTACATATCAGTTGCTGAGGCCATATCGGCAATCACGCGGCGTATGCCCCATGGCCCGCCAGGCCGCGCGGCCCGGTCGATTACCGCCTGGAGCGAGCCTGGCGGATGCGAGCCCGCGCCGACTTGAGCGAAGCCCAAGCGAGGGTCGCGCAGCATTGCGGCAACATCGGCCTGCTGAACGACCGTCACCCGGTGACCGCGTGCCAGCAGCTCACCGGCGACCGCCTCCATGGCCCGCACATGGCTGTGAAACGCCGGCCCGATTACGGCGAAATGAGTCATTGAAGCGAACCTCGTCGGTCAGCTGGTTGGCAGTCGTGCCGCTGCATCACAGCTTCGAGGGATCGAAGGGTGCCAGCAGCGGCGCCTTGGCCAGCGCCGCCAGACTGGCCGAACCGGTGCAGAAGCAGGCGATGCGCAGCTGCTCGATCAACACATGGAAATGTGCGACCACAGCGTCCGGACCGATCAGCGCCGCGTCCAGCACACCGGCGGCCTGGCCCACCAGGTTGGCGCCGAGGCGAATTGCCTTGGCGGCGTCAATACCGTTACGAATGCCGCCTGACGCGATGAGCTGCGCGTCCGGGCAGGCGCGGCGAACGTTCGAGATCGCCTGCGCGCTGGGTATGCCCCAGCCGGTAAATGCCTTGGCGATGGCGCGCTGTTGCGGGTCCAGGGTGCGTTCAGCCTCCACCGCTGCCCAGCTGGTGCCCCCGGCACCAGCAACGTCGATCACCGACACACCCGCATCGAGCAGTCGCTGCGCCACGCTCGGCGAGATACCCGCACCGACCTCCTTTGCCACCAACGGCACCGGCAAGCGCGAGGCCAACGCTTCGAGCGCTGCGTACACACCTTGCCAGTTGCGATCGCCGCCGACCTGCACCGCTTCCTGCAGCGGGTTGAGGTGAATGATCAGCGCATCGGCCTCAATCATGTCGACGGCTCGCTGCGCCTCGTCCAACCCGTAACCGGCGACCAGCTGGGCGGCTCCGAGATTGCCGAGCAATGGGATCGAGGGCGCGAGTTCGCGTAGCTGCCGTGTCAGCCCCTGATCCGCATCAGTTTCCAGCGCGATTCGTTGTGAGCCAACCGCCAGCGCAATGCCAAGCACCTGCGCCGCCTCTGCCAGGTTTCGATTGATCTGCGTGGCCCGTGCCGCGCCGCCCGTCATCGAGCTGATCAGCAATGGGGCCGAAAGGGTCCGGCCAAACAACGAGGCGCGAATATCGATGTCATCCAGACGCAACTCCGGAACCGCGCAGTGCTCGAAGGTCAAGGCGGCGTAGCCCGGATCTACCGCGGAACAGGCGCGATGCGGGTCGAGAACGATGTCCAGATGGTCATTCTTACGTTCCGCAATAGTTTCTTTAGTCATGCAGCGCCTCGTTTGATGACCTTATGTGGACGGTAGTGGTCATTAAAAGTGCCAAGACTTATACACTCTGTACAGGTATTGTCACGATATCTAACGAAAAACGATACAGGAGGTCGTCATGGCCATCGCTTTGCCAGACACGCAACACGACTTCGAAGCGACAGTCAGTACGCTGCGTGCACAGGTGGACGAGCGGCTAGGCCAATGGCTACCGCTAGCCCCCCCGCTGGACGCAATCGCCACGGCCATGCGCGAAGGCACCCTCGCGCCGGGCAAACGAGTCCGCCCATTGCTGCTGCTGTTGACCCTCAAGGATCTGCAGCAGGAAACGACGGCGTCCGATGCCGGACTAGACCTGGCTTGCGCCCTGGAAATGGTGCATGCCGCGTCACTGTTTCTTGATGACATGCCGTGCATGGACAACGCCGAGCTGCGCCGCGGCCGGCCGACCATCCACCGCCAGTTCGGCGAGGATGTCGCGGTCCTTGGGTCGGTCGCACTGCTCAGCCAAGCCTTCAGCATAGCGGCCTCGACGGCCGGCATCGACGCGTCGACACGTAATCAACTGGTGCGCCTGCTGTCGCAAGCCACCGGTGCGCAGGGCCTGGTTCGCGGCCAGTTTCACGACCTGCGCGAGGGACAGCGCGCCCGCCCACTGGAAGCCATCGCCCACACCAATCGCCTGAAGACCTGCCCGCTATTCACGGCAGCAGTGGAGTCCGCTGCGTTACTGGCCGGCGCCAGCGCCAGCCAGATGCGCCATCTAACCGGTTTTGCCACCGAGCTTGGGTTGGCCTTCCAGCTGCTGGATGACCTGTCCGACGGGCTCAGCCCGCAACAGATCGGCAAGGACTCCGGCAAAGACGCCGGCAAAAGCACTGTGGTTGCCCTGCTCGGTCCCGAGGCGGCTCGCCAGCATGTCGAAGAGCACCTGGCACGGGCCGAGCAGCACCTGATCGACGCAGACATCGGTAATGGTCACCTCGCCCAGTTACTCGAATATTTCTGCGCAAGGCCACACTGAGCCCGCTGGGGCAAGCCCTAGAAGAGGCTGCTGTGTCGACCCATCACTCGAATGTATGGTGCTAGGCAGCCGTCTCGTCGCCTCCTTAGACTCGATTGCATGTAAACGGAGGATTTTCCATGCCCGAGACTCTGCTCTGCCCGCGTAACCTTGCGTTCGAACTCTACGAAGTACTGGACGCAGAAGGCCTGACCCAGCGCGAACGCTTTGCCGACCACAGCCGCGAAACCTTCGACGCGGCCATCGACACCGCCCGCAGCATCGCCGAGAACCTCTTCGCCCCGCACAACCGCAAGGCCGACGAGAACGAACCGATCTACAAGGACGGCGAAGCCGTACTGATCCCGGAAGTGAAGCCTGCCGTCGATGCGTTCATCGAGGCCGGTTTCCACAACGCCTCGCGCAGCTTCGACGATGGCGGCATGCAGTTGCCGAACCTCCTGTCACGTGCCTGCTTTGCCCACTTCCAGTCGGCCAACATCGGCACCTCTTCCTACCCGATGCTGACCATGGGCGCCTCGCACCTGATCGAAGTGTTCGGCAGTGACGAGCAGAAGCAGCGCTTCCTCCAGCCGATGCTCGAAGGCCGTTTCTTCGGCACAATGGCGCTGACCGAGCCGCACGCCGGCTCTTCCCTGTCCGACCTGCGCACCCGCGCCGAGCCGGCCGGTGACGGCAGCTATCGCTTGAAAGGCAACAAGATCTTCATTTCCGGCGGCGACCATCCGCTGTCAGAAAACATCGTGCATATGGTGCTGGCCAAGCTGCCGGACGCTCCGCCCGGCGTAAAAGGCATCAGCCTGTTCATCGTGCCCAAGTTCCTGGTCAATGACGACGGCAGCCTCGGCAAGCGTAACGACGTGATCCTCGCCGGGCTGTTCCACAAGATGGGCTGGCGCGGCACCACTTCTACCGCGCTGAACTTCGGCGACAACGGCGAGTGCGTCGGCTATCTGGTGGGCGAGCCGCACAAGGGCTTGTCGTACATGTTCCAGATGATGAACGACGCGCGCATCGGCGTCGGCATGGGCGCGATCATGCTCGGCTACGCCGGCTACCTGTACTCGCTCAACTACGCCCGTGAGCGTCCGCAAGGCCGTCTGCCGGATGGCAAGAATCCAGCGTCGGCACAGGTGCCGATCATTCAGCACACTGACATCAAGCGCATGTTGCTGATGCAGAAAGCCTATGTCGAAGGATCCTTTGATCTTGGCCTCTATGCCGCGCGCATCGTCGACGAAGAGCAGACTGCGGCAACCGAGGAAGAGCGCAAGAATGCCCACGAACTGCTGGACCTGCTGACGCCCATCGTCAAATCCTGGCCATCGGAGTTCTGCCTCAAGGCAAACGAGATGGCGATCCAGATTCTCGGCGGCCACGGTTACACCCGTGAATACCCGGTCGAACAGTACTACCGCGACAACCGCCTCAACCCGATTCACGAAGGCACCCACGGCATCCAGTCGCTCGATCTGCTGGCACGCAAGCTGACGCAGAACGGTGGCGCAGGGCTGCGTCAGTTGCTCGGCCTGATCCAAGGCACCTGCAAGCGCGCCGGCGAGTTCAGGTCGCTGGATGCGCTGCGTCAGCCGCTGGAGCAACTCCTGGCGCGCCTGACCGAGGTCACCCAGGCCCTGCTCGGCGACCTGATGGCGGGCAAGATTAACCAGGCGCTGGCCAACTCTGCGCTGTATCTCAAGGTCTTCGGTCACGCCGTGATCGGCTGGCGCTGGCTGGAACAGGCGATCCGCGCCGAACAAGGCCTGGCGAAAGGCAACGAGGCGGACGTCGATTTCTACCGGGGCAAACTCCAGGCAGCTCGTTATTTCCTGACCTGGGAAGTGCCCAGCTGCCATCACGACCTGGATCTGCTGGCCAATCGTGACGACACCTGCCTGACCATGCAGGAAGACTGGTTCTAACCGGGCACCCGGCACGCGCTGCGGTGGCGCGTGCCGGCCTCTCACCACTCGCCTGCCGCCTAGCAGCGGCACTGCGCCCTCTTCGAAACGCCCGTCGCTCTGCCGGGCTTTTTTGACAGCACGTCAAAACCGCGGGTTAGAATCGCTGGCATGCAGCCTGCATGCTTGCCAGCACTGACCTTCGGAGAGCGCGTTTGGATATCGGCCATATCAACCAACTGTTCTTTGTCGGTGCCCTGTTGGTTGCGGCGAGCATCCTGATGAGCTCTCTGTCGACGCGACTTGGCGTGCCCATCCTTGTCATCTTTCTCGCGGTCGGCATGCTCGCAGGCGTCGACGGTATCGGCGGCATCGTCTTCGACGACTACTCACTGGCCTTTCTGATCAGCAATCTGGCGCTCGCGATCATCCTGCTCGACGGCGGTATGCGCACCCGCGCCGCCACCTTCCGCGTCGCGCTCTGGCCAGCCTTTTCGCTGGCGACTGCAGGTGTCGTGGTGACTTCCGGCCTGACCGGCCTGGCCGCGGCCTGGCTGTTCGATCTGCCGCTGATGCAGGGGCTGTTGATCGGTGCCATCGTGGGCTCCACCGACGCTGCTGTGGTGTTCAACCTGCTCAACGGCCGGGGGCTCAACGAACGGGTCGGTTCGACACTGGAAATCGAGTCGGGCAGCAACGATCCGATGGCCATGTTTCTGACCGTCGCGCTGATCGACATGCTCGCATCCGGTCAGACCGGGTTCGGCTGGGGCTTCTTCCTCAGCCTCTTGCAACAATTCGGCATCGGCACCCTCCTCGGGCTGTCCGGCGGCTGGCTGTTGCTGCACCTGATCAACCGTCTCTCGGTGGCGGACGGTCTTTATCCGCTGCTGGCGGTGGCCGGCGGCATCATGATCTACGCGCTGTCCGGCGCCATCGGCGGCAGCGGCATTCTCGCCGTCTATGTCTGCGGCCTGCTGTTGGGCAACCGGCCGATCCGCAACCGCCACGGCATTCTGCACATGTTCGACGGCCTCGCCTGGCTCAGCCAGATCGGCATGTTCCTTGTGCTCGGCCTGCTACTCACACCCAGCGAGCTGCTGCCCATCGCCCTGCCGGCACTGGGCTTGTCGCTGTGGATGATCCTGTTTGCCCGCCCATTGGCCGTGTTCATCGGCCTGGCACCGTTTCGCAGCTTCCACTTGCGCGAGCGCCTGTTCATTTCATGGATCGGCCTGCGCGGCGCAGTGCCGGTGATCCTCGCGGTCTTTCCGCTGATGGCCGGGTTGGAAAACGCTCAACTGTTCTTCAACGTGGCGTTCTTCATCGTGCTGGTTTCGCTGCTGCTTCAAGGCACCACGCTGACCTGGGCGGCGAAGAAGGCCAAGGTCGAGGTGCCGCCCTCGCCACTGCCGATCTCCCGCGCCGGGTTGCAGATTCACACCACCAGCCAGTGGGAAATGTTCATCTATCGCCTGACCGCCAAGAAGTGGTGCATCGGCGCCGCACTGCGTGAGTTGAAGATGCCCACCGGTACACGCATCGCCGCGCTGTTCCGCGGCAAGGCCCTGCTGCACCCCTCCGGCAGCACCCGCTTGCAGGTGGACGACATTCTCTGTGTCATCGGCCACGAAGAAGACCTGCCGGCGCTCGGCAAACTGTTCAGCGAGGCGCCACAGCGCGGGCGAGACATGCGCTTCTTTGGTGACTTCATCCTCGAAAGCGAGGCCGAAATGAGCGCCCTTGCGGCGCTGTACGGTTTGAAACTCGGGGATGTCGCCGGCGACCAGACGATCGGGGAATTCATGGCCGAGCGCGTCGGTGGCAAGCCGGTCACCGGCGATCAGATCGAATGGAATGGCCTGACCTGGACCATCGCGACCATGGAGCACGGCCGGGTGCGCAAGGTCGGCTTGAAGTTTCCCGAGGGCAACAAACCAGGTCCCTCGCTGCATTTCTGATCGCTGAACGAGCGCAAAGCCCCGCGCCAGAGCGTTCCGATCTATGGGCTCGCCTCGGCCTCCTGCAGCCCTTAGACTCCGCACTCTTTTCTTCACTCGATAACGTTCATGGCACCCTTGCGTACCCTGTTGCTCGCGACCTTGCTCGCCTTCGCTCCCGCTTCGACCTTCGCCCAGTCCATCCCCGGGCTGACCGGCAGCAAGCCGGCTGCCGAGGAGGCGAAACCCGCACAGCCGAGCGCGGACGAGCGCGCCCAACGCCTTGCCGAGCAGGCCGCTACCGCACAACAACGGTTGACCGAACTGAAGGCCGAACTGGCCAGTGCGCCGAAGGAAATTGTCGAGTCCCAGCGGGCGCTGAGCAAACTCAAAGGCATCGACACCAGCGACCTGGCCGACAGGCTGGCCAAGCTGAAGGTCCCGGCCCTGGAGCAGCGCCTGGCCGAACGCGTCGAGGAGCTATCGACTTGGCAAACGGCTCTGACCGCCGCCAACAGCATGATCATCAGCGCGCAAACCCGCCCCGAGCGCGCCCAGGCCGACATCAGCAAATCGCAGACACGGATCGACGAGATCAACAATCTGCTCAAGACCGGCCGTGAAGGCGGCAAGCCGCTGAGTGATGAACGCCGCGAACTGCTTGCCGCGGAGAAGTCCGCGCTCAACGCCCAGATCGACCTGCGCCGCAACGAGCTGGCCGGCAACAGCCTGCTGCAGGACCTGGGCATCGCCCGCCGCGACCTGCTGTCCGAACGCATCACCCGCGCCGAGCGCGAAACCATGGCGCTGCAGGCGGCCATCAACGACAAGCGTCGCGAGGAATCCGAACAAACGGTTGCCGAGTTTTCACTGAAAGCCGAGAAGGCCGGCTCCGACAAGCTGCTGCCAGCCGAAAGCGCCGAGAACAAGCGCCTGTCTGGCTACCTGCTACGCGCCACCGAGCGGCTCAATGACCTGACCCAGCTAAACCTGCAGACCCGACAGCAGCTCGACACGCTCAACCAGGCCGATCAGGCGCTGGAAGAGCAGATCGCCGTGCTTGAGGGCAGCCTGCTGCTGTCGAAGATTCTTTATCAACAGAAGCAGGCCCTGCCGCAGCTGACGCTGGACAAGGACCTCGCCGATGAAATCGCTGACATTCGCCTCTACCAGTTCGAACTGAACCAGCGCCGTGAAACCGCGGGCAACGTCGAGGACTATGTCGAGCAGCAACTCGCCAACCAACCCCCTGGCGAGGTGACGCCTGAGCTGCGCAGTGCGCTGCTGGAGCTGGTTCGCACCCGCAGCGAGCTGCTTGATAGGCTCAACCACTCGCTGAACGCCCTGCTCAGCGAATCGATCACGCTGCAGCTGAATCAGCGCCAGCTACAGAGCAAGGCAGAAGCCTTGCGCAACACACTGGACGAGCAGATGTTCTGGATTCCCAGCAACCGCCCGCTGGACCTGGACTGGTTCAAAAGCGTGCCGACGCTGCTCGATCGCCAGTTACGCGCCATGCCGTGGGGCTCGGCATTCGGTGCGCTGGGCGCCGGTCTGATCGAGCGGCCGTTGTTCTTCGTGCCGCTACTGCTGCTGATCGGAGTGCTGCTCTGGCGCCGCAACGCGATCAACGCCAAGCTCGACTCGTTAAGCGCTGACATCGGTCATTTCCGCCATGACAGCCAGCTACACACGCCCTTGGCACTGCTCTTGAACCTGCTGCTGGCATTGCCGGGGGCCCTCTTCCTCGCCCTGTGCGGCTATCTGCTGCAGATGGACGGACGCGGGCAGAACATCAGCCTGGGTGCCGCGTTCTATCAAATGGCCCAGGCCTGGCTGGTGTTCTACAGCGCCTACCGCATGCTCTCGCCCAATCGCGTCGCCGAGGCGCACTTCGGCTGGTTCCGGCCGCAGGTGGCCTTCCTGCGCAACGAAATCCGGCGGCTGGGCCTGGTGGTCATGGCGCTGGTGGCCGTGGTGGCAATTGCCGAGCATCAGCCGGCCGGCCTGGTCGACGACGTGGTCGGCATCGTTGTGGTGCTGGTCTGTTTTGCGCTGATGAGCTGGCGCCTGATGCGCCTGCTGCGCAAGGGCCCGTCGAGCCAGAACGCGCCGCCGGTGCGGCGTTTCATCGGCCTGCTGTTCAGCGTGTTGCCCCTGGCGCTGATCCTGGTGGTGGGTTTCGGCTATTACTACACGGCCTTGAAACTGACAGGTCGCTTGATCGACACCTTGTATCTGCTGCTGGCCTGGATCGTCATCGAAGCGACGCTGATCCGCGGCCTGACTGTGGCCGCACGACGCCTCGCCTATCAGCGGGCGCTGTCAAAGCGCGAAACCCAGACCGACGAGGCGATGGACAACAGCGAGTCAACCGGCGACACCGCGCTGGATATCGAGCAGGTCAACCAGCAGTCGCTGCGCCTCACACGACTGGCGATGTTCGGCCTGTTCTTTGTGGTGCTCTACTGGGTCTGGGCCGACCTGATCAGTGTCGTCTCGTACCTGGATAATGTGGTGCTCTACGAATTCGTCAGTGGCACGGGCGATGCGGCCACCACCAACGCGATCACGCTGAACAACTTGCTCGGCGCCCTGCTGATCGTCGCCATTACGATAGCGGTGGCACGCAATCTGCCGGGACTTCTGGAAGTGCTGGTGCTGTCGAAAATGCATCTGGCGCAGGGCAGCGCCTATGCCACTACGACCCTGCTGTCGTACCTGCTGGCCGGTATCGGCATCGTATCCACGCTGTCGACCCTTGGCGTCAGCTGGGACAAATTGCAGTGGCTGGTGGCTGCGCTTTCTGTGGGCCTCGGCTTCGGCATGCAGGAGATCTTCGCCAACTTCATTTCCGGCCTGATCATCCTCTTCGAACGCCCGGTACGGATCGGCGACGTGGTGACCATCGGCAACCTGTCGGGTACGGTCAGCCGCATACGTATCCGCGCCACCACCATCACCGACTTCGACCGCAAAGACATCATTGTTCCGAACAAGACCTTCATCACCGGCCAACTGGTGAACTGGTCGCTGAGCGACACCGTTACCCGCGTGACGATCAAGGTCGGCGTGGCCTATGGTTCGGATCTGGATCTGGCCAGGAAACTGCTCTACAAAGCCGCCCAGGAAAACCCGCGAGTACTCAAGGACCCGGAGCCACTGGTCCTGTTCCTCAACTTCGGCGAAAGCACGCTGGATCACGAGTTGCGTATCCACGTACGCGACCTTGGCGACCGCAACCCGGCAACCGACGAGATCAACCGCTATCTCGACCGCGAGTTTTCCAAGGCGGGGATCAATATCGCGTTCCGTCAGGTCGATGTGTTCCTGAAGAACCTTGACGGCAAAGTGCTGCAGCTGGGTACAGCGCCGCGGTTGAATCAACCTGACGACAAGCCAAGCGCGCCGCCAGCCGACAGCCAGTCCTGAGGAACATCAACGGCGGCCTGGCACTCCAAAACCTGAGCGCGCCCGTAACCGGGCGCCGACCCGCACATTGCCGGAGCCGCTGTGAAAACGCTTACCGAGCTGCAGTTCGACAATCGCTTCGCCCGCCTTGGAGACGTGTTCTCCACCGAGGTCACACCCCAGCCGCTGGTAGAGCCGCGACTTGTGGTCGCCAGCGAAGCCGCGATGGGCTTGCTCGATCTCGACCCACCCAGCCGCGACGATCCGCTGTTCACCGAGCTGTTCTCAGGCCACAAGCTCTGGGCCACGGCGCAGCCGCGGGCGATGGTCTATTCCGGCCACCAGTTCGGCAGCTACAACCCGCAGCTGGGTGATGGACGTGGCCTGCTGCTCGGTGAAGTGGTCAACGAGGCCGGTGAACACTGGGATCTGCACCTTAAAGGCGCCGGCATGACGCCCTATTCCCGCATGGGTGATGGCCGTGCTGTGCTGCGTTCATCGATTCGCGAATTCCTGGCCAGTGAGCACCTGCATGCGCTGGGCATTCCCAGTTCCCGCGCGCTCTGCGTGACCGGTTCGGATACGCCGGTCTACCGTGAGCGCCAAGAGCGCGGCGCGATGCTGATGCGCCTCGCGCCCAGCCATGTGCGCTTCGGCCATTTCGAATTCTTCTACTACACCAAGCAGCACGACGAGCTGAAGAAGCTGCTAGATCATGTTGTCGAGAGCCACTTCTCCGAATGCCTGGAGCACCCGGAGCCTTACCACGCCTTCTTCCGTGAAGTGCTGGAGCGCACCGCCGAGATGGTCGCCAGATGGCAGGCGTACGGCTTCTGCCACGGCGTGATGAACACGGACAACATGTCCATCCTCGGCATCACGTTCGACTTCGGGCCCTACGCCTTTCTCGATGACTTCGATGCGCGCTTCATCTGCAATCATTCCGACCACGCCGGTCGGTATTCCTACGAGAATCAGGTGCCGATTGCGCACTGGAATCTCGCCGCGCTGGCGCAGGCACTGACGCCCTTTATCGCCATCGAACAACTGCGCGCAACCATGGATCTGTTCCTGCCGATCTACGAAGCAGCGTGGCTCGATCTGATGCGCAAGCGGCTGGGCTTGCAGACCGCCGAGGACAGCGACAAAGAGTTGATTCAGCGCTTGCTGCAATTGATGCAGAGCAGCGCCATCGACTACACGCGCTTCTTCCGCGAACTCGGCGACAACCCGGCAGAGCTGGCCCTCGCGCGGCTGCGCGAGGATTTCATCGACATCAAAGCATTCGACGATTGGGCCGCTACTTACACCCAACGTAGCGAACGCGAAGGCAACAATCACGAAGCACGCCGGGCGCGCATGCGCGCCGCCAACCCGAAATACATCCTGCGCAACTATCTCGCGCAACAGGCAATCGAGGCCGCCGAGGCAGGTGATTACGGCCCTGTGCAAGAGCTGCATCAGGTGCTAAGCCGCCCCTTCGACGAGCAGCCAGGCATGGAGCGCTACGCTGAGCGTCCTCCGGAGTGGGGCAAGCACCTGGAAATCAGCTGCTCATCCTGAGTCCGGGACTGCGCAATATGCTGCGCATTGTTTAACCGCTGAACCTGGCTACCCCAGCTGCAAGGCGCACAATCGCAGGGCTTGAGCGCACTTGCGCCAAACCTTGCGCAGCGCTCGGCAGAAAGTTGCCCAGCTAAATGTGAGCCGTCCCCCACTCAAGACGAAACCGACCGCAGCCGCACACCTAAGCAGCTGATTTTAATAGATTTCTTAAATATGGCACGCGCCTTGTACTTGTTTTGGAGCCATTCCGGCATTTAACAAGGCAAGGAGAGCGTTCATGCCAACACCCGCGTATCTGTCCCTCGAAGGCACCAAGCAAGGCCTGATCACTGCAGGCACATTCACCGAGGACTCGGTCGGCAATATTTTCCAGGAAGGACACGAAGACCAGATTCTGGTGCAGGCTTTTCAGCACCAGGTCATCATCCCGCGTGACCCGCAGTCTGGCCAACCAACCGGCCAGCGCGTTCACAAGCCGCTGATGATCACCAAAGTATTCGACAAGTCGTCGCCGCTGATCTTTAACTCCCTGACTTCCGGCGAGCGACTGAACAAGTGCCGCCTGGAGTGGTACCGCACGTCTTCGACCGGTACTCAGGAGCACTATTTCACCATCGAACTGGAAGACGCGGTAATCGTTGACGTGCAGTCACGCATGCCCAACTGCCAGGATCCGAACATGTCCCACTTCACCCACCTGGAAGACGTGTACTTCACCTACCGCAAAATCGTCTGGACCCACGAAGTCTCCGGCACTTCCGGCTCCGATGACTGGCGCACCCCGATCTCGGCATAAGCCCTGATCAGGCCTCGCGGCCCGGTTAATTCACTTCGGCCAGGGTTAGCTGGCCGATGCGTTTTCAGCCGACAGATGCAGTAAACAACGTAGTGCTTCACACGACGCTTTCACCAAAGGAGCGAAAATAGCTCCAAGATTTCTGCGGAGCTGGATGCTTTCCAATCCGCTGCACAGCTTGCATGTAATACATGCATTGCCGCCTTGCGAACCGCTATCGGGTCGCTGCCATGGACTGGTTACAAAGGAACAGGGAATGTTCAATCCGGCCAACGAAACGCATTTCAGCCTAATTGTTGAAGGCGTCCAACATGACCTGCAGGTACTCGAATTCAAAGGGCGAGAGGCTATCTCGCAGCCCTTCGCGTTCGATCTCGAACTGGTCAGCGAATGCCCCGATCTCGACCTGGAAAGCCTGCTGCATCAGCGCGCCTTTCTAACCCTGTCGCCTGGCGGCAAGGGCATCCATGGCCTGATCTACAGTGCAGCGCAAGGCAATTCAGGCAAACGTCTGAAGCGCTATCGCGTTACCTTGCGACCACAGCTCGCCTATCTGGCCCACCGCACCAACCAACGAATTTTCCAGCAGCTCTCGGTTCCGCAGATCATTGCGAAGGTGCTTGATGAGCACGGCATCCTTGCTGGCGATCGCCATCGTTTCGACCTTGGACCGGTGCTCTATCCCAAGCGGGACTACTGCGTTCAGTACGACGAAACGGATCTCCAATTCATCCAACGCCTCTGTGAAGAAGAAGGCATTCACTACCACTTTCAGCACAGCGAAACCGGCCACCTGCTGGTATTTGGTGATGACCAGACGGTGTTCCCGACGCTTGCCTCCGTTGCCTATCAGCAGGACAGCGGTATGGTCGCCGATAAGCCGGTCATCAAGCGCTTCGGCGTGCGCGTCGAGACCCGCACCAGCCGTGTCACCCGGCGCGATTACGACTTCGAAAAACCTCGTCTGACGATGGAAGCGGCGGTTAGCCGCAGCACCCAGCCCGACCTCGAGGACTACGACTATCCAGGCCGCTTTGTCGACCGCGAGCGAGGCAAGCATCTGTCCCGGCGCGCACTGGAACGCCATCGCCACGACTTCGAGTTGGCCGAGGGCGTGAGCGACCAACCACTGCTGGCCTCCGGACAGTTTCTGCCCCTAGCCGATCATCCCCGCGCCGACTGGAACCAGCTGTGGCTGCTTACCGCTATTCACCATGAAGGCAAGCAACCGCAAGTCCTCGAAGAGTCAATCACCGAGGCATCGCTCTCGCACGCACCAACCCTCTCTTCCTTTAGGGAAGAGCGTTGGAGCGCCGGGCTTAGAGATGAGGAGCTGGAGGGTATCGCCCAAGGATTCGGAGCCAGCAGTTTCACCCAGGGCTACCGCAACCACTTCACCGCCACACCCTGGGCTGTCCCTTTCCGCCCACCACTCGACCATCCCAAACCCCGCATCCTCGGCAGCCAGAGCGCGGTAGTAACCGGCCCGGCTGGCGAAGAGATCCATTGCGACAAATACGGCCGAGTGAAGGTGCAGTTCTTCTGGGATCGTGAAGGCCAAGCGAATGAACACACCAGCTGCTGGCTGCGCGTCTCGTCCGGCTGGGCCGGCGACCGCTACGGCGGCATTGCCATTCCTCGCGTCGGAATGGAAGTGCTGGTCACCTTTCTCGAGGGCGATCCCGACCAGCCATTGATCACTGGCTGCCTGTATCACAAGGAACACCAGGTCCCCTACGGCTTGCCGGCCAACAAGACCCGCAGCGTGTTCAAGACCCTGAGCAGCCCGGGCGGTGGCGGCTACAACGAGCTGCGCATCGAGGACCGCAAGGGCGCCGAACAGATCTACCTCCACGCCCAGCGCGATTGGGACGAGAACATCGAACAAGACCAGAAAATCCGCGTCGGTCACGAGCGCCACGACACCGTCGAGGCCAACAGCTACAGCGAGTTTAAGGCCGAGGAACACCGCACCACCCACGCAGATCGCAGAACCGAAATCCGCGCCAACGACCACCTGACTGTTGGCGGCAACCAACACGTGAAGATCGGCAGCGGACAGTTCACCGAAGCCGGCAACGAGATCCACCTCTCCAGCGGCCTGAAGGTCGTGCTTGAAGCCGGCAGCGAACTGACCTTCAAGGCTGGTGGCAGCTTTATCAAGCTTGATGCGAGCGGCATTACGATGGTCGGGCCTTTGATCAGGATGAACTCGGGGGGTAGTCCGAGGAAAGGCACGGGCGCGGCACCGGTATTGCCGGGGCAAGTTAGGCCGGCAGATGCGGATGTGCCTGGGGCTGTGCTTGAACATCGACTGATCCAAGCGAGATTCAGCCATACACCGCTAATCGAGTTGTGTCAGAAGCCCCGGGGCGGTACGCCAATGCAATGCCCGCTGGCCAACTGTCCTTGTCGTCATGCCGCCCAGCTAGGGAGCTGATTGATGTCTGTACAGATAATCTCCGGGCTTCCCAACCTTTCTACCCCACTCTACATGTTGCTCGAGTTGGATGAGCCGCTGCTGCAGCGAATCTACCAGCTCGAGCCTGATCCAAGCCCCGAAGCCTTATTTGCCAATACCGAGCTGGATGCTCATATCGAACAAGGCCCTTGGCTGCTACAACTGACGCCCGATAGCCCCTGGTTGGCTGCGTATCGCCAAGCACCGGAGCAGTGGCCTGGCGTGTTATTGAGTTCCGGGCGGCCAGTTGATGAGCTGTTGGCCCATCTGCGCGCAATGCTGGTCGTGCAGTTTGAAGGTGAGTGTAAGGGGATACTGCGCTATTACGACCCACAGGTGGCCAGTTACCTTTTCGCGGCGACCGAGGCCGTTATCACTTGGCTAGGCCCCATCGAGCAGTTGTTCTGGCATGGCGCCACCTGGGCAGACCGCAGCGAGAATATCAGCCATTGGCGCAGCCTACGGAGCGAGTCGACCAATCATGGGGCGCCGCCGAAAGGCTGGCTGATACTCGACAGAATGCAAATCGCTGCTCTCGAACGGCAGCAACTGGAAGCATTTGCCTATGAGCGCTGGCAGGAGCTTTCACAGGCTGAGTTCAACCAGATCTTGGGCTATCTGCAGCAGGGTCTTGCCTCTGGGTTCGACGACGAGAAGAGCCTGGGTGCATACATCGAAGCCCGGCTCACTTATCCCCAGCACCTAAGCCATCCCCAAATCGAATCGGGCCAGGTGCAGTTTCGTCTGCAGCAACTGCAATCCTGGCTGGAAGCCACACCAGTCCCCTCGGAGAGTCAAGGATGAATGCCAACGTAGGGAGTCTGTCCGGCAATCCGGCCTGTGAAGCTGGCAAGCTGATCGTCGAAGTGATTGGCAAGGATCACCCGCCGGAACAACGAGTGGTGTTCTATGACGAAACAGATCATGAGCTGCAGGAGTGGCTGACACAGCAGGCCAAACAAGAGCTTGTAGCCGATTCTCAGCGGAGCAGTACGCTGCATATCTGGGACTGGGAACAGCAACCGAAGCGCCATCTCTGGCTGGAGATCGAAGCAGAGCGCGGCAGCCCCATCCGCGTACCGCTGATGGACGACACACGCATTACTCCGCGCCAGCGTGAGCGGCAGTGGAATTGCATCGTCCCTGTAGTGCCCATGAGCACGATGCTCGGAGTCAGTGTCAACCACCAGCATCGCGAATATCCCGTGCATGTGCGCCCCGGCTTCATCTACCTGTTCTATCGCGGCAAAGTGTGGCGTGAACTGGAGATTCGTCAGGCTGAGGGACAGGCGACTTATCACGACGTACGCCTGAGTGATTTCCGCAATGGCGACTGCTTTCGAGATGGCGCCCGCACGGCCAGCGGTAAAGGACTGAGCGAGATTTGGCTGCCAGCCAAATGGAATAACCGCACGGCCCCGGATATCGAGGTGGCCTTTGCCGAGGTGCAATGGCCTGGCGTTCGCTTGAACGCCATGGAGCGCAATGCTCGCCTGCGTCGCGCCCGCTGCAATCGCTTGGGCTTGGCCGTAGCCGAACGCAGCCTCGGTAACACCACCTACCGGGCTCCAAGCCAGCAGCAAGCCTTCTACATGCAAAATGTCCCCGCCCATCGCCCGCGTGAGCCCGCCCGCGAATGGTTGTTCGATCAACCGCTCAAGTATCTGCACGATCTGAGCGGCCAGTACCCCGTGCAGAGCCTGCAATACGCTCAACAGGTTCATCAACGCCACGAGCGCGGCGACCCCAACCCAGGACCAACGCATCCACAGCAAACGCAAGATGACCTACGCCCGGAGGCAGGCGCCTGGGCCGTCGAACTGGGTGACACGCTGCAGAACCTCCAGCATGTCTGCAGTGCGGTAAACGAACGCGAACTCTGGAAGGCCGATGCGGCTGAAACCGACATGCTGGCCACGGTCAAAAAACGCCAGATCGCCGGTGTATTGGTGGAAGATGGCCTCTACCGCATGCGCCACCTGCTGGCGCGCACCAACCAGGCCCAGGCAGTGCTACAGCTTTGCGCGCAACGGGCCACCTTCCATCCCCATCACGCCTCGGCATTGTTGATTCAGCGGATGATGGTTCCACCCCATATCGGCGGGCAAAGCAACCCGCTGCACCGCTTCATCAGCCAGGTCAGCCAAGAGGGGCGTCAACAGATCGACCTGTGTTCGGGCCAGCATGCTCGCCAGTTGGCCATGACCTGCCTCAAAGCCGCACAGGACAACCTCGCCGCCGGGCTGGAACAGGCAGCCAACCAGCATGCGCTGGGCGACCATTTTTGCCTGGAGGGGCTCGACTACGCCGGCGCCTTCCAGCTTTGCAGTCAGCTATTCGTCTGCCTGGCGCGCACGGCCGATCAACAGGATCCATTCCTGGCGGCAGGCGATGCCCCACGCACAAGCGCGGGCAGGGGACTGCTAGGCAAGATTGCGCAGAGCGCCAGCCAGCCTCTGCACCGGATGTTGTGGCCAGAGGCGGACGACGACACGTTGCTCAAGCCCTATCAAGCGTTGCAAACACCGAACAACGGCGAGGGCCATTATCGTGCCGATGCGTTAAATCAGGTGGCGCAGCTCAATGCACCGCCCAGCGAAGAGCCGGCGACCCTGGAAGGCAACACACTTGCAGGCTTGATGCAACAGCCGGACTTTCTGCTCCTGCCTTCCGCCAAAAGCGGCGCCGCAGCGCTGATAACCGTATGGGAGAACCTGAGCAGCGCCCTGCAAGAGGCACAGAAAAGCCTCGCCAGCACAACGGCCGAGAACAGCCAGACGACCACCGAGAGCCGACGCAGCCGGGTTGAGGTGAACCAGCGCGAAGGCGAGCTAAGCCACGAACAAGAGCAGATTTTCCGGCCTAGAGAAGCGTTGGGTAACGAGGCGTTTCCTGCAAAATACCGGATGTATACCAAGGACCTGCAACTGCTGCGCAGCATGCTGCAACAGGACTTCGGTGACATGGTGTTCATTCGCCGCACGACCGCTAATCAGAAGAACTACTACTTCTTCGGTTTGACTGACCTCCCAGCAGCACCGCAAAACGCGCGTCGGATCTTTGGTGAACTGCTGGATATGGAGGGTCAATTACTGGCCAGCAGCAATGGTCGCACAGCCAATCGGGCCAGCATCGAGCAGCAGGCACAAGAACTCTTGTTACTGGCCATCCCCAAGAACCACCGCACCGCCCGTCTGATCAATGAGCTGAACCGGCAGATGGCCGAAGAGCTGCGTATCCACAACGACCTCCAGCAGGCGCAAGAGCGCCGGGAAGCCGCGCGTGGTCGCATGAGCGAAGCCAACAATGCCCTGAAACAGGCGCAAGAGCGGCTGGCCCAACAAGAACGCGGCTGGCGCCGAAGCGCACGCGGTGTGCTCGGTTCCAAGGCATTCCCGGCTGGCGTGTTGATTCTGGAGGCTTTTAATGTGCGGGCGGAAGCTGAAGCGGCAACCGCCAACATGAGGAATAAAGGTCTTGGCAGGGTGTTCTTTGGGTCGTTGAGCGCAGGCGTTGATTTAGTGTTAGCTGTAGAATTCCTCGCTAATAAGGTCGCGCACAATCAGCCGCTGGTACAACACATACAGACCAAGTATGTCGAGAAGGTGCTCTTCAAACCAGGCCCGCGCCTGCAAAGGTTCTTCGGCGAACGACTGGCGAACGTGACCGGCAAACTGGCCTTCCATACCTTCGCTGGCACGCTCTTCGTCGGTATCAGCATCTACGATGCCCTGCATGAAGCCAGCCTGGGTGACGACGCCGCCTGGGGCTACGGGCTGATGGCCGTGGGTGGCCTGGTGGGGGTGATTGGCGGCTTCTTTACCGCCAGTGGTGCGGCATTCCTGGGTATGGGCCCTATCGCCTGGGCCACTCTGCTTCTGATTCTGGCGGGGGCGGCGCTGGTCTGGTGGCTGGACGACAGCCCCATCGAGGAGTGGCTGGCCAACGGCCCCTTCGGCAGCAACCGCAGCGCCAAGGTGCCCCACCTCTGGGACGACCCGCAGGAGGCCTTCTACCGACTGGTCAGCCTATTTGCCGGCATCCGTGTCAGTATCGGCACCAACCCGGAACAGACTCGCTTCAGCGGCGCCATAGGCCTGCTCGACCCTGCCGAATACCACTCGATGCGCCGCGCCAATACCCGAGTGCGTATCGAAAGCAACCTGCCTGGGCTCGCCGCCACCCTGGGCAGCGCCAATATCCAAGCGGTCAGCCAATTGCGCAGCAGCAGTCATCGCCTCAGCCCTCGTGACATGACGCAGTCCAGCAGCCATAGCCTGAGCCCTATCCAGCCCCTGGCTCAGCGCCTTTTCCCCGACGCTCTGGAACTGTTCTACGAGGTGCCGCTCTCACAGAGCATGCCACGCACGCCCCCGCATCGATGGCAAACTTACGCCCTGACCGTACGCGCACAGATAATCCTGCAAGGTGAAGAGCGTACCTGGGTGTTCCCGGCACCGCCGCCAACCGATGTCTTGCGTTACGACCCTGATCGGCATGATGAACCCAACTTCAGCAAAACCAAGCAGCCCTTCTGGGCCAATGAACAGAGCCACCCGGACAGCCAGCCGTAAGGATGCCTCCATGACTGCCCACTACAGCCCTAGCGCCTACCAGCCAGCGCGCATTCCCGACCAGCCAGCAGCGGTCAAGCGCAGTTGGTTGTTCCGTTTTGGCAGCTCGCGCCTGCCATGGGGCCATACCGAGGACATCGTGCCCCATAGCATGCTGAGCCATACAACTCCCGCCGGCCTACGGGATGTTGAACGCTATGAGCACGCGCTGGCAGCGGGGGAGGAGCAACGGGAGGCATACGAACTATTGGATTACCACCAGATCATCGATCACGAACGCTATCGACATGCGTCACTCTCCAAACGCAGCCTGTTTTGGTTTTATCTATGGGGGGGGGGGCGCTTTGTTTTTTGGGTTATGGCGCTTTTATCTCCAGTTATCTGGGCGTGGCTATCTTGGGTTCTTGATGGCAAGTTCACGGCCAACTTATGGATGTTCGCCAAAGAAACAACATGGTATCTGACGGTACCCCTCGCCTGCTGGGCCATAGGCTCCCTAGTCGTTCACAAGCTGACCAACTGGGTCGTTCGCCCTTCCAAAGGCCCGCAGTGGGAGTTCAACCGCCGCAAAGGGATGGTCACCATCTTCGATTACGACAATATGGGCGAGTACAAACGCAGCGGCACTGTCGGTGAGTTCACCTACCCCTTTCATGAGTTCGATGCCTATATCAGCAGTGCCCCCGATCGCCAGGGGCTGATCTGGCATCAACTGCATCTGGTGCATCGCTCTCACGACCTGGCCATTGACCTCAGGCCCATCGTGCCCAAGGACTCCAGCATGGCGCCGCACTTCGCCGCCTGGGACTTTCTGCAGAACTACATGGACATTGGCCGCCCGCTGCCGGATATCCCACTGTTCGAGAAACACCGAGCGAACGACCCGACCACGGCGGCACATGACCGCCGCACGGGCCGCCCCGAGCGCTACTGGCGTGATATGGACGATGAGAACTGGGAGGCGCAACTCAAGCAGAGCCTGGGCCGCGTCAACGCCTATGACATCACCGGCCGCGTCAACCTGATGGATCGCCATGTGCGTTATGCCGATTGATTGCGAGCCCCAGGACGGCCCGATACGGCCACCGCGCCTACCGGCACCTCCACGCACACATGAATCGCATCATGCCGCCAATACTCCACGTCGCAATCGATCAACCGATCATGCTGGTCGCGGTTGAGGCGGGTGATGCGCAGCGCTGGGCTGCCGGGGGCGATGCGCAGGGTTGACGCGGCTTCGGTATGCAAAGCGGTGGGGACCATATCGAAGCGGACGCGGCCGTAGTGGATGTCATATTCGCTGGCATAGAGCTCAGTAAGCGAGCGGGTCAGGTCGAAGTCGAGGATGCCTGGGAAATAGCTGGGGTTCAGGTAGTGTTCGACGTAGAGCACTAAGCGGCCATCGATGCGCCGGGCACGGCGGATTTGGATGACGCCGGATAACGCCGGCAATCCCAGTCGCGCGCACATGTCTGCCGCAGCGGGCACCAACCGGGCCGACAGGACCTCCGTCGCTGGGGTCCGGCCCTGCTCTTGAACCATGGCGTGGAAGTGGCTCCGCACGAGCGGGTTGCAGGCAATCCGAGGCGGTGAGACGAACCAGCCTCGACGATCCTCGCGGTAGATCAGCCCCTGTGATTCCAGCTGGCCCAGCGCCTCGCGCAGCGTGATACGCGTGGTATCGAACAGCTCGCTGAGCTTGCGCTCAGACGGTAGCTGGCCACTGGGCTGGAGCAACCCGTGGGCGATCTGCTCCTGCAAGGACCGGCAGATTGCCGTAACCGCTCGCGGTGCTTCGTCACGCATCACTTACCCCCCAAGCTGGTCCAGACCAGTGCCAAAGCGGAGCGATTGCTCCCATCATTTTTTGGCTGAAGCCGACTTTCAGGCTAGGCAAGCTAAATGACCGGCGCATGACATCGGTGTGTAAAGCAGCCCATTTGCGTCTGCTCCGGCCCGATCAAGCGTATCGGTGAAACCAGATGAAACCGCGCCAAGCAAGGCGCTCAGCCTGAGCTAGGCTTGCTACGGCACTCCTGTCGCGGTGTCGCTCTAACGGGCGGCGGCGGAGGCAACGACTTCAAAATGTCATTTGCACCCCCTAGATTGGCTCCAGTCTTGCTGACCTAGACCAAACTGACCTGCGAAAGGAGCTTCTGATGAAACGACTGCTGCTGGCATCACTGCTGGGATCGGCGATTGCCTTGACGACATCGGCAAACGCTGCACAAACGGACCTGAAAGGCCTCGAAGAGGCGGCGCGTGCGGAAGGTGAGGTCAACAGCGTCGGCATGCCGGACAGCTGGGCCAACTGGAAGGACACCTGGCAGGACCTGGAGAAGAAGTACGGCCTCAAGCACATGGACACCGACATGAGCTCAGCGCAGGAGATCGCCAAGTTCGCCGCCGAGAAAGACAACGCCACGGCCGACATTGGCGACGTTGGCGCCGCGTTCGGGCCGATTGCTGTCCAGCAGGGCGTGACGCAACCTTACAAGCCGACCACCTGGGAACAGATCCCTGTATGGGCCAAGGACAAGGATGGCCATTGGATGCTGGCCTACACCGGATCGATCGCCTTTATCGTCAACAAGCAACTGGTCGACAAGGCACCGACCTCCTGGGCCGAGCTAAAGGATGGCAAGTACAAGGTCGCCATCGGTGACGTCAGCGCAGCTGCTCAGGCCGTAAACGGAGTACTGGCGGCCGCCATCGCCAACGGTGGTGACGAAACGAATATCCAACCGGGTCTGGATTACTTCGCCGAAATCGCTAAGCAGGGCCGCCTTTCGTTGTCGAACCCGACGATCCAGACGCTGGAGCGTGGCGAAGTGGAAGTCGGTGTGGTCTGGGATTTCAACGGCCTGTCCTACCGCGACCAGATCGATCCGAGCCGCTTCGAAGTGCTAATCCCCTCCGATGGTTCAGTGATTTCCGGCTACACGACCATCATCAACAAATGGGCCAAGCACCCCAATGCCGCCAAGCTGGCACGTGAGTACATCCTGTCCGACGCCGGTCAGATCAACCTCGCGAAGGGCAATGCGCGGCCGATTCGCGCCGAGCACTTGACCCTGCCAGCCGAGGTGCAGGCCAAGCTGCTGTCGAACGAGCAGTACGCCAAGGTCAAGCCCATCGAGAATGCCGAAGCCTGGGAAGCGACCTCCAAGGCGCTGCCGCAGCAGTGGCAGGAAAACGTGATCATCGAGATGGAGTGAGGCATCGACGGGGAGGGCGGGCTGACGCACACCCTCCCCGTCTACTGACTGCCTTCAACAGGAACGCCTCATGCGCAAAGCCATCCTCGTGATCCTCGACGGCCTGAGCTATTCGGTAGCCGAGCATGCCATGGGACACCTGCATGCTTGCTGCATGGCCGGGCGCGGCGCCTTGTATCGGCTGCAGTGCGAGCTGCCCGCGCTGTCCCGGCCGCTGTATGAGTGCATCCTCACCGGTGTGCCGCCCATCGAAAGCGGCATCGTGCACAACGATGTGGTACGGCTGTCCAGGGAGCGTAGCGTTTTCCACTACGCCCGCGACGCGGGGCTGAGCACGGCGGCCGCGGCCTATCACTGGGTCAGCGAGCTCTACAACCGCGCGCCGTTTCACGCCGCGCGTGACCGTCACAGCGAGACGCCCGAGCTGCCGATCCAGCACGGGCATTTCTACTACGAAGACCACTACCCGGATTCACACCTGCTTGCCGATGCGGAAAGCCTGCGACTGCGGCATAAGCCTGACTTCCTGCTAGTGCACCCAATGAATGTCGACGATGCCGGCCACAAGCACGGCCTGGATTCGTCTCAATACCGCAACGCGGCGCGGCGCGCCGACATCCTGCTGGCGGAGTATCTGCAGCGTTGGCTGGATGACGGCTATCAGGTGCTGGTCACCGCCGACCACGGCATGAACAACGATCGCTCCCATAACGGCTTGTTGCCGGAAGAGCGTGAAGTGCCGTTGTTCGTTTTCGGCTCAGCGTTCAGCCTCGACCCGGCCGCCCGCCCGAAACAGACCGAGCTGTGCGGCACGCTGTGCGAGCTGCTCGGCGTAGCCCACGACAAACCGCTGTGCCGGGAGCTGCTGATATGACCGCGCCGCTCCAGAACAACGTCAAGACCGCGGCCATACGCGACCATGCGGCTCCGACCGCCGTCAGCCGCAGGCCAACACGTGGCAAACACCTGGCGCTGCTCTGCCTGCTGCCTTTCGCGCTGTTCTTTTTTGCCTTTCAGATCGCCCCGCTGCTGTGGGTGACGGTCAACAGTCTGAACACGCCCGAAGGCTGGGGCTTGGCCAACTTCCAAAAGATCTTCGGCTCGAAGTTCTACCTGCAAGCCATCAAGCACAGTCTGCAAATCTCTTTCTGGTCGAGCCTGTTCGGCATCGTCATTGCGATCCTTGGCAGCTACTCACTGCGTCAGGTTGATTCCAGACTGCGTGACTTCGTCATGGCGTTCTCCAACATGACCAGCAACTTCGCCGGCGTACCGTTGGCCTTCGCCTTTGTCATCCTGCTCGGCTTCAACGGGGCACTGACGATCCTGCTCAAGCAGGCCGGGATCATCGAGGACTTCAACCTCTACTCCAAGACCGGCCTGATCGTGCTCTACACCTATTTCCAGATCCCGCTGGGTGTATTGCTGCTCTACCCCGCGTTCGACGCGCTGCGCGAGGACTGGCGAGAATCGGCCTCGCTGCTCGGTGCCGGCACCTGGAGCTACTGGCGCTACATCGGCCTGCCGGTGCTGACCCCCGCATTGCTCGGCACCTTCGTCATCCTGCTGGCCAACGCGCTGGGCGCCTATGCCACTGTCTACTACCTCACCACCGGCAACTTCAACGTGTTGCCGATCCGTATCGCGGCGATGATTTCCGGTGACATTTCACTGGACCCGAACATGGCCAGTGCCTTGGCGATGGTGCTGGTGGGGCTGATGGCAGTAATCACCGTGGCGCACCAGCTGCTGCTACGGAGGAGCTACCATGCGGGCCACTGAAGCCAGGCGCGGCCTGCTTTACCACCGTATCGTGGTATGGCTGCTGTTTCTGATCTTGCTGCTGCCTCTGGCGGCAACCTTTCTCTACTCGATCTCCAGCAGTTGGTCGGCGACTATCCTGCCGGATGGGCTGACTTTCGATTGGTATCTGCAGCTGTGGAGTGAAGAGCGCTTCCTGCGTGCCTTTGGCCAGTCCTTGCTGGTCTGCTTCGGCGCCCTGGCGCTGGCGGTGGTGCTGATCCTGCCGCTGCTGTTCGTGGTGCATTACCACTTCCCGAAGCTCGACGGCCTGATGAACATCCTGATCCTGCTGCCCTTCGCGGTGCCGCCGGTGGTGTCCTCGGTCGGGCTTTTACAGCTGTATGGCTCGGGACCGCTGGCGATGGTCGGTACGCCGTGGATCCTGATCGGGGCCTATTTCACCATCGCCCTGCCGTTCATGTATCGCGCGATCAGCAACAATCTGCAGGCGATCAACCTGCGCGACCTGATGGATGCCGCTCACCTGCTCGGCGCCAGCACCTGGAAGGCAGCCTTTCTGGTGGTGCTGCCCAACTTGCGCAAGGGGCTGATGGTGTCGCTGTTTCTGTCTTTCTCCTTTCTGTTCGGCGAATTCGTCTTTGCCAACCTGCTGGTGGGCACGCGCTATGAAACCCTGCAGGTGTACCTGAACAACATGAAAAACAGCAGCGGCCACTTCAACAGCGCGCTGGTGGTCTCCTATTTCTTCTTTGTGCTGGTGTTTACCTGGGCGGCGACTCGGCTGAATCGTGAGCGCACGGCATGAAGGCGCGAGCAGTTTCGTAGGGTGGGTTTTAGTTCCGAGAGGTGGGCGTTAGCCCTCGAGATAGACGGTGGGCTGAAGCCCACCCTACACAGGTATGTAGCTGAGCCCGTCGAGCGTGCCTCGGGAGGCCCAGCTCTTTCAAACTGATCCATGCCACCGCAGCGGCAATTCGAGACAGGAACCCTCATGAGCTACCTTTCCATTCGCGGCCTGCATAAATCATTTGGCGATACCCAGGTCTTCAGCGACATCAATTGCGAAGTCGCCAAGGGTGAGCTGATCACCCTGCTCGGCCCGTCTGGCTGCGGTAAATCCACGCTTCTGCGCTGCATCGCCGGACTGACCGAGGTGGATGGCGGGCAGCTTTTGCTCGATGGCGAGGATCTCGTGCCGCTTGCACCACAGAAGCGGCAGATCGGCATGGTGTTCCAGAGTTATGCGCTGTTCCCCAACATGACCGTGGAGCAGAACGTCGCCTTCGGCCTGCGCATGCAGAGCATCGCCCGAGACGAGAGCACACGGCGGGTGAGCGAGGTACTGGCGATGGTCGAGCTGAATGATTTCGCCCGCCGTTATCCGAGCCAGCTTTCCGGCGGCCAGTGCCAGCGCGTGGCCCTGGCGCGCTCACTGGTGACCCGCCCTCGCCTGCTGCTACTCGACGAGCCCTTGTCAGCGCTGGATGCGCGCATCCGCAAGCATCTGCGTGAGCAGATCCGCGCGATCCAGCAGGAGTTGGGACTGACGACCATTTTCGTCACCCATGATCAGGAGGAAGCCCTGACCTTGTCGGACCGCATCCTGCTGATGAACGCCGGCCGCATCGTCCAGAGCGCCGATGCCGAAACCCTCTACACCGCACCAGTGGATGCCTTCGCCGCCGGCTTTATCGGCAACTACAACCTGCTCGCCCCGGACATCGCCTCGCGATTGCTGCAACGCCCGGTTGATGCGCAGGTGGCGATCCGTCCGGAAGCCATCGCGCTGAGCAACTCGGCCGACGGCGGCAGCAACATTGCCGCCGTGATCAAAAGCCACAGCTTGCTTGGCAACGTGATTCGCTACCGCGTCGAAGCACGCGGAGTTGAACTGCTGGTCGATGTACTGAATCGCTCCGCCGCCGATCTCTTTCCCCGCGGCTGCCAGGTTGGCCTTACCATCGACGCTTCGGCAATTCACGAGGTGGCTTGATGGCCCTGGCAATTTTCGACCTGGACGAAACACTGATAGACGGCGACTGCGCCAGCCTCTGGGCCCATGAAATGGCCAAGATCGGCTGGGTGGATGGAGAATCCTTCCTGCGCAAGGATGCCGAGCTGATGGCTGAATACGCCTTCGGCACGCTGGCGATGGAAGACTACATGGCCTTCAGCCTGACACCCCTGGTAGGCCGCACGGCTGAAGAGGTGGACCATGTCGTCGAACCCTTCGTCGAGGATGTGATCGAGCCGCTGATCTATAACGACGCCATGCGCTGCATCGCCGAGCATCGCAAGGCCGGCGACCGCATCCTGGTGATTTCCGCTTCGGCGGAGTTCCTCGTCGGGGCCGTTGCCGAACGCCTCGGGATCAGAGAAGTGCTGGCCATTCAGCTGGAGGAACAACACGGCTTCTACAGCGGCAACACCCGTGGTGTGCTGACCTACCGTGAAGGCAAGGTGACGCGGTTACGTGAGTGGGCAGAGGCGGCGGGCGAATCGCTGGAGGGCGCGCACTTCTACTCCGACTCGACCAATGACCTGCCGCTGCTCGCGCAAGTGGCGCATCCGCATGTGGTGAACCCCGACCCGCTATTGCGCGAACAAGCCGAAACCCGGGGATGGCCTCAGCTGACCTGGACCTGATGCGCACCCATGCGCCTCAGCAGTTGGCATTCAATGGCAGCAGAACCCTGAACAACGCACCCTTGCCCTCTTCGCTCTCGACTTGAATCTGGCCTTTGTGCGCTTTGACGATCTGTTCTGCGATGAACAACCCAAGACCGAGGCCAGCACTGCATTCGCTGCCTTCGGCGCGCTCGAACTGGCAGAAGATGCGCTCCAGGCTCTTCGGGCTGATACCGATGCCCTGGTCGCGCACTTCGATACAGGCACCGGACTCGCTCGCGCCGACACTCACCTGAACCGGATTACCCGCACCGTAACGCATGGCATTGGTGAGCAAGTTGGCCAGCACCTGTTCGATACGAAACTCGTCCCAGCAACCGATGATCGGTTCGGGGCGCTGGAACAGCAGTGTGCAGCCGCTCACTTCCATTTGCGGGGCGAAATTTTCCACCACGCTGGCTACGAGCTTTCCCAAATCCACCTGCGTCGGCCGAATCGACAGCTTGCCGGTGCGGATACGCGACACATCGAGCATGTCGTCGATCAGGCGAATCAGGCTCTGAACCTGGCGCTCATCCTTGTCGACCATCTGCCGCAGCTTGTCCTCGCTGAACACCGCGGCGCTCTCGCGACCGAGCTGTAACTTACGCAGCTGCACTTCCAGAATGAGCGTATTGAGCGGCGTCTTCAGCTCATGGGAGACGATCGACATGAAGTCGTCGCGCATGCGCACCGCATTCTCTAGTTCGGCCTTGGTGCTGCGCAGCTCGTCGAGCAGCACTTCCTGTTCGCGGCGGCTGCGCTCCAGCTCTTCAAGCTGACGCGCCAGGCGCTTGCGGTTGCGATAAAGGTCGACGAACACACTGACCTTGCTGCGCACCGCATGGGTATCCAGCGGCTTCTGCATGAAGTCGACGGCACCGCTTTCGTAGCCCTTGAACGCATAGTCAAGCTCGCGCCCAGCGGCGCTGACAAAGACGATGGGGATCTGCTTGGTGCGCTCGGTACCGCGCATCAGCTCGGCCAGCTGGAAACCATCCATACCGGGCATCTGGACATCGAGAATGGCCAGTGCGAACTCGTGGCGGAGCAGCAGTTCAAGTGCCTGTTCTGCCGACTCGGCCTGATGCACCCGGATGCCCGGGCCCTGGAGCAGGGCCTCCAGCGCCAGCAGATTTTCCGGCAAATCATCGACGATCAGCAGGTTCGCTTCATCGGTTTGGTTGGGCATCAGTCACTCCAGATCACGCAACAATCGATGAATATCGCGTAAAGGCAAAATGTAATCCGGCGCGAAGCGCTGGAGTGCAGCAAGTGGCATCGTCGGCACCTCGGCTTCGCCGGGCTCCTGAACGATTGTGAGGCCGCCGGCCTGCTTGATCGCCTCAAGCCCGGCGGCGCCGTCCTCGTTGGCACCGGTCAGGAGGATGCCGGCGACGCGGTCGCCCCAGACATCTGCCGCAGACTCGAAGAGCACGTCGATCGAAGGTCTTGAAAAATGCATCGCCTCATCCTGGCTGAGCGACAGCGTCATGTCCGCCTCAACCAGCAGGTGATAGCCCGGCGCTGCGAAGTAGAGCGTGCCGCCGTGCACCGGCTCCTTGTCGCGCGCTTCCTTCACAGCCAGATCGGTCTTGCGCTGGAAGATCTCCACCAGCTGGGTCGGCCCTTTCGGGGGCACATGCTGAACCATCAGCAGCGGCAAGCGAAACGTACGCGGCAACCCCGACACCAGCGCACTGAGCGCGGACAACCCGCCAGCCGACGCGCCGATCACCACGGCATCCACAGGCCGGGCGGGCAGCTTGGTTGAGGCTTCGGCAGGGGCATTCATAGCTTGCGGAAAATCCTTTCCTGCTTGTTGAAGGCTTCGAACCGCCCGGCATAGCCGGAAAACTCGAGGGTTTCCTTGCTACCGAGGCCGAGGAAGCCCCGGTGGCAGAGCGAATCGAGAAACAGGCCAAAGGCCCGATCTTGCAGCGGCTTGTTGAAATAGATCAGCACGTTGCGGCAGGAAATCAACTGCGTTTCGGCAAATACGCTGTCGGTCGCCAAGCTGTGATCGGCGAACGTTACGTTCTCTTTCAAGGACTTATCCATGATTGCCGAGTCGTAGGCGGCCGTATAGTAATCGCTCAAGCTGTGCTTGCCACCGGCACATTGGTAGTTATCGGTGTACTGGCGCATGTTATCGATGTTGAAGATGCCCTGACGCGCACGCTCCAGCGACCTTGGGTTGATGTCGGTCGCGTACAGGATTGTGCGTTCGAGCAGCCCTTCTTCCTTGAGCAGGATCGCCATCGAGTAGACCTCTTCGCCCGTACTGCAACCGGCGATCCAGATCTTCAGTGACGGGTAAGTGCGCAATACCGGGATCACCTGCTCACGCAGCGCCAGGTAGTAGCTGGGGTCACGGAACATCTCGCTCACTGGGATGGTAAGGAACTGCAGCAGCTCCATGAACGCCTGCGAGTCGTAGAGAATCCGGCGCTGCAGCTCCGAAATGCTCTCGCAGCGCATCTGCTTCAGCGCCAGCAGCACGCGGCGCTTGAGCGAAGCGCTGGAATAGTCACGGAAATCGTAGCTGTAGCGCAGGTAGATCGCTTCGATCAGCAGCTTCAGCTCGATGGCCTGGTTGCGGTCCGGCATGTCAGAGCAGCTCCACCTTTGGTAGCCAGACGCGGATCAGCGAGAACAGACGGTCCAGGTCGATGGGCTTGGCCAGGTAATCGTTGGCGCCCGACCGCAGGCAGCGATCCTGATCATCCTTCATCGCTTTGGCCGTCACCGCAATGATCGGCAGCTTGGCGAAGCGGGGGTCCTTGCGGATCTCCTGCATGGCGGTGAAGCCGTCCATCTCCGGCATCATGATGTCCATCAGCACCAAATCGATATCGCCAACGTTCTGCAACTGGGCAATGGCCTCATGGCCGTTGCGCGCGATCTCGATCAGCGCGCCTTTCTGCTCCAAGGCGCTGGTCAGGGCGAAGACGTTACGCACGTCGTCGTCGACCACCAGAATCTTGCGGCCCTCGAAGGCCTTTTCCCGGCTGCGCACGCTTTTGAGCATCTTCTGGCGCTCCGGCGGCATGTCGGACTCCACTTTGTGCAGAAACAGCGTGACCTCATCGAGCAATCGCTCCGGCGAACGCGCGCCCTTGATGATGATCGAGCGCGAGTATTTCATCAGCGCCGCTTCTTCATCACGAGTGAGGTTACGTCCGGTATAGACGATCACCGGCGGGAAGGAGCAGATGTCCTCGCGCGCCATGCGTTCGAGCAGTTCATGGCCATCCATGTCAGGCAGTTTGAGGTCGATGATCATGCAGTCGAACACCGTGGTACGCAGCAGCTCGAGGGCTTGCTGACCAAACTCCACCGCGGTGATCTCGATATCGGTGTCCTCGATCAACCGCGAGACGCTTTCGCGCTGACGGGCGTCGTCTTCGACCAGCAGGATACGTTTGACCTTCTGCGCCAACTTCTCCTCGAAGCGGCCGAACACGGCCTTGAGGTCTTCGCGGGTCGTCGGTTTGGTCGCGTAGCCGATGGCGCCCATCTGCATCGCGGCTTCCTTGCGATCCTCCACCGACACGATGTGCACCGGGATGTGCCGCGTGATGGGGTTTTCCTTGAGCCGTTCAAGCACGGTCAGCCCGGAATGGTCTGGCAAGCGCATGTCCAGCAGGATCGCATCGGGCCGGTACTGCACTGCGGTGTCGAAGCCGTGGTCGGCGTTCTGCGCGATCAGGCAGCTGTATTTCAGTTCGTGGGCCAGGTCGCGAAGAATGCCGGCAAACTGCGGCTCGTCCTCGATTACCAGCACCGAACGCTCGAACGGGAAGCGCTCGCGATCGTCCGTCAGGGACGCCACGCCTTGGGCTTGCTCCAGCACCGGTCGCGGCGTTGCAGCAATAGGCGTCGTCACGGGTGCAAGCGCTGCCTGGATATTGATCGGCGCAGGTAAAGGCTCGTGCTCCTGCTCGGCCACCGGGGCACTGTAGTTCTCAGGGATGATCAACGTGAACACGCTGCCGGCCCCCGGCTCGCTACTGACCTCGATGGTGCCACCGAGCAGCTGGGCCAGCTCGCGGGAGATGGACAAGCCCAGCCCGGTGCCGCCATAACGGCGGTTGGTGGTGCCATCGGCCTGACGGAAGGCTTCGAAGATCACATCCTGCTGATCGGCGGGAATACCGATTCCCGAATCACGCACGGCAAAGGCGATCTGCTGGTCGTCACGGCGCGTGACCCGAAGTTCTACCGAGCCCTTCTCGGTGAACTTGAAGGCATTGGACAGCAGATTCTTGAGAATCTGCTCCAGCCGTTGGCGGTCGGTGAAGAGGCTGGACGGCACGCTTTCGTCGAGCTGAACGTCGAACTGCAAGGTCTTTTCCATCGCTTGGGCAAGAAACAGGCTCTTCAGGCCATCGACCAGTCGCGTGAGGATCAACAGCTCGGGATGGACATCCAGCTTGCCGGCTTCGACCTTCGAGATATCCAGAATGTCGTTGATCAGATTGAGCAGGTCATTGCCCGCCGAATAGATCGAGCGCGCGAACTGCACCTGGTCTTCCTGCAGATTGCCGTGCGGATTGTCGGCCAGCAATTTCGACAGGATCAGCGAGCTGTTCAGCGGCGTGCGCAGCTCGTGGGACATGTTGGCGAGGAATTCCGATTTATAGCGACTGGCGCGCTGCAATTCATCAGCGCGCTCTTCGAGCATCAACTGCACCTCATGCAGGCGATGGTTCTTCAGGTCCATTTCGTCGCGCTGCAGCGCCAGCGCCTGGGCCTGTTCGGCGAGCTGCTCGTTGGTTTGCTCCAGCTCGGCCTGCTGCTCTTCCATGTGCGCCTGTGACTCACGCAGGGCGTTGGACTGCTCTTCGAGCTCCTCGTTGGCCGCGCGCAGCTCTTCCTGTTGCACCTGCAGCTCCTCGTTGAGCTGCTGGGTTTCAGCCAGCATGCGCTGCAGACGCTGACGGTAGCGCGCGGCTTCGATGGCCGAGCCGATGTTCTCGCTGACCCGCTGCAGCAACTCACGGTCTTCATCAAGCAAGGGCCGCAAGAAACCGATCTCAAGCACGGCGTTGACCATGCCGCTGTCCTCGACAGGAAAGATCAGCACCGACGCTGCGTCAGCGCTGCCCAGCGCCGAGCTGACGTTCAGGTAACCCTGCGGCACATTGTCGAGCCGCATCACGCGGCGCTCCAGGGCCACCTGGCCCACCAGCCCCTCGCCAAGCTCCAACGCGCGACCGGATTGCAGACGTTCCCGGTCCCAGCCGAACTCCGCGACGCGCTGCAGCTTGCCATCCTGCGTGACGTAGAGCGCGCCAACACTCATGCCCAGGTAGCGCGCGAGGAAGCCAAGCACGTTCTGGCCCAAGGTCGGCAAGGCCTGTTCGCCAATCATTGATTCACTGAGCTGGGTCTGGCCTGTTCGATACCAGGCCTGCTTTTCCAGAGCGGCGGCGTGCGCCTGTTGCTGTTCGAGCGACTCCGAGTAGCTGTCCGACAAACTGATCAGATCACGCCGCCCGAAATAGACCAGCAGGCCGCTGAAGATCAGGCTGAACAGCAGAAAACCGCCAATCAGCGCGGTGGTGATCGCTTCGGTCGTGTCGGTACGCTCGGCTCGGACCTGGCGTTCGTGGGCGATGAACTCATTGAGCAGCCGACGCTGTTCTTCCTTCAGTTCAAGCCCTCTGTGGCTGCGGACATAGTCGATGACAGGCTGGTTCTGATCCCTGCGCTCGATCGCCTCCCCGGCGAAAGCGATCCATTGCTCATGCAGCCGGCCGATGCGCTCGACTCTATTCAGCTGTACCGGATCGTCGGCGGCGAACGTGGTCATCTGTTCGAACAGGCTTTCGTACACCGGCAGCTCATTACGGTAGGGTTCGAGAAACACCTCTTCCCCCGCAATAAGGTAGCCACGCATCGAGGCCTCCAGATCGCCCATCACCTTGAGCATGTCGTGGGCATAGCCGACGCCCACCACCGAGCGCTCGACCCAGTGGCCGACGTTGAGCAGGAAGTAAACAATGGCACTGAAGAAAAACGCGCTGAGGAAACCGAAACCCAGAGGCACCGCCACGTTGCGGTTGAGGATTCGCTTGAAGTGATTCTGATCGATGAAAGAGTCGCCCATCTGGTTCCTTCCAAGCCACTGTGCCCATGACAGTGGCCCACGGCCACGCCGGCAGATGCATCCGCGCGAGGCGAACGTCTCCGATCCCGACAAGTTCTTGGTGATTCGCGTGAGATGCCACAAGCCACGCAGTCGATCGGGGACTTTACACCGCCTCGCTTGCAAGCACAAAAAAGCCCGGCCGAATGGCCGGGCCCGATTGCTCGCGGGTCAACCCTTAGCGACGGGCAATGATCCAGACCGCATGAATGATCCCCGGGATATAGCCCAACAAGGTCAGCAGGATGTTAAGCCAGAAGGCGCCCCCCAGGCCTACCTGCAGGAACACCCCCAGCGGCGGCAGCAATATCGCGATGATGATGCGGATCAGGTCCATTGTGGTTCCCCTTAAGTCTGGTTTAGCCAATCGGTCTACTGTGAATCGACCGGTTAGCCGGAAAGGGGTTCCTTTGACTACAGCAATCGGCGCGCCTACAGATAACGCGTCGGGACGTTTCGATGGAGCAACCGCAGCCGAAAAAGGCAGCGATTTCAAAATCCGGTAGCGACCGTTTGAGTCGCCTGGGGCACCCGAAGGGCGCAAGAAGGAGAGAACGCGGCTGGCCTTGGAATGCAGTCAGCTGAATGCGTCGATGCCGTCTGCCTTGTGAGCCACGTGCAACGCCAAGCAACAGCGCTAGGCCAGCCGACTATCGCCGATAATCCAAGCCCGTCGCCATAAGCGAATAGTCGAACATGACACCCAACATTCCGATTTTTTGCTGCTAAAGACGAGCAGGCGGTTCGGGCCTGTTGCGCTTACGTCGGATGTTGATCCATGACAACACGGCCAACGCCAGCATCAGCCCGGTCATGTTGTAGTTTCCGGTCGCCGCGTAGCCCAACGCTGCGAGCGAACAGGCTACGAAACCGATCCACCTGACGTAACCCATCGCTGTTCGCACCGCGCCGCCAACGCGGTCATCGTCTTGCTGTCCCATTCCACCTCCCCGCAGGCGTTCCAGCGCCTTGGCTAACGTGGCTGCTGCTGAGCAGCGCCTCGCCACTTTTATTCAGCGCTCACGCTGCGTCCGTTTCACGCTGCCACATGGCGCGGCAAGGGGCAATGCTCATGGCAGTCAAACAGCGTGCCGCCAGCGAGCCACATCCGCCACGTTTGAGGCGATTAATGCAAAAAAAAACCGGAGTAGCGGAGCATCACGCAACGGCACGCACCTTGCGCCGTAGACCGCCCCTTTGGTTCGGTCCTGCACGAGATGTGAGGCTCGTTGATCACCCGGCCACCAGGGGCGCTGCCCCTTGCCGATGACCTGGGTCAAGGTACCGCACAGCGAAGAGGAACCTGCGGCCGACTGGACTATCCTCAGAGAACCGCCTCATCAATCATCGGCCTGCCGCCGACCGGGAGGTTACAGCTGATGCATTGTCGTCTGGTAAACCGGTTCGCCTGGCTGCTTGGCCTGATGCTGGCCTTCGCCAGTGCGGCACAGGCGGCCGGGCCGGTGATGGTGCTGCGGGTCGACGGTGTTATCGGCCCGGCCAGCGCCGATTACGTTATCCGCGGCATCCAGCGGGCGCAGGAGGCCGATGCGCAGCTGCTGGTGCTGGAGCTGGACACGCCTGGCGGGTTGGATATTTCGATGCGCGCGATGATCAAGGAGATCCTCGCCAGCCCATTGCCGATCGCCACGTACGTCACGCCCAGCGGTTCGCGGGCGGCCAGCGCCGGCACTTACCTGCTCTACGCCAGCCACGTCGCCGCGCTGACCCCCGGCACCAACCTCGGCGCCGCAACCCCGGTGCAGATCGGTGGCAGCGGCGGCGGCCCACCGGCGCCTTCACCGGAGGCCGATAAAGAAAACGAAAAGAGCGGCGACGCCATGAGCCGCAAACAGGTGAACGACGCAGCCGCTTATATCCGCGGCCTGGCGCAACTGCGCGAGCGAAATGCCGAATGGGCCGAGCGGGCCGTGCGTGAGGCTGTCAGTCTGTCGGCAACCGAGGCCTTGGAGCTGAACGTAGTCGACTACCTGGCTGACGACCTCGATGACCTGCTGAACCAGCTCGACGGGCAAACCATCCAGACCACCGCCGGCCCGCAGACATTGAGGACAGCTGGCGCCACTGTCGAGCGCCATGAACCGGACTGGCGAGTCCGCCTGCTGGCCGTGATTACCAACCCCAGCGTTGCTCTGATCCTGATGATGATCGGCATCTACGGACTGGTCTTCGAGTTCTCCAACCCAGGCACCGGCGCCGGAGGGGTCATTGGCGGGATCTGTCTGCTGCTGGCGTTGTTTTCGTTGCAATTGCTGCCAATCAACTATGCCGGGGTCGCCCTGATTCTCCTGGGCCTTGCGTTCATGGTCGCCGAAGCCTTCGTGCCCAGCTTCGGCGTGCTAGGCCTTGGCGGCGTTGCCGCCTTTGTCACCGGTTCAGTGATCCTGATCGACACGGAGGTGCCAGGCTTCGGCATTCCATTGGCCCTGATCGGCACCCTTGGCGTCATCAGCGCGCTGCTGGTCTTTGCCATCGTCAGCATGGCGCTCAAAGCCCGGCGGCAGCCCGTGGTCACCGGTGATGGCGAGCTGATCGGGACGCTTACCCGAATCACCGGTGTCGAGGCCGATAGTCCCGGCAATGGCTGGGTGCAGCTGCACGGCGAGCACTGGAAAGTGCGGGGAACGGCGCCGCTGCAGGTGGGCCAGCAGGTTCGCGTGGTAGCACGGCATGGCTTGCAACTGGATGTGACCGCGGCCGACGGGCCCTCAATCGAAGAGGTGAAGCATGGGTTTTGAAATGAGTTTTGTCGCCGTCGCAGTGCTGGTGATTGCGCTGCTGGCATCCACCTTCCGCATCCTGCGCGAATACGAGCGCGGCGTGGTGTTTCAGCTGGGCCGTTTCTGGAAGGTCAAGGGGCCGGGGCTGATTCTGATCATTCCCGGCATCCAACAGATGGTGCGGGTCGACCTGCGCACCCTGGTGCTCGATGTGCCGACTCAGGACGTGATCTCGCGTGACAACGTCTCGGTCAAGGTCAACGCGGTGGTGTACTACCGGGTGCTGGATGCCGAGAAGGCGATCATCCAGGTCGAGGACTATCACTCGGCGACCAGCCAGCTGGCGCAGACGACACTGCGCGCGGTGCTTGGCAAACATGATCTGGACGACATGCTGGCCGAGCGTGAACAGCTCAATAATGACATCCAGCAGGTGCTTGACGCACAGACCGACGCCTGGGGCATCAAGGTCGCCAATGTCGAGATCAAGCATGTCGACCTGGATGAATCGATGATTCGTGCCATCGCCCGGCAGGCAGAAGCGGAACGCGAGCGTCGCGCCAAGGTCATTCATGCAGAAGGCGAGCTGCAGGCCTCGGAAAAACTCATGCAGGCCGCCGAAATGCTCGGGCGCCAACCCGGCGCCATGCAACTGCGCTACATGCAGACGCTGAGCAACATCGCTGGCGACAAGAACTCGACCATCGTCTTCCCGCTGCCCATGGAGCTGCTGCAGGGCATGGGCAATCTCACCAAGAAAACCGAGTAAAGACTTCTATGCCCTTGCGATCCGCCGTACCCATTGTTCGCCTGCTGTCGGTCTGCCTGTTGATGCTGACCCTCGCTGGCTGCGCGGCTTTCTTCAAGCACGACCCGCTCAACGTACAGGTGGCCGGCATCCAACCGCTGCCCGGGGAAGGGCTGGAGCTGCGCATGGCGGTGAAACTGCGGGTGCAGAACCCCAACGATCGGCCACTGGATTACGACGGCATCGCGCTGGAGCTGGAAATCAACGGGCGCAACCTGGCCAGCGGCGTCAGCGACGCAAGCGGCACCATCCCACGCTTCGGCGAGACGGTATTGAGCGTGCCGATGACCATCTCGGCATTCTCTGCCGCGCGGCAAGCGCTGGGCTTGGCTGAACATATCGGCATGAATGAAGTGCCCTATGTGCTGCGAGGCAAGCTGGCGGGCGGCAGGACGTTCGGCACGCAGCGGTTCGTGGAGAAGGGCACGCTTGATCTGAACGGCGCGTTGCCTAGCCCGTATCGCCGGTAGCCCTCTAGGGCTCACAGCCGGCAGACGCGCTCTGGCAAGCGGGTAACTTAGCTGCCGGCATCTCCCAACGCTTTGCGAGCAAGCTCGCTCCTACAAAAAGCATCCTGTCTCGTTGAGTAGGAACGCTCGCTCGCAAGTGGCAGGGCTGCCGAGCCGCCACAGTCGCGGCAGCTGTCCGCCCTGCTCACTCCACCCGGCAGCGGCCGGCTCGGCAACGGTGAGCTTCATGAGACGGGTCGGCCTGCATCAGCTTGCGAGTCACGCCATTGGTCCAGCCGAAGCCGTCCTGCAACGGGTATTCACCACCGCCGGCGTGCTCGGTGCAGGGCCGCAGCACATACTTCTCCACCAGCTTGCTCTCGCTTTCAAATAGCAGTGAAACGATCTTCAGCCAGCGCTCTTCGATCTGCAGTGCCAGCGCATCGTGACCGTAGTGCTGCAGTCCACGGATGCCCATCCATTGCAGCGGCGCCCAGCCGTTCGGGCGGTCCCACTGCTCACCGCTGCCACTGACTTCGGTGGTGGAAAGTCCGCCGGGGGCCAGCAGCCGCTCACGAACAACCTCAGCTACCCGTTCCGCCTGCTCGGCGCTGGCGTGCTTGACGAACAGCGGCGTCAGAGTCGCGGCGGTTAGGTTGTCCCGCGGCTGCGCCAGACACCAGTCGTAGTCGAAATAGGCGCCTTGCTGCTCGCTCCACAAGTAATGATCGATCGCAGCCAGACGCTTTTCGGCACGCTGACGGAACGCCTCGGCACAGTCATGCTGGCCCTTGGCGTGACTGAGACGGGCGATCTGCCGCTCAAGGTTGTAGAGAAAGCTGTTCAGGTCTACCGGAATGATCTGTGTGGTGCGAATGCTCGATAGCCGCTGAGGATCGCCCAGCCAGCGCGAACTGAAATCCCACCCGGACTCGGCCCCGGCGCGCAGGTCGCGATAAACCTCATGGGCAGGCCGGCTGGAGGAGCGCGCCGTTTCGACGTCTTCAATGTAAGACTCCTCGCGCGGCGTGTCCCGCTCATCCCAATAGCGGTTGAGCACGCTGCCATCGGCCAGACAGACGCAGCGCCGATGGGACTCGCCAGGGCGCAGTTGATCGTCGCCGTCGGTCCAGAACGCATGCTCCTTGCGCAGCTGCGGCAGGTAATCGCTGGCGCGGTGCACGCCGGATTCCTCGAACAGATCGGTCATCAACGCGAAAACCGGCGGCTGCGAGCGGCTCAGGTAGTAGGAACGGTTGCCGTTGGGCACATGACCGTAGGTGTCGATCAGGTAGGCGAAATTGTCCGCCATTGACCGCAGCAGCTCGCAATGGCCACTTTCGTCCAGACCGAGCATGGTGAAGTAGGAGTCCCAGTAGTACAGCTCGGTAAAGCGACCGCCCGGTACCACGTAGTCGTGGGGCAGCGGCAACAGCGAGGAAAACTCCGGGTGCTGCCGCGGCTTTCGGGTCAGCACCGGCCAGAGCCGATCAATGTGCTCCGTCAGGGTATTGTCGGGGTCGGCGACAAACTCGATTGGCTTTCGCTGGTAGACCTCGAAATGCTCAAGGACAAAGTTGCGCAGATCGAAACCTGGCTGGCTGTTCTGTGCCCGGTAGGCTTCCAGGATGCGCTCTGGATGCTGCCGAGGGGCGCAGTCGACGAAGGTCTTGCTGTCGGGAAACACGCGCTGCATCTGCACCGCCACGAAGAGCTCCTGGTAACGGTCCGCCGGGCTCAGCGTATCTGCGGCCGACACCGCGCGGGTGTCGTAATCGAAGGCGTTCGAAGAGGTATCGGTCATTGCTCGCTGTAATTCCATAGCAGTCCACCATCTATCACCAGTGTAGTGCCGGTGACGTAGTCGGCATCGTCCGAGGCGAGAAAGGCCACCGCTCCCGCCACGTCGTGAGGTTGCCCGAGACGCTTGGCCGGAATGTTCTCAAGCAGCCCGGCAAGCTTCTCCGGCTCGTTCATCAGGGTCTGATTGATAGGCGTCTCAATCGCGCCAGGGGCAACATTGTTGACCGTGATCCCCAGCGGGGCCAACTCGATCGCGAGATTGCGCGTCAGCATCTTGAGTCCGCCTTTGCTGGAGCAGTAAGCACTGAAGTTGGGGAACGGCAGTTCCTCATGAACCGAACTGTTGTTGATGATCCGCCCGCCGCGTCCAGTGTCGCGCAGGTGACGAGCAAAGGCCTGTGACAGGAAGAACGGGCCACGCAGATTGACGTTCAGAACCTGGTCGTAATCCGCCTCGCTCACATCGAGAAAGGCTGCGTGCTTCTGCACTCCGGCGTTATTGACCAGAATATCCAGCCGGCCCATCTGCTCGACCGCCTGTTCGATCAGCTGGTAGCAGTTGGCGGGCTCTGCAACGTCAGCGGCGATGAAGCAGGCCCGATGGCCCTGAGCTTGCACCAGCTCGAGTGTTTCACGCGCCTGCTCGTCATCGTGCCGCCCGTTGATCACCAGATCGGCGCCTTCTTTGGCCAGGCGTATGGCGATGCCGCGACCGATGCCCTGGGAGCTGCCGGTAACCAGGGCGACCTTGTTCTGCAGTTTCATCGAACACCTCATGTGGCTGTCGAGTCGCAGCGGCGACCCCTGAGTCGTGCAATGTCTGACGGGCTGCAGCCGGGCACGTTCAATGGCGGGTGTTTGCGAATGCTTCCGAGAGCGCCCAAGGCAGACAAATACCTTTACCTAAGCGCAAAATGACCGGCTCTCCGCCGCCCCGTTATCAGGACATCCATGGCCACCGCTGATCTGCGCAAGGGTTACCTACTGGGTCTGATGACCTTTTCCATCTGGGGCCTGTTCCCGCTCTACTTCAAGTCCATCGAGCAGTACGCGGCGCTTGAAATCGTCACTCAGCGAGCCATCTGGTCGGCGCTGTTCGGTACGCTGGTGCTGAGCCTCTGGCACCACCCCGGCTGGTGGCAGGAATTGCTGGCCCATCCGCGGCGGATCGGCGTACTGATGATTTCCAGCGTACTGATCGCCAGCAACTGGCTGATCTACGTCTGGGCGGTGAACCACAACCACATGCTCGAAGCGAGCCTGGGCTATTACATCAACCCGCTGGTCAACGTGCTGCTGGGGCTGATTGTCTTGCGCGAGCGCCTTCGCCCGCTGCAATGGCTGGCGGTGGCGATGGCAGCCATCGGCGTGCTGCTGCAGCTGGTTACCCTGGGCGACTTCCCCTGGGTGTCGATCGCTCTGGCATTGAGCTTCGGCAGCTACGGACTGCTGCGCAAGCAAGCACCTGTCGCCGCACTGCCGGGGCTGGTAGTGGAAACCTGGCTGTTGCTGCCGATCGCGCTGGGCTGGCTGTTCTTCTTTGGCAGCGGCCCGAGCACCGAATGGTCTTTCTGGTCCCAACCCGAAGCACTGTGGCTGGTGGCCGCCGGGCCCGTCACGCTGTTGCCGCTGCTGTGCTTCAACGCAGCGGCCCGGCATTTGCCCTATTCGACCCTTGGCTTCCTGCAGTACATCACGCCGACGTTGCTGCTGCTGCTCGCGGTGTGGGTGTTCGACGAGCCCTTCCCGGCCGATCGTCAGCTCGCCTTTGTCTGCATATGGGCCGGCCTCGCCGTCTACAGTTACGACGCCTGGCGACTGATGCGTAAAGCCAGCGTGCGCTGACGGCAGCTCAGTCGGCAGGCTGCAGTTTGAGCTCCACCATCAGGTCATCGGCAAGCGTTTCCAGGTGTTCCTGCAGGTCGTCCAGGGACAATTCGGTCGGCACGGCCAACCGTGCATCGGCCCGGAACAGCAACTCGTTAGTCATTGGTGCAGGCAACACGTCGGTGTCCAGGCTTTCCAGGTTCACGCCGTGCCGGGCCAGTAATTGGGTGATGTCACGGACGATACCGGCGCGGTCGTTGCCTACCAGCTGCAGCTGGATCATCCGCCAACTCCGCTCCGGCTCGGCGCCGCTTTGAGCAAAGAGCACACGGATGCCCTGCTGCTCAAGCTGCTGCAAGGCCTCGCTGAGATCGGCGTGGGCCTGAGCGGGCACAGCCACCCGCAGGATGCCGGCAAACTGACCAGCCATCCGCGACATGCGGCTCTCCAGCCAATTGCCGCCATGCTCGGCGATGCATTTGGCCAGGCATTCGACCAGCCCCGGCTGGTCTTCGGCAATCACGGTAAGTACGAGATGATCCATCTGTGGCTCCTTCAATAGGGAAATACGGCAACCGGCGCTGGCCGTGCGGCTGTAGAGAGTAATGGACCGCTCCCGTGGCATGCGACTCCATAGGTATAGAACAAACACCGTCGACGCCGCGGCAAAGTGTCGATTCCAAGGCCCTCTGGCTGCCCTATGAACAGACAATTGCGGGCCCTGGGCCTACGCCGAGTGGCGGACTGATTTTCCGAACGGCTTCATGTAGTATCCGTCGACCCGGACTACAAGAAGAAACAGTCCGACAGATTTGAAGAAGAACCAAGTGAGGCGAGTAATGACTGAGCGCGTTCAAGTCGGTGGCCTGCAGGTCGCCAAAGTCCTGTACGACTTCGTGAACAACGAAGCGATTCCTGGTACCGGCGTTGATGCCGATGCCTTCTGGGCCGGCGCTTCCAGCGTCATCCACGACCTGGCGCCGAAGAACCGCGCGCTGCTGGCCAAGCGTGACGAGCTGCAGGCGCAGATCGATGCCTGGCATCAGGCGCGTACCGGTCAGGCCCACGACGCAGCGGCGTACAAGAGCTTCCTGCAGGAAATCGGTTACCTGCTGCCGGAAGCCGAAGACTTCCAGGCCACTACTCAGAACGTCGACGAAGAAATCGCCAGCATGGCCGGCCCGCAGCTGGTGGTGCCGATCATGAACGCGCGTTTCGCGCTGAACGCCGCCAATGCGCGCTGGGGCTCGTTGTACGACGCGCTTTACGGCACCGATGCCATCTCCGAAGAAGACGGTGCCACTAAGGGACCGGGCTACAACGAGATCCGCGGCAACAAGGTTATTACCTATGCACGCGCCTTCCTCGACGAAGCCGCTCCGTTGGAAACTGGCTCGCATGCCGACTCCACTGGCTACCGCATCGAGTCCGGCAAGCTGGTCGTCTCGCTCAAGGATGGCAGCACAACAGGCCTGCAGAACCCAGCGCAACTACTCGGCTTCCAGGGCGATGCCAACGCACCAATCGCCGTGCTGCTCAAGCACAACGGCATCCACTTCGAGATTCAGATCGACCCGGCCAGCCCCATCGGCCAGACCGACGCAGCCGGCGTCAAAGACGTGCTGATGGAATCGGCACTGACCACTATCATGGACTGCGAAGACTCCATCGCCGCCGTCGATGCCGATGACAAGACCATCGTCTACCGCAACTGGCTCGGCCTTATGAAGGGCGACCTGGCCGAGGAGTTGGACAAAGGCGGCAAGCGCATCACCCGTGCCATGAACCCTGACCGCGTCTACACCCAGGCCGACGGCAACGGTGAGCTCACCCTGCACGGCCGTTCCCTGCTGTTCATCCGTAACGTCGGTCACCTGATGACCAACGATGCCATTCTCGACAAGGACGGCAACGAAGTCCCGGAAGGCATCATGGACGGCCTGTTCACCAGCCTCGCCGCGATCCACAACCTCAAGGGCAACACCAGCCGCAAGAACACCCGCACCGGCTCGATGTACATCGTCAAGCCGAAGATGCACGGCCCGGAAGAAGTGGCTTTCGCCACCGAACTGTTCGGTCGCGTCGAAGACGTCCTCGGTTTGCCGCGCAACACTCTGAAAGTCGGCATCATGGACGAGGAGCGTCGCACCACGATCAACCTCAAGGCCTGCATCAAGGAAGCGCGCGAGCGCGTGGTGTTCATTAACACCGGCTTCCTCGACCGCACCGGCGACGAGATCCACACTTCCATGGAAGCCGGCCCGGTGGTACGCAAGGCTGCGATGAAGTCCGAGAAGTGGATCAGTGCCTACGAAAACAACAACGTCGACGTGGGCCTGGCTTGCGGTCTGCAAGGCAAAGCGCAGATCGGCAAGGGCATGTGGGCCATGCCTGACCTGATGGCCGCGATGCTCGAGCAGAAGCTCGGCCACCCCATGGCCGGTGCCAACACCGCCTGGGTACCGTCGCCGACCGCCGCCACCCTGCACGCCATGCACTACCACAAGGTTGACGTGCAGGCGCGTCAAGTCGAACTGGCCAAGCGTGAAAAAGCGTCCATCGACGACATCCTCACCATCCCGCTGGCGCAAGACACCAACTGGACCGAGGAAGAGAAGCGCAACGAGCTGGACAACAACTCGCAGGGCATCCTCGGCTACATGGTTCGCTGGGTCGAACAGGGCGTCGGCTGCTCCAAGGTGCCGGATATCAACGACATCGCGCTGATGGAAGACCGCGCCACCCTGCGCATCTCCAGCCAGCACGTAGCCAACTGGATGCGTCACGGTGTGGTAACCAAGGATCAGGTGGTCGAAAGCCTCAAGCGCATGGCGCCTGTGGTCGATCGTCAGAACCAAGGCGACCCGGTATACCGCCCGATGGCGCCGGACTTCGACAACAGCGTGGCCTTCCAGGCTGCCCTGGAGCTGGTCCTTGAAGGCACCAAGCAGCCCAACGGCTACACCGAGCCGGTCCTGCACCGTCGTCGTCGCGAGTTCAAGGCCAAGAACGGCCTGTAACCCGCAACGCTGCGGCACAAAGAACCGCCCTTCGGGGCGGTTTTTTTATGGGTGTTTGCCGCCCAATGGCGCTCAAGTTCCGCCTGCGACATCCGATAACGTGACCGGATTTCCAAAATAAGTCACAATTTATCCGACAGATGGCAATGCGCCTCTAGTGGCCATTACGTAGTATCCGCCACCCACTGTGGAGTCGATGCATGTTCAAGAATTTCTCGCTTACTGCGAAGCTGTCGCTGGTCCCCGCCGTCGCCCTGCTCGGGCTGATTCTGTATGTCGGCTATACCTCGCTGCAGCTGTCTGCGACGGATTCGCGCCTGGTCAGCATCGAAACACAAAGCTATCCCACGCTGGAAAAGGCTGACGCGGTGATCTTTCAGTTCTCCCGTATTCCCGGCCTGTTGAACAATGCCGTGGCCGCCGGAGAGTCGGGCATTCTCGGCGAAGCGCGCGAAGGGCTCAGTGAAATCGATGCGCAGCAGCAGGCGCTCGCCACGCTTCTGAACACCCAGCCGCAAAGGCTTCAGGCGCTCAACGACTGGCGCAAGGCGGTCAAGGCGTACGCCGACAACGCGCTCGACGCTTCCGCCAAGCTGATCGACGGCAGTGCCTCGTTCGATGATCTACGCCCGAGCCTGGATCGTATGGCCAGTGACCTTGCCCAAGCGCAGAAACTGGCCACTGACTTCCGCACCGGCGCGTACCAGGATTTCCAACAGACCCTGGCCGAAACCCGCGAAGCCAACAAAAACACCACTCGACTGGGAATCATCCTGAGTCTGGTGCTGATCGTGGTTGTGGGCCTCGGCGCCTGGCTGGTGATTCGCAGCGTGATGTCAAACGTACGCGGCGTGATCGCCTCTCTGCAGTCCATCGCACGTGGAGACGGCGACCTGACCCAGCGCGTTAATGTCGAGTCGAACGATGAGATCGGCGCCATGATCGAGCTGTTCAACGGCTTTCTCGACAAGCTGCAGCGCACTATCCGCCAGATTATCGAAGCTGCCAGCCCCCTGGGCCAGGTCTCCAAGGAACTCTACAACCTGACTCAGGGTTCGGAAGAGAACGCCAAGTCGCAGCAGCACCACACCGACTCCATCACCCGCGACATCCTCACCATGACCGGTAGCATCCAGGAGGTCGCGCATCGCTCGCAGCAGGCCTCGGACGAAGCCAACTCGGCCGCGCGCCAGGCCGCCACCGCGCGTGAGCACGTTGGCAGCCTGTCGACCGGTATCAGCGACCTGGGCGACAGTGTGATGGGCGCAGTCAAGGCCATGGAGCAGCTGGAAGAGGAAACCCAGGAAGTCGGCTCGGTGCTCACCGTGATCCGTAGTATTGCCGAACAGACCAACCTGCTCGCATTGAACGCCGCCATCGAAGCCGCCCGCGCCGGCGAACAGGGTCGCGGCTTCGCCGTAGTGGCTGACGAAGTACGCAACCTGGCGCAGAAAACCTCCGCCTCCACTGCAGAGATTCAGCAGATCATCCAGCGACTGCAAAGCAGCGCCAACACCGTGCTCAATGTGATGAACAGCAATGGCGAGAAATCGCGCGCCAGCATCGAACGCTCGGTCGAAGCGACCCAGTTGCTCGAAACCATTGCCCGCACCGTCAACCAGATCGACGAACTCAATGCCGGTATCGCTCAGTTCACTCAGGAGCAGATCGGCCTGTCGAGTTCCATCCAACAAGAAACCCAAGTGTTGCAGCAGGACGCACAAGCAACCGCAAACGGCGCCGAAGCCACTGCCCGACTGGGCGAGCAACTGGTCAGCACGGGCGATCACCTGCGTGCAGCCACGGCCCAATTCCGCGTTTAAATTGCTTTAGGAGCATCCTGATGACCGCAGTACGTGTTATCGGCCTGGCAGCCGTCTGCCTGGCAACCACTCAAGCCTTCGCTCTCGAGCAAGGTGAGCACCGCCTAAACGGTTTTGGCACTGTCGGCGTCACCCACCTGGGTGGCGAAGATGACGGCCGCAGCTATGGTGTCCAAGGCCAGACCAACGATTCCTGGCGCGGCGACCAGCTGTCCAAGTTAGGTGCGCAGTTGAGCTACGGCGTGACCGACACCGTCGGCGTGACCGTTCAGGCCACGGTCAAGGCGCAGCAGGATGAATGGAAAGCCAATCTCGAGTGGGCTTACCTGTCGTGGCAGACCAATGATCAGCTGATGCTCCGTGCCGGTCGCCTGCGTAGCCCTGTGTACATGTACTCCGAGAGCCTTGACGTCGGCTACAGCTACCCTTGGCTGCGCCTGCCCGATGAGGTTTACAGCCAGGTTCAGGTGACCAACTACGAGGGCGTTGACGCGGTCTACACCGTGCCGCTGTCCTACGGCTCGGTGACCTTCCAGGTTGCCGGTGGCCAGTCGAAGAACCGTGACTACTATGCCTACGACGAGCAGTTCGATATCGACTACGGCAAGCTGTTCGGCGCCAGCGTGAGCATGGCGACCAACGATTTCGGCACCCTGCGCATCGGTTACGTGGAAGCCGACATCACCACCGACATCAGCGGCACCGTCACCGTAGCGCCGGGTGTGGTTGCGCCCCTGAGCCTGCTCACACTGGACAAAGAGAAAGGCAAGTTCACCTCGATCGGCTACCAGTACGACAACGGCGTCTGGGTCAGCAGCAACGAGTGGACCTCGCGCATGATCGAGAACGACGACATGGAATCGATCGATTCCTTCTACCTGATGGGCGGCCGTCGCTTCGGCGATTTCCTGCCACACGTAACCTATGCACAGCTGGACGACAACGGCGGTCGTCAGAGCTCCTGGACCCTGGGCCTTAACTACCAGGCCGCCCCGACCGTCGTGGTCAAGGGCGAGTACAAGCGCGTCGACACCAAGAACGGCTATGACGGCGTGTTCACCCGCAACGCCCAGGAAGTCTACGAAAACGCCGTGTACGAGCGTTTCGGTGGCGCACGCGGCGGCGTTCCTGCCCGCAACTACGACGGTGACATCGTTTCCGTCGGCGTCGATTTCGTATTCTGAGGAGCGTCCAGATGAAAGCATCCCTTCGCATCCTCAGCAGTGTTGCACTGCTTGGCATGGCATCCCTGGCTCAGGCCGAGGTCGCCGTTATCGTCAATCCAGGCGCGGCCAAAGCGCCGTCGCAGTCTGAGGTCGCCAACATCTTTCTGGGCAAGGACAAGTCCATGAAAGGCGTCGACCTCAAGGACTGGACGCCGGCCAAAGAGAGCTTCTACTCGGCGGTGACCAACAAGAACGAGTCGCAGCTGAAATCGTATTGGTCCGGTCTGGTGTTCACTGGTAAAGGCCAGCCGATGACCAGCGTGGCCGACGAGGCCGCAATGGTCGCGAAAGTTGCGGCGGAAGCCGACGCCATCGGATACGTCGACAGCGCGGCAGTCAACGATTCGGTAAAGGTGTTGTTCACCCTGCCGTGATCTTGACCTGCAACTGAAAGAACCGTCCCTTGCGTCTGCATCGGGCGGTTTTTTTATGAGCGAAAAACCCTGCAACACCCCGGCCCCATGAGCTGACCCGTGTCAGCCCGATGCGGCGCCCGCGCGACTAGACTTACGTCCAATGTGCCCCGCCGGACCCACAGCCCACCATTGGGCTCAAAAAATGGAACCAAACCATGAGCAAAGCCGATGCTTTCGCCGAGGCAGGCAAGACCGCCGTGCTGCAGAACATTCATGGGACCATGGAGTTTCTGCGCAAATACCCGCCTTTCAACCAGATGGAACCGGGACATCTCGCCTATCTGGTAGAGAACTGCCAGCTGCGCTTCTACAGTGAAGGCGATTGCATCATTTCGCCCGATGACGGTGTCGTCGAACACTTTTACATCATCAAGCAGGGCCGCGTGCATGGCCAGCGCCCACACACCAGCAAGCGCGGCACCGACACCACTTTTGAAGTGATCGTTGGCGAATGCTTCCCGATGGCCGCGCTAATGGGCGAACGGGCCACTCGCACCGGGCACTTCGCCGCCGAAGATACCTTTTGTTATTTGTTGAGCAAGCCCGCCTTCATCAAGTTGGTGTCCAAATCGGCCGCATTTCGTGACTTCGCCATGCGTGGCGTCAGCAGCCTGCTCGACTTGGTCAATCAGCAGGCGCAGATGCGGGCCGTGGAAAGCCTGGGCGAGCAATACTCGCTGGAGACAAGCATCGGCGAGCTCGCTTTGCACCATCCAGTCTCCTGCCTGCCATCGATGCCACTGGCCGATGCGGTAGCACTGATGCACGAGAACAACACCGGCAGCATCGTGATCACCGACCTCGAACTTCACCCGCAGGGCATCTTCACCTTGCGCGATCTGCGCCGGGTGATCGGCACCGGCACGACCGACCTGTCCGTCCCGATTGCCGAGTTCATGACGCAGGACCCCTTCCATCTGCCACCGGATGCAACCGCGTTCGATGCCGCGATTGCCATGACCGAACGTCACATCGCTCACGTCTGTGTCGTCAATAAAGGTCTGCTCAGTGGAGTGATTTCCGAACGCGACCTGTTCTCGCTGCAGCGCGTCGATCTGGTTCACCTGGCGCAGGCGATTTCCCACGCCGACAGCGTCGAGACGCTGGTGATCATCCGCAGCCGCATTCTGCAACTGGTCGACAACATGCTGGCACACGGCGCATCGTCGACACAGATCACCCACATCATCACCCTGCTCAACGACCATACCGTCTGCCGCGTGATTGAACTGGCCATCGAAGTGCTCGGCGACCCCGGCATTCCCTTCACCTGGCTGTGTTTCGGCAGCGAAGGGCGTCGCGAGCAGACCCTGCATACCGATCAGGACAACGGCATACTCTTCGAAGCCGCCGATGCAGCCGAAGCTGCACAGATCCGAGGAAGCCTGCTGCCGCTCGCAGAGCGCATCAACCGCGATCTGGACACCTGCGGTTTCACCCTGTGCAAAGGCAACATCATGGCCAGCAATCCACAGCTGTGCCTGTCACGGCTGGAATGGCAGCGACGCTTCAGTGCCTTCGTTCGCGAGTCGACACCGGAAAATCTGCTGAGCAGCACCATCTATTTCGACCTGCGCGCAATCTGGGGGCCCAGCGAAGGCTGCGAGCAGCTGCGCGCCAACATGCTTGAAGAAGTGGGCGAGAGCCGATTGTTCCAGCGCATGATGGCGGAAAATGCGTTGCGCCATCGCCCGCCTGTGGGGCGGTTTCGCGATTTTGTGGTGACCCGCAAAGGCGACGGCAAGGCGACCCTGGATCTCAAGGTGCAGGGCCTGACGCCCTTCGTCGACGGCGCGCGCCTGCTCGCGCTGGGCCACGGCATCACCGCATGTAACACGTTGGACCGACTGCGCCAGCTGGTCGAAAAGGATGTCATTGACGACAAGGATGGCGCGGCCTACGAAGAGGCCTACCATTTCATCCAGCAGACCCGCATGCAGCAGCATCAGCAGCAGGCGCGCGAAGGACGGCCGTATTCAAACCGACTCGACCCCGACACCCTCAATCATCTGGACCGGCGTATCCTGCGTGAATCCTTTCGCCAGGCGCAGCGCCTGCAGAGCAGCCTGGCGGTTCGCTATCAGCTATGAATATGCCTTGGTTCAGACATCGCGGCCCGACCCTCGAACTGCAACAACTGCAACGGCGCGATCAGCTTGCCGAGCCCGCCGCGCTGGGCCTTTGTCCGCTGCCCACGCAGCGCATGGTAGTGCTCGATCTTGAGACCAGCGGCCTGGACATGCGCCGCGATATCGTCCTGTCGATTGGCGCCGTGGTGATCGATCAAGGCGGCATCCAGCTGGGCGATCAGTTCGAATCGACCTTGTTGCGCCCGGCACAAAAGGTTAGCGAGAGTGTGCTGATCCACGGGATCGCGCCCAGCGAACTCGAAGCGGGCGAGGACCCTGCCGAAGCGCTACTGGAACTCATGGAGTTTGTCGGCGACAGCCCGATCTTGGCGTTTCACGCAGGTTTCGACCAGCGCATGCTGACCCGTGCACTGAAGCAAACGCTCGGTTACAAGCTGCGTCATCCTTTCATCGATGTCGCCGAACTGGCGCCGATGCTCTGCCCAGACAACCGCCCGCGACAGAATGGTCTGGACGACTGGTGCACGCATTTCGGCCTGCATGTGCTGCAGCGCCATCACGCCAGCGCCGATGCACTGGCCACCGCCGAGCTGGCGTTGATTCTGTTCAGCAAGGCGCACCGACAAGGGCTGGACAGCTTGGATGCCATCAACCTGCGCTTGGCTAACTGGCGCAAACGGCAACAGGCTCAATTCATGTAGCGCTCGGCTAAACAGTCACGGATGAATGAGCGCGACATCCGCGTTGCGCCGCTGGCGACAACTTGCGATCATGTGCGAATAGTTCTCGTTACTGGCCATTCGTCGGCCTTGGAGCATTCGCTTGTCGGCTGGGTCAACCCATCAACGGTTCGTCGGCTCGCTGTATCGCGATCATCGCAGCTGGCTGTTGAACTGGCTGCGCCGCCACCAGGCGTGCCCTCATCGCGCCGAAGACTTGAGCCAGGACACTTTCGTCCGGCTGCTCAAGCGTGACGACATAGGCGATTTGCGTGAGCCACGCACCTTGCTGGCGACGATTGCCCGCGGCCTGTTGATAGACCATTTTCGTCGCAGTGCACTGGAGCGTACTTACCTTGATGAACTCGCCCAGCAGCCGGAAGAAACGCAGCCCAGTGCCGAAGAGCAATTGCAGGTACTTCAGGCATTGCGCGAAGTGAACCTGATGCTGGGCGAGCTCTCAGCCAATGCACGTGCAGCCTTCTTCTATAACCGTCTGGACGGTCTGCCCCATGCGGAGATCGCGTCGCGTCTCGGTGTATCCGTCCCGCGTGTGCGCCAGTATCTCGCCCAGGCTCTGCGCCAGTGCTACATCGCAGTTTACGGTGAGCCAAGATGAGTCTGGATCGGCAGCCGGTATCAGCCCAAGTTCTCGACCAGGCCATCGCCTGGCAGCTACGCCTTGGCGACGGGGCGGTAAGCGCTCAGGCCAGAAAAGAACTGCAGCGTTGGCTGAATGAAAGTGCTGAGCACGGCAAGGCCTGGGCGCAGCTAGGCGGTATCGATCAGCAACTCGGGACCATTGACTCCCCAACCGCGCGAAGAGCGCTGCAGCTCAGTGCGAACTCCGGACGGCGAACAGCTGGGCGCGCGCTTCTCAGTCTGGCCCTGCTGGGCACCTTGGGTGTCGGAATGGCCCTGCAGTCGCAGCCGTTACCCGTGTGGTTGGCCGACGAGCGCACCGGCGCGGGTGAACAGCTGAGCGTTACGCTGGCCGACAACAGCCACATACAACTGAACAGCCGCAGCGCTCTGGATGTTCGCTTCGATCAGCAAGAGCGCCGAGTGTTTCTGCACCGCGGTGAGGTGCTTGTTGAAACAGCACCGGCTAACGACTCGAGACCCTTTATCGTCGAAACCGAACAGGGCGATCTGCGTGCGCTCGGCACGCGATTCATCGTTCGCCGAGAGGCTGATGCGACCCGCCTGATCGTGCTCCGATCCGCTGTGGCCGCGCTTCCAAGCGACCTGCAAGCTGGTCGCACTGTGCAGGCAGGCGAGCAAGTACTGATGCACCGCGATCATCTCGACCAGAATGAACAGGCACCGGCCGCGGCAGATGCCTGGAGCCGGGGCATGCTTGTTGTGGAAGATCTGCCATTGGGCGAGCTGCTGGCAAAACTTCGCGAGTATCGCCCTGGCTACCTCGGCCTCGATCCAAGCCTCGAATCCCTGCGTATCAGTGGCAGCTTCCCGTTGCACGATACTGACCGTGCGCTGGCAGCGCTTCCACCCAGCCTACCGGTGCAGATCGAGCGCCACACCGATTGGTGGGTCAAAGTTGCCCCGGCGCAAGCGGCCAGCCATCCGGACAAGTAACAGCAGCGCTTGCGCAGGCCTATAAAAATATTTTCAGCACCCCCTATCACTTTTCATTTCTCGCCCGGCCTGACGAATAACTGAGACATATTCCTATTCGGGAGTTATTCACAAATGCCATCGCTTTCACTGTTCCGCCCCAGCCTCCTGGCCGTTGCCATCGCACTTGCACCGCTGCCGCTGTTAGCCCAAACCGATGCTACAAGCGATGCCATGCGTGACTATTCCCTGCCCGCCGCGCCACTGGCTAGCACACTCAACCGTATCGCCGCCGAAGCGGGACTGGTGCTCAGCATCGATCCGGCATTGAGCCGCGACCGCAAGGCCGAGCCGGTACAAGGCCGCTTCGATGGCCAGGGTGCACTGCAGGAAGCGCTGCGAGGTACGGGGCTCGAACTTCGCCAGGGGCCTTCGGGCAGCTTCAGTTTGCAGCAGGCGGCAACCAATGCGATGGCGCTACCGGATGTGACCGTGATGGCAACCGAGGCGGCGGCAAACGGCGGCGAACAAAGCGGCTACCGCGCCAGTGCCGTGCAGAACGTCGGTGCGCTGGGTGGAATGGCGCTTCAAGATGCGCCCTATTCGGTAACCGTGATTTCCTCGGAGCTGATGGACAATATCCAGGCCACCTCCAGCGACGACATCTTCAAGCTCAGCCCCACCACGCAGTTCACCTCCCCGACCAGCGCCGGCTACGCCAGCGCAGTGGCCATTCGCGGCTTCAGCGGCGTCGGCAACCTGAGTATTGCCAATGACGGCCTGCGCTTCAGCAACAGCTACGATGGCGGCAACTTCATCGAGGAAATGGAACGGCTGGAAATTCTCAGCGGTCTGTCCGGCTTCCTCTATGGTCCGGCCAGCCCCGGCGGACTGGTCAACTACGTGCTCAAGCGCCCCACTGCCGAGCGCTACAACAGCGTGACCTACGGCACCCCCGGCGGCGAGAACCAGTACCTGCATGGCGACTTCGGCGGGCCGATCGACAGCGAAGGTCGCTTTGCCTACCGCGTCAACCTGCTCGCCCAGGACGGTGAAACCGCCATCGACGGACAGGTCGAACGTCGTCACATGGCCAGCGTCGCGCTGGACTGGAACGTCAGCGACGACCTGCTCATCCAGTTCGACGCCTCGCACAAGCAGAGCGAGACGCGGGGCCTCACCAGCTACTGGTACTTCGCCGATCAGGCATTCCGGCCCGATGCTGAAGATCTCGAGAACGACGAGCTCTATAGCCAGCGCTGGGCTTACAACGACAGCCGCCACGACCGCGTCGGCAGCCGCTTCCAGTGGCGCCTGGACGACGTGTTCAGCCTGCGCGGCGCGCTTGGCTACAGCCAATACACCACCGAATACGCCTATACGGGGCCGACCGTGAATTCGGCCGGCGTGTACGTCCAGCCGCTATACGCCTTCGCCCCGGTAGAAACTGAAGAGACCTCGGGCAACCTGTTCCTCGATGCGGTTTTCGACACCGCAGGTGTCGGCCATGCGATGACCTTCGGTTACCAGGGAAACATCGCCCGGGTTCGCTACAACACCGATTACATCCCCTTCCCTGGCCCGCAATATGTGTCGGTCACCCCCGAAGCGCCCTTCAGCGAGCGGCCGCAGGTGGACAAGCCGGCCTACGACCTCGGCGATGGCGACTACCATCTGGCCAGCCGCAGCCAGGCCGACAGCGTGCTGATCGGTGACGTCATCACCTTCAACGAGCAGTGGTCGACGATCCTTGGCGTGACGCACTCGCGTATCAAGACCTTCAACGACAACTTTGTCTGGGTCGACGCGTTCGGCAGCGCGCCGGTGATCGAGGACTACAGCGAAACCGAAACCTCGCCCAACGTCTCGCTCGTCTACAAGCCGGTTGAGTGGCTTACCACCTACGCAACCTACATCGAAGGCCTGCAGACGGGTGGCGTAGCGCCGAGCGGCACAAACAACTCCGGGCAGGCGCTTGCGCCGATAGTCAGCGAACAGTACGAAATCGGTGCGAAAGCCGAGCTTGGCGGTGCCCTGTTCACCGTTGCGCTGTTCGACATCGAGAAGCCCAACACCTACACCAACGCCGCCAATTTCTTTGTTCAGGATGGCATGCAGCACAACAAGGGCCTGGAGTTCGGCATCACCGGCCACGTTACCCCAGCGCTGACACTGGTGGGCGGCGTCACCCTGCTCGATCCGGTCGTGGAAGGCGCGGCGAATGCTGCCAACGACGGCAACCGCCCGGTCGACGTGGCGCGGCACTTGGCCAAGCTTTACGGCGAATACGCGATATTCGGCGTACCCGGGTTGACACTCACTGGTGGCGCCTTCTACACGGGCAAGCAGTACACCGACGAGGCCAACGACAACACCATCCCGTCGTTCACCACGTTCGACCTGGGCGGTCGCTATCGCATGGCCTTGGGGGATGAGCGTGCCCTGACCCTGCGCGCCAACCTGAGCAACCTCACCGACGAGGAATACTGGCTGAGCAGTCATTACCTTGGGGCACCACGCACGCTCAAGCTATCGGCGCAGTTGGAGTTCTAATGCGGGCCGCTACCATCCGCCGCTGGTCCTTCGTCCATACATGGACCAGCCTTATCTGCACGCTGTTTCTACTCTTACTGGCGGTCACCGGACTGCCGTTGATCTTCCATCACGAACTGGAGCACTTGCTTGGCGATGCTCCGGAGCTGCGTGAGATGGCGCCCGGTACGCCGCATCTCGATCTGCAACAGCTCGTGACCGCCGCCGAGCGGCACCGCCAGGATGAGGTCGTGCAGTATTTCGGCTGGGAAGCGGACGAGCCCAACGGCGTCGTGGCGATTACCGCGGCGACGGCCGGCACCGAGCCCAACTCGTCCTACACCTTCATGCTCGATGCACGTACCGGCGAAGCGGTTGAAATGCCGGCGGCCAATGGCGGGCTGATGATGTTTTTCCTGCGCATGCATGTGGACATGTTTGCCGGGCTACCTGGCAAGCTGTTCCTGGCCTCTATGGGCATTCTGTTTATCGTGGCGATCATTTCCGGCGTGGTGCTGTACGCGCCCTTCATGCGGCGGCTGAAGTTCGCTCAGGTGCGTCATGAGCGCTCCAGCCGGACGCACTGGCTCGATTTGCACAACCTGATCGGTATCGTCACGCTCAGCTGGGCACTGGTGGTGGGCATTACTGGCGTGGTCAGCGCCTGCGCCGATCTGCTGATCGAGGCATGGCGCGCTGAGTCACTGGCGACGATGCTCGCGCCCTACCGTGACGCGCCGCCCCTGACGACCCGCGCCCCGACCAACGATCTGCTGCAGATCGCAGCCCAGGCAGCGCCGGGTATGCAGCCGGACTTCATCGCCTTTCCGGGAACGCGCTTTTCCAGCGAGCATCACTACACGGTATTCATGAATGGCAGCAACCATCTGACTTCGCACCTGCTTACCCCGGTGTTGATCGATGCGCAAACGCTGCAGGTCACTGCCGTCGGCGATCGCCCCTGGTACATGGATGCACTGGGTCTGTCTCAACCCCTGCACTTCGGTGATTACGGCGGTCGACCGATGCAGATTCTGTGGGCCGTGCTCGATGTTCTTACAATCATCGTACTCGGCAGCGGGCTTTATCTTTGGTGGGTACGCCGCCGCGGCATACAGACCTCAGCTCGCGAGGTAGCAGCATGAGCTGGCGTGAATCGACCTTCATGCTGCCGGGCCTCATTGCGGGGCTCGGCCTCGTCGGGCTTTTCGCTGCGCTGCTGGGGGATGACTGGTGGGATGTGCTTGCCTGGTTCGGTCTAGGCCTGCCGGCAGCACTTGGAGTATGGCCGCTGCTGCGCAGGAGAATGACAGCACCCACCCAAGCAGGGCAGCCTCGAAACCAGGACTGACATTCCCCAAGGCTTCAGCCTGCCGCCTGGCCTTCCTGACCAGGCGTCGCTGCGAACTGCGTTGCGCTCCATCAGATCGAAACAACGCTTCGATCGCGACAGGCTTAACGCATGTCGGATACGCAGATGCGCTGATATAACGGCGAATCGGCCTCCAGTTCGGTCAAGGTTTCAATCTTGGCCTGACCTGCCTCGTTCAACCTGAACATGGCTTTCTCCGCGCAAATCATCTGATAGCGCTGACTGACCACAGTGGAAGTCAGATGCTGCTTGTCGAAGCGATACAGAACAAAGCGGGCGATACGGCCCTGATTTGTATCCTGAACCTGTGCGTTGGCTTGATCGAGTACCGTGTAGCTCAACGGCATGGGATACATCATGGTCCAAGGGCGCCACAACATTTCCCCCTCATCGCTCAAAACGACCACGCTGCCCTCCGGCAGGCGTGCCTGTTTGGCTTCGAACCAGGTGTATTCGTAGTGGATGGTGTAACTCAGCATTCCCAGACCCGCACATACAGGAATGATCCACATCGGCAACCGCTTACGCGTCAGTGAGCGCAGCAGCAGTCCAATACCTGCCCCCGCCACACCCGCGACGATTGCCGCGATTAGATGCCAGAACATATACAACTCCCCTAAAAAAATCGGGCTTCCATATGGAAGCCCGACTTCTACCTCAACCTTGTGTCAGAGCATGTCTGACGTTCGGCTGCATTATCAGTTAGTGATCAAGCGCAACGCCAGCACCCTTCGGGGTACGAACGCTCTCGACCAGATCCTGAATCTCCTGCGGCGGAGCCTCGGTAGCCATCGACACGGCGTAGGCTACAGCGAAGTTCAGCATCGCACCTACGGCACCGAAGGCCTGCGGGGAGATGCCCATCCACCACTGATCAGGCGTGTTGGGGATGCTTGCAGTGCCAGGAATGAAGAACCAGCCCAGGTACAGGAAGATGTACACGGCGGTGGAAATCACACCAACCAGCATCCCTGCGACAGCGCCTTTGCTGTTCACACGCTTGGAGAAGATACCCATCATCAGCGCCGGGAACAGGCTCGAGGCTGCAAGACCGAACGCCAGAGCCACCACCTGAGCCGCAAAGCCCGGAGGATTGAGGCCCAACCAGGTCGCCAGCAGAATCGCTGCCGTCATGGCTAGCCGCGCGGCCAGCATTTCGTTCTTTTCGCTGATTTTCGGATTGATCAGTGTCTTGATCAGGTCATGACTGATGGCAGATGAGATCGCCAGCAGCAGACCCGCAGCAGTCGAGAGCGCAGCAGCGATAGCACCCGCAGCGATCAGACCGATGACCCAGCTCGGCAGGTTGGCGATTTCCGGGTTGGCCAGAACAATGATGTCGTTGTTCACGGTCAGCTCGTTGCCATTCCAGCCACGCTCAGTAGCGGTCGGAGCGAAGGTAGCGTTGGTGTCGTTGTACATCTGCACACGACCGTCGGCGTTCTTGTCTTCCCACTTGATCAGACCAGTAGTTTCCCAGGTCTGGATCCACTCTGGACGATCTTCGTAACGGATCGCTTCAGCCTGTGGGCCTTCCGGATAGATGGTCTGGACCAGGTTCAGGCGTGCCATGGAGGCAACAGCCGGTGCTGTGAGGTACAACAGAGCGATGAAGATCAGTGTCCAGCCAGCGGACCAACGAGCGTCAGCCACCTTCGGTACGGTGAAGAAGCGAATGATGACGTGCGGCAGACCGGCGGTACCGATCATCAGCGACATGGTGAACAGGAACATGTTCAGCTTGTTGTCGACGTCCGCGGTGTAAGCGGCGAAGCCAAGGTCGGTGACCACCTGGTTCAGTTTGTCGAGCAGCGGCATACCGGATTCGGTGTGAGTGCTGAACATGCCGAACATCGGGATCGGGTTGCCAGTCAGCTGCATCGCAATGAACACGGCCGGAATGGTGTAGGCAATGATCAGAACCACGTACTGCGCCACCTGGGTGTAGGTGATGCCCTTCATGCCGCCAAATACCGCATAGGCGAACACGATCACGGCTGCGATCCAGATACCGGTGGAGTTGCTCACTTCAAGGAAGCGAGAGAACGCCACGCCCGCACCTGCCATCTGGCCGATTACGTAGGTCACGGAGATCAGGATCAGGCAGACCACCGCTACCAGGCGCGCGCCACGGCTGTAGAAACGGTCGCCGATGAAATCCGGAACCGTGAACTTGCCGAACTTGCGCAGGTACGGCGCCAGCAGCATCGCCAGCAGCACGTAGCCACCGGTCCAGCCCATCAGGTAAGCCGAGGTGGCATAACCGCCAGAGGCGATCAGACCGGCCATGGAAATGAAGGAAGCTGCAGACATCCAGTCTGCCGCCGTTGCCATGCCGTTGGTTACGGGGTGAACACCACCACCGGCGACATAGAACTCTTTAGTTGACCCTGCGCGAGCCCAGACCGCGATTCCTATATAGAGCAGGAACGAGGCGCCCACGAACATCATGTTGATCCAATATTGGCTCATTGTGGTTACTCCTCAACCCCGAATTCCTTGTCCAGTTTGTTCAGCCGCCACGCGTAGTGGAAGATGATCAAAATGAACGTGATGATGGAACCCTGTTGAGCGAACCAGAACCCCAGATCAGTACCCCCAACCGGGATACCGGCGAGTAAAGGGCGCAATAGGATGGCGAAACCATATGAGACAAGAGCCCAGACCACCAGGCTCCAAGTTATCAGGCGAACATTCGCCTTCCAGTACGCAGCAGCATTTGTTTTGTCGCTGTCGGCCATGACGTTCTCCGTCTTATTTTTATTACGGGTGAAGGGAACCACATCGTGAATTTAGCAAGGATGTGTCGTGGAATGATAGCCCCGACTTTAGTCTGACGCGCTCTAGAACGAGCGATTAAACGAGGCATCGACCGTTGCCAGGCTTGCGATTATCGAGATTGCTGGCCGCAAGCCAGCGCACCGGCAGCGCGCAAAATGCACGCTGCCCTTAAGCCGCAGGAGGCGCGCTTCTGGCTGCACCCTCAAACGAATGACGATCAAACATTCAAGACACTTGCTGCTTTGAGGGCGAGCCTTCAAGCTGACTCATCAGTCACGACGCTAAACAGAATTGACCTACATGGGTTTTATCAATCGCCAACCGCCACTTATTAGGTTGATATAAGTAGCGCCCAAATATAATCGAACAACCGTAATTAACCTCTCTTCCGGCTAATAATTAAGATTATGGCAGCCAACCTAAATACCTTAGTTAATTAGCACCGCAAGATTATATTTGCGTTACACAACACGAGATTCAGTTTGCCTCGGAGTTTCAATACGCACCGACAGAGCGAATGCGCTCCCGCAAACCACAGAGGGAATCGATGTGTGTGCGTGCGCTGGGCGCGGACAGCGATTAGCGTTCGCGCCCGTTCGGATCGCACTAGGCGAACTAGCAGGTGGGACGGCCTGCCGTGTACTTCTGAGCAGGATCGATAGCAGCCTCAAGATCCCGGATTGCCGTAGCCCCAATCAACAGCGGATAGCGGAAGTGGCTACGGTCGGTGAGGTTGACCTCGGTTTCGCGCATCTGGTCGCCGATGCACAACTGCATCTCCACCACTGGCCGCTCGGCGACATCCGGCCCACGCTCCGCATCCGTATCGTCGTCCGGGTCGACGGCTTCTTCTTTGCGGGTCTTGATCTCGGCGATGCGCGCCAGGCGGTGCTCATAGAGCGTGTCGTCAGCGCCTTCGACAGCCAGGCGGAATCTCACCCAGTCTTCCCCGTCTCGCTCGAAACGCTCGATATCGCGCGCCGACAGCGAGGCAGTCATCGCGCCAGTATCCATCTTGGCTTTGAGGGTCTTGCCGAGGTCTTCGATCTTGATCTGCTCATAGCGGCCGAACAAGGTTGGCTCGGCGGCCACGGCGGGAAGGGTTAACGCGCTCAACAGCAACAACAAACGGGACAAAGCGGCCTCCTGAATCAGTATTGACCTGAGTGGGACCGACCGTCGCCGCGATCCGTTCCGCCCTATGCAGCGGGCCACGGGCGTCACGCGTGAAAGTCAGCCGCCTGCTAGACTGCGCCTCACTTTTTCCAGCAGATCACTACCGTGCCCAGTTCAGCCTTCGCCACCCTGCCCCTCAGCCCTGCAACGCTGGCCAACCTCGACGCGCTCGGCTATGTCGAGATGACGCCGATCCAGGCGCAAAGCCTGCCGGTCATGCTCAAGGGTATGGACCTCATCGCGCAGGCCAAGACCGGCAGCGGCAAGACTGCCGCCTTCGGTATCGCACTGCTGGAGCCGATCAACCCGCGCTATTTCGGCTGTCAGGCGCTGGTACTTTGCCCCACCCGTGAACTGGCCGATCAGGTGGCCAAGGAGCTGCGGCGGTTGGCCCGCTCTGCCGAGAACATCAAGATCCTGACGCTCTGCGGCGGCGTATCCATAGGCCCGCAGATCGGCTCGCTGGAACATGGCGCGCATGTGATCGTTGGCACGCCTGGGCGCGTTCAGGAGCATTTGAAAAAGGGCTCACTGAAACTCGACGGCCTGAACAAGCTGATTCTCGACGAAGCCGACCGCATGCTCGACATGGGCTTCTACGACGCGATTGCCGAAATCATCGGGCAGACCCCGAGCAAGCGGCAGACCCTGCTGTTCTCCGCGACCTACCCCAGCGGCATCAAGCAACTCGCGTCGACCTTCATGCGCGACCCGCAGCAGGTAAAGGTTGAAGCCCTGCATGACGACACCCAGATCGAGCAGCGCTTCTACGAAATCGACCCCGAAGAGCGCATGCAGGCCGTGATTCAGGTCCTGGCCAGCTTCCGTCCGGAGACCTGCGTTGCCTTCTGCTTTACCAAGCAGCAGTGCCAGCAACTGGTCGACGCTCTCACCGCGAAAGGCATCTCTGCCATGGCGCTGAACGGCGACCTGGAACAGCGCGACCGTGATCAGGTACTGGCCATGTTCAGCAACCGCAGCCTGTCCGTGCTGGTCGCCACCGATGTTGCGGCTCGCGGGCTGGATATCGACGCCCTGGACATGGTGATCAACGTCGAGCTGGCGCGCGATTCCGAAATCCACATTCATCGGGTTGGACGTACCGGTCGTGCTGGCAAGAAAGGCATTGCCATCAGCCTTGTCGCACCCGCCGAAGGCCACCGCGCCCAAGCCATCGAGGACCGGCAGAAGGCGCCGCTCAACTGGCAGCCGCTGAGCGAGCTAAAAGCGCAGCCGGGCGGCCCGCTGCAGCCGCCGATGGTGACGCTGTGCATCGGCGCCGGGCGCAAGGACAAGCTGCGACCAGGCGACATCCTTGGCGCGCTGACGGGCGATGCGGGTATTCCCGGCAAGCAGGTTGGCAAGATTGCGATCTTCGACTTCCAGGCGTTCGTTGCCGTGGAGCGCGACGTGGCCAAGCAGGCCTTGAATAGACTCAACTCCGGCAAGATCAAAGGCCGCTCGCTGAAAGTCCGCACGCTTTAGTTGCTGGAAGAAACGAGCCTGGCGCATCCTCGCGTACAGGCTCGTGCCGAAACGGATTGCCCGTCTCGAAGAAGCAGCGACAGCTCATTCGACCGATCAAACGAACGGCGCTGCTGGCGAGCCGAGAAGTCCTTTCGCTCGACTCGCCGATGGCGCGGGTTACAGCGAACCGCGAGCCCAAGGACCCCAGATGGCAAAGGTGATGCCGGGGGTCTGGATGTTGACGAACAGGAAGTGTCCGGTCGGATCGAAGCAGGCGCCGCAGAACTCACGGTTGCGGTAGTCGCCGCCCGAAACATTCTTCCCGGCCGCAGCGGCCTGGACGTCATCGAACACCACGTTGTTCTTGGCGAAGATGTACGCCTCCCCCGCGGTGGTCAGGCCCAGCAGGCGTTCGCCAAAGCCGAACGCGTCCTGCACACCACCACCGTCTTCGCACAGAAGCACACCGCCGCGCGGGCTGACCGTAATGTTGTCCGGGTTGTTGGCGATTTCGGCGTCGGTGGAAGCGAAGATGCAGGTCAAGCGGTCATTCGCCAGATCGTGCATCCACACCGCCCCACGGCCGTAGCCGGGGCGGCCCTGACTGTCGGTACCGGCACTGGTGTCGACAATGTAGAGCTTGCCCTCGCTGTACCAGATGCCTTCGCCGCGGCTCATGCTCAGGCCGCCGGCCTGACGCGCCTGAACATAAGGGCCGCTGCCTTCGGGCTGAGGCTCGAGGTCCGGATTCGATATTTCCACCCATTCCAGCTGATAGCTGTCGCCCTGCTTCGGCGCATGCAGGTCGATCAACGCTCGATTACGCACCCGAGCGGCTTGCAGTATTCCACCCGAGACAAGTGAACCTGGCTGCTGGCTCGCGTCCGTGGGGATATAGCGGTAATAGCCGGATTGGTTGCGGGCATCTTCCGTCAAATAGACATAGCTGTTACGCGGGTCCACTGCGACCGCTTCGTGCCGAAAGCGACCCATCTGCACGATAGGCTGGCCAGTGGTCAGCGCCGGGTCGGCCGTCACCTCAAACACATAGCCGTGGGCACGACCACCCACACTGCGGTAGTCAGACGTGTTCTCTTCACAGGTTAACCAGGTGCCCCACGGCGTGACACCGCCGGCACAGTTGGTACGGGTTCCACCGAGGCTCGGCAGGGTGCGTACCGGCTGCATGATGTCGCGGGAAACGTAGAGATTGGTAGTTCCGCCGGCCGGACGCTGGCCGTTGGAAAGCGTCACGTAATCATAGATGCCGGTAGCGTCGATCAGCGGACCGGTGCTGGCTTCATGGTTACGCACCAGCACGATTTCCGGACCATGTTGGCCGCGACGCACCTCGATGACGCCCATACCGTCATGCGACGTGGGTACAGGCTGGCCGTTTTCCATCAGGTCGCCGGTCCAGGAAAAGCTCTTGTACTGGAAGCCGTCGGGTAGCTGTAGCAATTCCAAGCCGGTGCTCAGGTCCCTGGTCGGACGCAACGGACCATAGCTGCTGCGAACCAGGCCGGCGCCGCGCCCCTGTGCATTTCGCGCTGCGAAGGCTTCCAGCGTGCCGAGAAACGGCGTGCTGGCGACAACGGCGGCGGTGATAGCGCCACCTTTGAGCAGGCTGCGGCGGCTGGCATCGTGTTCACGGTTCATGCGGTGTCCTCTTTATAGGAATGGGAGGGAGCGGCATGAATGAAGCCAGACGAATACGGCTAAACGATGACCGTGCGGTTTCGTTCCGGTGATGCGAGACGGATGGACGGTATAAGCTTTGCTTCGCTTGCCGTGACGTCCGCGTACGGCCGGCGTCCAACCTTCTTCTTATCGCCGACAGGTCCGACTCGTTCATATGCGCTCACCCTCGCTCAACCATTCCTTGCGCCAGCTCTGGGCGCTGGACAAGTTCGGCTACAGCCTTCGCGTGCTGATAGCGCTGGCCGGCAGCATGGGTTTGAGCTGGTACCTCGCACAGCCCGCGATGGCGATTCCACTGTTCCTCGGCGTCATTGCCAGCGCCCTGGCAGAGACCGACGACAGCTGGCTGGGGCGCCTATCAGCACTCCTGGTCACACTGCTGTGCTTCAGCATCGCCGCGGTATCGGTGCAGCTGCTGTTCCCCTTCCCTTTGCTCTTCGCGTTTGGCATGGCGGCCGCGGCGTTCAGCCTGGTCATGCTCGGAGCTTTGGGCGAGCGCTACGCGACCATCGCCCAGGCGACGTTGATTCTTTCGATCTACAGCATGATTGCGGCCGACCAGCGAGGTGGCGAAGCGCTGCACCCCTGGCGCGACCCGCTGCTGCTGTTGGCTGGCGCCACCTGGTACGGCTTGCTCTCGGTCCTCTGGAATGCGCTGTTCGCGCACCAACCTGTGCAGCAAAGTTTGGCCCGCCTGTACCGTGAGCTGGGGCGGTACTACAAACTCAAGGCCGCTCTCTTCGAGCCGGTGCGCCAGCTGGATGTGGAAGAGCGTCGCCTGCAACTGGCGCAGCAGAATGGCCGCGTGGTGAGCGCCCTGAACGCAACCAAGGAAACCCTTTTGCATCGCCTGGGCAATGGTCGCCCTGGGGTGAAGATCAGTCACTACCTCAAGCTCTATTTCCTCGCACAGGACTTGCACGAGCGCGTCAGTTCCTCGCACTACCCTTACCAGGAGCTGGCCGAGGCGTTCTTTCATAGCGACGTGCTGTTTCGTTGCGGCAGGCTGCTGCGCTTGCAAGGCGTTGCCTGCGTGGACCTCGCTAATGCCGTTCAGCTGCGCCAGCCGTTTCGTTACAGCGAAGCCAACGCACAGGCGCTGGCGGATCTGGAGTCATCGCTCGAACATCTGCGGATGCAGAGCAATCCGGCATGGCGCGGACTGTTACGCTCATTACGGGCCTTGTCCGGCAATCTGGCGACCATGCAGCGCCAGCTGTCCACGGCGAGCAACCCTGATGCACTGGAAGGTGAGCAGGACAGCAGCCTGCTGGATCGACAGCCGCAATCGCTGCGCGATGCGTTCAACCGTATCCGCCTGCAGCTGACGCCCACCTCATTGCTGTTCCGCCATGCCCTGCGCATGAGCCTGGCGCTGCTCTGCGGCTATGCCGTGCTTCACACCATCCATCCCGAACAGGGCTATTGGGTGCTGCTGACCACCGTGTTCGTCTGCCAGCCCAACTACGGCGCAACGCGCATCAAGCTGGTCCAGCGTGTGACGGGTACGGCGCTTGGCCTGGCGGTTGGCTGGGCGCTGTTCGACCTGTTTCCCAGTCAGCAGGTACAGGCGCTGTTCGCCGTGATCGCAGGCGTGGTGTTCTTCGCTACCCGCAGCAGTCGCTACACACTGGCAACTGCCGCAATCACACTGCTCGTGCTGTTCTGCTTCAATCAGGTCGGTGACGGTTACGGGCTGTTCTGGCCGCGCTTGGTCGATACCCTGCTGGGCAGCCTGATTGCGGCAGCCGCCGTATTCTTTGTGTTGCCGGACTGGCAGGGCCGGCGCCTCAACCAGGTCGTGGCCAATACCCTGGCGCGCAGTGCCGATTATCTGCGGCAGATCATGGCGCAGTATGAGAGTGGCAAGCGTGATGATCTGGCGTATCGACTGGCACGGCGCAACGCACACAACGCGGACGCGGCGCTCTCCACCACCTTGTCGAACATGCTTCTGGAGCCTGGGCATTTCCGCAAGGACGCCGAAACCGGCTTTCGCTTCCTGATCCTTTCGCACACGCTGCTCAATTACCTGTCGGGCTTGGGCGCACACCGCGAAAGCCTGCCGGCCGATGCCCGGGATGACATGCTGGAAAGTGCGGCCCAGCAACTGGCGCGCAGCCTCGACGAATTGGCCGACGGGCTGCAACACGATCATCCGGTTGCCGTTTACAGCGAAGCCGAGGAAGCGCTGGCGCAACAGTTGGAGCAAACCTCGGAAGACATCGACGATAGCCATCGTCTGCTGCAGACCCAGCTGGGGCTGATCTGCCGACAGCTGGCACCACTACGCAGCATGGCAGCGCACCTGCTGCGGCAACATCCGCAGCCTCAAGGCTGAGGCAGCGAATTCGGCGAAGGCAGACCATGACGCGCGAAGATTTCCGCGTAGGTGCCATCTTCGAACATCGCCTCGATCTCGCGGTTGAAGGCCGCAATGATTGCAGCCTGCTGCGGATGATCATTACGCACCACCAGCGACAGATCGCGAATGCTGAATTCGCCCGGTACGAAACTCAGCCCATCACTCACCTCTTTGAGCGAGCCGTTGAGGTGAAACAGCACTGTACGCTCGTCTTCGAGGGCCAGATCAGCGCGATCGGCCAGCAGCATTCGAGCCGCCTGCACGAAGTTATTGGCGTAGCCTTTGTTGAGTGTTGAGTCGTCTGCCAGCTCATCGCTATAGGCATAACCATTGGTCAGCACGATGTCATAAGTGCGCAGGCTGTCAGGTCCCTCATAGCGGATGCCGTCACCCTGCCGCTGCACCCAACGCACCCGATTGTTCAGAAAGGGACGGCTGTACGTTGCGTAGTCCGCATGCCTAACCGTGAACCAGTCGTTGATAATGTCGTACTTACCTTGTTGTAACCCCAGCACCGCCCGTTCCCAAGGCACCTCGGTGTAGGAAACGTCATAACCCGCCCGACCAAGCGCCGCGCGGATAAGCTCGACCGACAACCCGTCGCCGGGCAAGGTTTGGTCTGTGTATGGCGGCCAGGCATCACCTGCCAGTCTCAACACTTCGGCAGGAACCGACGCACTGGTCGAGAGCAGCATTCCAACCATAACTATTTTTATTCTTGTCAAAGCTCTCTCCCGCACACCCATGGCGAAGCGCCACCAGCACTAGCTAATCACAACCAGCTGCGTTTGGGATGTCCGGCTCGTCGGATGTGGGGAGACCGAGCTGCAGCCAGCGGGCCGCAGGAGTACCATCGCGCATTTTTCAGGCGAGGTAGCTGGCAGTGCAGACGGACGTGGTAGTAATCGGCGCAGGGGCTGCCGGGCTGATGTGTGCCTTCACAGCCGCCGCCCGAGGCAGACAGGTCCTGCTCATAGACCACGCTAACAAGGCCGGTAAAAAGATCCTCATGTCCGGCGGGGGTCGCTGCAACTTCACCAATCTCTATACCGAGCCGGCCAACTTCCTTTCCGGCAACCCGCATTTCTGCAAATCCGCGCTCGCCCGCTATACCCAGTGGGACTTCATCGAGATGGTCAGCCGTCACGGCGTGCCCTATCACGAAAAAAAACTGGGCCAGTTGTTCTGCGATAACAAGGCAAGCGACATCCTCGGCATGCTGCTCGATGAGTGTGAGCAGGCCGGCGTCGACCTGCGGCTCGATACGGCCGTACAACAGATCGACAAAGCAGAGGCTGGCTACCAACTGCAGACCGATGCCGGACCGGTCGCCTGTCAGTCGCTGGTGATCGCCACAGGCGGCTTGTCGATTCCGACTCTCGGCGCGAGCGGATTCGGCTATCAGGTGGCGCGGCAGTTCGGCCACACCCTGCTGCCGACCCGCGCAGGGCTGGTGCCCTTCACCATCACCGAGCCGCAATTGAAGGCGATGTGTGAGGCCTTGTCTGGGACTTCAGTCGAGGATTGTCTAGTCAGCTGCAACGGCCAGAGCTTCCGCGAAAACATCCTGTTCACCCATCGCGGGCTGTCCGGTCCGGCGATTCTGCAGGTCTCCTCGTACTGGGAGCCGGGCGATGCCATCGAGATCAACCTGTTGCCGCATCTGAACCTGAGCGAGTGGCTGGACGAGCAACGCCGCGAGCGCCCGAATATCGAACTGAAGACCCTGCTCGGCGAATTGTTCACGCGCAAGATGGCCGGGCTCTTGGCGGAACACTGGTTCACCTCTAAACCGCTGAAGCAGTGTTCAGCCAACGAACTGACCGAGATCGCCGAGCGACTGGGCTGCTGGCGGCTGGTGCCGGCGGGCACCGAAGGCTATCGCACCGCCGAGGTGACCCTCGGCGGCGTCGATACCCGGGAAGTCTCATCCAAGACGATGGAATCGCAGAAGTCGCCGGGGCTGTATTTCGTCGGCGAGGTACTGGACGTCACCGGCCACCTCGGCGGCTTCAACTTCCAGTGGGCCTGGGCCTCGGGGTACGCCGCGGCGCAGTACGTCTGACCCACTACTGGTTGGTCATGTTGGAAGGCGGTGAGATTTCACGCGGGCCGGCCGGGTCGGTCGCCGTGTTCTGGTACTCCTGCTGGTTCCGTTCGACATTGCGCAGCGCCGACGGCTCGTCGTCGGGGGAGCAGCCGGCCAGTGTCAATGCGAGCGGAAGTGCCGCAGTCATGGCAATCAGTCTGGATTTCATATCAGTTCTCCTGCCGTGCAGTGCGCCAACCTCATGTCGGGCGGCTTCAGCACATGCAATCAGATAATTCGGAATTTTACTGAGCAGCGCCTGACGCGCCGGGTGTGGTGTGAGGCGCGGTTCCAGCCCCGGACGCGGTGCCCAGACCGCTGCCGTTGTCCGCTGGCGCTGTGTCCATGCTGCCCTCAGCACCGGTCGCCAACGGCGCACCGGCTTCAGGACCGGCACCCGCTCCATCGTTGGACGGTGGCGCCCCGGTGAACGGCGGTTCAGGCTTTTCGATCGCAGGCTCGGGCGTCACCACCTCCCGTTCAGCATCATCCTGCCCGCAGCCTACAAGGACCAGGCCAAGCACAGGGGCAAACAGATAGGCCAATCGCATCAGTACCTCCAAGCGTCGAGCCCGCGAATAGCCTGCGGGCATGAGTCAATCCTTAAGAAAATTGACCCTGCAGACAGCCTGGAGTGCCCCGCCTGAGTGCCCAGGCCGCCCGACGGTTGCGAATGACTGTCCTCAGTCCTCGATAGGCAATCCGGCTAGGCCGACGCGGCCAGCTGCCAAAGGCCGTCGACACAGTGGTCATTACGGAAGCTCCGGCGCAGATCGATGGCTGACAAAGGTCGACTGAATAGATAGCCCTGAGCGTACTCGCAGTGTTCGGCCTCGAGAAATGCCAACTGTTTCGGCTCTTCGACGCCCTCGGCAACCACCGTCAGATCCAGGCTCTGGCCCAGACCGATGATGGCCCGGCTGATCACGGCGGAATCCGCATCTTCTCCCACCCCTGCAATGAAACTGCGGTCGACCTTGAGAATGTGCAGAGGAAACTGCTTCAGATAGCCGAGCGAGCAGTAGCCGGTGCCGAAGTCATCCAGCGCCAGCCGTACACCGAGGTTGGCGATCTCCTGCAGGGTCGCCAGCACCGCATCACTGTGCTGCATCAACAGGGTCTCGGTGATCTCCAGTACCAGGCTCGAAGCAGGCAGCTGCGTCTCGCCAAGTATCGCGATCAGACGATGGATGAAGTCCGCCTGCTGCAGCTGCCTGATCGACAGATTCACCGAGCAGTAGAGCTGCGCCTGACCGGCCTGCTGCCAGCGACGGACTTGCGCGCAGGCCTCGCGCAACACCCACTCGCCGACCCGGACGATCTCGCGGGACTCCTCGAGGATCGGGATGAACTCCTGGGGGCCGACCGAGCGACCGTCATGCTGCCAGCGCAGCAGTGCCTCGACCCCGGCCAGATGGGGCTGACCATCAACCAGGCGACATATCGGCTGGTAACAGAGCGTGAACTCGTTGCGCTCGAGCGCCTGCGCCAGATTGCTCTGCAGCTCCAGCTGACGCTGGGCCGTGCTTTGCAGCCCCTCGCAGTACAGGGCGAACTGGTTCTTGCCAGCGTCCTTGGCGCGGTACAGCGCCAGATCGGCGGCTTGCAATGCATCCAGCGGTTTGCCATCACGCTGCAGCGGAGCGATACCAATGCTGGCCGTGAGTGTCAGCGTCCGCTCAGCCAGTTGCAACGGCGCACGCAGTGCATTGAGCATGCGCTGCGCCACCCGCTCGGCGTCGCTGGCGCAGGCAAGGTCGCCGAGCAAGGCCACGAACTCGTCGCCGCCGAAACGGGCGAGATGATCACCAGGACGCAGGCAGCCGGAGAGACGCCGGGCAACTTCCACCAGGACCTGATCGCCGACACGGTGACCAAGGCTGTCGTTGATCAGTTTGAAGCGATCAACGTCGACGAACAGTAGCGCTGACTCACGCACCCCACTGCGCTGCTGCGCGGCGCTGAGAAGCTCATCCATGTGCAGACGATTCGCCAACCCGGTCAGCGGGTCGTGACGGGCCGCGTGATGAAGGCAGCTTTCAGCGATCTTGCGCGCACTGATATTGGTCTGCGAACCGGCCATGCGCCGCCCGCTGCGTTCGCAATGCTCGACTACGCCGCGCACCTGCACCCAGATGTACTCGCCGTAGTGAGTTTGAATGCGGTACTCGTGGTTCAGCGCTGCCGTACGGCCACCCAGGTGCGCGGAAATGGCTTCGCGCAGGCCCGCCAGGTCATCCGGATGGACCCGTTTGAACCAGCTGTCGCTGGTGTATCCGGGCTCGGCGGAAAGGCCGAGCATGGCCATCCAGCGCTCGGAGAGATACAGCTGATCGGCATCGATGTGCCAGTCCCAGATGCCATCCTCGGTGCCTCTCAAGGCACGGGCAAGGCGTGCTTCGCTGTCCTCCAGCGCCTGCCGCTGCGCCACCGTGTAGGTGTCGATGGCGAGGATCATGTCAAAGAACACTGCCTTGAGCAGGCTGTTGAACACCGCGTAACCCGGAGCATCTCCCAGTAGCTCGGCCAGCATGTCACCGAGATACAGCCGGTAGGCACCCAGATACCACTCCAGATCGACGCCCACGCGCTGATGCACCAGCCCGACCAACAGACGGTCCTTCACATAGTCGCGGTCGTACGGGCCGTTCCATAACCGTTCGTAGTAGCTTTGCTGACTGTGCTTGAGCCGCACCAGCCGCTGGGGATCGGCCAACATGGCGGTCGGTGTATCGAACGCAGCCATGTGGGTATAAAGGCGCTCGATGAACCGGGCTTGCGCATCGTCCAGGTCGGCAGCTGCACTGTTCAGCCTCGCGCCATCGCTGGGCTGCCACTCCAGAAAGCGCATGCGCGTACGGATCGCCTCAGGTCCAAGACCGATCCGCTGCAGCAATTCCTTCAGCTCGTCTTCCATCCGCCACCTACTCTGGCGCCGCAAAGCGCAGCTCCTTTCGCTTGAGCAACTACATGCAGGCAAACTCGCCAGCTAGTAGCAGTAAGCCATCAAGCCTGCCAGTAGCGTCGTGGGGGAATATTGATGCAGATCAGCGGGACAATAGGCGGGGCTTGCTGCTTTGAGCGACCAGGCAGACCGGGGCGTTGCGCCCCGGTGGCGATCAGTTAGGCGGCCTGTTTCGCAGCGAATTCTTTCTTCAGGCGGCTCTTTAGCTCTTCCATTTGCTGTCCCATCTCGCTCAGCTGGTCATCGCTGAACAACTCACGCGCCGTGGGAAACATTTCGGACTCTTCTTCCTCGATATGGTGCTCGAGCAGTTCCTTGCAGACTTTCACGCGCCCGGAGAACTCAAGCGTCGAGGGGTCAGTAGCCTTGAGGTCTGGAAGCACCAGCGAATCGACTGCACGATGCTCTTCCTTGGCCTCGTGGTACATGGTCTTCTCCTCTTTCCCACCCGCTTCCTTGAAGGCTGGATAGAGAATCTGTTCCTCCAGCTGGGTATGGATCGACACTTCCATTTCCAGCTTCTGTAACAGTTCGGTGCGGGTCTTGACGGCACGCTCGGAGGTATCGGTCAGGCGCGTCAGAATGTCTTTGACTTTCTCGTGGTCGTCGATCAACAGGTCGATGGCGTTCATTGGGTTTTCCTCTCATCAGGTTTGCACTGCATTCAGGCTCTTCGGTCTGATCGTCAGCGCTAGGCAGGCACGTCCGAGTACGGCAGGCCTGTGGCAATACAGGCCTGCCGCCCGACTCAGGCGTACTCGTAGGTGGGCAGCCCGGTACGACTCTGGCTTTGCAAACGGGCGATGGCGGGCGACATTCCCGCTTCCAGCGCCAGGTCACGGCGGACCGAACTGATGACCCACTCAAGCTGGATATTCGTCTGGGTCTGTCCTTTGGACAGGGCCCGCTTGATGACGTCCCGATCATCGTTACGAAGCGTTAGCAGGAGCCCGCCATCAGGACGAGGTGCGGTGACGACTTCAAACTCGGGAAACGCGGCAGAGAGAACTTTTTCAGCGGCAATCATTATTGTGTACTCCGGTTATGTTCCAGCGTACGTAGCTGGAGCATCGATCATGCCAACCGGGCGAACATAAAAAATCACATTATTTCAGCGACTTGCGTCACATAATGGCGCTTTGTACGCATGCAAAACGCATGACGGTTACGCTTACGGCATGCATTCTGCTGTGCGGAAGAACAAATATTGAAGTTCGCTGTCGAGCGCTCAGGCCTTGCGCCAGACGCTTGCAAGCCAGGGTTGTTGCTCGCGCGGCAGCCCTGGCGGGCGATAGTAGTGCTCCAATTCAATGAATCCGACGGAATGCAGCAAGCGCTGCCACGTAGGCCAGTCGTACCAGGTGCCGTAGCGGGCGCCACTCCAGCCTTCTTGGTTGTCGCCGCGTGGATTGGAACAGAACAACACCCCCGCGGGCCGAAGCGCCGCGTGGAGCCTCGATAAGACGTCAGCGATTTCGCGACTGGGCAGATGAAACAACACAGCATTGGCAAAAATGCCGTCGAACGACTCGGCCGGAAGATCCAGCTCGAGCAAGTTTTGATGCAGGACTTCACACCCCGTTTCGGCACGTGCCATTGTCACGAAGGGCTCGGCGCCATCGAGGCCGACCGCAATATGCCCGCGCGCTGTGAACGCTTTGAGATCCCGCCCTGGCCCACAGCCAAGGTCAAGAATACGCAGCGGCGCCTTGCCCTCGATGTGCCGGAGTAACGCATCAATGTTCTGGCTGACGTCGTGGTCTCGAGTCCCATCGCGAAAGGCCTCGGCGTTGGTGCGATAGTCGTCCAGCGTCAGTTCCGAAATAGCGCGATGATTTTCGTCAGGCATGAGGGAACTCCAGCGATGAAAAGGCGAGCCTAACTACTCGACTGCCGGTTGCCAATGCATGTGGCATCGCGAAAAGATCGCCAAATCGCAGCAAACGATTGACGAGCAGCTGCACATCGCTGAACTTGCGCAGCGGCACTCGCTCCAACGCTGATCCGCGTGGATTAATGCCCCTACCGCACTATGTTCATGAAACACATCGAGAATCGCTCCGATGAGCCAAGCACTCAAGAAAGTCGTTTTACTCGTCGAAGACGAACCTCACATCCTTTCCCTGCTGTCTGATTACCTCGCCGGCGAAGGCTATAAGGTGTTGGAGGCCGCCGATGCACCGCGCGCCTTCGAGATCCTGGCGACAAAGCCGCAACTCGATCTGCTGGTGACTGATTTTCGTCTACCTGGCGGCGTGTCCGGAGTGATGATTGCGGAGCCCGCATTGAAGCTGCGCCCCGACCTTAAGATCATCTTCATCAGCGGTTACCCCATCGAGATCCAGGAATCAGGCAGCGAGATTGCGCGCTCCGCGCCGATCCTGGCCAAGCCGTTCTCACTGGACTCTTTGCGAAGCCAGATTCAGCAGCTGCTAGCCTGACCCAAAGAACTACGCCCCAAACGCAACGAGCCCGCACTAGGCGGGCTCGTTGTTCAACGCATCGACTCAGTTGACCTTGGGGTCGAGCTCGCCGCGCGCATAACGCTCAAACATGCCTTCCAAGGAAATCGGCTTGATCTTCGAGCCATTGCCGGCGGTGCCGAACGCCTCGTAACGCGCAATGCAGATGTCGCGCATGGCGGTCACGGTCTTGGCCAGGTACTTGCGCGGGTCGAATTCGCTGGGGTTCTTCGCCATGAACTCGCGGATTGCACCGGTAGAGGCCAGACGCAGGTCCGTATCGATATTCACCTTGCGCACGCCGTACTTGATGCCTTCGACGATTTCCTCGACCGGCACACCGTAGGTTTCCTTAATGTCACCACCGTACTCGTTGATGATTTTCAACCATTCCTGCGGGACCGAAGAGGAGCCGTGCATCACCAGATGAGTATCCGGGATGCGCTGGTGAATTTCCTTGATGCGCTGGATCGACAGGGTGTCACCGGTTGGCGGCTTGGTGAACTTGTACGCGCCGTGGCTGGTGCCGATGGCGATGGCCAGGGCGTCGACCTTGGTCTTGGCGACGAAGTCAGCAGCCTCTTCCGGATCGGTCAGCAGCTGGCTGTGATCCAGCGTGCCTTCGGCGCCGACGCCGTCTTCTTCACCGGCCATGCCGGTTTCCAGAGAGCCCAGGCAACCCAGCTCGCCTTCCACCGACACACCGCAGGCGTGGGCGAAAGCAACGGTCTGCTGAGTGACGCGGACGTTGTATTCGTAGTCGGACGGCGTCTTGCCGTCTTCGCGCAGCGAGCCGTCCATCATGACCGAGCTGAAGCCCAGCTGGATCGAGCGCTGGCAGATGTCAGGGCTGGTGCCGTGATCCTGGTGCATGACCACCGGGATATGCGGGAATTCTTCCACCGCGGCGAGAATCAGGTGGCGCAGAAACGGCGCGCCGGCGTATTTGCGAGCACCGGCCGAAGCCTGGACGATCACCGGGGAGTCGGTCTTGTCGGCCGCTTCCATGATGGCTCGCATCTGCTCGAGGTTGTTTACGTTGAAGGCCGGCACGCCGTAGCCGAATTCGGCGGCGTGGTCGAGCATCTGGCGCATGCTGATGAGTGCCATGTTTTCCTTTCTCCCGGTTAGGGTCGATTAATCGTGTAAAGCCTGCCGCAAGGGCTGACGGTGTTCAAGCACCGCGCGGTATGGCGCGGCATTGTAGTGGTGGACGGCTCAAAAGCCATCAGACCCGGTAAAAACGCCTTAAAACAGGGAAGCCAGCCGCTTGTTAGATCAGATATTGATCAACGACGCACTGCAACCATGGGCGAGCAGCTTGTCATCAGCCAGACGATAGACCAGCGCACCAGTCCCCTTGTCGTGGAAGGCCACAACACCATCGCTATAGAAAGCACCACGGGTCACCGGTTCCTTGCGCAACCTGTGAACCTGCTGGCTGTCGCCAATTTTCAGCTCCACCATCTGGTGGCTGTCATCAGCATAGCGCCAGGCGATGTTTTGCTCGCTCTGACACTTCCAAACTACAAAGGGTGCATCCGGACCAGATTGCCAGTGCCCGCACCCGCCGAGCAGTGCTGCAGCAATCGGAATGAGCAGACCTTTCATTGGTCCTCCTTGCTGGCTCAGGGACAATCCTGCATATCCGCTGCGGTTCCTGCAGTCGGGTCGCCCGTGCTTTGCATCTCAATGCGTTGATCATTCTGCGCAGTCGGGCTCTGTGCCGGTGGCGGGTCGACTACTTCGCAGAGCGAGTCTGGCGAACCTCCGGCACAACCGGCCAGGCCAATACAGCAAACAGCTATTGCGGCGAAACGCATGGTGAGTCTCCATTCCTCATCTGGACAGAACAGAGACAGCAACCCGTCGCAGGGGTTGCCTTTCGCCGTTACGTTTGTAACGACAAAAGGCCATCAGCGGCTTCAGTTCGCGCGTTGCTCCAGCACTTCAACAGCGGGCAGAACCTTGCCTTCGACGAACTCGAGGAAGGCGCCACCGCCAGTGGAGATATAGGAGATCTGCTCCGCGACACCGTACTTGTCGATCGCAGCCAGGGTGTCACCGCCACCAGCGATGGAGAACGCCGGGCTTTGGGCAATCGCCTGGGCCAGAACCTTGGTGCCGTTACCAAACTGATCAAACTCGAACACGCCGACCGGGCCGTTCCAAAGGATAGTCTTGGAAGACTTCAGCAGTTCGGCAAAATTGGCCGCCGTTTGCGGACCGATGTCCAGAATCATGTCGTCTTCGGCCACGTCGGCGACTGCCTTGACGGTGGCTTCGGCGTCTTCGGCGAAGGCTTTGGCGACGACTACGTCAACCGGCAGCGGTACGCTGACCTTTGCAGCAATAGCCTTAGCAGTGTCGACCAGATCCGCTTCATACAGCGACTTGCCCACCGGGTAGCCGGCCGCCGCCAGGAAGGTATTGGCGATGCCGCCGCCGACGATCAGCTGATTGCAGACCTGGCTGAGGCTGTTGAGCACGTCCAGCTTGGTCGAGACCTTGGAGCCAGCGACGATGGCCGCCATCGGCTGTGCCGGGCTTTTCAATGCCTTGCCCAGTGCATCCAGCTCAGCCGCGAGCAGCGGACCGGCGCAGGCGACCTTGGCAAACTTGGCGACGCCGTGGGTCGACCCCTGGGCACGGTGGGCAGTGCCGAAGGCGTCCATGACGAACACATCGCACAGAGCGGCGTACTTCTGCGCCAGCTCGTCGGTGTTCTTCTTTTCACCCTTGTTAAAGCGCACGTTTTCCAGCAGCACCAACTCACCGGCCTGCACCTCGACGCCGTCGAGGTAGTCCTTGACCAGCGCCACTTCGCGACCGAGCGCCTTGCTCAGGTAATCGGCGACCGGCTTGAGGCTGTCTTCTTCGCTGTACACACCTTCTTCCGGACGGCCGAGGTGCGAGCAGACCAGCACCGCCGCGCCCTTCTCCAGCGCCAGCTTGATGGTCGGCAGCGAGGCCAGGATGCGCGCGTCGCTTTTCACTGCGCCATCCTTGACCGGCACGTTGAGGTCCTCGCGGATCAGCACGCGCTTACCCTGGAGGTCGAGGTCGGTCATCTTCAAAACGGTCATGTGATCTTCCTTAAGTTCAAGAACGGCGATGTTTTCAAGCCGCGGACGCCCGGTGCGGCGGCTAAGTGCGGTGGGCGGCGCGCAGATAATGATCGGCCACGTCGAGCATGCGATTGGCGAAACCCCATTCGTTGTCGAACCACGCCAACAGGTTCACCAGCCGCGGCCCAGAGGCGCGCGTCAGGCTGCCATCGACGATCGCCGAATGCGGGTCATGATTGAAATCGCAACTGGCATGGGGCAACTCGGTATACGCGAGCAGGCCTTTCAACGGCCCGGATTCAGCGGCCTCCCGCAAGATCTGGTTGATCGTCGACGCATCGGTATCACGCGTCATCTGCAGCGTGATATCCAGACAGGACACGTTCACCGTTGGCACCCGCACGGCTTTGGCCTGAATCCGCCCCGAGAGTTCCGGCAGCAGGCGTTCAATGCCTTTTGCCAGGCCAGTGGAGACCGGAATCACCGACTGGAAGGCCGAGCGCGTGCGCCGCAGGTCATCGTGGTGATAGGCGTCGATCACTGGCTGATCGTTCATCGCCGAGTGAATGGTGGTGATCGAAACGTAATCCAGACCAATCGCGTCGTTGAGCAGTTTGAGCAGCGGCACGCCGCAATTGGTCGTGCAGGACGCATTGGACACCAGTCGCTCGGCGCCCGTCAGCCGCTGGTGATTGATACCCATGACCACTGTTGCATCGACATCCGCGGCGCCGCTCATGGGCTGCGAAAACAGCACCCGCGGAACGCCTGCAGCGAGAAAGCGCTCCCCACCGGCCCGAGTGTTGTAGGCACCGGAACACTCCAACACCAGGTCCGCTCCCAGAGCGCGCCAATCGACCGCTTCAGGCGTCGACTCACGCAACACTTTCACGCAATGACCGTTCAGGTGCAGACAATCGCCGTCCACGCTCACCTCGCCGGGAAAACGGCCGTGAGTAGAGTCGAAGCGGGTGAGGTATTCCAGACTGGCCATATCGGCAAGGTCGTTGAGGGCAACGATCTCGAAATCAAACGCGGCATCGCGCTCGTAAAAAGCACGCAGCACGCAGCGACCGATGCGGCCGTAACCGTTGAGGGCGATGCGGTAAGGGGAAGTTTGGGGCATTCGCGGCTCGTCTTGTGCGAGCTGGAAGCGGGAAGCCAAGACCGGAAGTGGTTCGTACCGCCGCCACCGACAATCCTGAGCCGCCCCTTCTCAGCTGCTGTGATGTCGCAAAACCTGAGCTGGAAGGCTTAAAGCAAGCCTCCAGCGTTCAGCTTACCTATCAGTCTTCCAGCAGCTCTTCGGCAACCGCGAGGATGTTCTCGACGGTGAAGCCGAACTCCTCGAACAACTGCCCAGCCGGAGCCGATTCGCCGTAGGTGGTCATGCCAATGATGCGGCCGTCGAGCCCGACATACTTGTACCAGTAGTCCGCATGGGCCGCTTCGATGGCGATGCGCGCGCCGACTTCGACCGGCAGCACGTGCTGCTTCCAGGCGGCGTCCTGCGCGTCGAAGACGCTGGTGCACGGCATCGAGACCACACGCACCTTACGGCCCTGCTCAGTCAGCTTGTCGTAGGCCTGGACGGCCAGACCGACTTCCGAACCGGTGGAGATGAGGATCAGCTCCGGCTCGCCTTCGCAGTTTTTGAGGATGTAGCCACCCTTGGCAATGGACGACTCGGTTTCGTTGTCGCGAATGTGATACGGCAGGTTCTGACGCGAGAAGATCAACGCGCTCGGGCCGTCCTTGCGCTCGACGGCGTGCTTCCACGCCACGGCTGATTCGACCGTGTCGGCCGGGCGCCAGGTGTCCAGGTTCGGCGTGGTACGCAGGCTGGTCAGCTGCTCGATCGGTTGGTGAGTCGGGCCGTCTTCCCCGAGACCGATGGAATCGTGGGTGAAAACATAGAGCACACGCTGCTTCATCAGCGCCGACATGCGCACAGCGTTGCGTGCGTATTCCATGAACATCAGGAAGGTCGCGCCGTAGGGAATCAGGCCGCCGTGCAGGGCCACGCCATTCATGATCGCGGCCATGCCGAACTCGCGCACGCCGTAGTACATGTAGTTGCCCGACGCGTCCTCAGCGACTACCGGCTTGCAACCCTTCCACAGGGTCAGGTTGGAGCCGGCGAGGTCCGCCGAGCCGCCGAGCAGCTCCGGCAGCAGCGGGCCGAAGGCATTCAGGCAGTTCTGGCTAGCCTTGCGGCTGGCGATGGTTTCGCCCTTGGTAGCAACTTCGCGAATGAATTCTGAAGCCTTCTCGGCGAAGTCTTCCGGCAGCTCACCGGCCATGCGCCGCTTGAACTCGGATGCCAGGCCCGGGAATTCGGTTTCGTACGCGGCGAAGCGCTTGTTCCACTCGTTCTCCGCGTCAGCACCCTTCTGCTTGGCGTCCCACTCGGCGTAGATATCGGCCGGAATCTCGAACGGGCCATGCGTCCAGCCCAGCGCCTCACGGGTCAGGGCAATCTCGGCATCACCGAGCGCGGCACCGTGGCACTCTTCCTTGCCCTGCTTGTTCGGCGAACCAAAACCGATGATGGTTTTGCAGCAGATGAGCGTCGGCCGGTCGCTCTTGCGCGCCGTCTCGAGTGCCATCTGGATTTCGTCGGCGTCATGGCCGTCGACGTTGCGAATCACCTGCCAGCCGTAGGCCTCGAAGCGGCGCGGGGTGTCATCGGTAAACCAGCCATGGACTTCGCCGTCGATGGAGATGCCATTGTCATCGTAGAAAGCGACCAGCTTGTTCAGCGCCAGGGTGCCCGCGAGCGAGCACACTTCATGGCTGATGCCTTCCATCAGGCAGCCATCACCCATGAATACATAGGTGTGGTGGTCGACGATCTTGTGCCCGTCGCGGTTGAACTGCGCCGCCATGACTTTCTCGGCCAGGGCGAAGCCCACGGCATTCGCCAGTCCCTGACCCAGCGGCCCGGTGGTGGTCTCGACGCCCGCGGTGTAGCCGAACTCCGGGTGACCGGGGGTCTTGCTGTGCAGCTGGCGGAAGTTCTTGAGGTCGTCGATGGACAGGTCATAGCCGGTCAGATGCAGCAACGAGTAGATCAGCATCGAGCCGTGGCCGTTGGACAGCACGAAGCGGTCGCGGTCGGCCCAGAGCGGGTTGGTCGGGCTGTGCTTCAGATGATCACGCCAGAGCACCTCGGCGATGTCCGCCATGCCCATGGGGGCACCCGGGTGGCCGCTGTTGGCTTTCTGCACAGCATCCATGCTGAGGGCGCGGATGGCATTGGCTCGCTCACGACGGCTGGGCATCGCTGAATCTCCTGCGGGGGTGTACGAAGAAAAAGGCGGCCATTTTCCCCTACCGCGGGTGGCGGGGCAATGACTGAATAAGGGCCACGCCGCCGCCAACGCCCGCCTTTAGTCGAGCAGCCTGACGCCACAGCTGCCGATGTCCGGCAAATGCTGCAGAAGGTAGTCCTTCATTCGGCTCAGCGTCGGGGCCGTCTCACCGGCTGCCGGCCATACCAGGTAATAGCTATCGCCGGAGCGCACCGCCTGGTCGAACGGCAGCATCAGCGAGCCTTTGCGTAATTCGGCGCTGACCAACGCCAGGTCGCCGATCGAGATGCCATGCCCTTGCGCCGCCGCGGAAATCCCCAGCTCCAGCGTGTCGAACAGCTTGCCTTGCTGCCAGTTGACTGACTCGACCCAGCCGACGCGCTGCAACCAGCGTCGCCAATCCCGGCAGTCACGCGAGGGGTGAATCAGCGCTGCATCGGCGAGGCGCGCGGCTGTCCAGGGTGATCCACTCTGAAACGCCGGTGAGCAGACCGGCACCAGCCACTCATCGAACAACTTCACCCGGTTCCAGTCCGCCGGAAACCCGCCATGGCCGAGCAGGATGGCGCAATCAAAAGGCTCGTTGTGGAAGTCCACCGAATCGAGGTCCATCCAGGCACTGGTCAGTTGCACGCGGTCCTGCGGTTGGTCGAGCTGGAAACTCTCCAGCGCGCCAAGGAGCCAGCGCATCGTCAGCGTCGACGGCGCTTTCAGCCGGAGTGCATCCTGCTGACGGTTGATGGCGATGCAGGCGTTCTCGATGGTTCGGAAGCCGACCTTGAGTTCCTGCGCCAGCAGCCGTCCGGTGTCGGTCAGTGCCAGCCGTGAACCGCGCCGCTCGAAGAGCGGGCAGCCGAGGCTTTCTTCCAGCGTCTTCACGTGTCGACTGACCGCACTCTGGGTAATGCACAGACTTTCCGCGGCCTGTGTGAACGAGCCGAAGCGTGCCGCGACCTCAAAGGCGCGCAGCGCATAGAGCGGCGGCATGCGCAACGTCATGCCGGCAAACTCCAGCATGAGTAAAACTCATGCCAGATGGTCGTTTTTTCCATTTTGCAACCCTCCAGGCCCCACCAATACTCGCCAGCAATCGGGCCAGCCTCGCGCTGACACCGACTCAAAAAAGAGGCCTCTGCCTGTATAACGCTAGGGAAGGATGACATGCCCACTCGTGAGTTCGATCAACTTTTATCTGCCAGCATTCGTCACGGGGGGCTCAGTCAAACACAGATAGCGGATATCCTCGATTTCAAGCTGATGGGTAACGCCAAGGGTTTTGTCCTCGTGGAGGACACGGACATCGGCGAGATCCCGCCGACGCCCGCCTCACGCACCGAGCTGAACAAGCAAGACGACCGCAGCGAGCGCCTGCTGCTGCAAGCTACCGCCCTGCTGGGCGAACCCATCGGCTACGTGCAGGAGTCGGGCGGCTGCATCGTCAACAATTTTTTCCCGCAGCAGACGCAGTCACGCGCCGCGACTTCGGACAGCTTCGACACCGAACTCGACCTGCACACCGAGAACGCTTTCCACGCGATCCAGCCCGACTACTTGCTGCTGCTCTGCCTGCGCCAGGACCCGGCGGCTGAAGCCGTTACCTACATTGCTTCGGCCGAACGCATTCTCGACCGGCTTTCCTACGAAGATCAGGTGTTCTTTCTCAACGAGCCGTACAACTTTCTCTCCGACTACGGCCCCAGCGAAAAGAACCAGCGCATCGATATCAACAAGCATCAAACCGTGCTCTACGGCGACCCCGACGCGCCCTTTCTGCGCTTCGACCCGCAATTCATGGTCGCCTACAGCGATCGGGCTCAGCGTGCATTGGAGCGACTGCGCGCCATTGCCTGGGAGGTGGTCGAGCCGGTGCGGCTCACCCGTGGCGATCTGCTGATCATCGACAACCGCCGCACAGCACACGCACGCAGCCCCTTCACGGCCCGTTTCGATGGCAGCGACCGCTGGATGCAGCGCACCTTCGCCAGCTGCAACCTGCGTTTCTACACCGAAAAGCTGGGCAGGCAATCGCGCATCTTCGAACTGGTAACCGAGCTATGAACGCCACCTATCTCGCCTTTGCTGCCGCGGTCGCCCTGCTGATCGCCTCCCCTGGTCCGGTCGTCGCACTGGTCGTCGCCGATGCGCGGCGCAGCTGGCCGGCCTGGACCATTCTCGGCGGCGTGATTTCCGCGCAACTCCTGTTGATCGCCGCGCTGATGCTGATCTACCTGGCCCTTGACCTGAAACCAGTCATTCTCGAATGGGGCCAGGTGCTCGGCGGGCTCTATCTGATCTGGCTTGGCGCCGACGGCCTGTGTGGCGGCGGTGGCGAAGAAGCCAGGGAGGTGCCCCGCCCGCAGTCACACTACTTCTGGCGGGCCATGGCGGTCGGGCTGTCCAACCCCAAGGACATCCTGTTCTTTCTCGCGTTTCTGCCAGGCTTCATTCTGCCGGCGCAACCCTTCGCGCCGCAGGCGCTGGCGCTAATCGCCATCTGGGCGCTGGTCGATGTTTCGATTCTGATTACCTACAGCCTGGTGTCACGCCAACTGTCGAGCAATGACCGCCTGCAGGGGCTGCTCGATCTGCTGCCCAACTTTTTTCTATTGGCCCTGGGCCTGGTCTCCTGCGGCATGGGCGTCAACAGCCTGATCGGCTAAGGCGCCGCTTGTCCAATATCAAAACTTTTTGATATTGGCATTGCTGGACGAAAATCGACCGACTAGACTGCGCTGCCTATGAGCCTGCGCATTCCCCAGATGTCTTTCGACGACAGCGATCAGCTCGCCGCCCTGTGCAAGGCCGGCGGCGATTCGCTGCGGCTGAATGTGCTGCGTGCGCTGGCCAGCGACTCGTTCGGCGTGCTCGAGCTGGCGCAGATCTTTGCCACCGGACAATCCGGCATCAGCCATCACCTCAAGGTGCTGAACCAGGCCGGCCTGCTGGCGGCGCGCCGTGAAGGCAACGCGATCTTCTATCGCCGCGCCCTGCCCCAGAGCGACAACCTTGGCGGAAAGCTGCATGCCGCACTGCTGGAGGAAGTTGATCAGCTCAGCCTGCCGCTGGATGTGCAGGCGCGCATTGCCGCGGTGCATGCCCAGCGCAGCGCCGCCAGCGAAGACTTCTTCGCAAGAATGGCCGGCAGCTTTCAGGCGCGGCAGGACATGATCGCCGGCTTCCCGCAGTACCGCGACAGCGTGGTCGCGCTGCTCGATGCGCTGAATCTTCCAGCCCAGGCTACAGCGCTGGAGGTAGGCCCCGGCGACGGCGGCTTTCTGCCGGAACTGGCTCATCGGTTCGCCCGAGTGGTCGCGGTGGACAACAGCCCGGCGATGCTCGAGCTGGCTCGCTCACGTTGCGAGCAGGATGCGCTGGAAAATGTCGAGTTGAAACTTGCCGACGCATTGCAGGACGAATGTCCGTCAGCCGATTGCGTTGTGCTGAACATGGTTTTGCATCATCTGGCCGCGCCAGGTGAAGCACTCAAGCAACTGGCGCGGTTGGTGAACGTGGGCGGTAGCCTGCTGATCACCGAGCTGTGCAGCCACAACCAGAGTTGGGCCAAGGAGGCCTGCGGCGATCTCTGGTTGGGCTTCGAACAGGACGATCTGGCCCGTTGGGCCGATGCCGCGGGGCTCACGCCCGGCGAGAGCCTCTACATTGGCTTGAAAAACGGTTTTCAGATCCAGACCCGGTACTTTTCCCGGCTCGCCGCTGACAGCCGACTCACCCACCGGTAATTAGGAACCGATAGATGAGCGAATACTCGATTTTCACCTCCGAGTCCGTGTCCGAAGGGCACCCGGACAAGATTGCCGACCAGATTTCCGATGCGGTGCTGGACGCCATCATCGCCGAGGACAAGCACGCCCGCGTGGCCTGTGAAACGCTGGTCAAAACCGGTGTCGCCATCGTCGCCGGTGAGGTGACCACCAGCGCGTGGGTCGACCTCGAGCAGCTGGTGCGCGACGTTATCGTCGACATCGGCTACAACAGCTCGGAAGTCGGCTTCGACGGCGCGACCTGCGGCATCATCAACATCATCGGCAAGCAGTCAGTGGACATTGCCCAGGGCGTTGACCGCACCAAGCCGGAGGATCAGGGCGCTGGCGACCAAGGCCTGATGTTCGGCTACGCCAGCAACGAAACCGACGTGCTGATGCCCGCCCCGATCCGCTTCTCCCACGCACTGGTCGAACGCCAGGCCGAAGCGCGCAAGAACGGCCTGCTGCCGTGGTTGCGTCCGGATGCAAAGAGCCAGGTCACCTGCCGTTACGAAGGCGGCAAGGTGGTCGGCATCGACGCCATCGTGCTCTCCACTCAGCACAATCCTGAGGTCAAGCATTCCGACCTCAAGGAAGCGGTGATGGAGCTGATCGTCAAGCACGTGATCCCGGCTGAGCTGCTGCACAGGGACACCCAGTTCCACATCAACCCGACCGGCCAGTTCATCATCGGCGGCCCGGTGGGCGACTGCGGCCTGACCGGACGCAAGATCATTGTCGACACCTATGGCGGCATGGCCCGTCATGGCGGCGGCGCATTCTCCGGCAAGGACCCATCCAAGGTCGACCGTTCGGCCGCCTACGCTGGTCGTTACGTGGCGAAGAATATCGTCGCCGCCGGCCTGGCCGAGCGTTGCGAAATTCAGGTCTCCTACGCCATCGGCGTGGCCCAGCCGACGTCGATTTCGATCAACACCTTCGGCACCGGCAAGCTCAGCGACGAGAAGATCGTCGCTCTGGTCCGCGAGCATTTCGATCTGCGTCCGTACGCAATCACCACCATGCTCGACCTGCTGCACCCGATGTACAAAGCCACCGCAGCCTATGGCCACTTCGGGCGTACTCCAGTTGAGATGACGGTCGGTAGCGACACCTTCACCGCCTTCACCTGGGAAAAGACCGACAAAGCCGACGCCCTGCGCGCCGCTGCTGGCCTGTAAAACACAGCCCGCAGGCACAAAAAAAGCCCCGCCAGCAATAGCTGAGCGGGGCTTTTTCATTCAGGCTAGTTCTTCAACCGATAGCCCGTCTTGAAGATCCACCAGATCAACCCGAGGCACAGCGCCAGGAAGCCCAGCGTCATGGCCAGGCTGATGCCGACGTTAACGTCAGAAACGCCGTAGAAGCTCCAGCGAAAGCCGCTGATCAGGTACACCACCGGGTTGAACAGCGTGACCTTCTGCCAGAGCGGCGGAAGCATCTCGATTGAATAGAAGCTGCCGCCCAGAAAAGCCAGCGGCATGACGATCAGTGACGGAACAATCTGCAACTTCTCCCAGCCGTCCGCCCAGATGCCGATGATGAAACCGAACAGGCAGAAGGTCACCGCCGTCAGCACGAGAAACAGCGCCATCACAAAGGGATGAGCGATCTCGTAATCGACGAACAAGCGCGCCGTGAGAAGGATCACCAGGCCGAGAATGATCGACTTGGTTGCTGCAGCGCCCACGTAGCCGATCACGATCTCCAGATACGACACTGGCGCCGACAGCACTTCGTAGATCGTGCCGGAATAGCGCGGCATGTAGATGCCGAACGATGCGTTGGAAATGCTCTCGGTGAGCAGCGCCATCATGATCAGGCCAGGGATGATAAAGGCGCCGTAGGGAATGCCGTGCATCGCCTCCATGCGCGAACCGATGGCCGAACCGAAGACCACGAAATACAGCGATGTGGAAATAACCGGGGTGGCGATGCTTTGCAACAGCGTGCGCCAGGTGCGCGCCAGCTCGAACAGATAGATGGCGCGGATTGCATGGAAATTCATGTGCGGCTGCCTTTCACCAAACTGACGAAGATTTCTTCCAGAGAGCTCTGACTCGACTGCAGGTCCTTGAAGTCGATGCCGTGGGCGGCGAGGCGCCTGAGCAGGTCGGCAATGCCGGTGTCCTCGTGCTGGGCATCAAAGGTGAACACCAGCTGGTTGCCCGAGTCGACCAGTTCGAGCGGATAGTTGGACAGCTCCGCCGGAATCTCTGCCAGCGGCCGTTGCAGATGCAGGGTCAGCTGCTTGGTGCCAAGCTTCTGCATCAGCGCTTTCTTGTCCTCTACCAGGATGATCTCGCCCTTGCTGATCACACCGATGCGGTCGGCCATCTCCTCGGCCTCTTCGATGTAGTGCGTGGTGAGAATGATGGTCACACCGCGCTCGCGCAGGCGGCGGACCATTTCCCACATGTCGCGGCGCAGCTCAACGTCGACGCCAGCTGTAGGCTCGTCGAGAAACAGAATGCTCGGCTCGTGCGACAGCGCCTTGGCGATCATCACCCGGCGCTTCATGCCGCCGGACAATTCGATAATGCGCGCGCTCTTCTTGTCCCATAGCGACAGGTCGCGCAGCAGCTGCTCAAGGTAAGCGTCGTCCGGCGCCTTGCCGAAAAGACCGCGAGAAAACCGCACCGTCGCCCAGACGCTCTCGAATCCTTCGTTGAACAGCTCTTGCGGCACCAGCCCGATCTTCGAACGCGCGGCGCGGTAGTCATTGATGATGTCGAAGCCATCCACCAACACACGTCCGCTACCGGGATTGACGATGCCGCAGATGATACTGATCAGTGTGGTCTTGCCCGCGCCGTTGGGCCCAAGCAGGGCAAAGATCTCGCCTTTGTGGATCTCTAGATCGATCTGCTTGAGCGCCGGATGTCCTGAGGCGTAGGTCTTGGTGAGGTGCTCGATGGTGATCACGGGTTGCACAGATGAATCACTCCGCAAAACATTTGGCTGACGATTGTACGGCGCTGTTGATTAGCTCACTAATCAATGCCGTTGATAACGATCATGCCCACAGCCGTATCGCAAGCGCATGCTGCTCATGCCGTCGGCACAACAGGAGGGGCCTTGTATGCAGCGGATCAGACTGGCCTTCGTCACGCTGTTCACAACCGTAACCGTTCTTTGGCTCACCACAGCTGGCGTCGTCCCAGTCGACTACTCCCGTTTCTGGCCGCTGCGCGCAGACATGGTTCATTACAGTGGCGCTCTTGCCATCACCGCCATGAGCGCGGCGATCTACCTCGCCATCCGCCCACAGTGGCTGGAGCGCCTGCTGGGCGGACTGGACAAGAACTACCGGTTGCATAAATGGCTTGGCCTCGCCGCCTTGGTGGTATCGGCAGTGCATTGGGGGTGGGCGCAAATTCCTAAATGGCTGGTGGATTTAGGCTGGCTCCAACCTCCAGCGCGACGCGGCGCGGGTCAGATCCAGGAAGGGCTGATCGGTTGGCTCCACCAGCAGCGCGGCTTTGCCGAGGATATCGGTGAGTGGGCGTTCTACCTGGCCGCGCTGCTAATCATCCTCGCGCTGCTCAAGCAGTTCCCCTATCGCTGGTTCTTCAAGACGCATCGCTGGCTGGGCCTGGTCTATCTGGTGCTGGTCGCGCACAGCGTGATGCTGATGCCGCCGGTCTACTGGTCTTCAGTGTTGGGCGTCACCATAGCTTTGCTACTTGCCGCCGGCTCGTTCGCGGCGGGCGTCTCGTTGTTGCGTCGGGTAGGTCGCAGACATCAGGTGGTCGGCCACATTGAAGAACTCACCTACCACGCCGACAACCGCGTTTTGCAGGTGCACATAATGTTCGACGGCGCCTGGCCGGGGCACACGCCGGGGCAGTTCGCCTTTGTCACGTTTGACGAGACTGAAGGCCCGCACCCGTTCAGCCTCTCCAGTGCCTGGCAGAACGACGGCCAGCTGTCGTTCTCGATAAAAGGCATCGGTGACTATACTCGCACCCTGCCGCAAACATTGCACAGCGGCGATGCCGTCACGATAGAAGGCCCTTACGGCTGTTTTGATTTTCGCGGACGCGCACCAGCACAGATCTGGATTGCCGGCGGCATTGGCATTGCGCCTTTCCTCGGCCAACTGCAGGCGCTGGCGGCGGATAAAGAGCAACGCCACCAAGTCGATCTTTTCTACTGCACCGGTGCACCGGACCAGGGCTTCATCGCGGGCCTGAGAGCGCTGGCGGAAGCAGCCCGCATACGCCTGCACGTCCTGACGACAGCCGAACAGGGCCGGCTTACGCCTGCACGGGTTCGCCAGCTGGTCCCCGACTGGCAAAACCGCGACGTTTGGTTCTGCGGGCCGGCCCGCTTCGGCAGCGAACTGCGCCATGACCTGACCGAGCACGGCCTGCCGGCCAGCGATTTCCATCAGGAACTGTTCAACATGCGCTAGCGCACGGCCGCAGCTGATCCTGGGGAGCAGAATGGGCCGACCTCAATGAGCAAGGATGCTCTTTTATGCAGCGCTTGATTGCAGCAGCCCTCTGTACCTTCTCCTGCCTGGCAATGGCCGAGTGCCCTGACTGGCCGAACCGCCGAGCCGAAACAGAACTCACAGCCTTGGCCGCCCAGATGGCAGAGTGGGACGACGCCTATCATCGGCGCGGCCTGTCGCTGGTCGATGATGAAATCTATGACCAGGCCCGGCAGCGCCTGGAGCAATGGCAAGAATGCTTTGCTGCAATCAACGCAACCCCTGCGGCGGACCCGCTTGACGGCGCCGAAGGGCCCGTAGCCCATCCGGTCGCCCACACCGGGTTGGCCAAGCTCGCAGATGCCGAGGCGGTCAAGGAGTGGCTCGCGACTCGCTCGGATGTCTGGGTGCAACCGAAAGTGGATGGTGTCGCGGTGACGCTGCACTACCGGAACGGTTCTCTGGTCCGCCTGGTAAGCCGCGGCAACGGCAGTCACGGGCAGGACTGGACCGACCGGGCCCAACTGCTACAGGCCATACCGCTAACGCTGCCTGTTAGCGGAGAGCTGATCCTGCAGGGTGAGCTGTACTGGCGCTTGCAGGACCATGTCCAGGCCGAAGCCGGCAGTGTCGGGGCACGCAGCCGTGTCGCCGGGGCGATGGCGAGGCAGGCGCTGGATCGGGAAACCGCCGCGCAGATCGGCCTGTTCGTCTGGGATTGGCCCAGCGGCCCTAGGGACATGCAGGCACGCCTTGCAGGACTGATTGCGATGGGCTTCGGCGATAGCGCCGCGATGACCCTGCCGCTGAATACCGCTGAACAAGCCGGAGATTGGCGTGAGTACTGGTTTCACCACCGCCTGCCGTTCGCCACCGACGGCATCGTGCTACGTCAAGGCCAACGTCCGGAGGCTGCCCGCTGGCAGGCCCAGCCACCGCGCTGGGCAGTCGCCTGGAAATACCCACTGCGGACAGCCGTCACCCGTGTGCGCGACGTAACGTTCAGCATTGGCCGCAGCGGCCGAATCACGCCGGTGCTGCAGCTGGAGCCGGTACAGCTGGATGACCGCCTTGTCAGCCGCGTCAGCCTCGGCTCCGTGAAGCGTTGGGAACAAGACGACGTGCAGCCCGACGATCAGGTCGCGATCGCCCTGGCCGGCCTGACTGTCCCGCGCTTCGAGCGTGTCGTCTGGCGCATGCAGCAGCGGCAACGGGTCGAGGCGCCCAGACCCGCTGACTACCATTTTCTGAGTTGCTGGAAAGCCAGCCCTGGCTGCGAGCAGCAGTTCGTCGCACGCCTCGTCTGGCTCAGCGGCAAGCACGGTCTCGACCTGCCAGGGTTGGGGCCTGGGACCTGGCAAACCCTGGTGGAATCCGGGCTGGTCGAAGACCTGCTTGACTGGCTGCAGCTCGATCAGCGTCGTCTGCAACAGATTCCGGGCATCGGTGAAGCCAGCGCCGGCAGCCTGTTTAGCAGTTTTCAGCTAGCCCGCGAGCGCCCCCTTGCCAGCTGGTTACGGGCGCTCGGCGCGCCCCCTGGCGCCGATGCAATCCCCGCCGAGAACTGGGAAGCCCTGGCCGATGTCAGCCTGGTGCAATGGCAAGCGGAGCCCGGCATTGGCGCAACACGCGCTCAGCACCTGCGCGCCTTTTTCACGTCGCCGGACGTTCTTCGGCTGCGACAGCGGCTGCATGAGGCCGGAATCGTCGGTTTCTAGTGGCACTTCACCGCTCGCCTCCAGTCATATGACATCACAACAAAAAAAGGACCTGTGCATGACCGGCCGGCACAATCTCCTCGCTTCTATGCTGTTCTGCTTTTGCGTGAATCAGCCAGCGATGGCCGCCGCAGAGACGGATGCCACGTGCAGCGCTCAGCGCGAGCACATCAGCCAGCAGATAAAGGACGCCCGCCTGAAGGGCGACAGCGGTCAACGCGTTTTACTGGAAGCTCAGCTGCAAAACCTGACCGAGCGCTGCAGTGGTGTAGTCCCACTGCAGCCCAACCACGCTGAAATCGAAAGCGCGATGCGCCTGGCGACGACGCGCGAAGCGCAGCTGCGTGAGGCGTTGGGAACGGGTGATCCGCAGGTGATCGAGGTGAGCAAGCGGCGCCTAGATCAGGCGCGCAAGCAACTGGAAGCGGCCAAGCACTGACAGCGTTCGACGCCCACATGATCAATAGGCGCGAAATTCCTTGTGGCAGGCTTCGCAGGCATCTTCAACCTGCTGAAATGCCGGCGCGACACTTTCTGCAGTCACCGCCGTCTGTGTGGTCGCTGCCACGAGCGCGGCAGTGCGGGCCTCAAGTTCACGTGCCATCTGCTTGAACCGCGCCTGCTGTTGCCAGACGTCGTCACGGGCATCGCTCTGCGCTTCCTTCACTTCGGGGTAGTACTGCCAAGGCTGGCGGGACAACTGATCAAGCTTCGCCGCTCCGCTGGTGAAGCCTTCCGGATCGAAAGGCAGGCGACCGCGCAACATGCCGCCCAGGTCTTCCTTGACGTCGAGCATCTGCTGATAGATGGCCTTGCGCTTGCCGAGAGGAGAATTGGGATCGATGCGGTCACAGCCAGCCAACAGCGCCAACACGGTGACCAGCGACACACTCAACGGCAACAACTTCATGGTTCGACTACTCGCAAATACAACGGCCGGCGATTATCGCCCCTGCCAGCCGTATCACCAAACCTCATCCGCCTACTGCGACCATTCACCACCCGCGCTTTCACAGTCGATCTTGGCCTGAGCGTGGTCGGTTGCCTTGTAGTAGTAGGTGATGATGCGCGCTTGCTCGGGCACCGTGGTGGGCGCGGGCGTGCTGGTCGCCTGGCTGCCGGTGGCACGTTCGTTGGCCAAGGTTGCGGGCGTCAACGCAGCCGTACAAACGCCAAAATGACCGGATGGGCAACTGTCGAGGATCTCTCGGCGAGAGTTCTTTACCGCTTCGTTGTTTTGACAGACCCAGTCGATGTTGTTGTCGCCCATGCCCTCGTAGCGAAAGCACTTCTCGGTCACCACCGGCGGCGGCACTGCGCCGGACGTTTCAGCACTGACATAGCAGGAATTGGCGGTAGCCGGCAGGCTCAACCCGGCTGTAATGACTAGCAGAACAGAACGAAACAAGAGGTTCATGTTGGCAGCTCCTGAGGTCACTCGCCCGGCGAGGTTCACCGAACCTTAGCGTTCGACCGCTCAGTCGATGACCGAGTTCGCGATTCACCAAGCGCATAATCCTCCCGGCACCATTTGCGCCCTCATCTAGTCCACTCTTTGCAGCCTATGGACGCTGACCTGAGGACCCCATGCTAGAACTTTCGGCCATTTTCATCAGCCTCACGGCACTGCTCGCCTACCTCAACTACCGTTTCATCGGTTTGCCACCCACCATCGGCGTAATGGCCACAGCGCTGGTGTTCTCGCTGCTGCTGCATGGGTTGACGGTGTTGGGTCTGCCAGAACTGGAAGCGCAGATCGAGGCGTTGGTCGGGCGAATCGACTTCAATCACCTGTTGATGGACGGGATGTTGTCGTTTCTGCTGTTTGCCGGTGCGCTGCACATCAACCTGGCCGATCTGCGCGCCCGCCGCTGGGCGATCGGTCTACTGGCTACGGTTGGGGTACTGTTTTCCACGGCCGTGATCGGCCTGGGCAGCTGGTGGATCCTCGATCTTTTCGGACTCCAGCCGCCGCTGCTCTACTGCCTGCTGTTCGGCGCGCTTATTTCGCCAACCGACCCCATCGCCGTGCTCGGCATCATGCGTTCGGCCGGCGCGCCGAAGGCACTGGAGACCACTATCGTCGGCGAGTCGCTGTTCAACGACGGGGTCGCAGTCGTGGTGTTCACCGTGCTGTTGGGCGTGCTCGCGCGCGGCGAAGCGCCCGGCGCGGGGGAAGCCATATGGTTGTTCGTCGAGGAAGCCGGAGGGGGCATCTTGCTCGGCGCTCTGCTTGGCGCATTGACCTTTGCCCTGCTCAAGAGCATCGACCAATACCAGGTAGAGGTCTTGCTGACCCTCGCGCTGGTGCTGGGCGGCTATACCCTGGCCACGCACCTGCACGTCTCCGGTCCCATCGCCATGGTGGTGGCCGGACTGATCATCGGTAACCAGGGGCGCCGGCATGCCATGTCGGATCATACCCGGGACAACCTCGATAACTTCTGGGAGCTACTCGACGAGATTCTCAACGCAGTGCTCTTCGTGCTGATCGGCATGGAGCTGGTGCTACTGCCATTCAGCGCGCAGTACCTGCTGATTGCGCTGTGCGTCACCCTCCTCATCCTTGGCACCCGCCTGGTGGCAGTCGGCCCGGCAGCCTTTCTGTTGCGCAAAATGGGTCGGGCACTGCCCAACGGCACCGTGCGCATCCTCACCTGGGGCGGGCTGCGAGGCGGCATTTCTGTAGCGTTGGTGCTGGCGCTGCCAGCCAGCGACGAGCGCAATCTGCTGCTGAACATCACCTATCTGGTGGTGCTGTTCTCGATCCTGGTCCAGGGACTGAGCATTGGCAGGCTGGTTCGGCGGATCTGCACGCGCGATACGGACCGCGCTCACTGACCCCTGCACCAGCGCCAGCGCCAGCGCCAGCGCCAGGGTAGGCCCTACCACGATCACGGCTGTAGCCAGCGGGGGGCGTCTTGGCGCCAGCGGCTGCTCATCTGGAGAAAGCCAACCGCGTAGTGTCTTCACGAAGTGCTCGAAGTCCTGAGAGGATCCAGAGCCACACGAGCCTTGCCTCCACTAGCTGCCCGCGGGCTCCAACCCTCCTAATCGTTGACGTAAATCAATCTCCGTCACTGCCGCATCGTTTTCCGGTGCCAACGCGTCGCTTCCAGAACACTCGCCAAGGATGGCATTCGTACCATCGGTTCCGTACTTGACCGCAAACCTTGCGCCCTGTCGCTACGGCTGAACCGTGGAGCCTGACAGACCCCGTGCATCAGGAATAGGCCTTGATGCACCGCGCAATGCGGTCCTGTTTCAAAGCGCTGACAGGCCCCGAAGCTTGATGGTCGGGGCGGAAGGCATGTCGGAGTGGGTCCTGCTGGTTGCGCAGAACCTATTAGACATCGCACAGGCCTGTCGCCTATCTGCGCACTTTTCGATAACCGTTAGGGAGCTAGGGTGAAAAAAATGAGAACAATCCAAGCCACGCTGAAGACGTTGCTCGCTGGTGCGGCAGCATCCGTCTTGATAATGAGCACGCATGCCCAGGCACTGACGTTGAAACTCGCTACAGACTCTGGCACCAAGGGTTCACCGGCGGGCGACGCCTTGAAAAAGTGGGGTGAGCTGATCGAGCAGAAGTCGGACGGCGAGATCAAAGCCAAGGTTTTCTACCAGAACGAGCTTGGCGGCCAGCAGGAAGTGTTTGACCTGCATGTCGCCGGTGACGTCGATCTGATGCTGAACTGGCCGATGACGTCTTACGACAAGCGCATCGGCGTTATCTACACACCCTACATGACCCTGTCCTGGGATGAAGCGCTTAAGGCCTACAGCCCTGGCGGCTGGGTCAATAACATGCTGGGCGGGATTTACAGCGATATCGGCCTGAAGTTTTTCGGCCCCTGGCCGGAAGGGTTCAACGGTGTTGCCTCCAAAGGCAAATATGCACTGAATATTGCCGATGCGAATGGCCTCAAAGTGCGCACGATGACCGTGTTCCCGGCACCACAGACCATGCAGGCGCTGGGTTACCAGACCGCCGCAATCGATTGGGGCGAGGTCTACACCGCGCTGCAGACCGGCGTGGTCGATGGTGAAGCCGGCAACGTCATCTACTGGGACTACGAGTACTTCCGCGATTCCCTGGATTACTACGTGCAGACCAAGCACTTCTTCATGACCGGCATTCTGTCCGCCAACCAGGACACCTGGGAAAACATGAGCGAAGAGGAGCAGAAAATCGTCAGCGACGCGGCTATCGAGATCATGAACGAGCAGTTCAAGGCTGCCAAACAGCAGGACGATTACTACATCGCCAAAGCTCAGGAAGCGGGCATGAAGTACTTCGAGCCTAACGAGGAGCAGATCCGCGAATTCGCCAAAGCCGCGCGCGAGAAGGTCTGGCCACAGATGGACAAGGAAGTGGGCCCAGAGATCATGGACACCATCCGCAAGAACGCCTCTCCGCTGTAATCAGCGAATTTCAGGCTTTAATCCACAACCGGCCCGCTTTGCGGGCCGGCTTGTTCATACGCTGGAAGAAAAATGATCCGAGAATTCTTTTCCGGACTGGATAAAGGCGTGGGCTGGTTGTTAGAGGCCGCAGCCTTCGTTGCCAGTCTGCTGGTGGTTGGTCTGATGTTGTTTCTAGTGTTGGCCCGCTATGTGTTCGGCTGGTCCATGGTGGGATTGCTGGAGCTGATCATGCTGTTCGGCATGTGGCTTTATATGCTCGGGGGCACCATCGCCTGCCGGCGCAACGAGCATCTCAAGGTCGACTTCATCGAGTTGAAGATCACCGACCAGCGATTTCAGCTGATGCACAAGGCTCTGATCTCGCTGATTTCGTTCCTGATCTGCCTGTTCTTCGTGGTACTCGCCTACCGCATGCTGAGCTGGGGGCTTCGCCGTCCGCAATCGACCCCGGGAATGGGCATCCCGCTGTGGTTGCCCCAGGCATCCATCATGCTCGCGGCCATTGGTTGCAGCTGCTATTCGCTGAGGGACGTCATCGGCTCACTGGCCGGCATTAAACAGCTGGGCCAAAAGGAGCTTTGATATGGAAGGTTTTATTGCAATTGGCCTGTTGATCCTGCTGATGATCATCGGTGTACCTGTCGCCTGGTCGTTCGCCGGCGTCTTGGCGTATCTGGTGTACGCCTACGATGCCAATCTGAACACCATGATGCTGCAGGGCTACCGCTCTCTCGACTCGGTAATTCTGATTGCGCTGCCGCTGTTCGTATTAACCGGCTACCTGATGCAGAGCGGAGGAATCGCCCGTCGGCTGGTCGATTTCATCGAAGTCATGATCGGCAAGCGCCGTGGCGGCATGGGCGCCTCGATGGTGATGGCATCCGGCATCTTTGGGGCCATCGCCGGTACGGCTACCGCTGCTGTCGCCTCGATCGGCACGATCATGATCGGCCCACTCGAGCAACGCGGTTACCCACGCAGTTACTCGGCCGCGCTGCTGGGCATTTCATCGCTGCTGGGCATTCTGATTCCACCCTCGATCACGATGATTTTGTTTGCAGTGGTAACCCGTCAGTCAGTGGCAGCCTGTTTTGCCGCCTCGGTTGGACCGGCGGTTCTACTGATCATTGGCTTGATCGCGGCCAACCGTTTCAGTGTCGGTCGCTTCTTCAATGAAGTCACGAGTGCCGCAGGCGACGGTATCGGGCAGCTTCCGGGTAAAGGCAAAGCAACCCTGCGCGCCATTCCGGCGCTGTCACTGCCCGTGATCATTCTCGGCGGGATCTACGGGGGCATATTCACCCCCACCGAAGCCGCAGCGGTGGCTGCGTTCGCGGCCATGTTCATCGGCTTTTTCGTCTACCGCGATCTCAACCTGGGCAGCTTTGCCCGCAGCGTGGTCTCCGCGGCCGAGACTACCGGCACGGTGATTCTCATCCTCCTGTTCAGCTTTATGATCGGGCGAATCCTGGCATCCGAGCGGATTCCGCAGGACCTGACCGAGCTGGTGACCCACCTGATTCAGAATCCATTGTTGATCCTGATCGCAGTGAACATCTTCCTGATCATCGCCGGCATGATCATGGACGATGTATCGGTCACGGTGGTGATTGCGCCTTTGTTCCTGCCTTTGATGGTCGAAAGCGGCGTGCATCCGGTTCATTTCGCCTCGATCGTCGCCTGCTCCGTCGTGATCGGCGCCAACAGCCCACCGGTCGCCCCGATCCTCTATATGGCGTGTCGAATCGGCAAAGTCTCTATCCACAAAACCGTAGCGCCAGCGCTGGCGCTGATGGCCTTCGTGGCGTTGCCCGTGATGATAGTCACGACCTTCGTACCGGAGCTCTCGCTTTTCCTGCCTCGTATACTGGGTTTCATCTGAGACCTTTCGAAGGCCAGTTGAAAAGCAGTCCGACCGCCGGCCAACTGGCCGGCATGTAGGCCGGCGTATTGATCGGTGGAGCTGCGCCCGAGATACCAATCACGCTCGCTGATCAGCATTGCGCGCCGGGCTTGGGATCTTCTGCGGGCGCGGCTATAATCGCCGGGCTTCACACCGCCGGCACCGTTCGGCCGTGCCCGCCACCTGTCCGAGGGGCGCTGCAGCAGGCTTACCATTCAGGGGTCTGTCAGGCTCGGATAGGGCGTTAACCATACGCATCAACGGCGCCCATTCGCACAAAACGAATGGAGAACTCTTCCATGAGCGCTGTCATGACGCCTGCAGGTTTCAACGATTTCAAGGTCGCCGACATTTCCCTGGCCGATTGGGGTCGTCGCGAAATCATCATCGCCGAATCAGAAATGCCTGCCCTGATGGGACTGCGCCACAAGTACGCCGGCGAGCAGCCGCTGAAAGGCGCAAAGATCCTCGGCTGCATCCACATGACTATCCAGACCGCCGTGCTGATCGAGACGCTGACCGCCCTTGGCGCCGAAGTACGCTGGTCCAGCTGTAACATCTTCTCCACTCAGGATCAGGCCGCTGCAGCCATCGCGGCGGCGGGCATCCCGGTGTTCGCCTGGAAAGGCGAAACTGAAGAAGAGTACGAGTGGTGCATCGAGCAGACCATCCTCAAGGACGGCCAGCCGTGGGACGCCAACATGATCCTCGACGACGGCGGCGACCTGACCCAGATCCTGCACGACAAGTACCCGCAGGTGCTGGAGCGCGTCCACGGCGTTACCGAAGAAACCACCACCGGCGTGCATCGCCTGCAGGACATGCTGAAGAAAGGCACCCTGAAGATCCCGGCGATCAACGTCAACGACTCGGTCACCAAGAGCAAGAACGACAACAAGTACGGCTGCCGCCACAGCCTCAACGACGCCATCAAGCGCGCCACTGACCACCTGCTGTCCGGCAAGCAGGCGCTGGTGATCGGCTACGGCGACGTGGGCAAGGGCTCGGCTCAGTCGCTGCGTCAGGAAGGCATGATCGTCAAGGTTTCGGAAGTCGACCCGATTTGCGCCATGCAGGCCTGCATGGACGGCTTCGAACTGGTCTCCCCGTACAAGGACGGCCTGAACGACGGTACCGATGCGTGCATCGACACTGCATTGTTGGGCAAGATCGACCTGATCGTCACCACCACCGGCAACGCCAACGTGTGTGACGCCGGCATGCTCAAAGCGCTGAAGAAGCGCGCCGTAGTCTGCAACATCGGCCATTTCGATAACGAAATCGACACAGCCTTCACCCGCAAGAACTGGGCTTGGGAAGAGGTCAAGCCGCAGGTGCACAAGATTCACCGCACCGGTCCGGGCAGCTTCGATGCGCAGAACGACGATTACCTGATCCTGTTGGCCGAAGGCCGCCTGGTGAACCTGGGTAACGCCACCGGTCACCCGAGCCGGATCATGGATGGCTCGTTCGCCAATCAGGTGCTCGCGCAGATCCACCTGTTCAACGAGAAGTTTGCCGACCTGCCGGTCACTGAAAAGACCGCGAACGTCACCGTCATGGTGCTGCCGAAGAAGCTCGACGAGGAAGTCGCAGCGGAAATGGTCAAGGGCTTCGGCGGTGTCATTACTCGCCTGACGCCGAGCCAGGCCGAGTACATCGGCGTTGAAGTCGAAGGCCCGTTCAAGCCGGATAGCTACCGCTACTAATCGAGGCCATGCCGCATCGGCACTCTGGCGACCAGTTCGTCCGAGTGCGATGCGGCTGATTGCCGAAAGGAATTGTCATGTCACACACACGTAGCCATAGCTTCAGCTTCGAGTTCTTTCCGACCAAGACCGACGCCGGGCACGAAAAACTCCTGGCCACTGCCAGGTGCCTGGCCGAATACAAACCGGACTTCTTCTCCTGCACTTACGGTGCTGGCGGCTCGACACGCGATCGCACCTTGAACACCGTGCTGCAGCTGGACGGCGAAGTTAAAGTGTCCACGGCGCCGCACCTATCCTGCGTTGGCGGTAGCAAGCAGGAGCTGCGCGAGCTGCTCAACCTGTACAAGGACGCCGGCATCAAACGCATTGTCGCCCTGCGCGGTGATCTGCCGTCGGGCATGGGCATGGCCAGCGGTGAGCTGCGCTATGCCAATGAGCTGGTGGAATTCATTCGCGCCGAAACCGGCGACCACTTCCACATCGAAATCGCTGCCTATCCGGAAATGCATCCGCAAGCACGCAATTTCGAGGATGACCTGGCCAATTTCGTGCGCAAGGCCAAGGCCGGCGCCGACAGCGCCATCACCCAGTATTTCTTCAACGCCGATTGCTACTTCTACTTCGTCGAGCGCGTGCGCAAGATGGGCGTCGAAACGCCGATCGTGCCGGGCATCATGCCGATCACCAACTACAGCAAGCTGGCGCGCTTCTCAGATGCCTGCGGTGCGGAGATTCCACGCTGGGTGCGCAAGCAGCTGGAAGCCTACGGTGACGACATGGAGAGCATCCAGACTTTCGGCGCGCAGGTCATCACCGAGATGTGCGAGAAGCTGCTCGCCGGCGGTGCGCCGGGGTTGCACTTCTACACCCTGAACCAAGCCGAGCCGAGCCTGGCAATCTGGGACAATCTCAAGCTCGGCCGCTGACGCAACGACCAGCTCTCTGAAAAACAGGGAGCTGGTCAATGAACCTGCGAACTGCCACACTGTCCTACCAATGCGGTGATAACAGGCTCTGTTATACTCCGCGCTTCCGCCAGGCTTACGCCCGGATGTCGTCATCGTTGAGATGCGGCAGGACCGGACGGGATCGCACGCCAGTCGCGATTCGAGCCAGGCATGACCATCCAGGGCTTCGCCCTATACGAGACAGGATTACTCATGTCCTTTGCTTCCCTCGGTCTCTCCGAGGCTTTGGCCGGTGCCGTCGAGGCTGCCGGTTATACCCAGCCTACACCAGTGCAACAGCGGGCCATTCCCGCCGTGTTGCAAGGACGCGACCTGATGGTCGCTGCACAGACGGGAACCGGCAAAACCGGTGGTTTTGCCCTCCCCGTGCTGGAAATTCTTTTCCCGGGTGGCCATCCCGATCGCGAGCACCGCCACGGTCCGCGTCAGCCACGCGTATTGGTGCTGACACCGACGCGCGAACTCGCCGCCCAGGTTCACGACAGCTTCAAGCTGTACGCCCGCGATCTGCCGCTGAAAAGCGCGGTCATCTTCGGCGGCGTCGGCATGAACCCGCAGGTGCAGGCGATTGCCAAGGGTCTAGACGTGCTCGTCGCCTGCCCTGGCCGCTTGCTGGACCTGGCCAACCAGAAGGCCGTCGACCTTTCCCACGTGGAGATTCTGGTCCTCGACGAAGCCGACCGCATGCTCGACATGGGCTTCATCCATGACGTCAAGAAGGTCCTCGCCAAGCTGCCGACCAAGCGGCAGAACCTGCTGTTCTCGGCGACCTTTTCCAAGGACATCACCGACCTCGCCAGCAAGCTGCTGCACGAGCCGGAGAAAATCCAGGTCACGCCTCCGAACACGACGGTCGAGCGTATCGAGCAACGGGTCTTCCGTCTGCCGGCCACACACAAGCGCGCCCTGCTGGCTCACCTGATCACTCAGGGTGCCTGGGAACAGGTGCTGGTGTTCACCCGCACCAAGCATGGCGCCAACCGCCTCGCCGAGTACCTCGACAAGCACGGCCTGCCGGCTGTCGCGATTCACGGCAACAAGAGCCAGAACGCTCGCACCAAAGCACTGGCTGACTTCAAGGCAAATGCCGTGCGCATTCTGGTCGCGACAGACATCGCGGCCCGCGGCCTGGACATCGACCAGTTACCCCATGTGGTCAACTTCGAGCTGCCCAATGTCGAGGAAGATTACGTTCACCGCATCGGTCGTACTGGCCGCGCCGGTCGCAGCGGCGAAGCGATCTCGCTGGTTGCACCCGATGAGGAGAAGCTCCTCAAAGGCATCGAGCGGATGACCAAGCAGAAGATTCCCGACGGTGACTTGATGGGTTTCGACGCCGCCTCCATCGAAGCGGAGAAGCCGGAAGTCCGCGAACCGCGCCAGCCGCGCCCTGCCCGCAATAGCGAACGCAAACCGCGCGGCGAGCGCGCCGCCAAAACCACCGAAGCGGCCGCTGGCGAGCCGAAAGCGGGCGACCGCAACCGTCGCGGCCGCAACAAGCCGCGCAATGCGCGTCCAGCGCAGGGCTCAGCAGAGCAGACAGCTGCCGCGCCGGCAAGCCGTCCGCCTCGCCTACCGAATGATCGCGCTCCGGACGTATTTCTTGATGACGAAGTCGATAACTTCGGCAACAGCGTCGACTATGTCAGTCCCTACCAGAACAAGCAGGGACGTGGCCGTCGCCCCGGCGCCCCGGCTCAACCCGGCGGCCAACCACGTGCCGCGGCGGGCCCTCGCGCGGCTACTGCCGGTGCAGGCGCTCAGGGCAAAGGCAAGCGTCAAGGCCAATCAGCCCGTGGCAGCCAGCCACGCCGCAAGAATGAAGGACGCCGCATCGAGGGTGACAACGGTGGCGCCCGTCGGGACGTTGCGGAGAAGCCGAAGGAAAAGCAGCCGGTCATCATCCACAAGGAGTCGAAGCTGGACCGCCTGCCCAGCATCGAGCAGCTGGAACAACTGCCAACCAAGCCTCGCGGCGAGAAGCCGGCATTGCTGACCCGCAATCGCTGACAGGTAGCACAAACAAAAACGCCGCCCTTGAGGGCGGCGTTTTTGTTGGAGCCTTTTACTTTTCGCCGAGCCATAACATCAGCGAGCGACCGGCAAGCGCCGCCAGACGAGGTCAACCAGGACCCGGGATAGCCTCGTCCTGAGCATCCCAACCGCCGCCCAACGCTTTGAACAGCTCGACCTCGCTGACCATCTGCGCCAGACGGTCGCTGATGAATTGCTGCTGTACTTCGAACAGCTGTCGCTGTGCATCGAGGAGCGTCAGATAGCTGTCTATACCGGTGCGGTAACGGCGCTCGGCCAGACGGTAATAATCCTGACTGGTTTCCAACAGATCGCGCTGAGCCTGCACTTGGCGAACGTAGGTCGATTGAGCAGCCAGCCCATCCGCCACTTCCCGGAAAGCTGTCTGGATGGCCTGCTCATACTGCGCCACCTGGATATTGCGGCTGATCTCGGCATAGTCGAGGTTGGCCCGCAGCTGCCCGGCATTGAAGATCGGCACACTGATGCTCGGGGCGAAGTTCCAGTAGCTGGAGCCGCCATCGAACAGCCCGGACAGTTCACTGCTCGCGGTACCCACCGCCCCGGTGAGGCTGATGCGCGGAAAGAACGCTGCCCTCGCCGCCCCGATATTCGCATTGGCGGCGCGTAGCTGGTATTCGGCTTGAATGATGTCCGGTCGTTTATAGAGCAGGTCCGACGGCAGCCCCACCGGAACCGTGGCCAGCAGGTCGCGCTCCAGCCGACCATCGGCCGGCAGCTCCACCGGAATGTTCCGACCAAGCAGCAAGGCAAGGGCGTTGCGGTCCTGGGCAACCTGGCGGGTGTAACGCTCGATCCCTACCCGTGCCGTATCGACCGCGCTGCGTGCCTGGCTCAACTCAAGCGCCGAGGCTACGCCAACGTCGAAACTGCGCTGGGTGAGCGAGAGGCTTTCTTCGAAGGCCTTGAGTGTGTCGCGGCTCACCAGCAACAGGGCCTGATCGGCCTGCAAGGTCAGCCAGGCGTTGGCAACGCTGGCGATCAGGCTGATCCGCGTGCTCCGCTGGGCCGCCTCGGTGGCGAGGAACTCCTGCAATGCCTGCTCGCGCAGGCTACCCAGACGCCCGAACAGATCGAGCTCCCAGGACACCCCAAGCGTCGCACTGTACTGACTGCTGATGGCGCCCTGGCCGGTCTGGTTGAGATCGCCCGGGGTCCGAGTACGGCTACCGGCTGCATCGCCACTTACGAGCGGCAACACATCGGCCCGCTGCACGCGATAAAGGGCGCGATAAGCATCGACGTTCAGCGCAGCGATACGCAGGTCGCGGTTGTTTTCCAGGGCCACCTTTATCAGTTCACGCAGCGCAGGGTCCCTGAAGAAGGACTGCCAGTCCATCTCCATCTGCTGCCCTTTCGCTGCACTGGCTGAGCCGACATACGCTTCACCCTCGGGCCAGCTGGCAGCCGTAGGTGCGTCAGGTCGCTGGTAATCCGGTATTAACGAGCAACCGCTCAGCGCTGCCATCAGCGCCAGGCTCAATAGTGACTTGTTCATTGCGCCTCTCCGTTTTGCTCGTCGCTGCCGGTTATTCTGCGCTTACCCAGCGAAGACACCAGGACATAGAACAGCGGGACCCAGAAAATCGCCAAGACCATGGCGCTGAGCATGCCGCCGATCACCCCGGTACCGATCGCATGCTTGCTGCCTGCACCCGCCCCGCTGGAAATCGCCAGAGGAAGCACGCCGAGCATGAACGCCAGAGAGGTCATGACGATAGGGCGCAAACGAATACGGCTCGCTTCGATCGCAGCGGCGGTCAGCGTCATGCCTTGCTCATGCAGGGTCTTGGCAAACTCGACGATCAGGATCGCATTCCGTGCCGACAAGCCTACCGTGGTCAGCAGTCCGACCTGGAAGAACACGTCGTTCGACAACCCGCGACCCATGGTGAATGCCAGTGCACCGACAATGCCCAACGGCACGACCAGCATGACCGAGAGCGGAACCGACCAGCTCTCATACAGCGCGGCAAGCGCCAGGAATACCACCAGTAGCGACAATGCATAGAGCGCGGGTGCCTGCGATCCGGACAGGCGTTCCTCATAGGACTGACCAGTCCATGAGTAACCGATGCCCGCTGGCAACTGCGCGGCGATCCGCTCAACCGCTGCCATGGCCTCGCCGGAGCTGTAACCCGGTGCGGCCGCGCCCAGAATCTCCATCGCCGGCACGCCATTGAAACGCGTCAGCTTCGGTGCGCCATAGGTCCACTCACCGGTGGCGAAGGCGGTGAAGGGCACCATCTCGCCCTCAGTGTTGCGCACGTACCACTTGCCCAGGTCCTCCGGATTCATCCGCGAGGTAGGCTCGCCCTGCATGTAGACGCGCTTGACCCGACCCCGATCAATGAAGTCATTGACGTAACTTGAGCCCCAGGCAATGGACAGCGAATCGTTGATCGCCGCCAGGGAAACCTGATGGGCACGCGCTTTTTCATCGTCGATGATCAACCGATACTGCGGCTCGTCACGCATCCCGTTGAAGCGGACACCGGTGAGCGTCGGGTCCTCGGAAGCGAGCTGCATAAACTGTTCGCGAGCCTTGGTCAGGGCTTCGTGGCCAAGCCCGGCCTGATCCTGCAGATAGACATCGAAACCGGTGGCATTGCCCAACTCCATTACCGCGGGTGGTGCGAAGGCAAACACCATGGCGTCCCGAAGGCTGAAGAAGTAGCCCTGCGCACGCTGTGCCAGCTCGAACACGCCTTGCCCGGGCTCGGTGCGTTCTTCCCACGGTTTGAGCATGATGAAAGCCATGCCTGAACTTTGACCGCGACCGGCGAAGTTGAAACCGGTAATGGTGAACACCGAATTGACCGTCTCGCTTTCCTCGGTCAGCAGGTATTCGCGCATCTGCTCGACGACCTCCTGAGTCCGGCTTGCAGTTGAACCTGCCGGGGTCTGCACCTGGGCGAACAGCACGCCCTGGTCTTCTTCCGGAAGGAAGGCCGTTGGAATGCGGGTGAACATCCAAATCATGATGCCGACGATGAGCAGGTACATCAGCAGGTAGGGCGCTTTGCGCCGCAGCACAGCAGCCACACCCCGCTCGTAGCGCAGCGTGCCGCGCTCGAAGGTGCGGTTGAACCAGCCGAAGAACCCGCGCTTGCCCTCGTGATCGCCGCTATGCGGTTTGAGGATGGTCGCGCACAACGCCGGGGTGAAGATCAGTGCGACCAGCACCGAAAGCACCATGGCCGAGACGATGGTGATCGAGAACTGTCGGTAAATGACCCCCGTGGAGCCTCCAAAGAAGGCCATCGGCAACAGCACGGCCGAAAGCACCACGCCAATACCCACCAGCGCGCTCTGAATCTGGCCCATCGACTTGCGAGTGGCCTCCCGTGCGGAAAGCCCCTCCTCGCGCATCACCCGTTCGACGTTCTCCACCACCACGATCGCATCGTCCACGAGCAGACCAATGGCCAGAATCATCGCGAACATCGTGAGCGTATTGATGCTGTATCCGAATGTCAGCAGGACCGCGAAGGTGCCGAGGATCACCACTGGCACCGCCAGCGTCGGGATCAGCGTAGCCCGCAGGTTCTGCAGGAACAGGAACATCACCAGAAAGACCAGTACGAAGGCTTCCAGCAGCGTATGCACAACGCCTTCGATGGACGCGGAGATCACCGGCGTGGTGTCGTAGGGGTAAACCACCTCGACGCCCGGCGGGAAGAAGGGCTCCAACTCGGAAATCGTTGCGCGCACCGCTTTGGCGGTATCGAGTGCATTGCCGCCTGCGGCAAGGCGTATCCCCAGGCCGGCTGCCGGCTGGCCGTTATACTCGGCGCGGATCGCATAGCTCTCGGCGCCAAGTTCGACCCTGGCGACGTCACGCAGGCGCACCTGTGATCCGTCGGCGTTGACCTTCAACAAGATCTTCTCGAACTGCTCCGGCGTTTCCAGCCGGGTCTTACCAATGATCGTGGCGTTTAGCTGCTGAGTCTCCACCGCTGGCAGGCCGCCGAGCTGGCCGGATGAAACCTGGACGTTCTGCTCCTGAATAGCGGATCGAACGTCCACCGCCGTCAGCTGGAACTGCTGCAACTTGGACGGGTCGAGCCAGATGCGCATGGCGTACTGGGCGCCGAACACCTGGAAGTCACCCACACCCGGTGTACGCGAGATTGGATCCTGTACGTTGGCCACGATGTAGTTGGCCAGGTCGAAGTTTGTCTGCTGCCCATCCTTCGACACCAATGCCACCACCATCAGGAAGTTGCGCGCCGATTTCGACACCCGTATGCCCTGTTGCTGAACGGCCTGAGGTAGCAGAGGCGTCGCAAGCTGCAGTTTGTTCTGGACCTGGACCTGAGCAATGTCAGGGTCGGTGCCCTGCTCGAACGTCACGTTGATGGTCATGCTGCCATCGGAGTTGCTCTCCGAGGAGATATAGCGCAGCCCATCGAGGCCATTGAGCTGCTGCTCGATGACCTGAACAACGGTGTCCTGGACGGTACGCGCCGACGCGCCCGGATAGTTGACCGATATCGATACGTTCGGCGGTGCGATGCTCGGATACTGGTTGACCGGCAGATTGAGCACCGCCAGCGTTCCGGCAAGCATCAGCACCAGGGCAATTACCCAGGCGAAGATGGGCCGATCGATGAAGAACTTGGACATGTCTAGTTATTCCTCTTCGCCAGCGCCGGCAGTGCCAGCCTGAGCATCGCTCTGCCCGGCCTGCTTGACGTTGCCGGCTGGCTGCGGATTGACCTCGACACCCGGGCGAATGAACTGCAGGCCTTCGGTGATCACGCGATCACCGGGCTGCAAACCTTCGCTGACCAGCCAGCGATTACCCACTGCACGTTCGGTCTTGATCTGGCGCAGCTCGACCTTGTTGTCGGCGCCCACCACCATCGCCGTCGGCTCGCCACGAGCGTTACGGGTAACGCCTTGCTGCGGCACCAGCAAGGCCTGCTCACGCACACCCGCCAGCAGTCGCGCGTGGACGAACATTCCGGGCAGCAAGTCTTTTTCAGGGTTTGGGAACTTGGCGCGGATGGTGACCGAGCCCGTGCCTTCGTCCACGGCCACCTCGGCTACTTCCAGCGTGCCGTCATGCGGATACTCAGATCCGTCAGGCAGGATCAACCGAGCCTTCGCCGCGCTCTCACCTGCCTGCTGCAGTCGACCGCTTTCCAGGTCACGCCGCAGGGCGATCAGGTCCTGCACCGGCTGGGTCACATCGACATAGATCGGATCGAGCTGCTGAATAGTCGCCAGTTCCTGCGCCTGGCCATTACTGACCAGTGCGCCCTCGGTCACAGCAGAGCGGCCAATGCGGCCGGAGATGGGCGCCAGCACCTTGGTATAACGCAGATCGATCTTCGCCCGCTCAAGCTCGGCCTGGGCCTGCAACGACGCAGCCCGGGCCTCGTCATGGGCCTGCTGGCTCACCGCCTGCTCCTCGACCAGCAGCGCATAGCGATCCGACAGCGACTTGGCCGAGACCTCCTTCGCCTGAGCACTTTTCAAAGTGGCCTCGTAGACGGCAGGATCAATCTGATAGAGCTGCTGCCCCTTCTTCACTTCGCTGCCCTCGGTAAACAGGCGCTTCTGAATGATCCCGCTGACCTGCGGACGGACTTCGGCGACACGGAAGGCTGTGGTTCGGCCTGGCAGTTCCGTAGTCAATTCGAACGGCTCGGCCCCGAGCGTCACGATGCCCACCTGTGGAGCCGGCTGCTTCGCTGGCGCCGCCGCTGGTTCTTCCTGACAGCCGCTCAGCAATGCTACGGCGACGAAGAGTGGAATCAGAACAGCACTGGCTGGCTTGATTGGCATCGAAAGTGACCTCGTTGAACAGCTAGCCCAAGGGGAGAAAGGCCTGGGCAGACTCGAATGGCAGAATGAGGGGGAATATACTTACATTCATCAGTGTCTGTAAACAGCCAATAGCGTCTCAGGCGCTCTATTGCGCTGATTGAGCAAACTACTAGCGTAGGTCGCTGCGTTTCGAAAAGAGCGGTATCGGGTGGCTAGAAACCAGAACGCCGGCTTGCGCCGGCGTTCGGTGAGCCACGTTTAGTTACTGGCGTACGCCTTCCACGGAGATGATCAGGTCAACGGTTTGCGAAGCCGGACCCAGGTCCATCTTGATGTCGAAGTCTTTCAGCGTGAGTGTCGTTGTGCCTTCGAAGCCAGCGCGGTAGCCGCCCCATGGGTCTTTGCCTTCACCAAGGAACTTGGCGGCGATCACGACCGGCTTGGTCACACCGTTCAGGGTCAGATTGCCAGTGATGTCAGCAGTACCGTCACCAGTCGGCTTGACCGAGGTGGACTCGAAGGTCGCGGTTGGATGCTCGGAGACATTCAGGAAATCTTCGCTGCGCAGATGCTTGTCGCGCTCGGCGTGGTTGGAAAACACACTGTCCGTCTGCAACGTGACGTTCACGCTGCTTGCGTCGGGCTTCGCGGCATCGAAGCTGAAGTTACCGTCGAACTCTTTGAACGAACCCCACAGCCAGCTGTAACCAAGGTGGCTGATCTTGAAGTTGACGAAGGCATGCTGGCCTTTGATATCAATCGCGTAGTCAGCAGCAAGCGCTTGGCCTGCAAACAGCATTGAGCCCAGGGCCAATGCAGCGAAGCTTTTCTTTAACATGGAGTACTCCTTTTGAGGTTCGTCAGGCATCGGCGCGCCCGATCATGCGCTTGAGCGTCGGATCGCGATCGATGAAATGGTGCTTGAGAGCCGCCAGGGCATGCAGACCGGAGAAAATCACCAGCCCCCAGGCGAGGTATTCGTGGATCAGGCCGGCTATGTCTTCCTGATCGGGAATCGAGGTAATCAACGCGGGCACCTCGAACCATCCAAAGACGCTGATGCTGCGGCCATCCGCGGTGGAGATGAGATAGCCAGAAATCATGACTGCAAACAGGCCAAGATAAAGAACGCCATGACCCGCCTTGGTCGCCAGCCGCGTCATTTGCCCGTGGTTTGCGAGTGGCGCCGGACCGCGATTGAGAAAGCGCCAGATGACGCGCAAGACCATCAGGCCCAGCAGCAGCAGACCGATGCTCTTATGTATGTCCGGAGCGGTCCGATACCAGCTGCTGTAATAGGTCAGCCCGACCATCCAATAACCCAGCGCAAACAAGACTACAACAGCGACCGCCACCAGCCAGTGCATCGTGATACTGACCAGACCGTAGTTACTGGAAGAATTCCGCCATTGCATTGCTAAAGTCCCAAATGATGAACGCGCTTAGCCTAACGGCTAACAGATCGAAATGAATCGCATTTTTTCGTTTCAAAATATCGGCCTGATAGATAGATCCGTTTCCGTTGAACGGACCGCCGTGCTGTTTCTGCTAGGCTGCGCCGACGCCTATGCCAAGGAGCAATGATGAGCCTCAACGACAGCTGGATGCAGCGTGACCTATCCGTACTCTGGCACCCCTGCACCCAGATGAAAGATCACGAGCAACTTCCTCTGATTCCGATCCGCCGTGGCGAGGGCGTGTGGCTTGAGGACTTCGACGGGAAGCGTTATCTGGACGCCGTGAGCTCATGGTGGGTCAATGTGTTTGGGCATTCCAACCCACGCATCAATCAACGCATCAAAGACCAGCTCGATCAGCTCGAACACGTCATGCTCGCCGGCTTCAGTCATCAGCCAGTCGTCGAACTATCGGAACGACTGGTAAGCATCACGCCTCCCGGCCTTGATCGAGTGTTCTACACCGACAATGGATCGACCGGCATCGAAGTTGCGCTGAAGATGAGCTTCCACTACTGGCGCAACATCGGACGCTCGGACAAGCAGCGATTCGTCACTCTGACCAACAGCTACCACGGCGAAACGGTTGCTGCCATGTCAGTGGGCGATGTCGCACTGTTCACCGACACCTATAAGCCGCTCCTTCTGGATACCTTCAAGGTCCCGAGCCCGGATTGCTACCTGCGCCCGGACGGCGTCAGCTGGGAAGAACATTCACGCACCATGTTCGCCCATATGGAACAGACGCTGGCCGAGCATCATGGTGAGATCGCAGCGGTGATTGTCGAACCGCTGATTCAAGGCGCTGGCGGTATGCGCATGTACCATCCGATCTACCTCAAGCTGCTGCGCGAGGCCTGCGACCGGTACGACGTGCACCTCATCCATGATGAGATCGCTGTCGGCTTTGGCCGTACCGGCACCATGTTCGCTTGCGAGCAAGCGGGCATAACGCCGGACTTCCTTTGCCTGTCCAAAGCCCTGACGGGGGGCTACCTGCCTATGGCTGCGGTGCTGACCACAGACAAGCTGTATCAGGCGTTCTACGACGACTACTCCACATTGCGTGCCTTCCTTCACTCGCACACCTACACCGGCAACCCGCTGGCCTGTGCAGCAGCCCTAGCCACGCTGGATATCTTCGAGCAAGACAATGTCATCGAAGCCAACAAGCGACTGGCCGTACGCATGAAAACCGCTACGGCCCACCTGCGCGACCACCCGAAGGTCGCCGAGGTGCGTCAGACCGGAATGGCTCTGGCCATCGAAATGGTTCAGGACCGAGCCAGCAAAACGCCCTATCCATGGCAAGAACGTCGCGGCCTGAAGGTCTATCAGCACGCACTGCAGCGGGGGGCGCTGCTACGACCGCTGGGTAGCGTTGTGTACTTTCTGCCGCCGTACACCATCACCGAGGAACAGATCGATTTTCTTGCCGAGGTGGCGACCGAAGGCATCGACATTGCCACGCGAGCAGACATCAGCGTTGCGGTTTCAGCTGGCGCGCCGGATGAGTTCCGCGATCCCGGCTAGCAGGCTACAGGTGTACCCGGTAAACCATTAAACTGCGTCTCCCTTTCTAACCCGTACCCAGCCATGCGCCTTTCCCGCTTTTTCATCGACATGCCACTCTCGCTTGGCCTCCAACAGCTACCGGAGGCCTCTGCTCATTACATCAGCCGAGTGTTGCGGCTCAATGTTGGCGCAGCGGTGCAGCTCTTCGATGGTAGTGGAACGGAGTATCGCGGCGAATTGGCCGAGGTAGGCAAGAAACAAGTCGCGGTAATGTTGCGCGATCAGTTGGCCGGGCTGCCTGAATCAAAGCTGCACATTCATCTGGGTCAAGGCCTTTCGCGAGGCGAACGGATGGACTGGGCGATTCAGAAAGCCACCGAGCTAGGGGTCGCGGAGATCACACCGATCGTCAGCGAGCGCTGCGAAGTCCGCTTGAAAGATGAGCGGGCCGACAAGCGCCTGGCTCATTGGCGCCAGATCGCCATAAGCGCGTGCGAGCAGTGCGGTCGCTCGGTCATTCCAATCATCCATCCCCCGATGTCGCTCCCGGACTGGGTGACGCTGGAAGCGGAATTGAAGTTGGTCCTGCATCCTGTGGCTGAACCTTTATCAGCACATACCCGGCCGGCCACGTTAGCGTTTCTGATCGGCCCTGAAGGCGGCTTGAACGACGCCGAGATCGACCTGGCGCACAGCACCGGATTCCAACCGGCCCGGCTGGGCCCGCGCGTGCTACGCACGGAGACAGCACCGGTGGTTGCGCTTAGTCTCGCGCAGCAGCTCTGGGGCGATTTCCAGCCTGATGCCTGAGTGATCGATCAACAGTCGTCGGCCGGTCTGGGCGGGATCAGATCAGGCCTGCATCCGCCAGTTTCTGTTCCAGCGCGATAAGGTCCGGTATGCGCGCCTGGACGTCGCCGAGATTGACCGCATCCAATTCCAGAGGCGCCAAGGCGACATCCGAACGCGCCAAGCTTGAGTCAACCTTGACCGAACGCGGGATGCCCTGAACGAGCAAGGCGATGAATTTGACATGATCGCGGCCACCCAGGGCGTTGAGCACGGCCACGCGTGCCCTCGAACCTGTCTCAGGCTGGCCACCAGAAGCAGCCTCGAACGACAGAAGAGGTAATGTCAGGTCTCGCCAGGCCACCTGTCCGAGAAACCAGGCCGGACTGCCCTGCGCCGAGTTCGGAGCGCGATATGGAATCAGCTCGGCTACTGCAACGTTGGGCAAAAGCAGCGTGCGGTCGGCCAAAGGGACCAGAAGCCCGGTCAGGCTGGCAGAGGCGTCTTGAGTGATAGCGGATTGACTCATGGGTTATCCAGTTGCAATGCCGCAACGGGCCGGCTGGCCTGCTGCGCAAAGTGATTGACCAAAGCCTGGGCCAGTTCCCGCGGATCACCGCTGAGCGAGCTGTAGCCGCCCTCGCGCAGGCTGTCCGGCATGCTTGAGCAGACGCAGGAATCGGCACGCTGGGTCCAGACCCTGCCGCCCTGGCGCAGAACATAAGCGGCAGCAGCACTGCCATCACTGCCCATGCCGCTGAACGCGATGACACCACAACGGTTACCGAACTGTTGAGCCAGATTGAGCATCATTTGGTCGACGGACGGGCTGTATGGCTCCGGCCAGCAGCGCCCGGAGAGCGACATGGCGCCATCCTTGTCAAAGCCCATTTCTTCGCTGATAGGTGCCACCACGACTTCGCCGCAGCGAATCAAGTCGTTAGCCCTGCTCTGATTGACGCTCCACTCACTGTGTCGCCCAACCGCTTGCGACAGGGCAGACTCGAAACTTGCCTCGATATGCTGGGCGTAGACGAAACCAACCGGCAGCCCTACCGGCAGCGCATCGAGAAACGCTTTTACCGCCTCGGGGCCGCCCAGCGACGCCGCCAGTAGCCAGACCTCTCGAGCGGGCTCGCCGGAGATCGACTCAGCCGCCGCCAGTAGCGGGCCGGGCAACGACAGACGGGTAGCACGCTCTGCATCTCCATGCAGCACTTCAAGACGCGGCCCGACGACCCGGGAAGGGTCACCGACCAAGCGCTTCAGCTTGCCAAACATGCGCCTTTCCCAGCGCGGATAATGTTCGGAGTGCCGCTCCGGCGCATGGCCCTCGCCGAACAGTACCGGACAGCTGTCCCGCTCGAGCAAGGCGTTGACCAGAGGGGAGTCTTCCGTCTGCGCCAGATCTACAAGCCACAGGTCGGCTTGCGCCGCCGTCAGGTCTGCTTCCTCGATTCGTGCCGGATCACAGTTAAGCACGACGTTGTAACCGTTCGCGCTCAACGCTTGCTGCAGCACATGACGCTGCAGAGAGGTGTCTGCGATAACGCCAATGCGGGCGGGGCTGATTTCATTCATGACGCGTGACCAACTGCTGGATCGTCTCGAGTAGCAGCGACTCCTGATAGGGCTTCCCTAGGTACTCGTTAACGCCAATGGCCATGGCTCTGTCTCTGTGTTTCTCGCCGGTACGCGAGGTAATCATGATGATGGGCAGATCTTTCAAATGCTCATCGTGGCGCACCAGCGTTGCCACTTCGAAGCCATCCATTCTCGGCATCTCGATGTCCAGCAGAATGATGTCCGGCTTGCGTTCCTGCAGCTGCGTGATCGCATCGACGCCGTCTTTAGCTGTCAGCACATTCATACCGTTACGCTCGAGCAGACGACTGGTGACCTTACGCACGGTCACCGAGTCATCCACGACCATCACCAACGTAGGCCGATCGACTTCGACATCGACCGGCTCGTCTTCGCCCAACAGACGCAATGGCTGCTGCTGGGTAAGTAAGTGAGCATGCAGGACACGAATGGTCGCGAGTAGATCGAGGATCACCACGACCCGGCCATCGCCGAGGATGGTCGCACCGGAGATCCCTGGGACAGTGGCAAATTGCGGCCCCAGACCCTTCACCACAATTTCACGGGAACCGGCGAGGCTATCGACCTGCACCGCGACACTGTGCTCGTTCGAGCGCACCAGGATGACCGGTAAAGGCAGGCTCTGTCCGACCAGCTTGGGGCGCTGTCCGTTATTCAGCAGCTCGCCTAGATAACGCAACTCATAGGTTTGGCCAGCGTATTCAAAGCGCGATGCTCCAGGCTGGTAATAGGCTTCGAGTTCGTACGGCGACACACGTACGATACCTTCGATCGTGTTGAGCGGGATCGCATAAAGATCCTCGCCTGAGTACACCATCAGCGCCCGGTTGACCGACACGGTAAAGGGCAGGCGGATCAGGAAACGTGTTCCCTTGCCGAGAGTCGACTCGATGCTCATGGAGCCGCCGAGCTGCTTGACTTCCGAGTGCACCACATCCATACCGACGCCGCGTCCGGATATCTGCGTCACTTGCTCGGCAGTGGAGAACCCCGCCTCCAGAATGAATTGCAGCACCTCATGGTCGGATAGTTCGCTACCCGGTTGCATCAAGCCGCGCTCAATCGCTTTCCGGCGGACGGCTTCGAGGTTGATACCGGCACCGTCATCGCTCAACGCCAGCACAATGTCACCGCCTTCACGGCTCAGATCGAGACGGATATTGCCTTGCTCGGGCTTACCCGCCGCGACACGCTTAGTGCCTACTTCGATCCCATGATCAACGGCATTGCGCAGCATATGCTCCAACGGTGCAACGATGCGCTCCAGCACGCTACGGTCCATTTCTCCGGTCGCATTACCGACCAGAAACTCGACCTGTTTACCTAACTCGCCCGCTACCTGGCGAACGATCCGGCGCAAACGCGGCACCAGACGATCGAAGGGAACCATGCGGGTGCGCATGAGGCCTTCTTGGAGCTCCGTATTGACGCGCGCCTGCTGCAGCAACAGGGTTTCCGCGTCACGATTACGTGCGGCCAGGGTTTCTTTCAGATCCAGCAGGTCAGATGCCGATTCGAACAACGCGCGTGACAGCTGCTGCAGCTGGGAGTGCCGGTCCATTTCCAGCGGATCGAAATCGTCATACCCCGCACGCTCCGCCTCAGCCTGATAGCGGCTGAGAATTTGCGCCTGAGTTTCGGTATCCAGCCGCCGCAACTGATCGCGCACCCGCTCGATGGTGGCTTCCATCTCACCCAGGGTGAAGCTGACATCGCTGACCTGCTGCTCAACCCGGCCGCGGAAGATCGATGTCTCCCCCGCCAGATTAACCAAACCTTCCAGGAGTTCAGCAGGTACCTTGACCAGTTCCTGCGGCGCGCGACGTGATGCAGCATCCAGTGCGGCCTGTTCGGCGCGTCGGATGAACGGCAGAACCTTGGCCGGCGCACTGTTGACCGAAGCCTGGGCACTGGCAGCTACGATAGGCGTTTCGAGCACGATTACCGATGAGTCGGGGTGGTCGCCGTGAAGACTTTCCTCAACCTGATGGTCTGTAGGCACGTCGGGCTCAGGTATAAGCCGCGCGCGCATCGACTCAACCTCTTTGAGCAACGCGTCGTAGCCGCCCTGCACGTCCATAAACAAGCTGTCAGTCCACGGATCACCCTGGAGTTGCGCCTCACTGAGACGTTGCTCCAGATCGTGCGCCATGTCGCCCAGGCGACCTTGGGCCGCCAGCCGCGCGCCACCCTTCAGCGTATGCAGCACGCGCATCATGTCGCCCAGAGGGGCCGTACTATCTTGCGTGGCTTCCCAGCGTCCAAGAGCGCTTTCCATTTCCTCCAGCAGTTCGTCGGCTTCCTCGACGAAAATATCCAGAATCTCGGCTTCGGCGGCGTCTTGAGCAGCATCCTCCGCTGCCTTCAAAGCAACGCTGCTCGGCATGCTCAATTGCTCTTCAGGGTTCGCGCGAAACCGCTGGATGGTCCCAATCAGGTCTTTCCCGTTAGGCAGATCTCGGAAAGCGCGTACGGCGTCAAGCATCTCGGCGAGCCGGTCATGGCAGGTCTGAAGCAGAGTGAACAAGGTCTCACTTGCGCGGTAATTACCGGCACACAGTCCTTCGTACAAGTACTCCAGCTCATGAGCAAGATCGCCGATCTCGCGGATATCCGCCATCCGCGCACCGCCTTTCAAGGTATGCAGGTCTCGCTGCAACGCCTCGATTTCAAAACTGTTGCCTACATCTTCCATCCAACGCTGAAGCGATGCTCCGGCGCGTTCGATGATGTCAAAGCCTTCCTCCAAGAATATTTCCACCAGCTCCGGATCACGACTTTCCCAGCTGCCTTCTCCGGCCTTGGCATGCTCGTCCGCCGACATCGACTCCGGCCGCGCGACCGCCTCCGACTCTTCGGGCAACGCTGCGACAAACTGTTCCTCAGGCTGGCCTGACGCTGCAAACGGGAGGTCGTTAGCTGAAGGACTTTCCAGCTCAAGGTCATCGCTGTCCATTTCAAGCGCGAACACGGAATCATCAAGTCGCTCTACAGCTTCCAGCGGCTCAGCCTCTTCAAAAGCAGCATCCGTGTTCTGCGCGCCCTCTTCGGCCATTAGTACTTCATCGTCGGTCGAAGCAACCGGACCAAAGTTCGGCGAGACACCTTGCCGATACGCGCGAATATGCTCGATGAGCCCTGTAGCGGCATCCATCGGCTGGTGTGCCTGAAGCTGCTCAAGTTGCACCGCTAGCTGATCGTGACTGCGTAATAACAGTGTGGCGAGGTCATCGGTATGCACGTAGCGACCATCGGAAAGGCCTTCATAGAGCGTTTCAAGCTCATGTGCCAAATCGCCGATCGGCCGAATTTCAGCCATGCGTGCGCCGCCCTTGAGCGTGTGCAGATCGCGTAACAATGCCGATAGCGCCAACTGATTAGACGGATCTCCGAGCCAGCGCTCCAGGGCGCCGCCGGCGCTATCCAGCAAATCGACGGCTTCGTCGAGAAAGATCTCGACCATTTCTCCATCCAGCTCGTCCTCGCCCAAGCCAGGCTCGACAGGCCAGGCTTCGGCTTCGGCTTCGGCTTCGGCTTCGGCTTCGGCTTCGGCCAGAGGCTCGGGGGCACTATCTGCCGAAGCAAACGTGGCAGAGGCCTCTCCGGAAACTTCGTTGACCGGCTGTTCCAACGTAAGCGGATCAATCGCCTCGGCGAGCAAACTCTCAAGTCTGGCCACTAGCTCGGGCTGCCCGGTCACCTGCAGACCTGCCGCGACCTGATCCATCATGCCGACCAAGGCTTCATGTGCCTGTTCGACGTCATCGAAGAACCGGGCGCTGACCGCTAGACGCCCTTCCTGCACAACGGCATAGAGATCAAGCAACACCTGACACAGCGTGTCGATCTGTGGCAACTCGGCCATCTGGGCGCCAAGACCCAGCGTCGTCAGTTCTTCCAACAGCGCGGTCAATTCTTGCCGCTCGGCTGGATGCTCGCGCCAACTCTGCAGTAGCGCTTCGGCGTCAAGCAGGATGTTCATGCCTTCCGACAGAAACAGCGCAATCATGCCAGGGTCGCGTGGCTCACCGTGCTCTCTGTCGCCTCGCTCACCGGCATCCGCCAGTCGGGCCTGATGCAACTCATGCACGCGAGCAATGAACGCCTCCGCTCCCTCGATGGCCGCCAGCGGCTCACGCTCGAGATTTTCCAGTCCACGCCTGAGCAACTGCTCAGCGGTGTGTAGAAGCTCGGCCTCGGCCAGATCCATCTGTATCAGGTTGGCCTTGAACTCCTTGACCATTCTTTCCAATGGTGTGGCAACTTCAGCCATGGGCAGAATGCCCGCCATATGGGCGCTACCCTTGAGGGTGTGCAGCGCACGCTGTAAAGGGTCGGTTACTGGTTGCGGCAAGCGTTGCGCGCAATCGGCGAGAAAGTCGACGAGTGTGGCCAGATGCGCTTCAGCCTCATTACGGAATATCTCCAGCAACTGCGGATCTAGCACATCTTCATCTGCTTCTTCTTGGGCCGGATGGTCTTGTGCGACGCCGCCTTGCGGGTCAGGCTCTGGCACCTGACCTCGGGCCAAGGCGTGAGCGTTTGCGGCCAGCAGGTCGACGTCGTCGCGTTGGCGTTGGGCCTTGGCTGCAAACTCTTCGACTAGCGCCGGCATCAACGCCACCACATCTCTCACCAGCTTTTTGACTGGCTCGCCAGCTTCAATGCTGCGATCCAGAACCCGGTTGAGCAGGTTTTCGACAGACCAGGCAAGTTCTCCAATGACCAAAGCACGGACCATTCGCCCGCTGCCCTTGAGGGTATGGAAGGCACGCCGCACCTCGCCGAGCGCCTCCTTGTCCATGGGATCTTCACACCAGCGCGGCAGGTAATCACTGATGGTTTCGAGAACCTCGGCAGCCTCCTCGATGAACACCTCCAGCAAGTCATCATCAACTGCCTCTTCACCCTCAGGAGGCGGCAGAAGGCTTGGCGGAACATCCCGTGCAGGGGGATTGACGGAAGCAACAGGTGTTGCCAATACGTCCGCCACGGTCATGACCGGCTCGTCGTTAGCCGACTGAATCACCGGGTCGGGCAACAAGACTTCGGGCATATCGAGTGCCGTCATCTCCGCTTCGCACCAATCGACTTCGTAGCCGATCTCGTCATCGGCAGGCTGACCTTGGGAATCGCTCAACGTCTCGACAGTCTCAGTGCTAATCGCCTGCGAGGGCTCTGCCTCGGTCAGCTCGGCATCCTCTCCCGACCAGTCGAACGCTTCAACCTCAACGACATCGGCGACGTTCAACTCTTCGTCGTGGATCAGATCGACATTGGTCTGCGAGTCGAACCCGATCTGCGCAGGGTCTGACCAAAGCGAGCTCGCGTCCTGAGTCTCAGGGGTACTTATAGACTCTGATGCCGGTTCGAGAGAGAGCACTTCGATTTCATCGAGCGGATCTGACAGCTCGAAACTCGTCTCCGAGTCCGTTTGTTCAAACTGACTTGGAGCCTGCACGCTGAGCGGATAGCCCAACGCCTGCAAACTCTCTTCAGCCACATCGAGAATCAGGTCACCCTGTGAGCCGCAGTCTTCACTGAGGCGCTCCAGGTAGTATTCGACGCTGGTGATTGCATCAGCAAGCGTATCCAGGCTTTGCCAATCAGGGATTGCCTGTTTAGCTAGCAGCTGTTCTTGGATGTACTGGTTACAGGCATCCAGCAAGGCCGCGGCGCGGGCAAGGGGAACCATTGCAAGTCCGCCGCGGGATTGGGTCAGCAACTCCGGAACACGCGCCAGGTGTTGATGATTCCATTGGGAGGCAATGAACTCGATGATGGCGTCTTTCGCCTGCTCCAGCCCCGTACGCGCCTCGCGGATAACCAGGCGATGGATCTGCCCGACATCGGTGGTTGGGAGGTGACTGTCCTCGCCAATATGCTCAGCTGAAGTGCCGCCCACCATGCCGGCGAGCGTCGCTTCGACGTACAGCAGCGCGCCTGCGACATCCATCAGAGCTGCGTCGTCAGGCTGCTGGCGCCCATTCGCCAAACCTTCGACCAGGCTGATCTGGTCCAGAATGATCCGCCGTGGTTGACCGAAACCGAGCACAGCGAGCGTATCGGCTATCTGCTTGAGCGGCGACTGTAGCGCTCCGAGATCCGTGAGGCCCGTACGATCGCTGCGTACGAACAGATCCAAGCTGTCCTTTACCCGAACCAGCTCCTCGCACAATGCAGCCACCACCGAGCGCATGGCGCCGCGGTCCGGTCCAGCAAGCTGGGCCCGCTCTTCGTCGACCAGCGTGCTATCGGGTAGCGCATCATCCAGGCTGTACTCAGCCTTCAACGCCTGGATTCGCGGACTCTGGGCCGGCGCCTTGGCTATATAGAACAGAAGATTTTTGGTCAGCTCGTCAGGAGCTGCCTGATTGATGCCCTCAGCGCCCTCCGCGACCAGACGCTTGAGCTCTCTGTCTACCTGACGTAACAGGTTTCGAACCGTGGTGCCGTTAGCGACAGCGCCGCTGGCGAGCCCCTCCACCACACCGGATGCGATCTGCCATAGCGCGCCCAGGGGCGCATCCTTACAGAGCATTTCCAGGCGCGCAAAGACACGTGCCATGTAGCTTAAATTGGTGGATAGATCCTGGTTACGAATGACCCCGACCAACGCGACCTGCAACATCTGCCGTAGTTTTCGAAGCAGCGTTGGCAAATCCTCGGTCTGTCGCTGCGCCAAAAATTCGCCCGAAAGCGCCGGCGCTCGCACGGACATGTCTGGCGAAAACAGGCTGGTTTCTGACAACAGCTTCTCGCCACGTGCCGCTCGAAGATCGTTGAGCAGCGGCAGGACCACCATGGGTAGATCGCGCCGAGCACTCTGGATACGATCCAGATAAACCGGCATCTGAAGAATCGCCTGCATGAGCACTTCAAGCGCTTCGGTCTGGCTGGCGACGCTTTCATCCAATAGCGCACGAGCTAACTGCTCCATTTCTTCGGCAAGCAGTGCAGCGCCATAGAACTCAACCATCTGCAAGGTGCCATGCACCTGATGTACATAGGTCAGACAGAAGCGCATCCGCGTCGAGTCTTGCGGGTTTTCGACGAACGCTTCCAAGGCCTGCCGTGCCTGCTTCAGCGTTTCGGCAATCTCGCCTTTCACCCACTCCAGGGCGACATAATCGTGCCGATCACCCATAGCGACTCCGCTCATAAACATTTCCGGGTAAAGGCCAGAACCTGACTATCAGCCACCGGAACCAGCTCCGGGTGCTGCCAACCGACCACCTCACCCGCGCCAATAACCAGCAACCCTCCCGGCGCCAGGCGCTCGGCAAGACGATTGAGGATTTCGCGGCGGCGCCAGCGACGGAAGTAGATCAACAGGTTCTGACAAAAAATGACGTCCACATCGGACATTGGTGCACCGGCCAGCTCCAGCACGTTAAGTCGGGCAAAGCACACCCTCGCTGCCAGACTGGGTACCACCTGAAAACGATCACCCGCCAGTGGTTGGAAATACCGCTCGCGTAGGTCGGGGTCCAGATGTTCGAGTCGACGTAGACCATAGAGGCCCTCACGTGAACGGCTCAACGCACTGAGACTGATATCGCTTCCTATCACACCAAACTGTGTTTCGCCGTCGGTGCACTTAAGCGCCTCAGCTGCACAAATCGCCAACGAGTAGGTTTCCTCGCCGCTTGCACAACCAACGCTCCACAGCGACCAGGGCCGAGCAGCATTCCGCGACTCCACACGCTGCTGTATGTAATCGGAAAGCATTGCAAACGACGGCGGATGACGAAAAAAACGGGTCTCTTGTACAGTCAGACTGTCCATCAGGGTGGACCATTCAACAGCCCCTCTAGGACCGTCGGTGACCTGGCGGTAGTAACTCGCATAATCCTGCGCCCCGACTTCGCGCATGCGGCGGCTCAGATTGGTCTGGAGAAAGATCCGTCGTTGCTCGGTCACAACCAGGCCAGAACGTTCCTCGAGCAGGGTCTGCCAGTCATTGAATTCCGCTGCCGACATATCAGCCAAGGGTCTCAGTGACCAATCAACACCTGGCTGCATACCCTGCCCCTTATCCATGAAATTCCACAGCGGCCCGTTTCAGGCCGCCGCGCTCTCAAATCAGGCCTGATCCTGCGTTTCCGGCAGAGTAAAGCCGGATACCGAATGCCGCATCTCATTGGCCATCTTGGCTAGGTTACCGATGCTCTTCGCGGTAGCTGTGGTACCGGAAGATGTTTGCGAGGTAATTTCCTGAATGACGTTCATGGTGTTGGAAATATGACCAGCCGACGACGCCTGTTGGCGAGCCGCGTTGGAAATGTTCTGGATGAGCGCCGCAAGGCTCTTGGATACCTTTTCGATTTCCTCCAGAGCGACCCCTGCGTCCTGGGCCAGGCGGGCACCTCGAACCACTTCGGACGTGGTCTGCTCCATCGAGATAACCGCTTCGTTCGTGTCTGTCTGAATGGTCTTAACCAGCGCTTCGATCTGCTTTGTTGCAGCAGAGGAACGCTCCGCAAGACGCTGTACTTCGTCCGCAACGACCGCAAAGCCTCGACCGGCGTCGCCGGCCATGGAGGCCTGAATCGCGGCGTTCAGTGCGAGGATGTTGGTCTGGTCGGCGATGTCGTTAATCAGGCTGACGATATCGCCGATCTCCTGCGAGGACTCGCCGAGACGTTTGATTCGCTTAGAAGTGTCTTGAATCTGCTCCCGGATGTTATCCATACCGGTAATGGTGTTATGCACCACCTCGTTGCCCTTGTTTGCGATCGCTACCGACCGCTCGGCTACTGCCGAGGATTCGGCGGCGTTAGCCGATACCTGGTCAATCGACACGGCCATTTCATTGATCGCTGCGGACGCACCAGCAATTTCCTGAGCCTGGTGCTCGGATGCTTCGGCCAGATGCATTGCGGTTGCCTGGGTTTCCTGGGCCGCACCGGACACCTGTACGGCGGTCTGGTTGATCGTTTCAACCAGGTCGCGCAACTGGTCAATGGAGTAGTTGATCGAGTCAGCGATAGCACCAGTGAAGTCTTCGGTAACAGTGGCGGCTACCGTCAGGTCACCGTCAGCCAGGTCGCCGATTTCGTCAAGCAGACGCAAAATCGCTGTCTGGTTACGCTCGTTCTTTTCCGCGGTTTCGCTCAACCGACGACGCGTAACCTGAACCATGACCATGCCGATCAGCAGAATCGAAGCCAGTGCCAATGCACCAAGGACATAGCCAGCGAGGGTATTGACGTAACGGGCTTCGGCACGACTTTGAAGCCCCTGGGTCAGCTCGGACGTTTTGTCGAGCAGTGTCTGCGAAACCTCGAAGATGCTGTTCGATGACTCACGTACCTGGAACAGTTCCGGTGAGGTTTCCAGAATCTCGTCTACCGATCCGGAAACGAACTGGAACAACTCTGAAATGGCGGCCAACCGATCCAATGCTTCGACGTCGCTGACCCGGGTAATGCCCATGGCCTCGTTGCCTTCCAGCATGGCGCTGAGCACGCGACCGAACAGGCTGGCGTCGCGACCAAACATGTCTGCGGCCTGCACAGAGTCCTGATCACCGGAAAGCACCTTGTTGACCGACCCCAGGATACGTTCCGCGAGCAGCGATTGACGCTGGGCCACGGAAACCTGAGCGGCTGGAGCGCCACTTTCCAAAAGGATGTCCACGACCTCCTCATACTCAACCTGCAGCTGAGGGATCGTTTCGGCGAGGGTGGCTGCCACCTGATGCAAGGACAGTACTGTTTGTTCGCTGGCAAGGATCGCGTCGGTGTTCTGCCGCAGCGTATCCCAATCCTGCTGCACTGCTGCCACTTCGGATTGCAGCGCTTCAGGTACCGCAGGCAATCCGATGCGATCATCGCCAACCGAGAGGTAACTCCAACGCTCGCTAAAGTCGTTGCGAGCATCTTTCAGCGAGTCGAATGCCTCGGGGGTACCGGTGGCCGCCTCAACCGCGTTCTTCGCGATGCGCTGGGAGAGAACTCGCAGCTCACCTGCGTGTCCAACGTATTCGTTATCGTAGTCGGCCTGTGTATTGATGTACGCGAAGTTCACGAACAGCAACACCATCGAGACGATCAGAAGGATAAACAGGCCGGCGATCAACGTATTGCTACGTACCCCTGCCAGCAATGCATTCGCGTTCATTTTTTTCATTTTTCCGGCCCCCGCCTGGACCACCTGTACGTTTCCTTCCAAGAACCAAAAGGCCGGCATCAGCCGACCCCACCTAAATCAATACGCCACGTCCAGAAATTTCTGATGCGCAGCAAGCGCGTGCGGACTGAAAACCAGCCAGGGCTGCTCGCGCTGAAAGACACCGTGAATGAATGGCTGAATCGAGGCTTCGACAGGAGGCAACTGTTCGGAGAATGCATCTACCGGAAAATGCTGCATGCCGAACACTTCATCGACCGTCAGTCCCGCGAACACTTCCTGGTGGTCCACCACCAACACACGCCGCTGCTTGCGTAAAGGCGACAACTCGAGCCCTAGGTAGCCGCACAGGTCCATAACCGGCAAAAGCCTGCCACGGACGTTGGCCACTCCCTTTACCCACGCCTTCACACCGGGAAGCAGGGTATAACGCGGCTCATGGAGTATTTCGCCAACCTCTCCCATAGGCGCAACGAACAGTCGGCCTCCCATTCGGAAACCGATACCAGCCCATGTCTGGACAGCTTCTTGCTGCGACGGCAATCCGGCAGCCGAGGCCCTGCAACGGCTGTCGATATCCAGGAGTCGCTCAAAAGGCGTAGGCGTATCCGACATGCTGGTAACTTCCTTCGTCCGAATCCCGAAACCGCTAATCAACCGGTAAGTACGGCGCTCAGGGTCTTCAGCAATGTCGCTTCGTCCACCGGCTTGGTCAGGTAATCTTTGGCTCCCTGACGCTTGCCCCAGACCTTATCGGTTTCCTGGTCCTTGGTCGTCACAATGATCACTGGAATGTGACTGGTTTCAGCATCTTTGGTCAGTTGACGAGTCGCCTGAAAACCGTTCAGGCCGGGCATGACGATATCCATCAGCACCGCGTCTGGTTTCTCCTGGCGCGCAAGCGCTACGCCATCGGCGCCGTTTTCGGCCTTGAGAACGACGTGCCCGTGCTTCTCCAGCATGGCCGTCAGCTTGTACATTTCGGTCGGCGAGTCATCAACAATCAGAACGCGAGCCATGGTTTCTCCGTAGGAAAGGCTTCAGCGGCACAATGGGCCGGACTTCAGGATACTTGCTCTACCGGTGCAAAGTCAGGCACATGTGCTTTGATAGCACCGAGCAATTCTTCTTTGCTGAACGGCTTGGTGAGGTACTGGTCAGACCCCACAATCCGCCCCTTGGCCTTGTCAAACAAACCATCCTTTGAGGACAGCATGATCACCGGCGTGGACTTGAAAGAACTGTTGTTCTTGATCAGCGCGCAGGTCTGATAACCATCAAGCCTGGGCATCATGATATCGACGAAGATGATGCGCGGATGACTATCCGCAATTTTGGCAAGCGCATCGAAGCCATCCACCGCCGTGATCACATCACAACCTACTTTTTTCAGCAGCGTTTCGGCGGTGCGACGAATCGTTTTCGAATCGTCGATCACCATGACCTTCAAGCCCTCGGAGTGCTGTTCCATTTCGCCCTACCATCGCCTCGGTGAGTCGTAGTTTATCGTTATGTCAGTGCGCTGGAGGCCCTGTCATCGATGGGCTGCACCCAATCGCCGGACCTTTTTAGCACACTCCTTAAATGCAAGCTATCTGCCGCCGGAGCAGCGGGATTTTCCTTGACCCAGCGCACAACCGCCGCCAATCTGCGTCGGTATTTCAAGCCTCTGGCAGCGCTTGCCTGCCCCTCGTTGGAGACCACCACATGACTGTTCGCGTCGGGATCATCATGGACCCAATCGCGCAGATCGCATTCAAGAAAGACAGCTCCCTGGCCATGCTGCTGGCAGCCCAGGACCGCGGCTGGACGATCTACTACATGGAACAACGCGATCTCTACCAGCTTGCCGGCGAGGCGCGGGCCCGCATGCGCCCGATCCAGGTCTTCACCGACCCCCAGCGCTGGTACGAAACAGGGGAAGAAGTAGACAGCGCTCTTGCCGACCTCAATGTCATCCTGATGCGCAAGGATCCGCCCTTTAACAGCGAGTATGTCTACGCCACCTATCTGCTGGAGCTTGCTGAGCAGGCCGGCACACTGGTGGTAAATCGCCCGCAGAGTCTGCGCGACTGCAACGAGAAGTTCTTTGCCACCCAGTTTCCGCAATGCACCCCACCGACCCTTGTCAGCAGGCGGTCCGACATTCTGCGGGAGTTTGCTCGCGAGCAGCGTGACATCATTCTCAAACCGCTGGATGAAATGGGTGGCGCATCGATTTTCCGCCACCGCGAAGGCGACCCGAATCTTTCAGTGATCCTTGAGGTACTGACCGAGCATGGCGGCCGTCAGATTATGGCGCAGCGCTACATTCCGGCCATCACGGAAGGCGACAAACGCATCCTGATGATAGACGGCGAGCCGGTGCCCTACTGCCTGGCGCGCATACCCGCAGTAGGCGAAACCCGCGGCAATCTCGCCGCCGGGGGACGCGGCGTCGCGCAGCCACTTTCTGAGCGCGACAAGGAGATCGCCGCGATTGTGGGGCCGGAGCTGCGCAAACGCGGGCTGCTTTTTGTCGGCCTGGACGTGATTGGTGAGTTCCTCACCGAGATCAACATCACCAGCCCGACCTGCATCCGCGAGATTGACAGCGCCTTCGATACCCGCATCGGCGAGCGCCTGATGGACGCCATCGCAGCAAAACTGAGCGAATCCAACGTTTAGCCCAAATGCGGTTGGCGCAGTGCCAACCGCCTCTCTTTCAATTGCCTGCTTCGCTTCGGTCGACGCATCGCCGTAGCCACCCATCAAAGCTGCCGCCTGGTTCATAGACTTTTACAGTCACGCTGGGCAGACTGCGCGCACTTCAAGCCGACTGAAATGCGATGAACGCCGCTACACGCCAACCCTCTCTTGCCCCTACCGGAGTCCGTCCGGCAGACCGTCTCGGCTTTACGATATTTCTCGCAGCCGCGCTTCACGGTGCCCTGATTCTAGGGCTCGGCTTCACGCTCTCAGAACCAAAGCAGACCAGCAAATCGCTGGAAATCACTTTGTCCACGTTTAAGAGTGAAAACAAGCCAAAGGAAGCGGATTTCCTGGCTCAGGACAATCAGCAAGGCAGCGGCACGCTGGAGCACAAGGCCTCGCCAAAAACAACTGAGCAAGCGCCATTCCAGGACACCCAGGTAAGCAAGGTCTCGCCCGCTTCGTCGCCCCCGCCAAGCAACCCTAGCGAGGCGCCCAAGACAGCCGTAGCGACGCGCGCCCCGCAACCTGAAAAGACACCGGCCAAGCCACAAAAGAATAAGCCGCAGCCACAGGCGCAACCGGCTCCCGTCTATGACAGTTCGCAGCTCAGCGCAGAAATCGCCAGCCTCGAAGCCGAACTTGCCCAGCAGGTCGAGCAATATGCCAAGCGGCCTCGTGTCAGCCGCCAGAACAGCGCTGCCACCATGCGCGACATCAGTGCCTGGTACCGCGACGAATGGCGCAAGAAAGTCGAGCGCATCGGCAACCTGAACTATCCAGATGAGGCGCGCCGTCAACGCATCTACGGGAGTCTGCGAATGTTGGTCGTGGTTGACCGAAACGGCGCGGTACAGGAGCTCCGAGTACTCGAATCCTCAGGCCAGGCGATGCTAGACGAAGCCGCCATGCGCATCGTCAGACTTGCGGCGCCCTTTGCGCCTTTTGCCGGCGAGCTGGCGCAGAACTACGATCAGGTCGAAATCATCCGAACCTGGCGCTTCGAGCGCGGCGATCGCCTGTCAAGCCGCTGACAAGGGACGCGGGCGCCGCGTCGGATATGGCATTTGGTGCAGCCGCTTCACGGCTCTGGCCGCAACGCTTAAGCTAGCACCCATGAACGCGACCTCGCCCAGCTACCTCAAGCATCACTTTCTGATCGCCATGCCACATATGGCGGACCCCAACTTCGCCCAAACCTTGATCTATCTGGTTGAACACAACCGGGATGGCGCGATGGGGCTCATTGTCAACCGCCCGAGCGGATTGAACCTGGCCGACATACTTGAGCAGCTCCGCCCGGAGCAACCAGGAAATGCAAGCAGCCAGCACCTGACGATCTTTTCGGGCGGACCAGTACAGACCGATAGAGGCTTCGTGCTGCATGCTGCCGATGCGCAATTCCAGGCAACACTTGATCTGGGCCCGCTCGGTGTGACGACTTCCCAAGATGTGCTCTTCGCCATCGCCGACGGCTATGGCCCAAAACAGCAGTTTATTGCTCTCGGTTATGCGGGCTGGGAGGCTGGCCAGCTGGAAGCGGAGCTGGCGGAAAATGCCTGGCTGAGCTGCCCGGCGCAGCCTGAGATCCTTTTCGACCTGCCCTACGATCAGCGTTTGACGGCCGCTGCCGCATCGCTGGGTGTCGATCTCACGCTGCTCAGCAGCCAGGTCGGCCACGCATGAGTACGCTGCGACTACTGCTCGGCTTCGACTACGGCACCAAGCAGATCGGCGTCGCCGTCGGTCAGGCGGTGACCGGCCAGGCGCGAGAGCTCTGTGTGCTTAAGGCGCAAAACGGCGTACCTGATTGGACACAGATCGAAGCGCTGCTACGCGAGTGGCAACCGGATGCGCTGGTGGTCGGCCTGCCGCTAAACATGGACGGCAGTGGCAGCGAGATGAGCGCTCGTGCAGAAAAGTTCGCACGCCGCCTCAACGGTCGCTTCAACCTGCCAGTGCATACCCATGACGAGCGCCTCACCACATATGAAGCCAAAGGCGAGCGCCTGCGTGGCGGCCAGAACGGCGGTTACCGTGAACGCCCCGTCGATGCCCTCGCTGCGGCTCTTTTACTCGAAGGCTGGCTGAGTGCCCAGCAAACCGCCTGAAGCGGCCCCAGGAGAAATCATGACCCTGCCCAACCCCGACCAGTTGCTCCCAGAAATGGCTGCAACCCTGGATCAGCACCTCAAGAGCCGGAGCATAAGCGAGCCTCGTTTCATCGGCATCCGCACGGGTGGCGTCTGGGTCGCCCAGGCACTTCTTGAACAACGGGCCAAGAACGAAGCACTGGGGATACTGGACGTCTCGTTCTACCGCGACGACTTCACCCAAAACGGTCTGCATCCCCAGGTTCGCCCCTCGGAGCTACCATTCGAAATCGAAGGCCAGCATCTAATCCTGGTCGATGATGTGCTCATGAGCGGCCGCACCATTCGTGCAGCGCTGAACGAGCTGTTCGACTACGGCCGGCCAGCCAGCGTCAGCCTGGTGTGCCTGCTGGACCTCAATGCCCGCGAGCTGCCGATCAGGCCGGACGTGGTGGGTGCCACACTCTCACTGGCGCCCGAACAACGGGTAAAGCTCCTTGGCCCAAGCCCGCTAACGCTCGAACTCCAGACCCTCGCCTCCGCCAATTGAGACCCTCGCGATGACGCCTACCGACGCCAAGCGCCCGCTACAGCTGAACGATAATGGTCAGTTGCGCCATTTCCTCTCGCTGGATGGCCTGCCCCGTGCCCTGCTAACTGAAATCCTGGACACTGCCGATTCGTTCCTCGAGGTCGGCGCCAGAGCGGTAAAAAAGGTACCGCTGTTGCGAGGCAAAACCGTTTGCAACGTGTTCTTCGAAAATTCGACGCGAACGCGCACCACCTTCGAGCTGGCGGCCAAGCGGCTCTCGGCGGACGTCATCACCCTGAACGTCTCGACCTCCTCGACCAGCAAGGGCGAAACACTTACCGACACCCTGCGCAACCTCGAAGCGATGGCCGCCGACATGTTCGTAGTGCGCCACGCTGATTCGGGCGCCGCCCACTTCATCGCTGAACATGTGTGCCCGGATGTAGCGGTCATCAACGGTGGCGATGGGCGCCATGCGCATCCGACCCAAGGCATGCTCGACATGCTCACCATTCGCCGGCACAAGGGTGACTTCGAAAAACTCTCGGTGGCCATTGTCGGCGACATCCTGCATTCGCGCGTAGCCCGCTCCAATATGCTCGCGCTGAAAACACTGGGCTGTCCCGACATTCGTGTCATAGGCCCGAAGACGCTGCTTCCCGTTGGCCTGGAACAGTACGGCGTGAACGTCTACCACGACATGAACGAAGGCCTGCGTGACGTCGATGTGGTGATCATGCTGCGTCTACAACGCGAACGCATGCAGGGCGGCCTGCTGCCCAGCGAGGGCGAGTTCTATCGCCTCTATGGCCTGACCACCCAGCGCATGGCGCTGGCCAAACCGGACGCTATCGTCATGCACCCCGGCCCGATCAACCGCGGCGTCGAGATCGAATCGGCGGTGGCCGACGGTGCCCAGTCGGTCATCCTCAACCAGGTCACCTATGGCATCGCGATTCGTATGGCGGTGCTGTCCATGGCGATGAGCGGGCAGACCGCACAACGGCAACTCGAACAGGAATACGCGGCCGAGGAGCAGAACTGATGCCTACCCATATCCTCGGTGCTCGCCTGATCGACCCGGCCAATGGACGCGACGAAATCACTGATATTTACTGTCAGGACGGCAAAATCATCGCTCTCGGCCAGGCGCCTTCGGGATTCAGCGCGGCAAAGACCATTGATGCACGCGGCTTGATTGCTGCGCCCGGCCTGGTCGACCTATCGGTGGCACTTCGCGAACCGGGCTATAGCCGCAAAGGCAACATTGCCAGCGAAACGCTTGCGGCAACCGCTGGCGGTATCACCAGTCTGTGCTGCCCACCTCAGACCAAGCCGGTACTGGACACCGCAGCAGTTGCCGAACTGATCCTCGACCGTGCCCGCGAGTCCGGCCATGCCAAGGTTTTCCCGATCGGCGCACTGACGCGCAACCTGGCAGGCGAACAACTATCGGAATTGGTCGCCCTCCGAGACGCAGGCTGCGTCGCCTTTGGCAATGGCCTGGCCAATTTCACCAGCAACCGCAACCTGGGCCGAGCGCTGGAATACGCTGCAACATTCGACCTCACCGTTGTCATCCATTCTCAGGACAGCGACCTGTCCGAGGGTGGCCTGGCCCATGAAGGCCCCGCCGCGGCCTTTCTCGGCCTGGCCGGGATTCCCGAAACGGCGGAAACCATCGCCCTGGCTCGTAACCTGCTGCTGGTGGAACAAGCTGGTGTGCGCGCGCACTTCAGCCAACTCACCACGGCCCGCGGCGCCCAGATGATTGCCGATGCACAAGCTCGTGGCCTGCCGGTCACCGCTGACGTGGCGATGTATCAGCTGATCCTCACCGACGAAGCGCTGCACGGCTTCTCAAGTCTCTACCATGTGCAGCCGCCTCTGCGCAGTGCCGGCGACCGTGAGGGCCTTCGTCAGGCGGTGAAGAGCGGTGTCATCTCGGTGATCTCGAGCCATCATCAACCGCATGAAGCGGACGCCAAGCAGGCCCCGTTCGGCGAGACCGAGGCGGGCATCAGCAGCGCCGAGATTCTCCTGCCTCTCGCCCTGACCCTGGTTGAAGACGGCCTGCTGGACCTGCCGACCTTGCTGGCTCGCCTGAGCAGCGGCCCGGCCGCGGCGCTGAAGCTGCCGGCCGGCCAACTGTCGATTGGCGGAGCCGCGGATTTGGTCCTTTTCGACCCGAGCAGTTCGACCCTGGCCGGCGAGCGCTGGCACTCGAAAGGCCGCAATTGCCCGTTCATCGGGCATTGCCTGCCCGGGGCCGTGCGCTACACCCTGGTTGACGGCCGAGTCGCCTTCCAAGGCTAGGCCGCTTACCCAGCCGTTCGCAGCCGAGCAGGGCTGCGAACGGTAAGCGTCTGATCACCGATCAATGCGTTTTTCCATGTTCTGCATCGACACCTGACTGTTCAGCGTCCAGAAGTCATAAAGGATGCCGACGAAAAACAGCCCACCGGTGCAAAGATAAATCAGCCCGGTGATCCATTTGCCTTGGTACATCCGGTGCACGCCGAATATCCCCAGAAAGGTCAGCAGAATCCAGGCGACGGTGTAGTCGATCGGACCAGGCTGGAAGCGCATGTCCGCTTCACGATCCATTGACGGAATCAGGAAAAGGTCGATGATCCAACCTACAAAAAACAATCCGAGCGTGAAGAACCAAATGGTGCCGGTGATCGGCTTGCCATAGTAGAAGCGGTGCGAGCCAAGAAAGCCGAAGATCCACAAAAGATAGCCAATCAGGGTGCTATGGGTGTTTTGACGCATCTGAGCCTCGCAGTCCGGTTTGGGTATTTCGTGAGCTTATCCGATTCCCACTCAATTGCAGCGCCTGCCGAGCGGACACCACGCACCTGAGCCGCCATGATACTGTATATCCAACCAGCACCATGGTGATCTATGCAATTGATCGAGAAGCTCAGCGTCCTGGCCGACGCCGCCAAATACGATGTGTCCTGTGCCAGCAGCGGCGCGCCCAAACGCAGCTCAAAAGGCCGCAGCGGACTTGGCGCCACGGATGGCATGGGCATCTGTCACAGCTTCACGCCGGACGGTCGCTGCGTCGCGCTGCTGAAGATTCTGCTGACCAACTTTTGCCTGTACGACTGCCAGTACTGCGTCAATCGGCGCTCCAGCGATGTTCCGCGAGCACGCTTCACTCCAGAAGAAGTGGTAACGCTGACACTGGACTTCTACCGCCGCAATTGCATCAGCGGCCTGTTTCTCAGCTCCGGGATCATCCGCTCGGCGGACTACACCATGGAGCAGCTCAACCGTGTGGCCAGGCTGTTACGCGAAGAGCACGAGTTTCGCGGCTACATCCATCTGAAAACGATTCCCGATGCCGACCCGCAACTTATCGCGGAGGCGGGCCGTTACGCTGACCGCCTCAGCGTCAACATCGAACTGCCGACCGAGGCCAGCCTGATCCGCCTGGCGCCAGAGAAACAGGTGGTGACCATCAAGCAGGCGATGCACGCCATTCATGAAGGCGAGACTGAAGCCAAAGCAGAACAGCGCGCACCACGCTTCGCACCGGCCGGTCAGAGTACGCAAATGATCGTCGGGGCTGACGCCACCGATGACAGCACCATTCTGCACACCGCCCAATCACTGTATGGCGACTTCAGACTGCGGCGCGTCTATTACTCCGCCTTTAGCCCCATCCCACATAGCCCCAAAACCGTGCCGGTTGAGGCACCGCCACTGCTGCGCGAGCATCGCCTGTATCAAGCGGACTTCCTGATGCGCGGCTATGGCTTCAAGGCCAGCGAATTGCTGGCGGGCCCAGGCAACCTGCCGCTGGACATCGATCCGAAGCTGGCCTGGGCGCTGTCCAATCGTGAGCATTTTCCAGTTGACCTGAATAGCGCCGAGCCGACACTGATCGCGCGCATCCCCGGTATCGGGATCCTGAGCGCCAAACGGCTGGTCGCCCTGCGTCGGCAGAAGCGCATCCGCTTCGAAGACCTGACACGGCTTCGCTGCTCGCTTGAAAAGGCTAAACCCTTTGTCATCACACAAGACTACCGACCAAGCCTTGCCAATCGGGAGTCTGCGACCTTGCGCCGGAGCCTCAGTGACGGCCCGGTACAAATGGGCCTGTGGTGATGCAGGTGCGGTTTGATGGGGGCTTTGATGGCTGGCGCGACAGGGCCCGTGAACTGCTCCAAAGCGGCGTCGCGCCGCATCAAGTCGAGTGGCTTGGCAAGGACGAGCTAGGTGGCTTGTTCGATGAGCCAGATACGTCCGAACCAGTCGATGCCGGACCGCCAGTTCGCATTCCGCGACAGCTGATCGATGAGCTCGAAAGTGCTGCCCGCTTTCGTACGGCAGATCGGTGGAGCTTGCTGTATCGCGTGCTCTGGCGGGTCGCAAAAGGCGATCAAACAGCCAGGCTGGTCGGCGACATCGACGGAACTGAGCTGCACGCACGGATCAAGGCCGTGCGCCGTGAAGCGCACCACATGCATGCCTTTCTGCGGTTCAGCCCGACAGGCTGCGGCGAGTCGCCGAACTATGCCGCCTGGTTCGAGCCTGCCCATGATGTTCTCGTAAGTGCAGCACCACACTTTGCAGAACGGATGGGGCTAAATTCCTGGCTGATCGCAACGCCAATCGATGCGGTGCTTTGGGATGGAGTGGTCATGCACCATGCCGCCGCGTGCCCGCCCGCCTGGCGACGGCTTGCGCAAAATGCGCAGGATCCAGGGGCGGAGCTGTGGAGGACCTATTACGAAAGCACCTTCAACCCAGCGCGGTTGAACCGCAACGTCATGGAAAGCAACTTACCGGTCCGATTCTGGAAGAACCTGCCGGAGGGCGCCCTAATTCCTCAACTGATGAGCCAAGCGCGCGCCGGAGCACAACGTGACGGTCAGGCCGAGCGCGTGGCCAACCAGCCAGGCAAGCGAATCAGCCGGCCTGGCTAGCCATATCAACGGAAGCTGCGTCCCGGATCGTCGTCGCTGACTTCCAACGTCAGCCCTTGTGAAACGCTGGTGAGGTGTTCACCGTCGGTTTCCGACCCCAGCTTGATCATCAGTCGCAGATCGTTGGAGGAGTCGGCATGCGCCAAGGCGTCTTCGTACGTGATCTCGCCCTGGACATAGAGGTTGTACAGCGCCTGATCAAAGGTCTGCATACCAAGGTCGGTGGAGCGTTTCATCAGCGACTTGAGCTCGTGAACCTCGCCCTTGCGGATCAGATCAGCCGCCAGCGGCGTGTTGATCAGCACCTCGATCACCGCGCGGCGGCCTTTGCCATCGGGCGTCGGGATCAGCTGTTGGGCAACGATGGCTTTGAGGTTCAGTGACAGGTCCATCCAGACCTGCTGCTGCCGATCGGCCGGGAAGAAGTTGATGATTCGGTCCAGCGCCTGGTTGGCGTTGTTGGCGTGCAGGGTCGCCAAACACAGGTGCCCGGTTTCAGCGAAGGCCACGGCATAGTCCATGGTCTCGCGGGTCCGCACTTCACCGATCAGGATCACATCCGGCGCCTGGCGCAGGGTGTTTTTCAGCGCCACATCGAAGGAATCCGTATCGATCCCCACTTCACGCTGGGTGACGATGCAGCTCTGGTGCTGGTGAATGAATTCGATCGGATCTTCGATGGAGATGATATGGCCGCTGGAATTCTTGTTGCGGTAGCCGATCATCGCGGCCAGCGAGGTGGATTTGCCGGTACCAGTCGCACCGACGAACAGCACCAGGCCGCGCTTGGTCATCGCCAGCTTTTTCAGCACTTCGGGAAGTTTCAGGTCTTCCAGCGTTGGAATGTTGGTTTCGATTCGGCGCAACACCATGCCGGCGAGGTTGCGCTGATAAAAGGCGCTGACCCTAAAACGGCCGATACCGCGCGCGCTGATGGCGAAGTTGCATTCGTGGTTCTCAGCGAATTCACGGCGCTGCTGCTCGTTCATCACCGCGTGTACCGTTTCGCGGGTCATTTCGGGCGACATCGGCGTTTTGTTCACCGGAAGGATCTTGCCGTTGACCTTCATTGAAGGCGGCACACCAGCGGTAATGAACAGATCGGAGCCGCCCTTTTCGACCATCAGGCGCAACAGTTTCTCGAATTCCATCGTCGTTCTCGTAGTCCGGGCGTAGCCGCGCAATGCAAAGCGAAGGGACCCGGCATAGCGCCAAGCCCCGATAGGTTTTAGAAGTTTTCCGGCTGCTTGGCTTTTTCCTTGGCGCTGTCGCGGGAGACCAGCCCCTTAGCCAACAAGCCTTTAAGGCAGGCATCCAGCGTTTGCATTCCCAGCGAGCCGCCGGTCTGGATAGACGAATACATCTGCGCCACCTTGTCTTCACGGATCAGATTTCGGATCGCTGGGGTGCCAATCATGATTTCGTGCGCCGCCACCCGACCACCGCCGACCTTTTTCAGCAGGGTCTGGGAAATCACGGCCTGCAGGGATTCCGACAACATCGAGCGGACCATGGACTTCTCTTCAGCCGGGAACACGTCGACTACCCGGTCGATGGTCTTGGCCGCCGAAGTGGTGTGCAGGGTGCCGAATACCAGGTGGCCGGTTTCCGCTGCAGTCAACGCGAGGCGGATGGTTTCCAGGTCGCGCATCTCGCCGACCAGAATGATGTCCGGGTCTTCACGCAGCGCCGAGCGCAGCGCTTCGGAGAAGCCGAGCGTGTCACGATGCACTTCACGCTGGTTGACCAGGCACTTCTTCGACTCGTGAACGAATTCGATGGGGTCCTCGATGGTGAGGATATGGTGATACTTGGTGTTGTTCAGGTAATCGAGCATCGCCGCCAGGGTGGTCGACTTGCCCGAACCGGTCGGCCCGGTGACCAGCACCAGCCCGCGTGGTACGTCGGTGATCTTGCGGAAGACTTCGCCCATGCCGAGGTCTTCCATGGTCAGCACCTTGGACGGAATGGTCCGGAATACTGCACCAGCACCGCGATTCTGGTTGAAGGCGTTGACCCGGAAGCGCGCCACACCAGGCACCTCGAACGAGAAGTCGGTCTCGAGAAACTCCTCGAAATCCTTGCGCTGCTTGTCGTTCATGATGTCGTAGATCAGCGCGTGCACCTGCTTGTGGTCCATCGCGGGGAGATTGATCCGGCGCACATCGCCGTCGACGCGGATCATCGGCGGCAAGCCGGAAGACAGGTGCAAATCCGACGCACCCTGCTTGGCACTGAAGGCCAGCAGCTCTGTGATATCCATGGGACTCCCCAATTACAAGCAAGCAGGTAGAATGCCGCGCAGACCCTAAGGTGGCAGGCGCAGGTAATGTCCACGATAGCGACGAATATTGCAAAGGTCGGAACGCGCATCCGTGAGGCGGCGCAAGCTGCAGAGCGCGATCCCGACGAGGTGCTGCTGCTTGCGGTGAGCAAGACCCAACCGGCCGAGGCCATCCGTGAGGCCAGCGAAGCGGGCCTGCACGATTTTGGTGAAAACTACCTGCAGGAAGCGCTGGAAAAACAGGCCGAACTCGCCGACCTACCGTTGGTTTGGCATTTCATCGGCCCCATCCAATCGAACAAGACCAAGCTGATCGCCGAGCATTTCGACTGGGTGCACTCGGTGGACCGTTTGAAAATCGCCCAGCGTCTTTCGGATCAGCGTCCCGACCACCTGGCGCCTTTGAACCTCTGCCTGCAGGTCAACGTCAGCGGTGAAGCCAGCAAGTCCGGCTGCGACCCGCAAGAGGCTCACGAACTGGCCCAGGCGATCGCCGCCTTACCTCGCCTGCACCTACGCGGCCTGATGGCGATACCCGAACCAACTGACGATCCAGCCGAGCAGCGCGCAGCGTTCGCCCGCCTACGCCAACTGCAGTCCGAGCTGCCGCTGGATCTGGACACCCTTTCCATGGGCATGAGCCAGGACCTGGAGGCAGCCATTGCCGAGGGCGCCACCTGGGTTCGCATAGGCACTGCCCTGTTCGGCGCCCGTGCCTACCCCTCGCAGGTGGCTGCAGACGCCCCACCGCATGACTAACAAGGAATCCCACATGAGCACTCCCCGTATCGCCTTCATCGGTGGCGGCAACATGGCCGCGAGCCTGATTGGCGGCCTACGCGCCCAAGGCATCCCGGCCTCCTCGATTTGCACCAGTGATCCCGGCGCCGACAAACGCAGCGAACTCGAAGCCGCTCATGGCATCGAGGCTTTTACCGACAACGCCCAGGCTGTTGCAGGCGCGGACGTAGTGGTCCTCGCGGTCAAACCGCAGGTGATGCAGGCGGTCTGCCGCGACCTGGCTGCACACCTGCAAGCGAATCAGCTGGTCGTCTCGATTGCCGCGGGCATCGATTGCGCCAGCCTGCAGGCTTGGCTGGGTGACATAACACCACGGGCCATCGTTCGCTGCATGCCGAACACCCCATCCCTGCTGCGTCAGGGTGTGAGCGGGCTGTTCGCCAATGATCAGGTGACCGATACGCAAAAGCAGCAAGCCGAACAGCTGTTGTCGGCGGTTGGACTGGCACTCTGGCTGGACAAGGAGTCGCTGATCGACGCCGTGACCGCCGTGTCGGGCAGCGGCCCGGCGTATTTCTTCCTAATGATCGAGGCGATGACCGCTGCGGGTGAGCGTATGGGCTTGCCGCGCGATACGGCCGCGCAGCTGACCATGCATACCGCGCTGGGGGCTGCACGAATGGCCTGCGAAAGCGATGTTGGAGCGGCCGAATTGCGACGTCGTGTCACCTCGCCGAACGGAACCACCGAAGCGGCGATCAAAGCCTTCCAAGCGGGCGGTTTCGAAAGCCTGGTTGAGCGAGCGATGACTGCAGCCGCACAACGCTCGGCCGAACTCGCCGAACAACTGGGCAACTAAGGAGCCTTCATGTCGCAACTCTCGCAAGCCCTGATCCTGATCGTCCAGACGCTGGGCAGCCTGTACCTGCTGATCGTCTTGCTGCGTTTCATCCTGCAGCTGGTCCGGGCAGACTTCTACAACCCGCTTAGCCAGTTCATTGTCCGCGCCACGCACCCGCTGCTCAAGCCGCTGCGCCGCATCATCCCCAGTATCGGCGGGCTGGACCTGTCCTCGCTGGTACTGGCGATCATCGTCCAGATCCTACTGATGGCGGCGATCCTGATGATCGCGTTCGGCACCATCGGAAACCCGCTGCAGCTTTTGGTCTGGGCCGTCATTGGCGTGACCGGGCTGTTCATCAACATCTTCTTCTACGCGCTTATCATCAGCGTGATCCTGTCCTGGGTCGCACCTGGCAGTCACAACCCGGGCGCCCAACTGGTCAGCCAGATCTGCGAACCGGCATTGGCACCCTTCCGCCGTCTGCTGCCAAGCATGGGTGGGCTGGATATCTCGCCGATTTTCGCGTTTCTGGCGATCAAGCTGATCGACATGCTGGTCATCAATAACCTGGCAATGATGACCCACATGCCCAACATCCTGCGCTCGCTTATCTGAGCCTGAAACCGCCTTAAGCCTTGTGCAGGCTTTGGGCGGTGGTTCACAAAAGGCTTGATTGACCCGCATCGGGTGGCAGGGATAATCGCCTCCTACGCCTTTCAGGAAGCACCACGACCATGGAACGACTCGACCGGCAGGTGGATGCCTATGTCTCCTGGAAACGCGACCTTATCCGCGAAATAACCCGTTACCGCAGCTGGCTGGCGCACAACCGGCTGAACTCGGAGGTGGTTGAAACCCGCCTGGACCGTTCGCTGAAACTGCTGCGCACCGACCATATAACCCTCGCGTTTGTCGGCGAGTATTCCCGCGGTAAGACGGAGCTGATCAACAGCCTGTTCTTCTCGGAGTATGGCCAGCGCATCCTGCCGTCGCGTGCCGGCCGGACCACCATGTGCCCGACCGAACTGTTCTTCGATCCCCGTGCGGAACGTTCGTACATTCGCCTGTTGCCGATCGAATCCCGCCTTGAAGACACCAGCATCGCCCAGCTCAAGCGCGCCCCACGCTTGTGGACAAACATTGCGCTGGATCCCACGAATCCTGACGCCATGGTCGAAGCGTTCGGTCAGGTAGCTTCCGCGAAATCCATGCCAGCCGAGCAGGCTATCCAGCTGGGCTTCCACCCCGATGTGCTGGAAGCGTCCGAAGTCAGCGGTGAAGTCTTGGTGCCGGCTTGGCGACACGCCATGGTCAGCTTCGACCATCCGCTACTGCGCCAAGGCCTGCGCATCCTCGATACACCCGGCCTCAACGCGCTCGGCAGCGAGCCGGAGCTGACGCTGTCGATGCTGCCTAACGCCCACGCGGTAATTTTCCTGCTGTCGGCCGATGCCGGCGTGACGGCCAGCGACATGGGTATCTGGCAACAGCACATTCGCCAGCTCAACGACGGTGGGCGAAACCGTCTGTTTGCCGTGTTGAACAAGATCGATGTTCTGTGGGACGACGTCTCCGGTGAGACCTTTGTCAGTGAGGCGATTCAACGGATGCAGGCCGCTACGGCGCAACAGTTGGGCATCGCTGTGGAGGATGTGCTTCCCCTCTCAGCCAAGCAGGCCCTGCTGGCCAAGATTCGCGGCGATCAAAGTCTGCTCGAGCGCAGTCAACTGGTTGCACTGGAACATCTGCTCAGCGAGCGCATCCTTGCCCAGAAGGAGCATCTGCTGGAACAACAGGTGGTGCGCCAGGTGCTAGCCTTGCTGCAGAACAGCCAGCATATCCTGACCCAGCGGCTGGCCAAGGTTCGCGAGCAATGCCAACTGCTCGATAGCCATCGCCAGGACAGCGGCCAGATGCTCCTCGAGCTGACGGCCCGTACCCGCCATGACCATAACCAGCACCACAAGCGTCTGCTGCAGCTGAAAACCAACCAGCGTCTACTGCAACGCCAGGGCGAGCTTCTGCGTTCGACGGTGCGCCCGGACCGGCTCGAGGAACACCTCTCGCGCCTGCGACGCAGCCTGACCGGCAGCCTGACCACCCTGGGAATCAACCTCAGCATCGTGCATTTTTTCCGCTCGGTAGAACAGGATATCGCTGCGCTTGAGCACGAGGCGGCATTGGCCAACAAGATGGTCTCGGCCATCTACAGGCGCCATAACGACGAAAATCCGCTACACGGCGTGGACGCCCCGCTGTTCCGTCTGGCGCAGTACCAGAAAGAACTCAAGGATCTGCAAAGCAAGGCCGACCAGTTCCGCCTGCAGCTCAAGACGCTGCTCACCGAGCAGCGCACCTTGACCCGTCGCTTCTTCGCCACCCTTGTTCAGGAGGTGGTCGCCATGCATCAGCGCTTACGCCAGGAAGCCGAGCATTGGGCCAATGAAGCGCTGCTGCCGCTGATGCAGCATTCGCTGGAACACAAGCAGCAATTGGAAGCACACATGCTGCGCCTCAAGAGCCTGGCGCAGGATAGCCAGCAAAGCAGCCAGCGCGGGCGCGCGCTCGCGCGGTACAGCCTTGAGCTGGAGCAACAGCTGGCCCAGGCGGGTGAAATGCTGCGAGTGCTGCGAAAACCGGCACCGATTCGCCGCCAAGGCAAGGTCGTCAGCCTTACCAGCGCCAACTTGGGCTGACACCGGCGTTGCGATTGAGGATGAATTGAGGCGCGCTAACCTTTAGACTTTGCCGCCTTCTTCCAGTACGAGCCAGGGTCGATGCCCACAGCTATCCCAACCGATTCCGTTGGTCTGGTGAGTCCGAAGGTCGCGCATTTCGCCGAGCCGCTGGCACTCGCCTGTGGCCGCACGCTGAACGATTACCAGCTGATCTACGAAACCTACGGCGAGCTCAACGCCTCGTGCAGCAATGCCGTGCTCATCTGCCACGCGCTGTCAGGCCATCACCACGCCGCCGGTTACCATGACGCGGAAGACCGCAAACCGGGGTGGTGGGACAGCTGCATCGGTCCGGGCAAAGCCATCGACACCAACCGTTTCTTTGTAGTCAGCCTGAACAACCTCGGCGGCTGCAATGGCTCAACGGGCCCCAGCAGCATCAATGCAGCCACGGGCAAACCTTATGGCGCGGATTTCCCGGTTGTTACTGTCGAGGACTGGGTCAACAGCCAGGCCCGCCTGGCCGACATGCTCGGCATTGAGCAGTGGGCTGCTGTAGTCGGTGGCAGCCTAGGCGGCATGCAGGCCATGCAATGGACCATGAGTTACCCCGAGCGCGTGCGTAATTGCGTGGCGATTGCTTCTGCACCCAAGCTGTCAGCGCAGAACATTGCGTTCAATGAGGTCGCGCGCCAGGCCATCCTCTCCGATCCAGAGTTTCATGGCGGCCACTTTCAAGAGAAGGGCGTGATTCCCAAGCGGGGCCTGATGCTGGCACGCATGGTCGGCCACATCACTTACCTGTCCGACGACGCCATGGGCACCAAGTTTGGTCGTGGGCTCAAGAGCGAGAAGCTGAACTACGATTTCAACAGCGTAGAATTTCAGGTCGAAAGCTATCTTCGTTATCAGGGCGAAGAGTTCTCCGGCCGCTTCGATGCCAATACTTACCTGCTGATGACCAAGGCGCTGGATTATTTCGACCCGGCCGCAGCCTACGAAGATGACCTGGCCAAGGCCCTGTCGACGGCTAAGGCAGACTTCTGCGTGATTTCGTTTACCACCGACTGGCGCTTCTCGCCTGAGCGCTCGCACGAAATCGTCGACGCGCTGATGGCGGCGCGCAAAAACGTCTGTTACTTGGAGATCGACGCTCCTCAGGGCCATGACGCCTTCCTGATTCCGATCCCTCGTTATCTACAGGCCTTTCGCGGTTACATGAACCGCATCGCCGTATAAGGAACCCATATGCGCGCCGACCTGGACATCATCCAAGACTGGATCCCGGCGGGGAGCCGCGTGCTCGACCTGGGCTGCGGCAACGGTGACCTGCTGGCCTGGCTTCGGGACAACAAGCAGGTCAGCGGCTATGGCCTGGAAATCGACCCGGACAACATTGCCGCCTGCGTCGAGAAAGGTGTCAACGTCATCGAGCAAGACCTCGACAAGGGCCTCGGCAACTTCGCCAGTGATAGCTTCGACATGGTTGTCATGACCCAGGCGCTGCAAGCGGTCCACTACCCGGACAAGCTGCTCAAGGAAATGCTACGGGTCGGCCGCGAATGCATCATCACCTTCCCCAACTTCGGTCACTGGCGCTGCCGCTGGTACCTGGCCAGCAAAGGCCGCATGCCGGTGTCGGATTTTCTGCCCTACACCTGGTACAACACGCCGAACATTCACTTCTGCACCTTCGAGGACTTCGAGCGACTGTCCCACGAACTCGGCGCACGGGTGCTTGAGCGCCTGGCCGTGGATCGCCATCACAAGCACGGCATGGCGAGTCGCTTGTGGCCTAATCTGATTGGTGAAATCGGTATCTATCGTGTCACCGGAGCCGTCCGCTGACCGCTATTGCTGGAGGTAACTCATGAAATCTAGCTTGTTATGCCTGCTCGCCCTGCTATTCGCTTTGCCCGCCGTGGCCGAGCGCAAACACAGCGTCGGCGAATACGATGTGCACTACATCGCTTTCAATTCCGGCTTCCTGCAGCCTGACATCGCCGCCGCAGCTGGCCTGGTGCGCAGCAAGACTCAAGGCGTGCTCAACATATCGGTGCTCAAGTCCGGCAAACCGACCGCAGCGCAGGTCAGTGGCACGGTGAAAAACCTCCTCGGACAGGATTACACCCTGAACTTCAAGCAGTTGAAAGAAGGCGAGCAGGCCATCTACTACCTGGCTCAGTTCCCCTTCGACTCGCAAGAAACCCTGCGCTTCAACCTGAACGTGCAGCCTGCCGGCGCCCCGGCGATCAACTTCGACTTCAGCCAAGAAGTCTTCCCGGACGAATGATGCTTTTCAACGAACTGGTGCTGGCCAGCCATAACACCGGCAAGCTCAAGGAGCTGCAGGCCATGCTCGGCGACGCCGTGCGTGTGCGCTCGATTGGTGAATTCAGCGACATCGAACCAGAGGAAACCGGGCTTTCCTTTGTCGAGAACGCCATTCTCAAAGCACGCAACGCGGCGCGCATATCCGGCCTGCCGGCGCTGGCCGATGATTCCGGGCTGGCTGTGGATCATCTGGGCGGCGCACCCGGCATCTACTCGGCACGCTACGCCAATGGCCAGGGCGATGCGGCAAACAATGCCAAACTGCTCGATGCCCTGAAGGACGTGCCGGACGCCGGACGTGGCGCACAGTTCGTCTGCGCGCTGGCACTGCTGCGGCATGCTGATGATCCACTGCCGATTCTCTGTGAAGGACTCTGGCAGGGCCGCATTCTGCACAGAGCCCAAGGGGAGCATGGCTTCGGTTACGACCCGCTGTTCTGGGTGCCGGAACGTGACTGCTCCAGCGCTGAGCTGGCACCGAAGGACAAGAACCAGCTCAGCCACCGCGCCCGCGCCATGGCCCTGCTCAAGCAGCGGCTGGGGATCGCATGACCGCAGTTCCCAGCGGCGGCGCTCCGGAGCCGCCTGCGGCATCGCGCCTGGGATTGCCGCCGCTGGCGGCGTACGTTCACATTCCCTGGTGCGTGCGCAAATGCCCGTACTGCGACTTCAACTCCCATGCTGCCGGTGCCTCGCTGCCCGAGGACGCTTATGTCGACGCGCTGCTGGCTGACCTGGATGCCGATCTGGAGCAGATCCAGAGCCGCCGGCTGACGTCGATCTTTTTCGGCGGCGGCACGCCGAGCCTGTTCTCTGCCAGCGCACTGGAGCGAATCCTTGACGGCATGCGGCAGCGGGTCGGGTTCGCCGAGGACATCGAAATTACCTTGGAGGCCAACCCCGGCACTTTCGAACAGGCAAAATTCCGTGACTATCGCAGTCTGGGCATCAACCGCTTGTCGATCGGCGTCCAGAGCTTCCAGCCCGCCAAGCTGGAGGCCCTCGGTCGTATCCATGATGGCGACGAAGCGATCCGGGCCGCCGACATGGCGCGCGCGGCGGGCTTCGACAACTTCAATCTGGACCTGATGCATGGCCTGCCTGAGCAGAGCCTGGAGGACGCGCTGAGCGACTTGCGCATTGCCATTGCCCAGCAGCCAACGCACCTGTCCTGGTACCAGCTTACGGTCGAGCCGAACACCGAGTTCTGGAACAAGCCGCCCCGATTGCCGGAAGACGAAACCCTCTGGGACATCCAGGAAGCCGGACAGGCGCTGCTCGCCGAACACGGCTATCGCCAGTATGAAACCTCGGCTTATGCGCAACCGGGTCGGCAGGCGCGGCACAACCTCAATTACTGGACCTTCGGCGACTTCCTCGGCCTCGGTGCGGGTGCCCATGGAAAGTGGACCGCAGCAGACGGCGAGATCTACCGGCACTGGAAAACCCGCCTGCCCAAAGACTATCTCGACCCGGACAAACGCTTCCGTGCGGGCCACAAGCAGCTCGCACGGGACGAATTACCCTTCGAATTCCTGATGAACGTGCTGCGCCTCACCGACGGCGTGCCTTCATTGATGTTCACTCAGCGCACCGGCCTCTCGTTGGGCCTGCTGGCCGCCGGACGACTCGACGCTGAAGCGCGCGGCCTGCTGGAACCTGACCCGCAGCGGCTGGTGGCTACCGCCAAAGGCCAGCTTTTTCTCAACGACCTGTTGCAACTTTTCCTGCCCTAAGGACCCTGCATGGATCTCGTACTGGACCTCATCGCCACCTTGTCGCGCTGGAGTCGCCACCACCTGTTTGATATCTCCCTGGCGATCATGGCCACGCTGTTTGTCCTGTTCGGCCCCGCCTTGAATGCGTGGGTGCAGAAAAACATCGGCGGACTCAACTTCGTCCTTCGAACACTGGCCTTTGTGATCTTCTGCGCGCTGGTCTACGGTCTAGGCATCATCTATCTCAGCCCTTGGCTGGCTAAGGGCTTGGCGCAGTTCAACAACTACACCCTGGCGCCGGTACTGCTGCTGGTGTTGTTCATTATCGGCGTCGTCGCCGACCGCAACTGATCAAGCAAAGCCGCCAGATCCAGGCGCAAAAAAGCCGCCATTAGGCGGCTTCTTGTTTACTGGCACTCTGTCAGTTGCCACCACGACGCAGCGCTGCCGGCGAGAAGTCACGCGGACCAAGCCTGGCGCCGAAGTCATACATCGGCTCGTTGTTATCCAACCCATCGACGAAGTAGTTGCCCTCTTTAAGGTGGTATAGCGTTTCGACCGTGCTGTTGAACATCGGAAGCTCGTAGTAACTGATCGGATGGCTCTCCTGCAGGCCGATCAGCTCCCCCTGTTCGTCGTACAGGTCGACCGCCAGGATCGACCAGCTGTCCTCATCGACATAGAACCGGCGCTTGCTATAGGGATGGCTGTAGCCCTTGCGTAGAGTGGCATCGACGACCCAGACCCGATGCAACTCATAGCGCAGCAGTTCCGGATTCAAGGTACGCGGACCGACGATGTTGTCGTAGGGAATGCCCTGCTGGTGGACCGCGTAGCTGTTGTACGGCACCAGCATTTCGCGCTTGGCGACCAGCTTCCACTCATAGCGGTCCGGTGCGCCGTTGAAGGAATCCACCACATCCGCTGTGGCCAGACCGCTGGTGTCGGGCTGCAGCGAATCGTAAGCGAGCGACGGCAGCCGCCGAACGCGGCGGTCAGCCGGGCTGTAGCGCCAGGCCTTGCGCACCGCCAGGACCTGATCGAGCGGGTCCTGAACCACCAGAGCAGTTCCCGAGAGCTTGGCCGGCGCGGTCACACGGTATTTGTAGTACAGCGAAGTATTGTCCAGGTCGGCCTGGGTCATGCCTTCACGGTTGTAGACGTAGTAGATCTCGCGATCACGTTTGATATAGGTCGGGCTGCCGTTGATGACGACGGCCTGATTGTTGACGAAGTGAGTCTGGTCGCCTTTGTAGTGCAAGACATGGTTCCAGATCACTTCCATCCCGTCCTGAGGGATGGGAAATGGAATGCCAGCGAAGGCACCCTTGATCCCGTTGCCGTTGGCAATCAACTCGGCATTGACCGCGTTCAGCCGTGTAGCGTCATAAATGCGCTGCGGGTTGCTGGCGCTGCGACGTGTTGGAAATACCCGCAGGTGGAAGTCAGGATACTGTTCGACCAGCGCTCGCAGACCCTCTGGCAGCAAGGCAGCGTACTGCCCGACGTTGCTCTGATCCACTTGGTAGAGCACCGGGTCTGCCGCATAAGGGTCCGGGTGGTGCATGCCCACTTCGTAGCCTGCCGGTGGCTGCACGCCCCCCGTCCAGGCCGGAATGGTGCCAGCGGCGTTGCCAGCGCGCTCGGCACCCAGCGGGGTCAGATCCTGGCCGAGGCGCACAGCCTGCATGTCGTCGACCTTGGCTTGAGCCTGGCTGGCGCAGGCCGCCAGCAGCAGAATTCCGAATTTTCTGTACATCTGTTTGCTCCTTGCAGCGCGGCTGGCGCGGCAGATGACGGCTCTGACCCGCAGGCAGAGCGCTCGTTGAGGCGTTGGGAATCGTGCCTTCCTGGCATTTCTCGTTATTGGATCGTCCCTGGGCCGCTGGGTCGCGGCTCTGCCGGATGTAACGGTGACGCGTATTTCAATGGATCAGTCGATGCGCTCGAACTTGAGGTCCCAGACGCCGTGGCCTAGTCGCTCACCGCGCCGCTCGAACTTGGTCGTTGGACGCTCCGAGGGACGCTCGATGTAGCTGCCACTCGTGGCCTGGTTACGATAACCAGGTGCAACGCTCATGACCTCAAGCATGTGCTCCGCATAGGCTTCCCAGTCGGTCGCCATGTGCAACACACCACCGACCTTGAGTTTCTGCCGTACCAGTTCGGCGAATGCCGGCTGGACGATGCGCCGCTTGTGGTGGCGACTTTTGTGCCAGGGATCGGGGAAAAACAGCAGGACCCGATCCAGGCTGGCATCGGGGACGCATTCACGCAGCACTTCGAGCGCATCGCAACTGTAGATGCGTACGTTGTTCAGATTTTGTGACAGAAGTCCGCTTAGCAGCGCCCCTACGCCTGGCGAGTGCACTTCAACCGCAATGAAGTCCTGCTCAGGAGCCGCCGCGGCCATTTCCAGGGTGGAGTGGCCCATTCCAAAGCCGATCTCGAACGTACGCGGTGCCTGTCGCCCGAAGACCTCATCGAAATCTCGCAGGCCGTCCGCCAGCTCCAGACCGAACCGGGGCCAGCCCTGATCCAGACCACGCTGCTGCCCTTCGGTCATGCGACCTGCACGCATCACGAAGCTCTTGATGGTGCGCATGCGCCGTTGGCCCTCGGCTGGGGTTGGAATGTCACTCATGAACGAACCTACAGTTAAAAAAGGCTGGCCGCGTGATCGAGCGATCACGCGGCCAGAAACAGGAAAGGGAGAACTAGCGAATCAGGCCTTCCAGAGGCGAGGAGGCGCTGGCATAGAGCTTCTTCGGCATGCGGCCGGCCAGATAGGCCAGGCGGCCAGCGTCAATCGCGTATTTCATCGCCTCAGCCATCAGCACCGGATTCTGCGCATGGGCAATCGCGCTATTCATGAGTACGGCTTCGCAGCCGAGCTCCATGGCGATGGTCGCGTCGGAGGCAGTGCCTACCCCGGCGTCAACCAGAACTGGAACCTTGGCCTCTTCAAGAATGATGCGCAGGTTGTATGGATTGCAGATACCCAACCCCGTACCAATCAGACCAGCCAGGGGCATGACCGCGATGCAACCCATCTCGGCCAGCTGACGGGCGATGATCGGGTCGTCGCTGGTGTACACCATGACGTCGAAACCATCCTTGACCAGCACTTCCGCGGCCTTGAGGGTTTCAATCACGTTGGGGAACAGAGTCTTCTGATCCGCCAGTACTTCCAGCTTGACCAGCTTGTGCCCATCGAGCAGTTCACGGGCCAGGCGGCAGGTGCGCACGGCCTCTTCGGCGTCATAGCAGCCAGCAGTGTTCGGCAGGATCGTGTAGCGGTCCGGCGAGATCACATCCAGCAGATTGGGCTCGCCTGGGTTCTGGCCGATGTTGGTACGGCGCACCGCAACGGTGACGATCTGCGCACCGGAAGCTTCGATGGCGGCTCGGGTCTCGTCGAGATCTTTGTATTTACCGGTGCCTACCAGCAGGCGCGACTGATAGGTGCGGCCCGCAAGCGTGAAGGGTTTGTCGTGCGGAACTGGGCTCATGCGACCATCCTGTACAGATCAATGAAGCGTGAAATACGCCGCTGCACGGGCGACGTCCGGGAATTATCGACGCGGCGGGCTCGTCAGCCGCCGCCAATCGCATGTACGACTTCAATCTGGTCGCCCTCGACCAGCGTCGTCGCGGCATGTTGGCTACGCGGCACGATCTCGCGATTGAGCTCGACCGCCAGTCTGCGCCCAGTCAGCTCCAGGCGCTGCAGCAGATCGGCCACCGACTGACCGTCAGGGAGCTCGAAGCGCTCACCGTTCAACTGGATGTGCATAGTGATCGCCACCATTGCAAAAGGGCCAGCATTCTAGCCCGATCGACTCGGTCCACCAAGGCAGCCGCAGCCACCATTCATCTCCGCCGCATGCATGCGGTCCGCATTAGACGCGCAGGTTCCAGGCGGCCACCATCAAACAGATCCAGCCGGCCAGAAACGCCGTGCCACCGATGGGTGTGATGATTCCAAGCTTGCCGACGCCCGTCAGGGTCAGCAGATAGAGGCTGCCGGAAAACAGCAGGATACCCAGCGTAAACAAGCCTCCTGCGGCGACCAGCAGACGGCTCGGCGCATGCAGCGCCAGCAAGGCGATGCCGAATAACGCCAACGCGTGGATCAGTTGGTAGTGCACGCCGGTCTGAAACACGGCGAGGTAGTCAACAGCCAGACGACTTTTCAATCCATGGGCTGCAAAGGCGCCAAGCGCGACGCCAGTCAAGCCGAAGAATCCAGCTAGCATAAGAAACGGGCGAATCATTCGGGGGCCTTCCGGTCAGGGACTGTATGCACCGTTATAATGCCCGTTCTCCCCGGTTGCGACCACGCCCCATGCTTCGAGCCCTGCTACGCCGACTCACCAAACTGCTGCTATGGCTGACGGCTTTGTCCGTATTGCTGGTGCTGGTGCTGCGGTGGGTGCCGCCGCCCTTCACTGCGCTGATGGTTGAACGCAAGATCGAATCCTGGACCAGCGGTGAAAGCGTTGACCTGCAACGCAACTGGCGGCCTTGGAAAGAACTGCCGGACGACCTGAAAATGTCGGTCATCGCAGCCGAAGACCAGAAATTCGCCGACCACTGGGGCTTCGATATCGCCGCGATTCGCGCCGCATTCGAGCACAACGAACGTGGCGGCTCGCTCCGTGGCGCCAGCACCCTGAGCCAGCAAGTGGCGAAGAACCTGTTTCTCTGGTCCGGACGCAGCTGGCTGCGCAAGGGACTGGAAGTCTGGTTCACCGGCTGGATAGAACTGCTGTGGCCGAAACAGCGGATTCTCGAGGTCTATCTGAACAGCGTCGAATGGGGCAATGGGATATTCGGCGCCGAAGCCGCTGCGCAGCATCATTTCGGCATTGGCGCACCCTACCTGTCTGCCAGCCAGGCCAGCCAGCTGGCCGCTGTACTGCCCAATCCTCGCGAGTGGAATGCCGGTCGACCCGGTCCGCATGTGCGCAGTCGCGCCGCCTGGATACGGAAGCAGGTGAGGCAACTGGGCGGCAGCGGATACCTGAACAAACTATCAGCGAGTCAGTCACGCTGAAGGCAACCCGAAACATACCGTGACGGGCCGGCTTTAGAGCTCGCCCAGCCACCAAGGAAACAGCCGGTGCGCTCTGTCGGGGCGTTATGGCAGTACGCCATCCCAGCGAGTAAGCTGCGATGAATATATGGGATGAATGCCGGGCTACGCCCCGCATGTGAGGAAGGTCGCCGAACCAGGCGACGATACCTTCTCGCCATTCGTCACTCACGCACGGCAGATAGCATGAGCGAAACAAGTGCACCTTTCAGCAAGGTGCGGCAATTCTTTCACTGGCGTAACAGCATCGCGTGGCTCGTACTCGGGTTGGCGCTGTTGGTACAGCTGGCCCTTCTCAATCATCTGCAGATGAAAGAGGAGCGGGCCGCGCTCAAGCAATTCGACCTGTTGGTAAACACCACCATAGAAGCTATTCATAAACGCATGACGGACCACGAGCAAATCCTGCTCGGGGCGGCTGGACTGTTTGATGCCTCTGGAGAGGTCTCGCGCGCGGAGTGGCGTGAATACAACGAGCGACTGCATCTGGCCGAGCGCTACCCAGGCATTCAGGGGGTCGGCTTTGCCAAGGCGCTGCTGCCGTCTGATCTCGAGAACCATGTGCAGAGCGTCCGGGCTGAAGGCTATACCGACTACGATGTCTACCCGCAAGGGACGGACCGCTCGCTATACACCCCCATCGTCTTCCTCGAACCTTTCCGCGATCGCAACCTGGCCGCTTTCGGCTTTGACATGTTCTCCGAGCCGGTTCGCCGGCAGGCCATGCTCAGCGCTGCCGAAACCGGAACAACCCAGATCACAGGGAAAGTCACGTTACGCCAGGAAACTCACGGCAAGGTACAGGCGGGCATCCTCATGTATGTACCCTTCTACCATCCTGATGAGCCGTTAACGTCGGTGACTCAGCGTTTGCAAGCGTTGAAGGGCTTCGTCTACAGCCCCTACCGCCTGGACGACCTGATGCGAGGAATCCTAGGCGCAGCCAACCCCAACCTGAGCTTGCACATCTACGCAGGCGATACCGAGCAAGCCGAGCAGCTGATCTTTGCCAGTCAAGATGCCCCTGATATCGGGCAAGCCCAATACAGCAAGGTGGTAGAGCTGAATCTCTATGGCCAGACATGGACGCTGCGCCTGGAGAGCCGTCCGGCCTTCGAGCAGTTTTTCCATACCAACAAAGGACTGATAACGGGCCTCGGCACCGGCCTGAGCGCGCTGCTGTTCCTGCTGACGTTTTCGCTGCTGCTCAGACGCCGCCGTGCCGAAGCGCTGGCCCAGCAGATGACCGAAGACATCCGCGAAAACAAACGCGCCCTTCAGCTCAGTGAGGAACGCCTCAGCCTTGCCCTCAAAGGCAGCAATGACGGGCTGTGGGACATGAACTTGGAAGCGGGAACCTTCTATGCATCGCCGCGCGCCTGGCACATGCTCGGCTACCGTCCCGGCGAGTTGAGTTCGGATCTCAAGCTCTGGGAGCGACTCATCGTAGCTGACGATCTGCCTCAGGAGCGGACCCAACTGGCCCAGACCATGCTCTCGGCGGTTGATCACTTCACCACCGAGCTACGTCTGCAGCACAAAAGCGGCAAGATCACGCCTGTGCTCATCCGCGGTTACATCCAGCGCGACCGCGACGGCCAGCCGCTGCGAATCAGCGGCACCAGCATGGATCTGACCGAGCACAAGCGCATCGAACAAATGAAAGACGAGTTCGTCTCGACGGTAAGCCACGAGCTGCGCACCCCGCTGACATCGATCAGCGGTGCCTTGGGCCTGATCACCGGCGGCGCCCTGGGCGACGCTCCGCCTGCCATCCAGCAGATGCTGGAGATCGCGCACCGCAACAGCCTGCGGTTGGGTTACCTGATCAACGATCTGCTGGACATGGAGAAGATCACCGCAGGCAAGATGACCTTCGATATGCGCGAGCACTCGCTACGCCAATTGCTGGATGAGGCGATGACCAGCAACCAGGCCTTCGCCGCACATTTTGGGGTGGACTGCATACTGTGTGACCCGCTCAACGTGCAGGTATGGGTCGACGGTTTGCGCCTGCAGCAGGTTCTGACCAACTTCCTTTCGAACGCGATCAAATACACCCCGGAAGGAGGTCAGGTCACTCTGCATTGCAGCCAGCCTGACCCCACCCATGTTCGCATCAGCGTGACCGATCAGGGGCCGGGCATCCCGGTAAGCTTCCAGACGCGGGTATTTGAAAAATTTGCGCAAGCTGATGCCTCCGACAGTCGCCAGAAGGGCGGCACTGGCCTGGGGCTCGCCATTACCAAGGAATTCATCGAGCGGATGGGCGGCCGTGTCGGCTTCGATACAGCCGAAGGCCAAGGCACAACGTTCTGGTGCGAGCTGCCAATCCTCGAGTCGGCCACCATGGCGCCGGACCAAGGCCAGCCTCGCCTGCTAGTGATCGAAGACGAGCCGGACACTGGCCGGTTGCTACTGCTGATGCTGCGCGATGCCGGTTACGCGGTCGATCGCGTGCAGAGCCTGCATGCGGCAAGAGACAAGCTGGCGAGCACCCGTTACGAGGCCATGACGCTAGATTTACATCTACCTGACGGCAGCGGACGCGATCTGATTGACGAAGTGCGTCGCAACCCTGACACGCGTGACCTGCCGATTATCGTGATATCGGCGGCCAGCCATTTCGAGCAGAACGCCGAGGACACGGGGATCACCTGGCTACACAAACCCATCAGCGCGGCCCAGTTATTGATTGCCCTTACCGACAGCCTGGAGCACTCCAGGCACTGCCGCTGATGCCAGCGGTAATCCGAATTCGACCCCTTCCTTTCGGTCGACTATAAAAAAGGCGCTGCAGTTGCAGCGCCTCTAGGCTCGGGATGACGATTCAGGCTAGGACTATCAAGCCTGAATGGAACCCTTGAGCTTGTTCATCGCATTTTTCTCAAGCTGGCGAATCCGCTCAGCAGAAACCCCATACTTGGCAGCGAGATCATGCAGAGTCGCTTTGGTATCGCTCAGCCAACGCTGCTGAAGGATATCGCGACTACGCTCATCGAGCGTGTCCAGCGCTTCGTGCAGATTCGAATTGGAGTTATCGCTCCAATCGGCATCCTCGAGTTGCCGCGCCGGGTCATAGCGATGATCCTCGAGATAATGCGCTGGCGACTGATAGGCGCTGTCATCATCCGCATCGGCAGAGGGATCGAAAGCCATATCGTGCCCGGTGAGACGGCTTTCCATCTCGCGGACTTCGCGAGCCTCAACACCGAGGCTGTCGGCAACCCGCTCGACCTCGTCATTGTTCAACCAAGCCAGACGCTTCTTCTGACTACGCAGGTTGAAGAACAGCTTGCGTTGCGCCTTGGTCGTAGCGACTTTGACGATGCGCCAGTTGCGCAGGATGAACTCGTGGATTTCGGCCTTGATCCAATGCACGGCAAAGGAGACCAGACGTACACCCATTTCCGGGTTGAAGCGCTTGACCGCCTTCATCAGGCCGACGTTGCCTTCCTGAATCAGATCGGCCTGTGCCAGACCGTAGCCGGAATAGCTGCGGGCGATATGTACAACGAAGCGCAGGTGGGCCAACACCATCTGACGGGCGGCCTCAAGGTCCTGTTGGTAGAACAGACGTCCAGCCAAGTCGCGTTCCTGCTCGACCGTGAGCAGCGGAATGCTGTTGACCGTCTGCACATAGGCCTCGAGATTGCCTCCCGGGACCAGGGCTTGAACAGGTTGGAGATTAGATGTCATGCAGGTCCTCCAAAAATGAAGCTGCAGCAGTTTAGCACTGCCGCATGAGACTGCAAGCCTGTGGAAAAGTTTCCTTACAGCCTAATAATCCTATGCAAATCAACAGGTTAGCGGGGGGAAAGCTCACTCAGATGCCTCGCCACGGCTAGCCAGGCGCCTATATAACCCAGCAGCACGGCACCCAGCACGAGCGAGAGCCCGTCATCGGCTGGCACACCTGCCAGACCGAAGTCACTGTTATACAAGCCAGCCAAGCCTATAACCGCCTCGTTCAACCAGCCGAGGCCATAAGCCAACAAGACCCAGGCCATCAGCCCTGCTCCCAGCCCGTACAACGCGCCCATGTAGAGAAACGGACGCCGAACGTAGCCGTCAGTACCGCCGACCAGCTTCACCACTTCAATCTCGGTGCGCCGGTTTTCGATATGCAGGCGGATGGTATTACCGATGACCAGCAGCAGCGTCGCGATCAGCAACAGGCTAAGCCCGAACACGAACCGATCACCCAATTTGAGAATCGCGGTTAACCGCTCGACCCAGAGCAGGTCCAGCTGCGCCTGCTCGACGCCAGGCAACTCCGCCAAGCGTTGGCGCAGCGCCTCGAGGTTATCGCGATCAACTTCGTTGGGCGTCACCAGGATGACACCGGGCAGCGGGTTCTCCGGCAGTTCCCGCAAGGCCTCGCCGAGCCCCGACAGTTGTTGAAACTCTTCCAGCGCCTGCTCGCGACTGATCCAGCTGGCTTCGGACACGTCGGGCATTGCCAAGACTTGCTCGCGCAGCACCTGCCCTTGAGTCCCGTCTACATCCAGCTGCATGAACAGCGAAATCTGCGCCGCCCGCTGCCAGGAGCCGCCGAGCCGCTCGACATTGTCCAATAACAGCGCCAGCCCCATCGGCAAGCTCAATGCGACCGCCATGACCAGGCAGGTAAAGAAGCTACCGATCGGTTGCTTGATCAGCCTGCCAACGCTGTCCACCACGCTGGCTCGGTGGCTTTCAACCCAGGCATGAAACAGGGTGCTGAAGTCCGGCTCATCGCTCTTCGGCTGCTCGGGCTTGTTGCGTACACCGCCCGCGCGTTCTGCTGGATTCGGGTTCTGCTCGGGTGCGCTCATCGGGTGGCCTCCCCGTCGCCGATCAATCGGCCACGTTGCAGCGTGAGCATGCGGTGACGCATGCGGGCAATCAGCGCCAGGTCGTGGCTGGCGATCAGCACCGTGGTGCCGAGGCGGTTGATGTCTTCGAATACGCCCATGATTTCAGCCGCGAGACGCGGGTCGAGGTTGCCTGTCGGTTCGTCGGCAAGCAGCAATGCCGGGCGGTGCACCACGGCGCGAGCAATGCCGACCCGCTGTTGCTGACCGGTAGAGAGATCGGAGGGGTACTGCAGCGCTTTGTCCTTCAGACTGACGCGCTCGAGCGCAGTCATTACACGCTGGCCGATTTCGCGCTTGTTCAACCCGAGGATTTGCAACGGCAATGCGGCATTGTCGAACACGGTGCGATCAAACAGCAGTTGGTGGTTCTGGAACACCACGCCGATTTGCCGACGGAGAAACGGAATCTGCGCATTACTGATTCGCGACAGATCCTGGCCAGCCAATAGCAGCTTGCCACTGCTGGGCCTTTCCATCGCCAGCAGCAAACGCAACAAGGTGCTCTTACCGGCGCCGGAGTGCCCGGTAACGAAGAGGAACTCGCCGCGTTGCACATGGAAGGAAAGCTCGTGCAATCCGACGTGGCCGTTGGGATAGCGCTTGCCCACCTGCTCGAAACGGATCATGACGAGGCTCCGCCCGTCCCCTTCTCGGCAAACAGGGCATCGACGAAGGCGTCCGCCTCGAAGGTTCGCAAGTCATCTATGCCCTCACCAACGCCGATGTATCGGATCGGCGTGCCGAACTGTTTGGCCAGAGCAAAGATCACGCCGCCCTTTGCGGTACCGTCGAGTTTGGTCAGTGCCAGGCCAGTCAGCTCGACCGACTGATTGAACTGCTTGGTCTGGTTGATCGCGTTCTGACCGGTCCCGGCATCGAGCACCAGCAGCACTTCGTGCGGCGCAGTGTCGTCGAGTTTGCCTATCACCCGACGGACCTTTTTCAGCTCCTCCATCAGGTTGTCCTTGGTATGCAGGCGTCCGGCAGTGTCGGCGATGAGCACATCGATGCCCCGGGCCTTGGCCGCTTGCACCGCATCGAAGATCACCGAAGCGGAGTCCGCCCCCGTGTGCTGGGCGATTACCGCGATGTTGTTGCGCTCACCCCAGATCTGCAGCTGCTCGACTGCAGCCGCACGGAAGGTGTCGCCTGCGGCCAGCATGACTTTCTTGCCTTCGAGTTGCAGCTTCTTCGCCAACTTGCCGATGGTCGTGGTCTTGCCAACGCCGTTGACACCCACCACGAGGATCACAAACGGTTGCTTGCTGCCGTCAATCAGCAGCGGTTGTTCCACAGGTTTGAGCAGGCTGGCGAGTTCTTCCTGCAACGCTTTATACAGCGCACCGCTGTCAGCCAGCTCCTTGCGCGAGACTCGCCGCGCCAGGTTTTGCATGATCGCCGTGGTGGCCTCTACGCCAACGTCGGCAGTCAGCAGGCGGGTTTCCAGCTCATCAAGAAGGTCATCGTCGATGGCTTTCTTGCCGAGAAACAGACTGGCCATACCTTCGCCAATGCTGGCGCTGGTTTTCGACAGACCTTGCTTGAGCCGCGCGAAGAAGCCGAGCTTGGCTGGGGGCTCTTGGACAACCGGTGCCGGGGCAGGCTCGACGGCAATCTCGGCCAACACTGGCGATTCGGGCACTTCTTCTTCAGGCTGAACCAGCTCCGGCGTAGGCTCGGGCTCTGCCTCAAGCTGCAATTCAGCGGCCGGCTTGATCTGCGGCTCCTCTTCGGGCTCCGCCTGGGCAGGCTCCGGCTCCGCAGGCGAGGACTCTTCGACCGTCTCTGCCTCGTCGGGCAATGCGGTATCGGGCTCGTCGGCGAACGGCTGGCTGTCTTCCAGCGGCTCGGCAGGCGGCGGTTCGGCCGCTGGTGACTGCGGCTTCTTGCGAAACCAGCCAAACAAGCCTTTCTTCTCGCCAGCCTCGGCCGGCGCCTTCTTATCGTCGTTTGAACCAAACATGGAGAAGATTTTCTCAAGAGGGCGATACGCCGGTGGACATGCCACCAGCCAGACGGGCGCTATCCTAGCATTGAGCATCGCCCTTCGCTAAGCGTGGCCATCCGCCCAGCCTGCCGCACCGGCAAGCATCTCCATATGCCTTTGCCCTGACACAAGTGCCCCAGTACCATGGCCCGCGTGTCCTCACCAGCCAGCGTCCTCGCGGGCGGGATCGATCACTGAACGAGCCTTTCTTCTTATGCCTCTGATGCTACGCCGCGCCGCAGCCCTGCTACTCGGCACCCTGTACCTACCGCTGGTCATGGCTGCCGAAGCCCAGCCCACCCACGAGTTCTTTCTGGATAACGGCCTCAAGGTGATCGTCCGAGAAGATCACCGGGCGCCGATAGTGGTCTCCCAGCTCTGGTACAAGGTCGGCTCCAGCTATGAGTCGCCCGGACAGACCGGCCTGTCCCACGCCCTCGAACACATGATGTTCAAGGGCAGCCGCAAGCTTGGCCCTGGCGAGGCCTCGCGCATCCTGCGCGAACTGGGCGCCGAAGAAAACGCATTCACCAGCGACGATTACACCGCCTACTACCAGGTACTGGCGCGCGACCGCCTGGCAGTGGCCTTCGAACTGGAAGCCGATCGCCTGGCGACTCTCAAACTGCCGGCAGAGGAATTCGAGCGCGAAATAGAAGTGATCATGGAGGAGCGCCGCCTGCGCACCGACGACAAGCCCAGCGCGCTGGCTTTCGAGCGTTTCGAGGCCATGGCTTACCCAGCCAGCGGCTACCACATCCCGACCATTGGTTGGATGGCCGATCTCAAGCGGATGACCGTCGAGGACCTGCGCACCTGGTACGAGCGCTGGTATGCCCCGAACAACGCAACCCTGGTGGTGGTCGGCGACGTTACGGTCGACGAAGTCCGCACCTTGGCCGAACGCTACTTCGGGCCGATCAAGAAACAGGACGTACCCAATGCCAAACGTCCGCTGGAACTGGACGAGCCCGGTGAGCGCCAACTACGCCTGCATGTGCAAACCCAGGTCCCCAGTCTGATCATGGCTTTCAACACGCCGAGCCTGGCCACCAGTGAGAACCCAAGGCAAATCCATGCGCTGCGGCTGATCAGCGCGCTGCTCGACGGCGGCTACAGCGCGCGCCTGCCCCAGCAACTCGAACGAGGCGAGGAGTTAGTGACCAGCGCCTCGGCCTGGTACAACGCCTACGCCCGCGGCGACACGCTGTTCGCCTTGAGCGCCGCGCCAAACATGCAGAAAGGCCGAACGCTGGAAGAAGTCGAGGCCGGTCTCTGGAAGCAGCTGGAACAGCTCAAGGAGACCGCACCATCGGCCGAGGAGCTGGAGCGGGTCCGCGCTCAGGTCATCGCCGGGCTGGTGTACGAGCGCGACTCCATCACCCAGCAAGCGACCACCATCGGTCAGCTCGAAACTGTCGGGCTCTCCTGGCGGCTGATGGACGAAGAGCTCAGCGCCCTCGAAGCCGTTACGCCCGAGGACATCCAGCAGGCTGCTCGCACCTACTTCACTCGCTCGCGCCTGAGCGTTGCCCATGTTCTACCCGAGGAGTCCAGCGATGAGTGATCGCCACCTGTTGCGTCGCGGCCTGCTCGGCCTGGCGCTGGCGTCCTGCCTCGGCCTGGCCGCCTGCAACGAAGAAGCCGGCGATGCCGTCGCATCCATTCCGGTACCGACCGAAGAAACCGTCGCCACACCGGCCGAGTCCGGACAGGCCATCGCCATTGAGGCCAAAGAGGCCGAAGCCGCCAGCACAAAGCTCGAATCACTGGCCGAGCTCGGCGACAAGCCGCTGGCCCGTCGTGAACTCGACATCCAGAGCTGGCAAACCGACGGCGGCGCCAAGGTGCTGTTCGTCGAGGCGCATCAGTTGCCGATGTTCGACCTGCGCCTGACCTTTGCTGCGGGCAGCAGCCAGGATGATGGCGTGCCGGGCCTGGCCATGCTGACCAACGCCATGCTCAACGAGGGCATAGAAGGCAAGGACGTCACCGCGATTGCCGAAGGCTTCGAAGGCCTAGGTGCAGATTTCGGCAACGGCTCCTACCGCGACATGGCGGTCGCCAGCCTGCGCAGTCTCAGCGAGCCGGACAAGCGCGAGCCGGCGCTGCAGCTGTTCAGTCAGGTCGTGGGCCAACCGAGCTTTCCCGACGACTCGCTGCAGCGAATCAAAAATCAGGTCTTGGCAGGCTTTGAATTCCAGAAGCAGAACCCGGGCAAGCTGGCCAGCCTTGAACTCTTCGAGCAGCTCTACAGCGATCACCCCTATGCTCATCCCAGCGAAGGTACGCCAGAGTCGATCCCGGGCATCAGCGTCGCAGAGCTGCGCGCGTTTCATCAGAAGGGGTACACCGCCGGTAACGCGGTAATTGCGCTGGTTGGCGACCTCAGCCGCGAGGAAGCCGAAACCATCGCCGCGCAGGTCTCCGCAGCGCTGCCGCAAGGCCCCGCGCTAGCGCCCCCGCCGTCACCCAGCGAGCCAACCGCTGGCACTCAAAACATCGAATTCCCCTCCAACCAGACCCACCTGATGTTGGCGCAACTGGGCATTCCTCGTGGCCATCCCGATTACGCCGCGCTGTATCTAGGCAATCAGATTCTCGGCGGCGGCGGTTTCGGCACGCGTCTGATGGAGGAGGTGCGCGAAAAACGCGGGCTGACCTACGGCGTCTATTCCGGCTTCAGTCCAATGCAGGTCGCCGGCCCGTTCATGATCAATCTGCAGACCCGTGCCGAACTGGCTGAAGGCACGCTGGAGCTGGTTCAGCGTCTGGTGGCCGAATATCTGGAGAAGGGTCCAACCGACGCTGAGCTGGCGCGCAGCAAGCGCGAAGTCGCTGGCAGCTTTCCGCTGTCGACGGCAAGCAACAGCGACATTGTCGGCCAACTGGGAAGCATCGGTTTCTATGACCTGCCGCTGACCCACCTTGAAGACTTCATGCAACAGGTCCAGGCGCTGTCGGTCGAAGACGTCAAGGCCGCGATGAACAAGCATCTGAGCCCGGACGACTTCGTGATTGTCACCGCAGGTCCGCAGGTTGAGCAGAAGCCGCTGCCCCCGCCGAGCACGAAGCCCCTCGAACAACCCAGCAGCGTTCCGGAGCATTGATGGCCAATCCACCCGTCCGCCCGTCCGCCCATGGGGGCCAAGGCCAGTTGCGTATCATCGGCGGTGAATGGCGCAGCCGTCGCTTCGGCTTCCCCGACGCCGAGGGCCTGCGACCGACACCTGATCGCGTGCGCGAGACGCTGTTCAACTGGCTCGCGCCCTACCTCTCCGGTGCGCGCGTGCTCGACCCCTTTACCGGTAGTGGCGCGCTCTACCTAGAAGCCCTCTCGCGCGGTGCCAGTATGGCCCTCGCGCTGGATGTGAACGCCAATGCCATTGCCAACCTGCGTAAGCATCTCGACACGCTCAAGTGTGGCCAGGGTCAGCTGCTACAGAGCGATGCACTGCGCTATCTCGAAACCCAGAACCCGACCCCCTTCGACCTGGTGTTTCTCGATCCGCCGTTCAACAAGAACCTGCTGCAGCCCACCTGCGAACTGTTGGAGAACCGAGGCTGGCTGGCGAAGCACGCCTGGGTTTACACCGAGAGCGAAGCCGCCCCTTCCAGCCTCGGCCTGCCTGGCAACTGGCGTCTGCACCGCGAAAAACAGGCGGGCAAGGTGAACTACGCGCTGTGGGAGCGCACCGGCGAAGCGTAAGGCTCAGGCCGCGCCGTGGCCTGGTTGGACCCAGCAACCAGGCCGCACGGATCGCATTGCAATCGACCCAGGGTGATCATGTCCGCCACCATTCCCGATACAGACTTTGCACCTGAAATGGATTCCCCCTTCGCCCCGGCCTGGTGGTTGCCCGGCGGCCACCTGCAAACGCTATGGAACCCGTTCTGCCGCCGAACGCCTGTGCTTCAGCGCCGGCGAGAGCGGTTATGGCTGGCAGACGAAGACTTTATCGATCTAGATTGGCACGGGCCACATGATCCCGAGGCACCGCTCGTGTTGGTATTGCATGGCCTGACCGGCTCATCGAATTCGCTCTATGTGCTCGGCCTGCAACGGCAATTGGCGAGCCGAAACTGGGCAAGCGTCGCCATTAACTGGCGAGGGTGCTCTGGCGAGCCGAACCTGCTCCCGCGCGCCTATCATTCCGGCGCCAGCGATGACCTGACCGAAGTGATCGCTCACCTACAGGCCGCACGGCCATTGGCGCCGCTCTATGCCGTGGGTTATTCGCTAGGGGGCAACGTGCTACTTAAATACCTTGGCGAGACCGGCCGCGCCGCGCCGCTGCAAAGGGCCGTGGCGGTTTCCGTACCCTTTCGCCTGGACCAGTGCGCTGACCGTATCGGACTTGGCTTTTCGCGGGTGTATCAGGCGCATTTCATGCGCGAGATGGTCGCCTATGTCAGGGACAAGCAGCGACTCTTCGCAAGCACGGGTCATGACGCCCATCTCTCGGCATTGAAGCGCCTGGGATCGCTGGAGGGCATGCGCACCTTCTGGGACTTCGATGGCCGCTTCACCGCCCCGCTGCACGGCTATACGGATGCCCGCGACTACTACCGCCGGGCCTCGAGCCGCTATTTCCTGCCGGACATCCGCATCCCTACCCTGCTAATCCAAGCCGAGGACGATCCGTTTGTATTTCGCCACAGCGTGCCAGAACCCGATGAGCTTTCAGCCACCACCACGCTGGAACTGCATAAGACCGGCGGGCACGTCGGCTTCGTCGAGGGCTCGCCGTTCAAGCCAAGCTATTACCTGGAGCGGCGGATACCGGAGTGGCTGGAGCAGACATGACAGGCAAGACAGGTATCGCTGGCTGGCCGCTCAACCGTTCATGATCGGGGCGTGCAGTTGCGCCAACAAACTTGAAACGCCGAGGCGCGCAGCGTCTGTGACGAACCCCTCCTCTAGCGCCAGCAGCTGAAAGATCCCGCGACGGAGCATGTTTCTATCCATGCGTATGTCCTCGGAACCGTCCACGGTACAGAGAAAGGGCACCCATGACGTCATGATGATCCACGCATTGACGGCCAGTGCTTCTACCTGGGGAGGCGTCATCTGGAGGATTCCGGCATCGACGAAGCCTTGATAGATCCTCTGCGCACTCAGCAAATGGCGTCTGGCAAACAGCCGGTAGCGCTCGGCAAGCATGTCGTCGCCACTCAACAGATGCTCAAGATCACGGTGCACGAAACGGTAGTCCCACATTGCCGAGAGCAGCGCTTCGAGGTACCCGGTCTTGTCCTCGATGGTCAGCGCCCGGCCTTCCGGCAGTTGCAAAAATCCATCGACATTCCGCTCATAACGATCGAACAACTCGGCGATGATCGCCTGCTTGTTGCGGAAGTGGTAATAGAGGTTGCCGGGCGAAATCTCCAGGTGCGCAGCGATGTGATTCGTGGTCACACTGCGCTCGCCCTGGGCGTTGAACAGCTCAAGGCTGGCCTGCAGGATGCGCTCGCGGGTTCTTGGTTTCGGGGACATTGCGGAAAGCTACTTTCGTCGTGCTAGAGCCGGGACGCAAAGGTAACCCGACCGCCGTGAACGCGCACAGGTTTGACAGTTTAGAGTTTTTACTCTAGAAATCTCCGATCTGTCGCCTTTCCGGAGCATCGTTCATGCTTGCCGACGCTGTGTATTCGCATCCCACCCATCTCGAAACCGAGCGTTTGCAGGCGTTATTCGAGCGTCAGCGCAGTGCTTTTCAGGCCTATCCCAGCCCTACTGCAGCGGATCGTCTGCAGTGGCTAGAGGCGCTGCATGACTTGCTCTCCAGTCATCAGCAGCCGGTGGTTGATGCGATCAGTGAGGATTTCGGTAACCGCTCGGCTGACGAGACTCGACTCGCCGAGATCATGCCCAGCCTGCATGGCATTCGCCACGCCAAACGCCTCCTGCCGCGCTGGATGAAGCCTTCTCGGCGCAGTGTCGGGCTGGCCTTTCAGCCCGCCAGCGCCCGCGTCGTCTATCAGCCGCTTGGAGTGGTCGGCATTATCGTGCCGTGGAACTACCCGCTGTATCTGGCGATCGGCCCGCTGATCGGCGCGCTGGCTGCCGGCAACCGGGTGATGCTGAAGATGAGCGAGTCGACACCGGTTACCGGCCAGCTACTCAAGGACTTGCTCGCACAGATCTTTCCCGAGGACCAGGTCGCGGTTGTCCTTGGCGAGGCGGATGTGGGCATCGCGTTTTCCAAGCTGCCTTTCGATCACCTGTTGTTCACCGGCAGTACCAGCGTAGGCCGGCACGTCATGCGAGCCGCCGCAGAAAACCTGACCCCGGTGACACTCGAACTGGGCGGGAAATCGCCCGCTATCGTCTCGAACGACGTGCCGCTCGCCGACGCTGCCGAGCGCATCGCCTTTGGCAAGACGCTCAATGCCGGGCAGACCTGTGTCGCGCCGGACTACGTACTGGTCCCACGGCAGCGCATTGATGACTTTGTCGAGGCCTATCGAAAGGTCGTCCAGCGTTTTTATCCACAGCTGGCGGACAACCCGGACTACACCTCCATCGTCAACCGGCGGCAGCATGCCCGCTTGCAGGGCTATCTGGACGATGCCCAGGCCAAGGGTGCGCGCCTGCTCCCGCTGTTCGAACAGGGACAGGAACGGCGCATGCCGCACTGCCTGCTGCTCGACGTCACCGACGAGATGCAGGTCATGCACGACGAGATCTTCGGGCCGCTGCTGCCGGTGGTGCCTTATGACGGGATCGATCAGGCGCTCGCCTATGTCAACGCACGTCCACGCCCACTGGCGCTGTATTACTTCGGCTACGACCGGAGCGAGCAGCGCCATGTGCTGCGTCATACCCATTCTGGCGGTGTCTGCCTCAACGACACGCTGCTGCATGTCGCACAGGATGATCTGCCCTTTGGTGGGGTAGGCCCGTCAGGGATGGGCCACTACCACGGGCACGACGGATTCCTTACGTTCAGCAAGGCCAAGGGGGTATTCATCAAGCAGCGCTTCAATGCCGCCCGGATGATCTACCCCCCTTACGGCAAGGCGCTGCAGAAGCTGGTCTACAAGTTCTTCGTGCGTTGAAAAAGCGCAATCGGTGACAACAACAATGACCAGTACCGAGCGATCATTTTCCCGCCGCAGCCTTCTCAGGGTTGGGCTGTTTGGCAGCGCCGCCTTGGCCGGCGCAGGCCTGCTCGGCAGTTTGTCCGGCTGTCGTGCCGAGCGGTCTGCTGCGGGCTTCACGCAGTTGCGCGACAGCGACCTGCCGATGCTACAGCGCCTGATGCCAGTCCTGCTGGAGGGTGCGGTGCCGGAATCGAGCATGCCCAGCGCCGTGCAGGGCACCCTGACGAACCTCGATCAAGGGCTCGCCCATCTGTCGCCCGCCGTGTTGAAACAGGTGCAGCAGTTGTTTGATTTGCTCTCTCTTACCCTCACCCGCGGCCCGCTGACTGGCATATGGGGCGCCTGGGAACAGGCGCAGGATGGAGAGGTACAGGCGTTTTTACAGCGATGGGAGAACAGCTCGGTCGCACTGTTGCGCCAAGGTCATGCCTCACTTCAGCAGATGATCCTGATGGCCTGGTATGGCCGACCGGAATCCTGGCGTCACTGCGGCTACCCCGGCCCGCCGGTTATCTAGCAGTGAATGCAGTGACCGCTCGACCGCCTTGAGGAATCCGCAATGCCTGTTACCGACCCCTTTGCCGAAGGTATAGCCCGCGGCTGGAAGACCCATGACGGTTCGCAGCTCGAACGGGACCTTACACTCGACGCCGACATTGCCATCGTTGGCAGCGGGGCTGGCGGTGCCACCAGTGCAGAGCTACTCAGCGCAGCCGGCTACAAGGTACTGCTGATCGAGGAGGGCCCGCTGCGCAGCAGCCGCGACTTCGACATGCAGGAGCCGTCCGCCTACGCCTCGCTCTATCAGGAGGCGATCGGCCGTACCAGCAAGGACGGCGCCATCACCATCCTGCAGGGCCGCGCCGTCGGCGGTTCGACACTGGTGAACTGGACATCGAGTTTCCGTACCCCAGCTGCCACCCTGGAGCACTGGGCGCGCGAACATTCCGTCAAAGGGCTTTCCGAACAATCCATGGCGCCCTGGTTCGAACGCATGGAACAGCGCCTGGGCATCGAGCCATGGCCACTGCCGCCCAACGCCAACAATCAGGTGATCCGCGATGGCTGTTCAGCGCTCGGTTACAGCTGGGCGGTGATCCCGCGCAACGTGCGAGGCTGCTGGAACCTGGGTTACTGCGGCATGGGCTGCCCGACCAATGCCAAGCAGTCGATGCTGGTGACAACCATCCCGGCCACTCTGGATTCGGGCGGCGAGCTGCTTTACCTCGCCCGTGCCGAACGCCTTGTTCTGGACAAGTCGCGCGTCACCGCACTGGAGTGCCTCGCCATGGATGCGCGCAGCGTCGCGCCGACCGGCCACAAGATTCGGGTGCGTGCTCGCCACTACATCCTCGCTGGCGGCGGGATCAACACACCGGCAATCCTGTTGCGCTCAGATGCGCCCGACCCACATCAGCGCGTCGGTAAACGCACCTTTCTGCATCTGGTGAATTTCTCCGCCGCCCAGTTCGAGCAGGTGATCAACCCGTTCTACGGCGCGCCTCAGTCGATCTATTCCGATCAGTTCCAATGGGATGACGGCACCGCCGGGCGTATGTCCTACAAGCTTGAAGTGCCGCCCATCCACCCGGCCCTGGCCGCAACATTGCTCGGCCGCGGAGGGATCGACAATGCCCTGCGCATGGAGCAGCTGCCGCATACCAATGCCATGATTGCGCTGATGCGCGACGGCTTTCACCCTGACAGCGCCGAGGGCAGGGTTCTGCTACGTAGCGACGGCACCCCCACCCTCGACTACCGGATGACGCCCTACACCTGGGACGGGATTCGCCGCGCCTACCACAGCATGGCGGAGGTCCAGTTCGCTGCGGGCGCCAGAACCGTCCTGCCGCTGCACAGCGACGCCAGTCATGCCACCAGCCTCGAACAAGCGCGCCAGATGATCGATGGACTGAGTCTGGAGCTGTACCGCACCCGCCTAGGCAGCGCCCATGTGATGGGAGGCTGCGCCATGGGCGAAGACCCGCGTGAGGCGGTCACTGACAGCCTTGGCCGGCATCATCAGCTGGACAACCTGTCGATCCACGACGGTTCGCTGTTTCCCACCAGCATCGGTGCCAACCCGCAATTGTCCATCTATGGCCTTGCCGCGAACCTCTCGAGTCAATTGGCCGAAAGGTTGAAAAACCCATGAACGGCTTCGTTGTGCTGACATTCGGCAGCCATCCGCTTTGATGCTTTACGCTGCCGACACCGAGCCGCTACCATCCACCCCCCACGCAAGCGTCAGGACGCCGCGATGAATCGAGTGCTGTATCCGGGAACCTTCGACCCGATCACCATGGGCCATACCGACCTGGTCGAGCGCGCCTCGCGCCTGTTCGATGAAGTCATCATTGCCGTCGCTGCCAGCCCCAACAAGAATCCGCTGTTCCCGCTGGAACAACGCGTTGCACTGGCCAAGGAAGTGACCTCGCACCTGCCGAACGTCAAGGTGATGGGGTTTTCCACTCTGCTGGCGCACTTCGTCACCGAACAGAAAGCCAATGTGCTGCTGCGCGGTCTGCGGGCGGTTTCGGACTTCGAATACGAGTTCCAGCTGGCCAACATGAACCGTCAGCTCGTTCCGGACGTGGAGAGTTTGTTTCTGACGCCATCGGAAAAATTCTCCTATATTTCCTCGACCCTGGTCCGCGAGATCGCCCGGCTTGGGGGCGATGTCAGCAAATTCGTTCACCCCTCGGTTATGAAGGCGTTGACCGAGCGCTACGGCTCGCGCTGAAGCACTCCAGCCTTTGCGCGGCGGACACTTAGCGACAAAAGGGTGATCACTGCCGCGTGCACCGGGCGAGTCGATGCGGCAAAATTGGCGCGTCGTTATTACTTGCGCTGCGGCAGATGCCGCAGCTGGAGCCAGCTGGATGTCCCTGATAATCACCGATGACTGTATCAACTGCGACGTGTGCGAGCCCGAGTGCCCGAACAGCGCAATTTCCCAAGGCGAGGAAATCTACGTCATCGACCCGAACCTCTGCACCGAGTGCGTCGGCCACTACGACGAACCGCAGTGCCAGCAGGTCTGCCCGGTGGACTGCATCCCCCTCGACGAGAGCAATGTCGAGAGCAAGGACGAGCTGATGCAGAAGTACATGATCATCACCGGAAAGGCCTGATTCATTTTTTTCGACCTCACCCGAGCGGTGAGGTCAGCACCCCCTCTCGCCTTAAACTACAAACGACCTCACTACAGGCTGGCACTCACACGCCTGGCTACGCTTGCCGGCAATCCAGCGAAACAGAATCGAACGCCGGAAACAGCACGGCTCCGCACGCAGTGAAGCGGCGGAGCCGTGAATGGCAGGTCGTTGCAGTTCCGACCGGCTGGTGCTGGCCGGGGATTCAGTCCTGGCGGTTGTAGCCGACGCGGGTGCAGCCCAGGCAGCGAGCAAAGGCTGCAGCGCCTGGCTCGACGACCAGCGCATGACCCGCCTCTTTGATGCCGCCGCCCATGGCGCTGAACGGCAAGCTGACCACGAACAGCCCTGCGCCAATGGCGGTGGCTGCGATCAGCAACGGGCGCGCAATCAACAGATCGCCAACAATGGAAAAGGCTTTGGGAGCTTCGACGGTGTACATCGGATCGCCGCTGGCGTTCTGCTGTACCGATTGCGCCTGCACGGGCATCGTCAGCAGACCTGTGGTCAGAGCCAAGACAACAGCAGTGGAGCGAAACAGATTCATGGTGTGGTCCTTCAGCTGGGCGATACGAGGCAGGTAATTGTGGTGTTGGCCACTATAGCAGCGGCCGTCGGTTATTGATCGTGAACAACGTCAACGCCTGCGCACTCAGGCGAGATCATCGCTGGCAGCGTACGCAATAAACACTGGCCCGCTGACCGAGGCGAATTTCGCGCAAGGTCGAGCCGCAGCTCTTACAAAACTCCCCGCCTCGACCGTAAACGAACAGTTCCTGCTGGAAATAGCCCGGCTTGCCGTCGCCACCGACAAAATCGCGCAGCGTCGTGCCGCCGCGCTCGATGGCGTAGGCAAGGATGCGCTTGATCTCGACGGCCAGCTTCATATAACGCGCCCGGGACACTGCGCCGGCGGCACGCCGCGGATCGATTCCGGCAGCGAACAACGCCTCGCTCGCATAGATATTGCCGACGCCAACGACCACTGCGTTATCCATGATGAAGGGCTTGATCGCCATGCTGCGTCCGCGCGACATCTGGTACAGCCGCTCGCCATCGAACGCATCACTCAGCGGTTCCGGCCCCAGGCTGGCGAGCAGCACGTGACTCAGCGGATCATCGCTCCAGAGCAGCGCGCCAAAGCGCCGTGGGTCTGTGTAGCGCAGCGCCATGCCGGACTCCAGCACGATGTCGACATGCTCATGCTTGCCGACCGGCAGATCCGCCGGAACCAGACGCAGGCTGCCGGACATGCCCAGGTGTGCGATCAGGGTGCCGACTTCCGCTTTTATCAGCAGGTATTTGGCGCGCCGCTCAACGCCTTCGATGCGCTGGCCCGACAGCCGCACATCGAGATCGTCTGGAATCGGCCAGCGCAGCCGCCGCTCTCGCACGACGACCTGGCTGACACGCTGGCCGACCAGGTGCGGCGCAATACCGCGGCGGGTGGTTTCAACTTCTGGGAGTTCGGGCATCAGAGAAATATGCAGTGTGGACCGGATGGCGACCTTAGCAGCTAACGCGCAGCCGGGTCAGCCGACGCCCAGTTCGCGAATGATGTCGCGCTGGCATTCAAAATCGTATTCCGACAGGCCGACGTATTCGAGCACCAGCTGCGCCACGGCATCCCACTCATGGTCTTGCAGCTGCTCACCTAATACGCGATGACAGGCGCAGATGTGCTCGGCCATCTTCAGGATCGCCAATAGCGTCTTGATCTGCGGATCGCTCCACTCGTCGCGGAATAGGGCCATGGCGTTGTGGTGATTGGCGATGGCTTCACACAGGTGCTGCGGCAGCTTCCAGGAGCGCGCGACGAAATAACCCACCACGGCATGGTTGGTATTGAGCACCCGATTCTCGATGTCGGTGATGCGCGTCTCGGGACCAACGCTGGCGTAAGCCTCTTCCAGCACGGCCATATAGCCGGGGAAGCGGGTCAGCATCAGCGGGATGCCGCAGTTGTGAAACAGACCGAGGGTATAGGCCTCATCAGGCGCCGGAAGACCGATACGCTTGGCCAGCGCCAGACAGGTGCTGGCCACGTCCTGCGCCGAATCCCAGAAACGATTGAGCGTGACGATGGCGGCGTCGGTCAGCTCGCCGCGGATCGATTGCGCGTTGATCAAATTGATCACCGAACGGCAACCCAGCAAATTGACGGCCTGCTGAATCGAAGCGATGCGGTTGGCAAGGCCGAAAAACGGCGAGTTCACGGTTTTCAGCAAGGCGCCCGACAACCCCGGATCCTGGCTGATCAGCCGCGCAATCGCGCGCAGGTCGGGATCAGGCATGACCTGTTCCATCTGCAGGTCAACCATGATCTGCGGCTGCGGTGGAACACTGATCCCCTGCAGCACGCTGCGGATCTGTTCGTCGGTGAGTTCGATGGACATGAAGGCGGCCAGGCCTTGCGAATAGCACAAGGCCACTAAGTAAAGAGTGCGAACTTTGGCCGAGTTCATGGTCGGATTCAAGTAGATCACTTTGCAATCCGACGAGGAGGAAACAAGATGGCCGATTCGCTGAAAGGCAAACGCGTAGCGATCCTGGTAACCGATGGTTTCGAGCAGGTCGAGCTGACCGGCCCTAAGGAAGCGCTGGAAAATGCCGGCGCGACTGCTGAGATCGTTTCGTCATCGAACGGCGAGGTCACCGGCTGGAACCACACCACACCGGCCACCAAGTTTCACGTCGACAAGACCTTCGACAGCATTCGCATGGAAGACTATGACGCCGTGCTGTTGCCAGGCGGCGTGGTGAACTCCGACACCATCCGCACCGACGAGATGGCTCAGGCGCTGGTCCGCGACGCCGCGCGAGCAAACAAGACCATCGCAGTGATCTGCCATGGCGCCTGGCTATTGGCCTCGGCCGGTCTGGTCAAGGGCAAGAAGATGACCAGCTGGCCATCGCTGACCGACGACCTTAAAAACGCCGGCGCTCAGTGGGTCGACGAGCAGGTCGTGGTCGATGGTCATCTGATCAGCAGCCGCAAGCCGGACGATATCCCGGCGTTCAGCGAAGCGCTGGTCAAAGCCCTCGCCGCCTGACGTCAGCCTCGTCGCGCAGAGGCATCGCGAATCCGGTCGACGCGACCTGACCGATGCCTCATCAGACCCCACTGCTGGAAGCAACCGCGTCCAGCAACGTTGGACCAACCGGCTGCCCGTTCTGCATCCTGCCAGCGCTTTTGTCAGCCCGCTCGCCTATAATCGCGCCCTTTTCCCGGAGCCTCCCGATGAGCCTGCCCAGCCTGCGCCTCAAAGCCAATGCCGACCGCCGCCTGCGCGCCGGCCATCTGTGGGTCTACAGCAACGAGGTGGATACCGCAGCCACACCGCTGAGCGGTTTTGCTGCCGGTGATCAGGCCATTCTCGAAGCGGCTGGGGGCAAGCCGCTGGGCATTGTAGGCGTCTCGCCGAACAACCTGATCTGCGCCCGCCTGCTGTCCCGCGACCTCAAGCACAGCCTGGACAAGTCGCTGCTGGTGCATCGCATCCAGGTCGCCCTCTCGCTGCGTGATCGCCTGTTCGACCAGCCCTGCTACCGCCTGATCTACGGCGACTCAGACCTGCTGCCCGGCCTGGTGGTGGACCGCTTCCACGATCATCTGGTGGTGCAGCTGGCTTCGGCCACCATGGAGCGCAACAAGGACGCCGTACTCGAAGCGCTGGTACAGGTGCTCAAGCCGCGCGGCGTGCTGTGGAAAAACGATTCCAGCGCCCGCGACGCCGAAGGCCTTGAGCGCTACGTCGACACCGCCTTTGGCGTGGTCCCGGAATGGGTCGCGCTGGAAGAGAACGGCGTTAAATTCGAGGCCCCGGTGCTGCAAGGCCAGAAAACCGGCTGGTTCTACGACCACCGCATGAACCGCGCGCGCCTGGCGCCTTACGTCAAAGGCAAGCGCGTGCTCGATCTGTTCAGCTACATCGGCGGCTGGGGCGTGCAGGCCGCGTCCTTCGGCGCCAGCGAAGTATTTTGCGTGGATGCCTCGGCGTTCGCGCTCGATGGTGTCGAGCGCAACGCCGCGCTCAACGGCGTGGCCGAGAAGATGACCTGCGTCGAGGGCGATGCTTTCGAAGCGATGCGGGAGCTGAAGAACGCCGAAGAGCGCTTCGATGTGGTCATCACTGATCCGCCCGCCTTCATCAAGCGCAAGAAGGACATCAAGAACGGCGAAGCCGCCTACCGCCGCCTGAACGAAGCCGCCATTCGCCTGCTGAACAAGGACGGCATCCTGGTCAGCGCCAGCTGCTCCATGCACCTGGAAGAAGACAACCTGCAGAACATCCTGCTCGGCAGCGCGCGGCATCTGGACCGCAATATCCAACTGCTCGAACGCGGCAGCCAGGGGCCGGACCATCCGGTTCATCCAGCGATCCCTGAAACCCGTTACATCAAGAGCATCACCTGCCGCATCCTGCCCAACAGCTGATCAGTCTCTGACGACAGACGAAGCCCTCGCACCGAGACGCGTACGAGGGCTTCGACGGACGCTTACTCGATGCCCTTGCGCTGGTCGCTCCACAAGTAACTGGTGCACAACCCGCAGAAGCGACCATAGAAGGTGCTGCGGGCCGTTTCGTCATCCATCAGGTGGTAGCGAAACCAGGCCGTCGACGGTCCGCGGTACGCCCCGCCATCACCGACCGGCTCGAAGTGAGTGACATAACGCCGCTCTCCCCAGAACACTGGCACATTGGCCCGGGTATAGACCGGCTGCGCGTTCAGATAGGGAAAGGCAATGGTGTCGCCACCGCCGGACATCAGGAACATCGGGCCTTGCTGGTTCTGCTGTGACGCCGGGTCGTGCCCCAAGCCAATGGTGTAGGGCTGGATGGGCGCGGTCACGCTCACGCGATCATCCTGCCCGGCCATGATCGAACCACCGCCGCCCTGGGAGTGACCGGAAGTCCCGACGCGGCCAGTATTGAGCACGCCTGCGTAGGTACCGAAGCTGCGGTTGCTCTCCTGCACCAGATAATCGAGGCAGGCCAGCATGTCCTGCCCGGTTCCGGCGTTGGAGGTCTCTGCCGCGGCAACGACGAAGCCATGGCTGGCCCAATGCGACAACAGGCCCGAATACGCGGATGGCCCCGTTCCGGTCCCGTTGCCCCACAGCAGCACGGGATGCCGCACGCCGCCTTGCCCCAGAGTGGCGGGCCGATAGACTCGGCAGTTCGGGCCTTCGCTGCGACTGGTGGTGGCGTAGGGGCCGGAACGGTCGAAACTGGTCACGCCCGGAAACGGCGCTCCGGGTGTGTCCGGCAGCGAAGCAGCAATGGCAGACCCGCAAAACGCCAGGGCTAGCGCAGCGGCAATACCGCCGAGTTTGATGTCGAGCATGTGTATTCCTCTTCTTGTTCTATTTATCTGAAGCTACGTTGGCGCCTGCTCGAAATCCGAGCCGACGCAAGGCACCGCCCAGGCCACCCGCCCGAATCCTGAACTACGGGTGGCCAGCCAGCCCGAACCAACCCTAGCCAGCAAAACTCACTGCGCCACCTCAGGCACCGGTTAAGCGGATGAACGGCTTCGCTTGGCGCTGGCTGAATAACGCGTCATCAGCTCCAGTGTTGATGCGGTCAGCTCAGCCTGGTTGGGCGCCGGTAATCGCGCCGTTTGGCTCGCTGACAGTAACGCGCGTAGAATCGCCCGCATTCCTCGCCGCTATCCCCCGGCGGGCCATGAGCCCAGGCCGCCCGAGCGATACCCCGCCTCGATCCGGCCCCTGCGCACGCAAGGCTACCTGCCGTTGCATGCGGCACAGGTGACGCTCACCATTAGCACCACTCGACCAGCTGATTAGCCGCAGGAACCGTCATGCCCGATTACCGCTCGAAAACCTCCACGCACGGCCGCAACATGGCTGGTGCCCGCGCGCTGTGGCGCGCCACCGGCATGAAGGACGAAGACTTCAAGAAGCCGATCATCGCCATCGCCAACTCCTTCACCCAGTTCGTGCCAGGCCACGTGCATCTGAAGGACCTGGGCCAGCTGGTCGCCCGCGAGATCGAGAAGCACGGCGGCGTCGCCAAGGAATTCAACACCATCGCGGTCGATGACGGCATCGCCATGGGCCACGACGGCATGCTCTATTCGCTGCCGTCGCGCGAAATCATCGCCGACTCGGTGGAGTACATGGTCAACGCGCATTGCGCCGACGCCATCGTCTGCATCTCCAACTGCGACAAGATCACACCCGGCATGCTGATGGCCGCGCTGCGCCTGAACATCCCGGTGGTATTCGTCTCCGGCGGCCCGATGGAAGCCGGCAAGACCAAGCTGGCCAGCCACGGCCTGGACCTGGTCGACGCCATGGTCATCGCCGCCGACGAAACCGCCTCGGACGAGAAGGTCGCGGAATACGAGCGCAGCGCCTGCCCGACCTGTGGCAGCTGCTCCGGCATGTTTACCGCGAATTCGATGAACTGCCTGGCCGAAGCCCTGGGCCTTGCCCTGCCCGGCAACGGCTCGACCCTGGCGACCCACAGCGACCGCGAGCAGCTGTTCCTGCGCGCCGGCCGTACCGTCGTCGAGCTGTGCCAGCGCTACTACGGTGAAGGTGATGAGTCGGTTCTGCCGCGCAATATTGCCAGCCGTCGCGCGTTCGAGAACGCCATGACCCTGGATATCGCCATGGGCGGTTCCACCAACACCATCCTCCACCTCCTGGCAGCAGCTCAGGAAGCCGAGGTGGACTTCGACCTGCGCGCCATCGACGCCCTGTCACGCAAGGTGCCGCAACTGTGCAAGGTCGCACCGAACATCCAGAAGTACCACATGGAAGACGTGCATCGCGCCGGCGGCATTTTCTCCATCCTTGGCGAACTGGCCCGTGGCGGCCTGCTGCACACCGACGTGCCCACCGTACACAGCCGCACCATGGCTGAAGGCATCGCCCAATGGGACATCACTCAGACCCAGGACGAAGCCGTACATACCTTCTTCAAGGCGGGCCCGGCTGGTATTCCGACGCAGACGGCGTTCAGCCAGTCGACCCGTTGGGAGAGCCTGGATGACGACCGCGAAAACGGCTGCATCCGCAGCGTCGAGCATGCCTATTCCCAGGAAGGCGGCCTCGCCGTGCTTTACGGCAACATCGCTCTGGACGGTTGCGTTGTGAAGACCGCCGGCGTGGACGAATCCATCCATGTGTTCGAAGGCACGGCGAAGATCTTCGAAAGCCAGGACAGCGCTGTTAAAGGCATCCTCAATGACGAAGTGAAGGCCGGTGACATCGTCATCATTCGCTACGAAGGTCCGAAAGGCGGCCCCGGTATGCAGGAAATGCTCTACCCGACCTCGTACCTGAAGTCCAAGGGGCTGGGTAAGGACTGCGCGCTGCTCACCGATGGCCGCTTCTCTGGCGGCACCTCGGGCCTGTCCATCGGCCACGCTTCACCTGAAGCCGCTGCGGGCGGAGCCATTGGCCTGGTGCGCGATGGCGACAAGGTGCTGATCGACATCCCCAACCGCAGCATCCAGCTGCAGGTCAGCGATGAAGAACTGTCCCACCGCCGTATCGAGCAGGACAAGAAGGGCTGGAAGCCGGCTCAGCCACGCGCGCGCAAGGTGACCACCGCGCTCAAGGCCTACGCCCTGCTCGCCACCAGCGCCGACAAGGGCGCGGTGCGCAACAAGGCGATGCTGGACGGCTGATCGTCCGCGCTACAGCGGCAATGAAAGCCCGACCGTCGTGTCGGGCTTTTTTATGCCTGCTGTGCAGCAAGCGAGGCTCCAGCACTCGAGCCACCATCTGGTCCGCCGGGCACACGCCTACCGCCCCCAGTCGGCATGCACGGTGACCCAACGTCCCGACGGGTGCCTTTGCCGTGCTGTCGCAGTGGACTGCGGCCACCTCACGACGTGGATCGTTGCGGGTTACCGGCTGCTTGCCCTGTGCGAGACCGGCAGCGCTCAGTAGAATCGCGCTCCTTTTCAATCCGCAAGGATGCCCATGAACGCCCCCGAACAGCTCAACGCGAGCGACACGAACGAAGCGCTACTCTATGGCCTCGATGACCGGCCACGCCCATGGATTGCCTTTCTCGCCGCGCTGCAGCATCTGCTCGCGATCATCGTGCCGATCGTCACGCCCGGGTTGCTGATCTGCCAGGCCATCGGCGTATCGCCGCGCGACACCAACATCATTGTCTCCATGTCTTTGGTGATCTCCGGCATTGCCACCTTTCTACAGTGCAAGCGCTTCGGCCCGCTGGGCGCCGGGTTGTTGATCGTGCAGGGCACCAGTTTCAACTTTGTCGGCCCGCTGATCGCGGGCGGCGTGCTGATGGTCAAGCAGGGCACGCCGGTCGAAGGCGTGATGGCAGCGATCTTCGGCGTAGTGATCGCCGGCTCGTTCATTGAGATGGGCGTCTCGCGCGTGCTGCCTTTCATCAAGCGCCTGATCACGCCGCTGGTGACCGGCATCGTGGTGCTGATGATCGGGCTGACGCTGATCAAGGTCGGTCTGATCAGCATGGGTGGCGGCTACGCGGCCATGGGCGACGGTAGCTTTGCCAGTCGCGAAAACCTGCTGCTCTCCGGCGTGGTATTGGCCGCCATCGTCGTGCTTAATCGCCTGCCCATGCAGTGGATGCGCAGTTGCGCCATCATCATCGCGCTAGCCATCGGCTATGCGCTGGCCGCCTACTTGGGCCGGCTGGACTTCACCGGCATGCGCGAAGCCGAGCTGTTCGAGGTGCCGATGCCGTTGCACTTCGGCCTCGGCTTTTCCTGGAGCCTGTTCATTCCGATGGTGGTGATCTATCTGGTCACCTCACTCGAAGCCATCGGCGACATCACTGCCACCAGCAAGCTTTCGCGTCAGCCGGTGGAAGGCCCGCTATGGATGCAGCGCATCAAGGGCGGCGTACTGGTCAACGGCGCCAACTCGCTGCTGGCAGGCTTTTTCAACACCTTCCCCAGCTCGGTGTTCGCGCAGAACAACGGCATCATCCAGCTCACCGGCATCGCCAGCCGCTACGTCGGCATGTGGATCGCGGTGATGCTGGTGATTCTCGGACTGTTCCCGCCAGTCGCTGGCGTGCTGCAGGCAGTGCCCGAGCCGGTGCTGGGCGGTGCCGCCCTGGTGATGTTCGGGGCGGTGGCGGCCGCTGGCATCAATATCCTCGCGGGCATCAAGCTGGACCGTCGCGCGTTGCTCATCATTTCCGTATCGCTGGCGCTGGGCCTGGGCTTTTCTCAGGTGCCGGAGTTCCTCACCAATCTGCCGGTAGCGCTGCGCAACGTGCTGGAATCCGGCGTGGCCACCGGCGGCATCTGCGCCCTGGTGATGAACTGGTTCCTGCCCGAGTCGCCAGCAAGTGCGGAGCAGGATCCCGTCTGATCAACCGGTCCGCGCTTCCTTAGCGAGGCGCCGGCAGACCTCATCGGCAATCGCCAGGGCAGCCGTCAGTCCTGGTGATTCGATGCCGAACAGGTTCACCAGCCCCGCAATGCCATGCTCGGCAGGCCCGTCGATATAGAAGTCCGCTGCCGGCTCGCCGGGCCCGCTGATCTTCGGCCGAATGCCGGTGTACGCCGGCTGCAGCGCACCATCGGGCAATACCGGCCAGTAACGTCGTATCGCCGCGTAGAAGCTTTCAGCGCGGCTTTCATCCATCCTGTAATCGAGGCTGTCGACCCACTCCACGTCCGGGCCGAAACGCGCCTGCCCGCCGAGGTCCAGCGTAAGATGCACGCCCAGGCCGCCAGGCTCGGGCATCGGATAGACCAGATGGCGGAACGGCGTGGCAGTCGCCAGGCTGAAATAACTGCCCTTGGCGAAATAGCGCGGCGGCACCTTGTCGACAGGCAACCCTTTGGTACGCAACGCAATCGCAGGAGCTGCGTGGCCTGCGCAATTGATCAGCGTCTTGGCGAGCAAGGTCATCGGTTCAGCTCCGCCGACGTCCAGTTTCAAGCCGTCATCCATCACCTCAACAGCTTCCACTGGTGCCAGCAAGGCCAGCAACGCGCCCGCGGTTTCGGCATCACCCTGCAGCGCCAGCATCAAGGCGTGACTGTCGACGATCCCGGTGCTAGGCGACAGCAGGCCAGCCACGGCGTTGAGCTGCGGCTCCAATGCCTTCAACTCAGCGCCATTGAGCCGCTGCAGATCGTCTACGCCATTGGCCAAGGCGTGCGCCTGTAACGCATCTAGTCCCGCCAATTGCGAGTCATCGGTGGCAACGATCAGCTTGCCGCAGCGCCGGTAGGGAACGCCGTGGCTCTCGCAGAAGGCATAAAGCGCGTCGCGCCCGGCCACGCACAGCCGTGCCTTCAGCGAACCCTGCGGATAGTAGATGCCGGCATGAATGACTTCGCTGTTACGTGAGCTGGTGCCGGTGCCGATGGCCGCTTCGGCTTCCAGTATCAACACCTCGCGCCCGGCCAGGGCCAGTGCCCGCGCGACTGCGAGCCCCACCACGCCGGCCCCGATCACGACGCAATCGACCTGCTCCATTTGTTTCCCCTTCGTTTAGCCGAGCGCCAGACTGCCGCAAGATCGAACCAGGGCCAAGTCTCGCTTGCCCAACCCTCAGGCAATTTCGAAAACGGGAGCCACCATGCGCATCGGCGTCATCTCCGACACTCACGGCCTGCTGCGCCCTGAGGCCCTCGCGGCGCTACAAGGCTGCGAGCGCATCATCCACGCCGGCGACATCGGCAAACCCGAGGTATTAGAGGGGCTGCGCGCACTGGCGCCGCTCGATGTGATCCGCGGCAATGTCGACAGCGGTGACTGGGCGGCGGAGGTCCCGGAGCATCTGGACCTGGAAATCGGCGGCTTGCGCGTCTACGTCACCCACGACGTCAAGACGATGGGCATCGACCCGATTGCAGAGCAGGTCGACGTGGTGATTGCCGGCCATTCGCACCAACCAAAGATCGAGCAGGTCAACGGCGTGCTTTACCTCAACCCGGGAAGCGCAGGCCGCCGCCGCTTCACCTTACCTATCAGCCTGGCGCTGCTGGACATCGAGGACGGCCAGCCGCGCGCGCAGCTGGTGACGCTGGGTTAAGCGCTCAGCTCACGCCCGTGTAACGGTCGCTGCGGTGATTGATCGCCAGCACCAGATTCAGTGCCACCGCGCCCAGCACCGAGAGCGCAACCTTATCCAGCGGCACGATGAAGACCGCCGCCAGCACGATCAATGCATCGATGCCCATTTGAAAAGTGCCGGCGCGCAGGCCGATGCGCTCCTGCAGGAACAGCGCAAGGATGTTTACCCCGCCGAGGCTGGCCCGATGACGGAACAGCATCAGCAGCCCGACGCCCATGGCGAAACCGCCAAACAGCGCCGCGTAGTAGATGTTCAGCTCGGCAAAACGGATCCAGTTCGGGGTCAGCTCGGCCAGCAGCGACACCAGTCCCACCGCGATCACGGTGCGCAACGTGAAGCTCCAGCCCATGCGCCAGATGGCCAACAGATAGAACGGAATGTTCAGGGTGAAGAACACCAGCCCGAAAGGCCAGCCGGCGAAGTACTTGAGCAGAAAGGCCAGACCGACCGTGCCGCCGGTCAAGAGCCCGGCGTGGCTGTAGAAGGCGATCCCCAGCGCCACCATCGCGGTGCCCAAGAGCAGCGCGAGGGCGTCCTCCCAGAGCGGATGGCGGACGAATATCGGCGCAATGGTTTCCGCCTGCTCAGCGTCGCATTGCACTGGGCTCGGCTTGTCGTTGTGCATGGAAAGTGTCTCGTGTGGAGCGGACGGAAAGCATAAGCACTGACGCCAGGTCAGGACTTGGCGTCAGTCAAGGAAGCGTAGGGTGACGGGCTTAGCGCCGCTGCCAGGTCTCGAAGCGGTAAGCCGGCGTTTCACCCTCGGCCGGGTGTGCCTCACTGTCGACACGGTCCCAGTCAGCTTCGTCATAGACGGGGAAAAAGGCGTCGCCCGCGGGATTGGCTTCGATGCGGGTGAGATAGAGCCGCTGCGCCTGACCCAGGGCCTGGGTATAGAGCTGCGCGCCGCCGATCAGCATCAGCTCGTCGACGCCTTGCTCACGCGCCCACTGCTCGGCGCGAACCAGCGCAGCATCCAGCGTGGTGAAGGTTTCAGCACCTTCGACTTGCAGATCGGGCTGACGGCTGACCACCAGGTTCAAGCGCCCCGGCAGTGGGCGGCCAAGCGAATCCCAGGTCTTGCGACCCATGATGATCGGCTTGCCGAGGGTCGTGGCCTTGAAGTGTTTGAGGTCGGCCGGCAGATGCCAGGGCATCTTGTTGTCCAGCCCGATGACGCGGTTATCCGCCAGGGCTGCGATCATTGCGAGGGGAAGAGAGGTCTGATTCATGGCGGCGAGGATAGCAGAGCGCCCGCCGGGCAGTCAGCGCCGCCAGATACACGTCAGCATCATCGAACGGTCATATCCGGTTTACCGAAGCGTCAAGCTGTCGTCATTATCAAACTTCAGGCTAACCGCTCCCCTTCCATGGAGACGCCCGCAATGGCCCGCCACAGCCGCCTTACCCTGCGCCACCTGCTTGCCGCCTGCAGCCTGCTGCTGCCGGTCGCCGCGATTGCCGCCACACCCGATGCTTCGGTTGCCGCAAAGCACGGGCGCGATGAACCCCATCCGCTGATCATCGCCCACCGTGGCGCCAGCGGCTACGTGCCCGAGCACACGCTTGCCTCTTACGCGCTGGCGATCCTGCAGGGTGCCGATTACGTCGAACCCGATCTGGTGATGACCCGCGACGGCCAGCTGGTAGCCCGTCATGACAATGAGCTGGGGCTGACCACCGACGTGTCGCAACGCCCCGAGTTCGCCGACCGCAAGCGCACGCAGAGGGTGGATGGCGTGAATCTCACCGGCTGGTTCAGTGAAGACTTCACCCTGGCCGAGTTGAAGACACTGCGCGCCATCGAGCGCATCCCGACGATCCGTCCGGGTAACGCGCGAATGGACGGCAGCCTGGAAATCCCGACGCTGCAGGAAATCATCGATCTGGTGAAGACCCTGCAGCTGAGCGAGCGCCGCCGTATCGGCCTGTACCCGGAAACCAAGCACCCGACGCACTTCCAAAAACTTGGCCTGGCGATGGAAAAGCCGCTGGTCAGCATTCTCCATCGCAACGGCTACGCTGGCCGTAACGCGCCGGTCTACATCCAGTCGTTTGAAGTGGACAACCTGAAGACCCTCAGCGGCCTGACGCAGCTGCGCCTGGTCCAGCTGTTTGGCGGCGGTCAGCCTTACGATCAAAAGGTTCGCGGCAGCGACCTGACCTACGCACAGATGGCCACGGCCGACGGGCTCAAGGCGATCTCCCGCTATGCAGCCGGCGTCGGCCCGGAAAAGGGCTACATCATCCCGCGCGATGCCAACGGCAATCTCGGACAGCCCACCGACTTCGTGCCGAACGCCCATGCGGCGGGCCTGAAGGTGCACCCGTACACCTTCCGCGCCGAGAACGTGTTCCTGCCGACCAACCTGCGCAACGGCGACTCCCAAGCCGAGCGCGGCAATATCGAGGCTGACATCGAGGCCTTCCTCGACGCCGGTATCGACGGGCTGTTCATCGACCAGCCGGACATTGCCGTACGCCTACGCCAACAGCAGAACTGACCGATACAGCCACCGGTTGATCGCCCCTGGGCTGTGGGTAGGTGACAAGCAGCCGGTGTCAGCGGATGACGCCGGCTTCGCGCAATGCGTTAAGGCTGATTTGATCCTTACCCAGCACCCGCCCGAGCACCGAGTCGGTGTGCTCGCCGTGCAACGGCGGGGCCTTTGACGCAACCGTCGGCGTGCGCGACAGACGCAGCGGGCTGCGCACCATACGCACCTCGCCTGCCACCGGATGCTCGGCCGTGATCACCAGATCCCGGTAGCGTGCCGTTTCCGATTCAAGCGCGTGCGCGACATCCTTCACTTCGCCGACCGGGATCGCCTGCGCGCGCAAGGCTTCGATCAAAGCCTCGCTGGGCCACTGCGCGAACGCGTGCTGCAACAGCGGAATCAGCAGCTCGCGATGCTCAGTGCGGCCTTTGTTCTGGGTGAAGCGTGGATCACTGTGGAGTTCAGGACGCTTGAGTACCTCCAGGCACAAGCGCCGGTACTGCTCGTCGTTGCCCACCGCCAGGGCGATGCTGCCGTTCGCGGTGTTGAACAGCTGGTAGGGCACGATGCTCGCGTGGGCATTGCCGTAGCGCTGCGGCACCTTGCCGGTATTGAGATAGCCGGAGGCGACATTGGCCAGAAAATGCAGCGCACTGTCGGACAGGGCAATGTCCACGGACTGGCCGAGCCCGGATTTTTCGCGCTCGTACAGCGCCGCGAGAATGCCCTGAACGGCGTTCATGCCGGTCACCAGATCGATGAAGGCAACACCCAGGCGCATCGGCTCGCCCTCTTTCTCACCCGTGATCGACATGAAACCGCTCTCGGCCTGAATGATGAAGTCGTAGCCGGGACGGTTCTCCATCGGGTTACCGCGGCCATAGCCGGTGATCGAGCAATGGATCAGCCTTGGATTGATCGCTGCCAGTGTTTCGTAATCCAGCCCGAGGCGCTTGAGACTCGCCGGCAGGAAGTTTTCGACTACCACATCGGCCTGCGCAGCCAGGTCGAGGATCAACTGGCGGCCTTCGGGCTTGCGCATATCCACCGCCAGGCTCTGCTTGTTGCGATTGGCACTGAGGTAGTAGGTGGAGATGCCGGCCTTGGCCGGCGGCATCCAGCTGCGGGTGTCATCACCCTCCAGGCTTTCGATCTTCCACACCTCGGCGCCAAGGTCGGCCAGGGCCATGGTCGACCAGGGCCCGGCTAGGATGCGAGTCAGATCCAGTACCTTGATGCCTTGCAGAACGCTCATCGACTCTCCTACATATTTGAACGGGCGATGGCGACGAAATTGGCGCAAGCGGGTCGAAACCACAACAGATGGCCTGCAAACATCTGTGCGATTACCGAACCGTTTTTCGCTCATCGGACTCCCGTCAGGGTTCGATCCTTTTAAGGTGGCAGCGTCGGCTAATCGCTACACGTGCAGACTTACAACAACTACAAGAAGAGAACACCACCATGCCCCTGACTATGAAGCGCACCCTGAGCCTGTTCCTCCTGGCCGCCACGCTCCCCCTCGCCTCGCTGACCCAGGCCGCCGAATGGCCGACCGACACCGTTCGCCTGGTAGTGCCCTATGCGCCGGGCGGTACGACGGATGTGCTGTCGCGCAAAGTCGCCGATCTTTTGCAGCAACAGGTCGGCACGGTGGTCGTCGAGAATCGGCCGGGCGCCGGCTCGACCATGGCCACCGGACAACTGGCCCGCGGCGGGCGTGGCGCAGACCACACCATCCTGATGGCGTCTCCCGGGCATACCATCGGCCCGGTGATCTACAAGAAGCTGCCCTACGAGCCGGTAAAAGACTTCAAATTCATCCGCAACATCATCGAAATCCCCAACGTCATGGTGGTACCGGCCGACAGCCCGTACAACTCGGTTGAGGAATTCATCGAGGCGGCCAAGACCAAGGAGATGACCTTCAGCTCTGCCGGAATCGGCAGCTCGATTCACATGTCCGGCGAGCTGTTCAAGACCATGACCGGCACCAAAATGACCCACGTGCCCTTCCGCGGTAGCGGAGAAGCGCTGCCGGCGCTGCTCAGCGGCGACGTCGACGTCTCCTTTGAAAACATGCCGACCGTGCTGTCGCACATCCAGTCCGGCAAGCTCAAGGCACTGGCCGTGACCTCGAAAGAGGCCTCGCCCTACCTGCCCGATGTCGAGCCGCTGTCGAAGATCGGCGCGGACCTGGGTCTTGGCGAATTCGTCACCACCGCCTGGTTCGGGCTGATCGCCGATGACCAGATGTCCGACCAGGCCGTCGAGACGCTGCAGACCGCTCTGGACAAGGTCATGGACGATCAGGGCTTCAAGGATTTCGCCGCACAGATAGGCGGAGAGCCGGCGACCGAGGAAGGCGATAGCTTCCGCGACTACGTTGCTGAAGACGTTCAACGCTGGCAGCGCGTCGCAGGCCAGGCCGAGCTGAATTGACCGGAGGCCGGCCATGACCACCGACGCTGCGCTGCGCCGCCCGCGCTGGGCCAATCTCAACACATGGCTGGGCGCGCTCTGGCTGATCGCAGCGCTGGCATTTCTGTTCTATCTGGTGCCGAACCACATTGACGAAGCCCCCATGGTCGACAACCCCATGCAGTCGCCACGCTGGTTACCCAGCGTGGCGGGCTGGCTGATCGCGGCATTGTCGCTGGCATTGATCGTCGAGGGTTGCTTGCGGCCGCCGGCCCAAACGGCAGAGGACGAATCCGAACGTGCGCCGGCCCGGCGCTGGCTGCTGATGTTGGCCGGGCTGGGCGCTTACTGGGTGCTGTTCGACCTGCTCGGCGCCATCGCTGCTGGCATCCTTGGCACGCTCTTGTTGTTTGCCGCTCACCCTGTGCGCAAGCCCTGGCTTTACCTGCTGGCGATCGCGTTGCCGTGGCTGGTAAGCCTGCTGTTCATCCACGTACTGAATGTCCCGCTGCCCTCCGGCACGCTCTGGAACTGACAGCGCCCTCACGCGAGTAACCGAATGGAAGGTTTTTCCGAAGTCCTGGACTTGTTCCTCAGCGTCGACAATTTCATCGCTATCTTTATCGGCGTATTGATTGGGGTGGTCATCGGAGCGATTCCTGGCCTTACCGCGACCATGGCCGTAGCACTGGCCTTGCCCTTCACCTTTTCCCTGGAGCCGGTGACGGCAATTCTGCTGTTGGTCGGCATCTACAAGGGCGGCATGTACGGCGGCTCGATCACCGCCATCCTGATTCACACGCCGGGTTCTCCGGCCGCTGCCTGCACCCTGCTCGACGGCTATCCACTGACGCAACAGGGCAAGGCAAAGAAGGCGCTGCAGATGGCGCTTTACTCGTCCTGTATTGCCGATGTGCTATCGAACCTGGCGCTGATCCTGTTTGCCTCCTACCTGGCCAAGGTCGCGCTCAATTTCGGGCCGCCAGAGTTTTTCTGGCTGATCTGCTTTTCGCTAACCATCATCGTCTCCATCGCGGGCGACTCGCCAGTCAAGGGTCTGATCGCCGCCAGCTTCGGCGTCATCGTCTCCATGATCGGCATGGATGCGGTGTACGGCAGCCAGCGCCTGACGTTCGATAATTACAACCTGATGGACCGGGTGTCCTTCGTGCCGTTGCTGATCGGCCTGTTCGCCATACCCGAGGTGATCGACTTCTACCTGAAGAAGGCTGGCCCCCATATCCGCGCCGCTTCCAGCGGAGCAGGCCTGACGCTTGGCGAGCTCAAGTCCAGCCTGGTAACCATCGTGCGCGGCTCGTTTATCGGCGTGATCATCGGTGCCATTCCGGGCGCCGGCGCCACCGCCGCGTCATTTATTTCCTACAGCGAAGCCAAACGCCGATCGGCGAACCGGGCAAATTTCGGCAAGGGCGAGCTTGAAGGCGTCGCCGCGGCCGAGTCAGGCAACAACGGCGTGGCTGGCGCAACCCTCATTCCGCTGCTGTCGCTGGGCATCCCCGGCGACGTCATCACCGCGATCATCCTTGGCGCCTTCATGATCCATGGCCTCACGCCTGGCCCGGTGCTGTTCCAGGAGAACCTGACGCTGGTCTACGCGTTGTTCTGCGGGATCATGCTGAGCTCGGCGGTGCTGCTGTTCGTCGGTCACGGCGTGATCAAGTATTTCTCGCTGATCGCCGAGATTCCCAAGGCTATCCTGCTTCCCATCGTGCTGATGTTCTGCGTTTACGGTGCCTTCGCCGTGAACAACAGCCTGTTCGACATTGGCCTGATGCTGCTCTTCGGCGTGATCGGCTATCTGTTCAACCGTACCGGCTTCGCGACAGCGCCCTTCCTCCTGGGCTTCATTCTCGGGCCGATGTTCGAGGACAACCTGCGGCGCACGCTGCTGATCGGCCGCGGCGACCCCATGATTTTCTTCCGCGGCCCCATCACCTGGATCTTCATCGTGCTCACCGCGCTGTCGCTTTTCTTCGCGGTAAGGCGCTATTGGCAGGAGCGTATCCGGGCGCGCTGAGCTGTTCGCCCTTGTGGCCGGCACCGGTTATCCTCAGGACCGAGCCCTTCTCCGAGAAACCGCGTGCCCGCACCTCCTCCGCCATCACCGAATCCCCTTGACCGTCTCTGGCTGACCGAAGCCGTGCGGCTGCGCGAAGAACACGCCGGCCCGCTGGACGACGCCGAAGCCAATCGCCAGGCCCGAGCACAGGGCGGTGAACTGCCTGAACTGATCGAGCACCGCGCGCTGTGGCTGGCACGCCGTGACGGCCTGATCGACGCACTGCGCCATTGGCGTCAGGGCGCGCGGCTGGCGGGTTTCGCGCTGGTTCTGCTGGCGCTGTTGACCGGCGCCGGTCTGGCATTTGCAGCGCTGGGTGACGGTATTCGGCCGGTCAACGTGTTCTGGGCGCTGGGCAGCCTGCTCGGGCTGAACCTGCTGACCCTGCTGGGTTGGCTGCTGAGCTTCGTCTTTGCTGGCGATGCCGGCGGTGCGCTGGGCCGATTGTGGCTCTGGCTCAGCGAAAAGCTGGCCCGCGATGCCCGCGCCGTGCAGTTGGCCCCGGCGCTGTTGGCGGTGCTGGAGCAACGGCGTCTCGGACGATGGCTGCTGGGACTAGGGGTACACGGTTTATGGCTGATAGCGATGGCCAGCGCGCTGCTGACCCTGCTCGCGCTGCTGGCGACACGTCGTTACGGCTTCGTCTGGGAAACCACCATCCTCGGCGAAAACACATTTATCAGCCTGACCCAAGCGCTCGGCGCGCTGCCGTCGCTGCTGGGTTTCAGCGTGCCGGACATCGCTCAGATCCGCGCCAGCGGCGACCTTGCCAGTGGCGCGGAAAGCGCACGCCAGAGCTGGGCGGGCTGGCTGGTCGGGGTAATGCTGATCTACGGTCTGCTTCCACGCCTGCTGCTGGCGCTGTTCTGCCTCTGGCGCTGGCGGCGTGGACGGGCACAGCTGCAGCTCGACCTGCAGCTTCCGGCCTACCGCCTGCTGCGTGAGCGGCTTCAGCCACCCACTGAACGTCTCGGCATCAACGATGCTGCGCCGCCACAGCTGCATACGCCGAGCGCCGGAGCGCAACTGGACGGCAGCGAGGGCGCAGTGCTGGTGGGCATCGAGCTGGACCAGAGCCATCCATGGCCGCCCAAGCTGCCGAAAACGGTCGCCGATGCGGGCGTGCTGGATGATCGCGAGCAACGCCGACGGCTGCTGGAACAGCTGACCCGCTTCCCACCGCAGCGTTTGGCCATTGCTTGCGACCCGCGTCGCTCACCAGACCGTGGCACGCTGGCCCTTATCGGCGAGCTGAGCCGTTGCGCCGCTGAGAGTCGCATCTGGTTGCTGCAGCCGCCCACTGGCGAAGCGCTGGACAGCCATCGCCTGCAGGATTGGCACCAGGCGCTGGATGGCCTCGGTCTACCCCATTCGGGAAGCGCCCCAGTGAGCTGGCTGGAGACTGGCCATGATTGAGCTTGGCTCGATTCTGGTAAGGCCCAGCGTGCTGCCGATCAAAGCGGTGGCAACGTCGACGGCTTCGGCTTCACGCGGGCTATTACAACAGCAGCGGATGTCTGCTGGAGCCACTCTATTCGTCCCTTACCGCACCACAGCCAGACTGGAGTCTCGACCATGAGCGCACCGCTAAAACTCGCCCTGGTCGGCCACACCAATGTCGGCAAGACCTCGCTGCTGCGGACCCTGACCCGGGACGTCAGCTTTGGCGAGGTCTCGCATCGGCCGAGCACCACCCGTCACGTCGAAGGCGCGCGCCTGTCGGTCGATGGCGAACCGCTGCTGGAGCTCTACGACACCCCCGGCCTGGAAGACGCCATTGCCCTGCTCGACCATCTGGAGCGGATCGAACGCCCCGGCGAGCGACTCGACGGTCCAGCCCGCACCGCGCGGTTTCTCGACGGCAGCGAAGCACGTCAACGTTTCGAGCAGGAAGCCAAGGTGCTGCGCCAGTTGCTGGCCAGCGACGCCGGGCTTTACGTCATCGATGCGCGCGAGCCGGTGCTGGCTAAATACAAGGATGAGCTGGCGGTGCTGGCCGGCTGCGGCAAACCGCTGCTGCCGGTGCTCAATTTCGTCGCGCAGCCTGGCCATCGAGAGGAACAGTGGCGTGAAGCCCTGGCGCGGCTGGGCCTGCATGCGCTGGTGCGTTTCGACAGCGTGGCTCCGCCGATCGATGGCGAGCGCCGGCTCTATGAAAGCCTGGCGCTGCTGCTGGAACAGTCGCGGCCCAAGCTGCAGCGGCTGATCGATGACCATGAAGCCCAAGCCGCGGCGCGGTTGAGCGAAGGCAACCGCCTGATCGCCGAACTGTTGGTCGACGTTGCCGCCTGCCGCCGTAGCGTGGCGGCGCAGCCAGACCTCGAGCGCGGCGCCATCCGTGAGCTGCATGACGCGGTACGCGCCCGCGAACAGGGCTGCGTCGAAGCCCTGCTGCGGCTCTATGGCTTTCGCCCGCAGGATGCCGCGGCGGCCGATCTGCCCCTGCTCGACGGACGCTGGGGCGACGACCTGTTCAATCCCGAAACGCTGAAGGAACTGGGCGTAAAAATCGGCGGCGGGATGGCGGCCGGAGCCGCTGCCGGTGCCGGGGTTGACCTGATGGTCGGCGGCATCACCATGGGTGCCGCGGCGCTGCTGGGCGCACTTGCCGGCGGCGGTGCGCAGACCGCCAGGCACTATGGCAACCGGCTGCTGGGCAAATTCAAGGGCCAGCGCGAGCTGACGGTTGATGATGCGGTCCTGCGCCTGCTTGCCCTGCGTCAGCGCCAACTGCTGATAACCCTTGCCGCCCGTGGGCACGCCGCGATGGAGGCAATCCGTCTTGATGCACCGGACGACAAGACCTGGCGCGAAGGCAAGCTGCCCGAGGCGCTGCACCGTTGTCGCGCCCATCCGCAATGGTCATCACTGAATCCAGGCGCACGGTTGCAAGACAGCGAGCGACAGGTAGCGATTGAGGGACTACTAGCCAACCTACGCAAAGACTGAGCCCGGTTGGCGCCGTGAAGAGCGCTCGCCGGCAGGGCGGGGCCAGGCAGCGCTCCGCTTTAGCCCGCCGAACAGCGGTTTGGGGGCGATATGCTTCCGGGCGGTTTGTGGTGGGCTGAAGCCCACCCTACAAAGCGGAGCCTGCCGAGTGGGAGAAGACCAACCCGCGCCTGCAGACCAACCGCACCAATAGTGAATGGTGAATGGTCGTAGGGTGAATGGTCGTAGGGTGGGCTTCAGCCCACCGTTTGGCGATCAGTCCCTGCCGGTAACGCACCATCAACGGTAGACGAACGCGGCGCAGGCGAATCCGAACGGCTGAGCCACAAGGTGCCCAGTGTCGCAATCATAATCAGCAGCCCGCCAATCCATCCCTGCATGCCCAGTCGTTCGCCAAGCCAGAGCCCCGCGATGAGGGCGCCAAACAGCGGTTCCGAGCCCATCAGTAATGACACCCGCGTCGCGCTGGTACGGCCCAGCGCCAGGTTCTGTACATAGAGCGCAAACAAGGTTGCGAAGCCGACCAGATACAAGGTGGCGGCCCAGAACGCTGGGCTCTGCGGCAAGGCCGGCAGGCCTCCCGGCAACGACAGACCCAGCACCAGGCAACCCGATGCGACCACTCCACTCTGCACCGCCGTCAATGCCAGGGGCGGCACGTCGAGATTGGCAGTCAGGCGTCGCGTCAGACAGACCAGCACGGCGCGAAACAGCGCGGCTGCAAGCATCAGCCCATCTCCCAGATTGAGCGATATCGCCATGCCTCCGGTCAGCAACCAGACGCCGACCAGCGACAGCCCACAGGCGCCAAACAACAGATTACTCGGGCGCTGGCGCAGCATTGCCCATTCCACAAAGGGCGTGAACACCACGCACAAACTGATAAGAAACGCGGCATTGCTGGCCGTTGTCAGCATCACGCCCCAGGTCTCGCAAAGAAAGATGCACAGCATCATCAAGCCCAACGGCAAGCCCGGACGAATCGCGCGTAACCCTTCTCCGCGCAACTGCGGCAGCAGCAGGATGAAGGTCAGTCCGAAGCGAATGGCCAGAAACCCCAGCACCGGATAGAACCACAGCGCCTGCTTGGCCACCGCATAGCTGCTGCCCCAGATGATCGCCACCACCAGCAGCATGGCATCGGCCAGCCAGAGGTTGCGTCGCGCCATACCACTCAAGTTATGCATTTCGATTGCTCGTTTGAACCAACGAGTCGATTGTCCATTGCTACGCTGAGATCGATAATCCAGCGATTCGGAAAAGGACTTGTGCGTGATGAGAACGAATGACAGCGCCTCTCTGCTGCCGGGCATGGCGGTTTTTGTGCGCGTGGTCGAGGCCGGGAGTTTCTCCGCAGCGGCCCGTGAACTAGGCACCACCGCCTCGGCGGTCAGTCGCCAGGTAGCGCGACTGGAACACGCCTTGTCGCTACGACTGCTGGAGCGCACCACGCGCCAGCTGCGGCTGAACGAAGCCGGCAGTGAGTGCTATGCGCACTGCCGCACGATGCTGGACGCCGCCGACCAGGCACTGGCCATCGGTGAGCGCCTGATGAGCAGCCCGCGTGGGCTGGTGCGCCTAAGCGTGCCCAAGGCCTACGGCAAGTTCGTCATCAGCCCGTTGATGCCGGGCTTCCTGCAGCGCTACGGCGATGTCGATCTGCAGCTGCAGGTCAGCGATCAGAGCCCAGACCTGGTCGAGGATGGCTTCGACTTGCTGGTGAGGGTCACTGATCAACCGCCCCAAGGACTGGCTGGCAAGCCACTCGGAGCGGTGCATCAAATCCTGTGCGCCAGCCCGGCGTATCTCAGCCTGCACGGTGAACCCCAGCACCCGCAGGAACTGCTGCGCCATAGCTGCCTGTATCTGGGGGAGAGTGCGGGCGACAACCGCTGGCATTTCAGCTGCGGCGAACAGCAGGAAGTGGTGACGGTGCGGGGGCGCTACATCTGCAATCACAGCGAAGCGCGGCTGGAGGCGGCGCTGGGCGATATCGGTCTCACCGTACTGCCGCAGTTCACCGCAGCGCAGGCACTGGCGGAGGGACGCTTGCGTGAGGTGCTGCCACAGTGGCGCTACACCGGCTCTTACCAGGGCGCGGCCTGGCTGCTGTGGCGGCAAAACCTGCATCTTCCGCCCAAGCTGCGGGTGCTGATCGATTACCTGAGCGAGACATTGGCATCGCGCTGAGCACACGACGGCGGGCATGCCCTCGGTGGGCTGAAGCCCACCCTACCGGCGGGCGGTCGGACTAACGGACAGAATGAAGCCGAGCGCCCCGCCCCATCTTTCTTTCTGCCGTCGATACGCAACCAGCCACTGACTCAGACTCCATGTAGGGTGGGCTTCAGCCCACCAGCCAGGGCCGTCGAGCAATCAGATCAGCTGCGCTTGTTGGCCACTTCCTCAGCCATGCGGGTCAGGCCCAGGTGGCGCACGTCGGTGCCACGCACCAGGTAAATCACCATTTCGGCGATGTTGCGTGCGTGGTCACCGATCCGTTCCAGCGAGCGCAGCACCCAGATCACGCTGAGCACGCGGGAGATCGAGCGCGGGTCTTCCATCATGTAGGTGACCAGCTCGCGCAGTGCGGTCTTGTACTCGCGGTCGACGGTCTTGTCGTACTGCGCCACCGACAGCGCGAGATCGGCATCGAAGCGGGCGAAGGCATCGAGCGCTTCCTGCACCATGCGGCGCACCTGATCGCCGATGTGGCGCACTTCGACGTAACCACGCGGCGACTCGCCGTCCTCACACAGTTCGATGGCGCGACGGGCGATCTTCGTGGCTTCGTCACCGATGCGCTCCAGGTCGATGACCGACTTGGAGATGCTGATGATCAGGCGCAGGTCGGAAGCCGCCGGCTGGCGGCGCGCGAGGATGCGGATGCACTCCTCATCGATGTCGCGTTCCATGTGGTTGATCTGGTCATCTACGTCGCGCACCTGCTGCGCGAGCCCGGAATCGGCATCGATCAGCGCGGTGACCGCATCGTTGACCTGCTTTTCCACCAGGCCACCCATGGCCAGGAGATGGCTGCGCACCTCTTCCAGCTCGGCGTTGAACTGCTGGGAGATGTGTTGCGTGTGGCTGTCTTTGCTGATCATCTTTTCGCTCCGAGGAGGCTGCCGCTAGGCGGCTCTGGTGCGCCGCGCACCTGGAAATTGTCGAGTTAACGTTGAGGCCCTTGGGAAATCTTCACTGGCGCGGAGGGCGCGCGCTGACAGTACGAGTAGTACGGCAAGCGCGCCCGACAAAGCCAGAGGAGATTTCCCATGGCATCAACCGTAGCGGCCGGTGATGTAGTCTTCGGTCTGCTTCTTTTCGGGATTGGTGAACAGCGTATCGGTGTCGCCATATTCGATCAGCTTGCCCATGTACATGAACGCGGTGTAATCGGATACCCGCGCGGCCTGCTGCATGTTGTGCGTGACGATGACGATGGTGTACTTGGCCTTGAGCTCGTAGATCAGCTCTTCGACTTTCAACGAGGAAATCGGGTCGAGCGCTGAGCTGGGTTCGTCCAGCAGCAGCACTTCGGGCTGCACGGCGATGGTGCGGGCGATGACCAGACGCTGCTGCTGACCACCGGAAAGACCGAGGGCCGACTCGTGCAAGCGGTCCTTAACCTCTTCCCACAGCGCGGCACCCTTCAGCGCCCATTCGACGGTTTCGTCGAGCACGCGCTTCTGCTTGATGCCCTGTATTCGCAGGCCGTAGACGACGTTCTCGTAGATGCTCTTGGGGAACGGGTTGGGCTTCTGGAACACCATGCCGACCCGACGACGCAGGTCGGCGACATCTTCGCCCTTGCGGTAGATGTTGTGGCCGTCGAGGTTGATGGCGCCTTCGATGCGGCAGCCGTCGACCAGATCGTTCATGCGGTTGAAGCAGCGCAGCAGGGTCGACTTGCCACAACCGGACGGACCGATGAACGCCGTTACGCGCTGACGCGGAATGTTCATGCTGACGTTGTAGAGCGCCTGCTTTTCGCCGTAGTAGAGGCTCATGTCAGGCACTTCGATGGCCACGGCTTCGTTGGCCAGGCTCAGCGCGCGCTTGTCGCGACCCAGCGCCGAAATGTCGATGGAATGCGTCTTTGCTTGTGACATGGATGTCTCCGTATCGCTGGAGGCTAGAAGCGCGAGCTGCAATAGTGGCAGCGCCGGGCCTCCAGCGGGTCTGTCGGCTGTTAGTGGTCGAGCGCTTTGTATTTTTCGCGCAGGTGGTTACGGATCACGACCGCACTGAGGTTCAGCGTCGCGATCACCAACACCAGCAGCAAGGCCGTCGCATAAACCAATGGCCGCGCCGCCTCGACGTTGGGGCTCTGGAAGCCGACGTCATAGATGTGAAAGCCCAGGTGCATGATCTTCTGGTCGAGGTGCAGGTAGGGGTAATTGCCGTTGAGCGGCAGGCTCGGCGCCAGTTTGACCACACCCACCAGCATCAGCGGAGCCACTTCGCCGGCGGCACGGGCCACGGCGAGAATCAGGCCGGTCATCATCGCTGGGCTGGCCATCGGCAGGACCACCTTCCACAGTGTTTCGGACTTGGTCGCACCCAGCGCCAGCGAGCCCTCGCGAAGGATTCGCGGAATCCGCGCCAGGCCTTCCTCGGTGGCCACGATGACCACCGGCAACGTCAGGATCGCCAGCGTCAGCGAGGCCCACATCAGGCCCGGCGTACCGAATACCGGCGCAGGCGCTGCTTCGGGGTAGAAGATCCGATCAAGCGAACCACCCAGGACGTAGACGAAGAAGCCCAGGCCGAACACCCCGTAGACGATCGAGGGGACCCCGGCGAGGTTGTTGACCGCGATGCGGATGATGCGGGTCAGTACGCCCTGCTTGGCATATTCACGCAGGTAAACCGCGGCGATCACGCCGAACGGGGTGACGATCACCGCCATGATGATGGTCATCAGCACGGTGCCGAAAATCGCCGGGAAGATGCCGCCTTCAGTGTTTGCCTCACGCGGTTCGTCGCTGACGAACTCCCAGACCTTGGCAAAGTAGAAGCCCAGCTTGTCGAGCGTCGACATGGCGTTCGGGCGATAGGCGCGGACGATCTTGCCGAGGCTGATCTCCTTTTCCTGACCGTCCATGGTGCGCATGGTGATGCTGTCGCGATTGAACCCGGTGTAGAGCGAGGTCAGCTCGCCCTCAAGCGCCTTGTACTCGGCGTCCCACTGCGCACGCTCGGCATCCAGTTCGGCCTGGGCAGTCGCATCGAGCTGATCATCCAGTTCAAGCTTGCGGGTTTTCAGGCGCAGGCGTTCCAGACCATGGTTGATGCGGCCGATGTCGACCTTCTCCAACTTGGCAATGTCAGCATGCAGCTCGTCGATGCGGTCAATCCGCTTTTGCAGCTCTGGCCATGCCGCCTCGCCCTCGGCAACCAGCTGGCCACTCTCCTTGACGTTCAACAGCTCGCCATAGAAGTTGCCCCACTCGCGGCGCTCCAGTGCCACCAGATCGGCCGGCTTGCGCGAGTTGCTCAGCCACTCGCCAACGACCCAGGAGAAATCCGCGCCGTAAACTTCGCGGTTACCGACCTTGAGCAGTTCACGGGTCATGAACTCGCCGCCTTCGACGTCCACCGGCAAGCCGCTGGCCGCCAAGCGTGCACGCGGTACCTCTTCGGCCTGTACCACTTCACCGGCCATTACCCGCGGCTCGGCACCCGGAATCTGGTAGTCGGCGACGATAACGTCGTCCGGCCAGAAATGCTCCAGGCCGCGCACGGCGATCACCGCCAGCAGGCCGAGGGTCATGATCACAGCGATGGAAACGGCGCCGGCGTTCATCCAGACCCAGGGGCTGCCGCTCTTGATCCAGGTTTTCAGCGAATCCTTTTTCACGGATCGATACCTTTGTCGAAAACTTGTCGCAGCCGTCGCCGGCTGCGTTCTGTATTAGAGGCTGGCGTACTTGCGGCGCAGGCGCTGACGGATCAGCTCCGCCAGGGTGTTCATCACAAAGGTGAACATCAGCAGCACCATCGCGGCGAGGAACAGCACCCGGTAATGGGTACTACCCACTTCCGACTCGGGCATTTCCACCGCCACGTTGGCCGCCAGGGTGCGCATGCCTTCGAAGATGTTGGCTTCCATGATCGGCGTGTTGCCGGTGGCCATCAGCACGATCATGGTTTCGCCCACGGCACGGCCCATACCGATCATCAACGCAGAGAAGATGCCTGGGCTGGCCGTCAGCAGCACCACGCGGGTCAACGTCTGCCAGGGCGTCGCACCCAGCGCCAGGGAACCCAGGGTGAGGCTGCGCGGCACGCTGAACACGGCGTCTTCGGCGATCGAGTAGATGGTCGGAATCACCGCGAAGCCCATCGCGATGCCAATGACCAGGGCGTTGCGCTGATCGAAGGGAATGCCCATATCGTTGGACAGCCACAGGCGCATGTCACCGCCAAAGAACCAGTTCTCCAGGTGTCCACTGACCGCCAGAGAGCCCCAGCCCACCGCCAGGATGACGGGGATCAGCAGCAGGGCTTCCCAGCCATCCGGCACGCTCAGGCGAATATTTTCTGGCAACCGGCTCCAGAACCAGCCGGCCAGAAGGATGCCCACGGGCATCAGCAACAGCAGGCTGAAAATGCCGGGCAGGTGATTTTCCAGGTAGGGCGCGAGGAACAGGCCGGCAAAGAAGCCGAGGATGACCGTCGGCAGCGCCTCCATCAGTTCGATCACCGGCTTGACCTTGCGGCGCAGCGTCGGCGCCATGAAGTAGGCCGTGTACAGCGCGGCGCAGATCGCCAGCGGTGCGGCCAGCAGCATCGCGTAGAACGCGGCCTTGAGCGTGCCGAACGCCAGGGGTGAAAGGCTCAGCTTCGGCTCGAAGTCACCGGTCGCGGAGGTCGACTGCCAGACGTAGTCAGGCTCCGGGTAGCTTTCGTACCAGACCTTGCCCCATAGCGCGCTCCAGGAAATCTCCGGGTGCGGATTGTCGATCACGAAACGCTGCAGCTGGTCACCTGACTCGACCAACAGGCGCGTGGCCCGAGGCGACATGGCGGCGACGGCGGCGCCCTCGGCGACCTGCTCGGTCAGCAGCTCGCGATGCGCCGTGCTGTGGAAAATTCCCAGGGTGCCGGCGCTGTCGAGGGCAAGGAAACCCTTGCGGCGTTCTTCAGGAAGAATCTGCGTGATCGGTTGATCAGCCAGCTGGAAGTTGCGCACGTTCTTCAGCTCGGCCTGGCCATCACTGCTGCGCACCATGAACCACTGACCGATGCCGCCCGTCGAGTCGCCAACCATCAGCGAGATGCCGCCCAGCAGCGAGGCCACCGTGGTGATCTCACCTTTGCCGCTCAGCAACTTGTAGCGTCCATTGAGTTGCTTGCGGCGCACATCGAAGACATCGACGCTGGCGCGACCGCTCACCGCGAACAACCACATGTGCCGCGGGTCGATACGCAGCGCCTTGATCGGCTCGGAGAGTTGCGGCAGATCCATGCGCTCCTCTTCAAGCGTTGTTTCACCGGTCATCAGGTTTTCGGTGGATGCGATCTTCAAGGCATGCAAAGCGCCATTCGTTGCGCCTGCGACCATCAGGGTCGAGCCGTTGAGACTGATGCCGGCATGCTCGATGGGCCGCCCTTGCGGGTCGAGGTTCAGCGGCTCCTCACCGAAGGGATAGTCCAGCTGCGGCGTAATGGTCTTTATGCCTTCCGGGTAGCTGACTTTGTAATTGTGCTCGGCAACCAGCACCTGGCCGTTGCTCAGCCCCAGCACCATGCGGCGATTGCCAGGCGTGTCCTGGCCAACCGAGACGATCTGGCTGCCGGCCGGTAGTGGCAGCTCCACGGTGCGCAGCAACTCGCCTGTGGGTACGCTGAAGAAACGCACGGCGCCATCGCTACCCAGGCGCATCGCCACCTTGTTCTGCTCTTCCACAGCCAGCAGCAGCGGCTCGCTGGCGTCGGCCAGCCAGGCTGGCTGCTGCGCTTCACGCGCTTCCAGTTCGGCGCCCTGAAACATGGGCGCCACGACCTGGGCGAGATAAAAGAAAATCAGGGTGATGGCGCCGAGCACCGCGAGGCCGCCAATGGAGACATACCAGCGCGCCAGCTTGTCTTTCAGTGCGCGGATACGGCGCTTGCGTTGCAAGGCAGGGGTATTGAAATCCAGCCGTTGCACATCGGAATTCGCGCTCATGGTCTCGATATCGTTCATGCGAAGGCTCCTGGCCACTCAGGCCGCTTAAAACTGCTGCGCCGCGTTGGCGCGAGTCGTTTCCTGGCTTGATGGCCGGTAGGGCGCCTAATTTAATGCAGCTGTGTGACAGAAAAATTACAGCGAGGTGACGTGACGACGCCCGCCGGCGCAAGGTGCGTGGCGGGCGTCGTACTCAAGCCTTGCAGCGGTCGCTGCAGGCCTGAACGCTGCTGGGTTTAGTCGTTTTGCAGACCCAGGTCGCTGAGGGTCTTGTCGACGACTTTCTTCGGCAGCGGGATGTAGCCGTCCTTGACCACGACTTCCTGGCCCTGCTTCGACAGCACCAGTTTGAGGAACTCGGCGTCGATCGGGCTCAGCGGCTTGTTCGGCGCCTTGTTGACGTAGACGTAGAAGAAGCGAGCCAGCGGGAACTTGCCAGCCAGAGCGTTTTCTTCGTTGGCTTCAAAGGCTTCGCCGCCCTTGGACAGGGGCACAGCGCGGACGCTGGAAGTCTTGTAGCCAATGCCTGAGTAACCGATGGCGTTCAGGGTGCTGGAGATCGACTGCACCACCGAAGCGGACCCAGGCTGCTCGTTGACGTTAGGCTTGAAGTCGCCCTTGCACAGCGCTTCTTCCTTGAAGTAGCCGTAGGTGCCGGAGACCGAGTTACGACCGAACAGCTGGATCGGCTTGCTCGCCCACTCGCCAGTCAGGCCGACGTCACCCCAGGTGGTGATGTCCTTTTCGCCGCCGCACAGGCGGGTGCTGGAGAAAATGGCGTCGACCTGCTCGATGTCCAGGCTCTTGATCGGGTTGTCCTTGTGGACGAACACGGCCAGGGCGTCGATAGCGACCGGCACGGCCGTCGGCTTGTAGCCGTATTTTTCTTCGAAGGCCTGAATTTCGTTGTCCTTCATCGGACGGCTCATCGGGCCGAGGTTGGCAGTGCCTTCGGTCAGCGCAGGCGGTGCAGTGGAGGAGCCGGCGGCCTGAATCTGGATGTTGACGTTCGGGTAGGCGCGCTTGAAGTCTTCAGCCCACAGGGTCATCAGGTTGGCCAGGGAGTCGGAACCGACGCTGGACAGGTTGCCGGAAACGCCGGAGGTCTTCTCATAGGTCGGCAGTGCTGGGTCAACCGCGGCCACTGCGTTAGCAGCGCCTACACCAGCGGCAACAAAGGTCAGGGCCGCCATCAAACGATTCAGTTTCATTCCATGCTCCTAGCAGGGGTGTGTCAGTGTTTGGAACGGGGGCCATTGTCTGCAGGCCGTGTGAACACTCTATGAACTGAATATGACAATCTGGTGACGATACTGAACTTTAGGCCTGTCCGGTCGCTGTCCCTACCTACAGCCGCTATACTCGCCCCGCCCGCACTGCTGCGGGCTTTTTCGCGCAAGAAAAACAAACGCGCCGCGAGTCCAAGCGATGAACGAATACGAACAGGAAGACCCAATCCCGCAGGGCGACCTGGCCTTGCAGCTGACCGCCCTGCCGCGTGAGACCAACGGTTTCGGCGATATCTACGGTGGCTGGCTGGTGTCCCAGATGGATCTGGCCGGCACGGCCATGGCCAGCCGCGTCGCCGCGGGCCGTGTGGCCACGGTGTCCATCGACCGCATGGCCTTCATGGTGCCGGTGGCAGTCGGCGCGCAGCTGTCGTTCTACACCCAGACGCTGGATGTCGGCCGCAGCTCGATCCGCATGCTGGTCGAGGTATGGAGCGACGACCCGCTGTCCAGCGAATGGCGCAAGGTCACCGAGGCGGTGTTCGTCTTTGTGGCCATTGACGGCAGCGGACGCACCCGCCCGGTCACACCGCGCCGCTGAGCGACGGTCACCGCAGCACGTAGCGGTTCTTTCCATCCTGCTTGGCTTGGTACAACGCGGCATCGGCAGCCTGATAGAGCTGCTCGGCAGTCTGCCCAGGCTGCCACATTGCGATGCCAATGCTCGTCGTGGCGCAAGCGCCCTGGGCCGATGCGGGGTGCGGTATGCCACGTTCGGTAAATGCCGACAGCAGCTGCGCCGCTATGGCCTGCGCCGAACTCGCATCGCAGTTGAGCAGCAGCAAGGCGAATTCTTCGCCACCAACCCGTGCCGCCAGGTCCATCGGCCGCCGAGAGAAACGGCCCAATAGCTCGCCAAAGTCACGGATCAGCGCATCGCCAGCCGGGTGGCCCAGACTGTCGTTGTAGGCTTTGAAATTGTCCAGATCCAGCAGTATCAGCGCCAACGGTTGGCGGTCCCGACGGGCCTGCAACAGCGTCTGCCGCAAGGCTGTATCAAAGCTACGGCGGTTGGCCAGGCCAGTCAGCGAGTCGTGCTGAGCGACCCAGCCGAGGAGCTGGCGCACCAGGAACTGCTCACGCTGCGAGTACTCGTGGATATAGCGACTGATTGCTCCGATCAAGAGCAGCAGGACGTAATAACTGACCGCGATCCAGTGCACCTGCATTTCGCTAGACGACAGGATGAGCGCCGCCATCAGGATATCGATCACGATGATCGATGCCGCGCTGATCAGCGCGCGCCAGAAGGTAATGCCGAGAAAGAAGAACGAACAGACGATCAACAGACCCGCACCGTAGCGGAACGCCAGTTCTGGCTGGGAGACCTCGTAGTGGATATCGATGCGCGCAGCGACGATTCCGACCAGCACCAGCAGCAACGGGAACAGGCGGTTGGCAACCAGACGGATTCGCCAGTTAAACAGCGTCATCACGAGAATCGCGACGCCCGGTGCCGCCTCCACCAAGCGCAATAGCGCCAGTTCACGAAGCCACTGCGGATCCGACTCGGCATACAGCTGCCATTCGACATAGTGGTAGCCGGCAACCACGACCAGCAGGAGGCAGGCGCCCAGTACCTGTGCGAAGCGTGCCTGACGTCCCAGGTAACGACGAAACTCGCGCTCCAGGTCTGGCGCAAACAGCAAACCACGAAAGCCTCCGAGCAGCTGTCTGCCATGCGGGGTATCGCGGAAATCTTCAGCGGACTGCTGTTCTAGGGGTTGCATCAGGGTGGCTCATGGTAAGGCGCCGGCAATGATATCACTTGGACATCATCGCTACTGATTTCCCGATGAACGTGCAACAGCCGCTTTGACGCAGCGCCAGATACGCCGCGCGTCTCTTGCCGACACCGGCGCGAGGCGCCACTATCGAGTCACCTACATTGTTGGATGTATCGCGTGACCGCCCTTCTGCTCGCCCTCTGGCCTTTATTCGCCCTGATCATTGCCGGCTACTTCCTGCGACTGCGGGACTTTCCCAGTGAGGCATTCTGGCCAGGCGCCGAGCGGATCAACTACTTCGTACTGTTCCCGGCACTGCTATTCAGCAGCCTGGCCACCGCTCCGCTGGACAACCCCGCGCTGCCTCGCCTGGCCGGGGCAGTCATGCTCGCATTGGGGCTCGTGTGGGTGGCTTTATTGCTGCTCAAACGCGTACGCAGCTGGCCGGCGGCCCGCTTCGGGGCCTTTGCTCAGGGCGGCCTGCGTTTCAACACCTATCTCGGGCTGGCGGCGGTGGGCAGCCTGTTTGGTAAGGAAGGACTGGCGCTGGCAGCGCTGATGCTGGCGCTGATGGTACCCACGGTAAACGTGATGTCGGTGTGGGCGCTGACCGCCGAGCGCGGCGTCAGCGTGCGCTCGTTGCTGCTGCCGATCCTGAAAAACCCGCTGATACTCGCCTGCCTGACCGGCGCGCTGGTGAATCTCTCAGGCTTGGGGTTGCCCGGCGGCACCGATCGCTTGTTGAGCCTGCTCGCCGCTGCCAGCCTGCCCCTGGGCCTGTTGTGCGTCGGTGCAGCGCTGAAGCCGCGGGAGCTCGGTGGTGAAATCCCAGCGCTCGGCTGGAACAGCGCCCTGCGACTACTGGCGGTTCCACTCTTGGCTTATGCGGTCGCCAGGCTGCTCCATCTGCCCGCAATGGAAACAACCATCATCGTGCTGTTCTTTGCCCTACCCACGGCGCCCACCGCCTACGTGCTGACCCGCCAGCTCGGCGGTGACAGTCATCTGATGGCGGGCATCATCACCCTGCAGACGCTACTCGCCGCGGCCAGCTTGCCGCTGGTGCTGACGCTGCTCGAACGCTGACGTCTTTACCAAACACCCGTCATTGCAGCTGTCATTGCGCGGTCGTGGTGAGTTGGCGCCGGGAGACTTCGTCGGATGTGAACGACTCGATCAGCCGCTGATAGTCGCCGCTCTCCCGCAGGGCTTGAAGCCCCCGGTCAAAGCTTTCGATTAGTTGTGCGGCGTCTGGCCGGCTGCGCGGGACGATGAGATGCATCGTCTGACGGCTCAGCACCGAGCCGGAAACATGAAACCGCGACAGAGCCGCTCCGGTTGACTGCAAGGCATGGAGGCCCAGCTGAAGATCGGCCAGAAAGAAGTCATCTCGACCGAGCAACAGCAACAGTGCGCATTCGTTCAAACCCCGCGGCGAATGGCGGACCAGCACCCCCTGATCAACCAGCGACTGGACCGCGACTGGCAGCTGCCAGCCCAGGGGGAGGCAAAGCCGTCTGCCGCTGCTGCCGGCAAGTTCATCGACCTCGACCGCCTCCGTGGCGCGACTGAACAGGTGCTGCTCGGACACGTACAGCGGTGCCGAATAAAGAAACGCCTGCTCGCGCTGTTTGGCCCGGATATAGGGATATGTCGCGTCGTACTCGCCGCGCAGGGTCATCATGTAGCCCCGCTTCCAGGGCTGCCAGGCAAGCGACGACGCGGTCCCGCTGCGGTCGAGTGCCGCCTGCACCACCGCCGTCAGCATCCCGCCCCCGGACAGCGCTCGTCCTGTGAGCGGGGCGTAGTCATCGCCAGTCACTAGCTGCAGTTCCGTGCCATGCGCGCCGAAACAAACGGCCAGGCTTAACAGCAGAGTCCGGTTCCAAAATCCCTTCATCAACACCCTTGCCGCCCTTGCAAACGAATGGAGCGCAGCCTGCGCCACTATTGAAAGAAGCATCGCGATCAGCGAAGCGTATGCCGCTAGCGAACAACCTGGCCGCGCGACAGGCGCAACAGCAGCAGTGCCATGCCCACCCCGGCTGCAACCAACACAAGCATCGGGCCCAGGTAGCCGACCAGCTCCTGCAGCCATGCGAGCAGCGGGCGAACGATCATCAGGCGGGCTTCATCGCCATCATCCCTGAGCCCATAGGCCCCCGCCTGCCAGATCTCGTAAGCCGACCGAAGTGGCCAGAGACACAACGGCAGCAACAACAGGCACACCCAGAACCCGCTACGCCGCCGTGGCCCTAGCAGCCCCCAGGGTCGAAAGGCTGCACGAATCAGCTGGAAAAAGCAGAGGCTGTAGTAGGCGGGCAACAGCAAAGTTAACGCGTTGATCCAAGATGGGGCTAACCAGAGCTCGCGCGCCATGACACCGGTGGCCGTCAGACTGAGCAAGGCCCATACAATAAGAAAGAAACTTTTCATCGCAGGCCCCAGTTGTCGGTTGTCAGTTATCAGCGAATGCCCATCGGAACAGAATCCCTCAAGCCATACGCGCAACCGTTTCACGAAACCAGCTGAGAAGCGTCGCGAACGGGCCAGCTTCGAGCAGCCGCGCACGTATCAGAACAGGCTGAGCTGATCGGCCACCGGTTCGCTGATCGGCGATGGCTTGGCCACGGAAGCCGCTTCGGCTCTGTCCATTGCGTCGCTAGATGCCAATCGCTCGGAGAGCCCGGCGGCACGCTCCGCGCGGGTAATCACCGCTTCGGCCAGCCGCGCCGGCAGCGCCCAGATCTCCACCTTGCGCTTGGCGCGGGTGATACCGGTATAGAACAGCGAGCGCGTCAGCAGCGGGCTGGGTTGTTCCGGCAACGCCAGCAGCACTTCGGCAAACTCCGAGCCCTGGCTTTTGTGCACCGTCATGGCAAAGGCGCTGTCATGGCTCGGCAGGCGCGCTGGGGCAAAGCCGCGATAGCCCTCGTCACCTTCGAAAACCACCCGCAGACCCTGCTCGGTTTTCAGACACAGACCGATATCGCCATTGAACAGGCCCAGCGCATAGTCGTTCTGCCGGACCATCACCGCGCGGCCGGGATACCAGCGCTCGCGCGCCGGCACACCGAGGCGACGCTTGAAGCGCGCCTCCAGCGCCTCGTTGATGCCGGTGACGCCAAAGGCGCCTTCGCGCTGGGCGGTGAGCGCACGGAAGCCGTTGAAGGCCTCGAACGCGGCGGATGGAACGGCCTGGCGTACTGCCTGCAGATAGGGCGAATAGCCCTGCTCCAGTCGTTCGATCAGTGCGGCGGGATTGGGCGTTGCGCTCCAGGCGAGGTCCGCGCGCCCTTCCTGCAGCAGCGCGACCGTGCCCTTGGCATCGCCGCTATTGATTCGCCGCGCCAGCTCGCCGATGCCGCTGTCGCCGGCGAAACGGTGGCTGTGGGTGAGCAGCACCACCGCATCGCCAAGTCGCGAGCGCGGCGTCTCGACCGCTACGTTCTGCCCAGTAATGCGTTGCAGATCGGCCGCGGCCTGGCTATCGAAACCACGCCCTTCACACAGCTCGGCGAACACCGCGCCGGCTTCGACAGCGGCCAACTGGTCCTTGTCGCCGAGCAGGATCAGCCTTGCCTTCGGCGGCAGCGCAGCGACCAGTTTGGCCATCAACGCCAGATCGACCATTGAGGCTTCGTCCACCACCAGCACGTCCAGCGCCAGCGGGTTGGCCGCATCGTGGCGCACCTTCGGGCTGTCGCCGCGGCTGCCGAGCAGGCGGTGCAGTGTGCGCGCCTCGTCCGGCAGCGACTCCTTCACCGCATCACTGACCGGCAGATCGGCTTTGGCGTTGCGGATCGCTTCGGCCATGCGCGCCGCCGCTTTGCCGGTGGGGGCGGCAAGGCCGATAGCCAGGCGTTCGCCACCGGGCTGCTCCAGTAATGCCGCCAGCAGGCGTACCACGGTGGTGGTCTTTCCGGTGCCCGGGCCGCCGGAGATAACCGCCAGGCGGCGGCGTACCGCTTGAGCGGCGGCAAGGCGCTGCCAGTCTGGACTTTGCTGATTGAACGCAAACAAGCGCGCCAGACTGTCACTCAGTTGAGCGTCATCGACATCCGGTGCGTCCGCCGCGCGGGCCAGTAATTGTTCGGCCAGTTGCTGTTCATACGCCTGGTAACGGGCCAGGTAGAGCCGGTCACCGATCAGGGTCAGCGGCGCGTATTCGTCTGGCGCGCCAATCAACGGGGAAGCCTCAAGCTGCGTACGCCATTGAGCCAGCGACGGCAGGCTAAGATCGACCTCAGGCCAGGGGCGCTTGCCGGCGAAGCGTTGGAGCGGCAGGCAAACGTCACCCGATGCCAGCGCCTCGCAGCAGAGCGCGGCGGCGAGCAGCACCGGCTCGGGTGCCGCCGGTTCGAGCCGCTGCAGGCTGGCGACGAGTGCGCGCTCCAGCGGGCCGAGGGGTAGATCGGCAAGGGTCATATGTCGCTCCTGATAGGCAGGAAGGCGCTGCCACGCCCACATTCGCGGTCAATGCCGCCAAAGCGCACCATCACCGCCCCTCCTCAAACAACCGATCCAGCGCATCGAGCAAGGCATCATCCGGCCTCGCGAAATACACCCCGGCATCCGGCATGCCGCGCAGGAACAGGTAGAAGGCACCGCCCAGCTGATCGTCTTGAAAATCCGCCAGCCGCTGGCGCAGAAAGCGCCGTAGCGCCACCAGGTAGATCAGGTATTGCAGGTAGTAATGCTCGCCCGCCAGCGCTTGCAGCAGCCGTTCGCCGCCGTAGTAACCCGCATCCGGGCCGAGCCAGTTGGACTTGTAGTCGGCGATGTACCAGCGGCCGTCGTGCTCGAAGGTCAGGTCGATAAAGCCCTTCAGGAAACCCTTGAGGCTGTCGAACTCCAACCGTGCCGCCGCTTCGCGCAGCGGTTCGGCGAGACCGTTGGCCGGATCAACCAGCAGGCTGCGCAGCCGCGCTACGTCCAGGTCACGCACCGGAAAGGTAAAGCCCAGCTCCGGCAGCCGTCTGGCAGACTGCAACGCCGCAAGCGTCAGGCCGGCGCCATCCATATCGGTTTCGAGCACCTTCTGCAGATGGCTGATGGCGACTTCCTTCCACTCCAGCGGCAGACCGTAGGCCTGCAACGCAGGCTCGACGAGTTCCGCCAGCTCGCCTTTGCCCCGCGCCCAGTCTTCGAGGATCGCATGCAGGCAGGTACCGGCCCGCGCACCGCGGGGGAAAGCAAAGAAGCCGCTGCCCGGCTCGCCGGCATCAGGAATGGCCAGGGCATCACGGTCCGGCGCTTCCATATGCATGCCGGCTGCAAGGCCGGAGAAGCTGCCGATGCGCCAGGCGCTGTGCAGGCTGCGATTGAGCTGCGACAGCTGCTGAGGCGGCGCCGCTCGGCCGGGGCCTTGAGCACTGGCTTCGCGTGACTCCAGCGGCAGGCAGGCCATGTGGCCGTCGCTCCCCTGCACCAGTCGCTCGATGGCCAGGCGCAGGCTGCCGCCGTTGAGGTCAGCCAGGTAGTTGCCCAGCTCGCTCAGCGGTTGCTCACCTGGGAGTTCGCGCCCATGCAGCAGCCAAGCCAGGGCGCTGCTGTGCAGACCTTCGTCGGCCAGGCTGCCGTCCTTTTTTGGTTTGCAGAGATTTACAGGCCCCCAGTGCAACCAAAGCCGGTCGCGGGCGCGAGTCAGGGCGACATAGGCCAGGCGCAGCTGTTCGGCAAACACCTCCTGGCGGGCACGTTCGAGGTTGTCCTCCAGTTCATCACTGCCCAGGTCCAGCAACGGCTGGCCGCTGGCGTCGTGGCAGCGGGCGCTGTCGCGGTTCTTGCCGAGCAGCTTGCCGTCCCAGAGGAAGGGGCAGAACACCAACGGGTATTCCAGGCCCTTGCTCGTGTGGATGGTGACGATCTGCACCCGTTCGGCATCGCTTTCCAGGCGCAGTAGCGCTTCTTCGCCGGCGCCTTCGCTACCGCGTTGGGCGTTGAACCAGGCGAGCAGCGGCTCCAGCCCCGGCCGCAGCAGGCTTTCGGCTTGTAGCAGCTCGCCGAGGTGCAGCAGATTGGTCAGCCGACGTTCGCCGTCGACCCGCGCCAGCAGCCGTTCGGCCACCGCCTGTTCATCGAGCCAGGCACGGAACACGCGCATAAAGCCCTGCTGCTGCCAAAGTTGGTGATAACGCTCGGCGGCTTCGCGTTCGGCGTCCCATTGCTGCTGATCGTCCTGGCAGCGAGCGAGATCGGCGGCGCTACGGCCCAGCAGGCGCGTGGCCAGGGCATAGCGCAGCAAGCCTTCGCGACCGGGTTCAGCGTAGGCGGCCAGCACCGCGGCCAGCTCGCCCGCCTCTTCGCTGCGCCAGACACTGTCGCGCCCACGGCGCACGCTGGGCACGCCACGGGCGGCCAGCTCGTCGGCGATCATTCCGGCCTGGCGATGATTGGCCACCAGCACGGCGATATCGCCGCCCTTAAGCGGCGTGAACTGGCCGTCCTTGTCGAAACCGGCGCGTCCCTCGGCGGCAACGGCCAGCTGCAGGGCAATACGCCGTGCGGTGTCGCTCGCCGCCAATTGCCCGGCCTCACCCTTGCCCAGCGGATTGTCGCCGAGCCAGACAAGTGACAGCGGCGCCGCCTCGCCCTCCTCCACCAGCCGCAAGCTCGCACGCGGCTTGACGGCCGCACCTACAGCTGGATAGCGCAGATCAGATTGGGCAAACGGCTGCGGATGATCGAACAGCTGGTTCAACGCGGCGATCAGCTCCGGCGTCGAGCGGTAGTTGGTCGGCAGGTTGAAGGGCTCACGATCGGCCTGCTGCTTGGCCGTCATGTAGGTCGCCAGGTCCGCACCGCGGAAGGCATAGATCGCCTGTTTGGGATCGCCGACGAAACACAGCGACGCCTCGCTGGCCTTGGCATAAATGCGGTTGAAGATGGCGTACTGGATCGGGTCGGTGTCCTGGAACTCGTCGATCAACGCCAGCGGATAGGTGGCGCGCAACGAAGCCGCCAAGTCATGGCCGACCGGCCCTTGCAGCGCCTGATCCAGCCGGTTGAGCAGATCGTCGAAGGCCAATAGCCGTTGCGCCGCCTTGCGTTCCGGCAGCTCGCGGTTGAGCCGTTCCATCAGCGCGACCTGCAGGGCGATAAGCCGTTGCTTGCCGGCCGGCAGCGCTTCGGCGACCTGATCGGCCAGTTCATCCAGTGCATGGGCCAGCTCGCAGACCGGCGCGTCATAGCCCTTCTTACAGGCCTTGTTCAAAGCTCGAACGCCGAATTTGGCCGCGCCGTCGGGCAGGTCGAACATCACTGCCGGGTCGGAAAAATAGGCGTCCAGTTCCACCTGCCAGGGGGCGAACTTGATGTTCTTGTGGGTGCTCTGGCTGAGCCCGCCATGTGCCAGCAACTCGGCGACCCAAGCGCTGCCAGCTCGCTTCCACAATTCGGCAGCGCGCTGCCAGGCCGCTTCTACCGGACGCAGGTCGGCGGCAACGGGCGCCCCCTGCGGCTCGACGCGCAGATAGGGCTTGCCCAAATGGCTGCGCAGCCGCTGGCGCAGCCAGACGGGTGTGATTCGGCTCTTCGCCAGGAAGCGCGCCCAGGCTGAATCGGCGTCGGCCAATTCGCTGCGCCAGGCATCGGCGAGCAGCGCGTCAATAATCTCGCGGTCATCGGCGGTCAGCTCGCTGTCGAAATCTCCACCGGCCTCGAAGGCCGCATCCTGCAGCGCGCGCTGGCAGAAGCCGTGAATGGTGAAGATCGCCGCTTCGTCGAAGCCATGCACGGCCAACAACAGGCGGCGGCGCGAGGCTTCATCCGGGTAGCGCGCGTGCAAGCGGTTGAGGAAATCGTCGCTGCTCGGCGTGCCTTCATACACGGCAAGCAGATCGGCCAGCCGCGCACGGATGCGCTCGCGCAGTTCGGCCGTGGCTGCAGTCGTGTAGGTGACCACAAGGATCTGCCCCACCGACAACTGTCGCTCCAGCAGCAAACGGGCGTAAAGCGCCGTCAGCGTCCAGGTCTTGCCGGTGCCGGCGCTGGCCTCGATCAGCGAGCGGCCGTCGAAAGGCGAATCGAGCAGGTCGAGTTTCATTGGTCTTCCTCCTCATCGGCCAAGGCATCCAGTGCGGGACCTATTAGCTGTTGGGCCAGGGTTTCGAAGCGCTCATCCAGCGGATCACAGTCGCGGAAGGCCAAGGCGTTGCAAGGGTCTTCAGCCTCGGCAGCGATAGGGCTGAATTCCGCCCCCAGCCAGGCTTCACGGGCGCGCTTGCGGCCACAGTCGAGCGGTTCGCTGCCGCGGGCTGGCTTGCGATAACCCTTGGCGAAGGCATGGCTGCTACGCGGCAATAGCGACAGCGGCTCGCAGATGGCACTGCGATAGGCGGCGAGCCAGGGTTCGAGCAGCTCGGTGGCGTTCGCCAGCGGGCCCAGCTGCCAATCGCCTGCAGGCGAAAGCATCAAACTGCTGCGTTCGATACCCGACGTGGCGGACAGGTTGAGCAGCAGATGGCGCAGCCAGAACGGCGGCAGGTCCCACTCACCGAGACGGCCAAGCTTCCAGCCGAACAGCCCGGCCGGGGTCACGCCGTCCAGCCAGCCATGCACGCGCACACCGGCCAGGGTGATATCCACCGGCAGCGGCTCGGGCACCGCGTCCGGGCGCAGTTCGAACAGGCGCGGCGCGAAGGCACGCACCGGCCCGCGCAGCTTGCCCCACAGCGCCTGGCCAAGTTCGCCGGTCGGCAGCCAACCGGCAGCACAGGCCATGCGGCGTTCGTCTTCATCGCTCCAGCCGTGCTCCATCGCCTGCAGTGACAGGCGCCGCAGGCCGTTCCAGGCCGGCATCTCCAAGTCGAAGGGCTCGTCGCTGGCGAGCGATTCCTGATCGTCAGCCAGGCGCAAACCGAGGCGCTGCTCCAGCAGAAAACGCGCCGGATGGCGGAAACACTGCAACAGCTGCGACGGCTCGATGGTCAGCCAGGACTCGTCAGGCTCGGCGAGAAGGCTTGCGAACGGCTGCGGCTGAGGCTGCGGCGGCTCGGCCAGGCGCTGGGCGGCGCGGAACCAGGGCAGCGAAAAACCCGCACAGGGCGCGTCGCCGAAATTGCGTGGAGAAAACGGCTGTAATGGGTGGGCGACGAGTATCTTCTGGCTAACCGTCTTAGGCGCAGGCTCGTTGGCGCTCTTGGATGCCAGATCAGCAGGCGGCAACACGGCGGTCATATCGATCGCTTCGAGCACTTCGCTGAGCAACACCGAAGGTGGCAACACCGCGTTGTCACGCGGGTCACGGCCGACATAAGACAGGTACAGCGCCTCACGCGCCGAGAGCAGGGTTTCCAGCAGCAGATAGCGGTCATCGAGACGTCGTGCACGATCCCCGCGCCGTGGATGGCGGCCGATCAGGTCGAAGCCCGACGGCGGCGTGCGCCGCGGGAACGCACCATCGTCCAGGCCCAGCAGGCAGACCACGCGGAACGGCAGGCTGCGCATCGGCACCATGGTGCAGAAGGTCACCGCACCGGTGAGAAAGCCCGAGGCGCCGCCGCCCTGCTGCAGGGCGGCGCTGAGCTGCTGGTGCACCAGTTCCAGTTCGATGGGTCGAGTCAGGTCAGCAGCCTGGGCCTGTTCGCGCAAAGCAGCACAGGCCTGGGACAACAAGAGTAACGTGTCGCCGGCTTCGCGCTCGTCGAACAGGGTGTCGATCAGGATTTGCAGGTCATCGGCCCACTCGGACAACGGACGCGGCCGCGCCAGTTGATCGGCCAGCGTGCCGAGACGTTCGACAAATTCCACCAGCCGCCCCAGCAACTGCCCGCGCGCGCCTTCAAGCGCATCCAGCGGCCAGTGATCACCGAGCAGTGGCGCGTGGTCGCCAGCCAGTTGCGGCGGCGCGGCAAAGCCCAGCAGCAGACGGTCCAGCCCCTGACGCCAGGTAAAAGCCGATTCGTCCGGCAGGCCGAGACGGGCCCGCTGACTGCCGTCACGGCCCCAACGCACGCCGGCTTCGCGCAACCAGTCGCGTAGCAGCGGCAGGTCTTCGCTTTCGATGCCGGCGCGGCGGGCAATGGCCGGCTGCTCCAGCCAGGCGAGGACTTCTTCGGCGGTGAAACGGCTCTGCGCCAGCATCAGCAATTCGAGGAAGGCCTCGATCAGCGGCATCTCGGCGCGCAGGCTGCGGTCGGCCAGGCTGTAAGGAATCCGCGGGCTGCCCTCGCGGGGGGCGAACACGGCTTCGATAAAGGGTGCGTAGCGCTCGATGTCGGGGGTCAGCACCACCACCTGATCAGGCGTCAGCGCCGGGTTGGCGGCGAAGCGAGCCAGCAGCTGGTCATGCAGGATTTCCACCTCCCGCAGCGGCGAATGGGCGATATGCACTTCCAGCGAACGGTCACCGTCGCCCAGCGTGATGCGCTCATCCGGCAGGCGGGTGCGCAGGCGCAGGATGTCGTTCTGCAGGGCGTGCAGCAGGCTGTCGTCGCGCAGGTCTTCGTCTTCGGAATACAGGCCGAACTCCTGGCTGCCTTCGCTGGCGGTCAGGCTGAACAGCGAGTCGAAGAAGTCCCGGCCCTGCTTGCCAAGGCTGGCCAGCAACGGGTGACCCACGTCCAGGTACCAATCGTCAGCACCGCTCTCGGGCTGGCGCGCCAGCTCGCGGATATCACGAATCTCGCCCCAGGCCTCGCGGCTCGGGTTGAGTGCGCAGACCACCACGTCGATATGCTGCGCCAGGCCGTCGAGCACGCGCAGGTGGTGCGGTGGCAGGCTGCTGATACCGAACACCAGCAGACGCTCCGGCAGCCCCGGCAAGGGCTCGTCGCTGTAGAGCCGTTGCAGCAAGTCGCCCAGCAGCCGTGCCCGGTGCGGGTGGCCGTCCTTGGTCAGTTCGCGCCAGAGCAGCGCCTGCCAGGCTTCATCGGGGCCGAGATCGAAGGTTTCGCCACGCTCCCAGGCCGCCAGCCAGTCGTCGCGATAGAGCAGGTACTGGTCGAACACGTCGGCGATTTTCGCCGCCAGCGACAATCGTCGGCGCTCGTCACCGCCGTCGAGGTACTGCGCCAGACGTGGCGCCAGCTCAAGATTGGTTGGCTCGCAAAGCCAGCCATAGAGGCGCCAGGTCAGCGTGGTCGGGGAGAACGCCGATTGCTCCGGCAGGCTGCCCAGCACGGTGCGACTCAGGTCCCAGACGAACTTGGCCGGCAGCTGAATCTCCAGCTGCATGGCGATGCCCTGCTTGCGCGCCAGCTCCAGCGTCAGCCAGCGGCCCATGCCCTGGCTCGGCACCACCACCAGCGCCGGGGCGAAGGGGTCGGCGAGCGGCTGGGCGAGCAGGCGCGTGGCCAGTTCACCGAGGGTTTCAAGGTCAGGAGCGTGATAGAGGCTGAGCATCGGGGCGGCTTCGGTTGGGTCAGCGGGCAAGGGTAGCAAGTTAGGGTCGGCGCGCGGAGCGTGTCGTCCATCTGCCATGCGGCGATTGTTCCTACTCCTTTTGCAGGAAGCCAACGGTCCTTGTGATCAATATCAATGCCCCCACGGGCCGTAGGATATTTCATAGCAGGCAGTCCCCATGCACCTTTGCAGCCATCGCCTGCCTCAGGCTAGGAGCAACCGATGAAACTGAACCACCGGAACCTGCTGATTCTTTCACTGGGCGCAGCGCTATGCGCCTCACCGCTGGCGTATTCCGCCACTGATGGAGCCCAGGCCAAAGGCTCGGTAGAACGCAGCCATGCACGACAGGCCAACGCACTGCTTGATCGCGCCGCCACACACCTGCAGCAAGCGGGGCCAGAGCAAGCCCTTGCAGCCTTCAATGACCGTAAGGGCGGCTTCGTTGACGGCCAGCATTATGTGTTTGTTCTGGACACGGCCGGGACCATGCTCGCCAGCAACGGCGCTTCCCGTGCACTGGTCGGGCTCAACGTGATGGATCTAAAGGATGCCGCCGGCCAGCCCTTCATCCGCGAGATAGTCGAAGGGGCCAAGACCAGCGACAGCGGCCAGGTCAAGTACCACTGGCTGAACCCGGCCGACAACAAGGTCGAGAACAAGACCAGCCTGTACCGCAAGGTCGGCGATCAGATTCTGGTGGTCGGCTACTACATCCCCCGCTCCTCCGCCGAACACGCTCAGAAGATGCTCGACGAAGCCGTCTCGCTGGTGAAGCGCTCGGGCGAAGAGGCGGCCTATCAGGCCTTCAACGACCCTCAGGGTCGCTTCGTGATGAACGACGAGTACGTTTTCGTCATCGGCCTGGAGGACGGCAAATACCGCGCGAGTGGCGCTTCGCCCAACCTGGTGGGCGTCGACGTACGTGAAATCACCGACGCCGCCGGTACGCCGCTGTTCAAGCAGATGATCGAAATGGCCAAGGACAAGGGCATCGGCACCGTCGACTACGCGTGGCGCAATCCGGCCACCAATGCGGTGGAGAAAAAACACACCTTGATCCGTCGAGTCGATGACGTCCTGCTGGGCGTGGGCTACTACACACCTAAATGAGGCTGGCAGCTCGGCAATAGGCACCCGTGGCGTCATCACTGATGTCATTTTGGTGAACGGCCGGCTACCGGCGATGGTCAACGTTCTATAACTCACAGCTTTTTGTCCTCCCAGGTGCAGGGAGCTGTGGCCGTTGACCATCCAGAGCCGGAGGCCTTGCCCGATGCTGACGCTGTTGCATCTGCTGTCCTCCATCGCGCTTCTGGTCTGGGGGACGCACATCGTGCGCACCGGGATCATGCGGGTGTATGGCTCGCATCTGCGTCGGCTGCTCGGCCACAGCATGGCCAACGCGCCCATGGCCTTTACCGCCGGGATTGGCGTCACTGCGCTGGTACAGAGCAGCAACGCCACCGCCCTGCTGGCTATTTCCTTCGTTGCCCAGGGCCTGATGGCGCTGCCCACCGCGCTGGCAATCATGCTCGGCGCCGATGTCGGGACGGCGCTGATGGCGCGGGTGCTGACGCTGGACCTGGCTTGGCTGTCACCACTGTTCACCCTGCTTGGGGTCTGCCTGTTTCTTTCGCGCAAACAGACCCGCGCCGGACAACTCGGCCGGGTGCTGATCGGCCTCGGCCTGATCATTCTCGCGTTGCAACTGATTGTGGCCGCGGCCGCGCCCATCACCGAAGCGCGCGGCATGCGGGTGTTGTTCTCGTCCCTGGCCGGTGACACCTTGCTCGCAGTGGTCGTCGGCGCGTTGTTCGCCGTGCTGTCCTATTCCAGCCTTGCCGCCGTGCTGCTGACCGCAACCCTGGCCAGTGCCGGATTGATCAGCCTGCCGGTCGCCCTTGGCGTGGTTATCGGCGCCAATGTTGGCAGCGGTGTTCTGGCCTGGCTCAACGCCACGCCGCAACCTGCTCCGGCTCGTCGAGTAGCGCTCGGCAACCTGCTGTACAAGCTCGCTGGCCTGCTGGTGCTGCCGTTTCTTCCGATGCTGGTCGAGTGGATGGCGACGCTTGGCTTCAGCGCACAAACCCAGGTGATCGCGTTTCACCTGGCTTACAACTCGCTGCGCTGCCTGCTGTTGCTACCAACGGTGGGCCTGATGGCAGGGCTCTGCGAGCGACTGCTACCGGAGCGGGTTCAGGACAACGGCATTGCCCAGCCGCGCCATCTCGACCCCACTGCGCTGGATACGCCGACGCTCGCCTTGGCCAATGCCACGCGCGAAACCCTGCGTATTGGCGACCTGGTGGAAACAATGCTGGCGCGCCTGCTCGAGGCGCTGCGTGAAGACCGGCCGGAGCCCGGCGAAGACATACGTCGTCTGGATGATGACGTGGACGCCCTGTACAGCGGGGTCAAGCTCTACCTGGCACGCATGCCGCGTGACGATCTGGCCGAACAGGAGAGCCGGCGCTGGGCGGAGATCATCGAACTGGCGATCAATCTGGAGCAGGCCGGCGACATCATCGAGCATATGCTGGGCAAGGTGCAAAACCTGAAAATTTCCAAACGCCGCTCGTTCTCCGACAGCGGACTGGATGAGCTCAGCCAGCTGCACACCCTGCTCACTGCCAATCTCGGACTGGGCTTGTCGGTCTTTCTGTCTGGTGATTCACACAGCGCCCGCCAACTGCTGCAGCAGAAGCGCCAGTTCCGCAAGCTCGAGCGCGAGTTGGCCCACGCCCATGTCCATCGTCTGCATCAGCAGGTGGTGGAAAGCATCGAAACCAGCGCTGCGCATCTGGAGCTGATCGCCGACATGAAGCGGCTCAACTCATTGTTCTGCAGCGCGGCCTACGCGGCGCTGGAAGGCTCCGGCAACGGCAAACAACGCGCTACTGGCGAGACTTCGACTGCTCGGGAAACACCTACAACCGAGCACCTCCCCGGCAAGCCAGCCTAATCGGCGCAGTGACTAGGCCTGCCCGGCTCACGCAATTACAGGTCTCACAGCCAATAAAAACCCCGGCGATGCATGGCATGGCCGGGGTCTAGTCAGCGCTGCGGGATGGTCAGTCCAGTTTGCGCCGGCGCTGCATCCAGACCACCAGACCGAAGAGCAGCAGGGCCGGCAGCCACATCCACTCCTTCGGCAGGCGGTCAGTGGGCGCTCGCACCGCCAGGATTTCCTGGTCGAACTGCAGTCCCAGATCGGCCGCTGGACTACCGAAGGTCACACTGTCGATCAGGACCTTGCCCTCTTCCTCGTAGGTCATCACGCCGAGCTTCTCCAGCTTCTGTTCGCCGGTTTCGCCGTCAGGGATCGCCACCAGCAGGCTGAACTCGCGCATATCACCCACCGCGTCTTCGCCACGGATACGCAAGCGCAGCTGGCCATCTTCATCGACCGCTTCGAGCGCCTGGACCAGCTGGCTGGGCGGTATGTCCCGGTACGGGTCGTGGACGATATCCATCCAGAAGCCTGGCCGGAACAGCGTGAAGGCGATCAGCAGCAGCAGAATGCTTTCGTACCAGCGGCTACGGACCAGGAAGTAGCCCTGGGTGCCCGCCGCAAAGATCAGCATCGCCAGCGTCGCGATGACGAAAATCACCACGCCGTGCCAGAAGTCCACATCGATCAACAGCAGATCGGTGTTGAAGATGAACAGGAACGGCAGCGCGGCGGTGCGCAGGCTGTAGTAGAACGCCACCACACCGGTCTTGATCGGATCGCCCTTGGACACAGCAGCAGCCGCGAACGAGGCCAGCCCGACCGGCGGCGTGACGTCCGCCATGATGCCGAAATAGAAGACGAACAGGTGCACCGCAATCAGTGGCACGATCAGCCCGCTTTGCTGACCCAGCGCCACCACAACCGGCGCCAGCAGGCTGGACACCACAATGTAGTTGGCGGTGGTCGGCAGCCCCATGCCGAGAATCAGGCTGAGGAATGCCGTGAGCAGCAGCATCAGCATCAGGTTGCCCATGGACAGCAGCTCGACCAGGTCAGCCAGCACCAGGCCCACACCGGTCTGTGACACTGCGCCGACGATGATCCCGGCGGCCGCTGTGGCGATGCCGATACCGATCATGTTGCGCGCACCGGCAATCAGGCCTTCGCGCAGGTCAACCACGCCATCCATGAAGGTGCCGTGCTGGTGGCTGCCATCCTTGCGCAGCATCGAGAGCAGTGGTCGCTGGGTCAGCAGGATGATGACCAGCATCACCGAACCCCAGAAGGCAGACAGGCCGGGCGACAGACGCTCGACCATCAGGCACCAGACCAGCACCACCACCGGCAGCAGGAAATGCAGCCCTGAGAGCAATACCGGACGCGTCTGCGGCAGTTTTTCCAGCGGGGCGTCGGGATCTTCGGCGGGCAGCGGTGGGTTGCTCGCCGCGACCTTCAGCAGGGCCACATAGACCACCGCCAGCAAGACACCAATCACCCAGATGGCCGCATCGCCCAGCGCAGGCTTTAGCCAGCCCAGCCCGTAGTAGACCGCCAGCGACACACCGGAAATCAGTGCGGCGCCAAAGGCAAAGCCAATCAGCCGCTGCATCCAGGGCTTGGCCACGTTTGCGCGAGGCAACGCCGTAAGGCCGAGCTTGAGCGACTCGAGATGAACGATGTAGACCAGCGCGATATAGGAGATCAGCGCCGGCAAGAAGGCGTGCTTGATCACTTCAACGTAGGGGATGCCGACGTACTCGACCATCAGGAAGGCCGCAGCACCCATCACCGGCGGCATGATCTGGCCATTGACCGATGAGGCCACTTCCACCGCGCCGGCCTTCTCCGCAGAGAAACCCGTGCGCTTCATCATCGGGATGGTAAATGTGCCGGTGGTCACCACGTTGGCAATGGAGGAGCCGGAGATCAAACCGGTCATGCCCGACGCCACGACCGCAGCCTTGGCCGGACCACCACGAAAATGACCAAGCAAGCTGAAGGCCAGCTGAATGAAATAATGGCCTGCACCCGCGCGTTCGAGCAGCGCGCCGAACAGCACGAACAGGAACACGAAACTGGTTGAGACGCCCAGGGCGATACCGAATACACCCTCGGTGGTGATCCACTGGTGGTTGGCCAGTGCCGTGAAACTCACCCCGCGGTGCGCCAGCAGGCCGGGCATGTACGGGCCGGCGAGGCTGTAGCCGAGGAAGATCAGCGCTATCACCGCCAGGGCCGGGCCAAGGGCGCGACGCGTGGCCTCCAGCAGCAGTGGAATGCCGATGCAAGCGGTGACCAGGTCCATGGTGGTGAGGTTACCGGGGCGCTGTGCCAGCTGCTCATAGGCGATGAACAGATAACCGGCGCTGGCGGCAGCAATCAGCCCGAGCGCGATATCGATCAGTGGCACTCGGTCGCGCGGTGAGCGCTTGAATGCCGGATAGGCGAGGAACGCCAGCAGCAAGGCGAACGCCAGGTGAATCGAACGCGCCTCGGTGTTGTTGAACACACCGGTGCGCAGCATGAAGGGCAACGGCGAGGCGATCCACAGCTGGAACAGCGACCAGAGCAGCGCGAGGCCGGCGATCAGCTTGGCCATGACGCCTTCGGGCAGCCGCGCGCCGACGTCCTTGGCAATCAGCTCTTCAGTGGAAAGTTGGTTGTCTTGCATGAAATCTGGCCTGTTTTTTCAGGGAACGGAAACCGCGAAACCCGCGGCACAAGGCACGCGGGTTCTCAGGCGAAAGCGGACGGAGGACCGCCCACCATGATGCAGCGAGCCGTAAGGCCGTTACATCCAGCCTCGTTCCTTGTAGTAGCGCACTGCACCGTCATGCAGAGGTGCAGACAGACCTACCTTGATCATGTCTTCCGGCTTGAGGTCTTTGAAAGCAGGGTGCAGACGCTGGAAGCGCTCGATATTTTCGAACACCGACTTGACCAGCTTGTAGACCACTTCGTCATCGACCTTGGACGTGGTGGAGAGCACTGCCTTGCCGCCAATCGACTGCGTGGCGCTGTCATTGCCCTTGTACATGCCGCCCGGGATTTCAGCCTTGGTGTAGTAGCTCTTCTCGGACAGCAGCTTTTCGATCTCCGGGCCGGTGATCGGAACCAGAACGGCATCGACGGTGGTGGTCGCTTCCTGAATCGCGCCATTGGGGTGACCGACGAAATAGGTCATGGCATCGATGTTGTTGTCGCCCAGAGCGCTGGCTTGCTCAGCCGGCTTCAGTTCGGCAGCCAGCGAGAAGGCCGACTTGTCCCAGCCCTTCTCCTTCATGATTTCTTCAAGGGTGTCCCGCTGACCGGAGCCGGGATTACCGATATTGACGCGTTTGCCTTTCAGATCATCCAGGCTCTTGATGTTTGCATCACGGCGAGCCAGCACGGTGAAGACTTCGCTCTGCAGCGAGAACACGGCACGGATGTCTTCCATCGCGCCTTCGCTCTTGAACGGCTCCAAGCCTTCCATAGCCTTGTACTGGTGATCCGACTGCATGATGCCGAAGTTGAACTCGCCGCTGCGCAGCCCATTGACGTTCGCCACGCCGCCGCCGCTGGCTGGCGCGTTGCACTTGAGGTCCTCAGCGTTACGGTTGACGAAGCGGCAGATCGACTGACCCGCGACGTAGTAGACGCCCGTCTGACCACCGGTACCGATGGTGACGAATTGCTCTTGCGCCTGAGCCATACCGCTCAGACCAGTTCCCGCCAACGCGGCGGAAAATATCCATGCCAAGGATTTGCCTTTCATGGATCCACTCCTTATTGGTTGTTTTGGAATTGCCCTGCAGGCCTCGTGAGCCAAGCGGGACGTTTGGAGTCTAGCAGGCCGATGCCCCGCTAACAGCCCGGACGGCAACCTCAGCGCTTCATGGCCGCCCTATGACCCTGGCTATGACCGCTTTCGAGATAGAGGGTTGCTCGTCAAAGTGGATAAACCTGAAAAACCTATACAAATATATGTACAGGAATCTTAATTCGCATAAGATTTCTCATGGCACCGCGCCATTACCCGACTAATGAACTCGGTCTTTTGGTCGAATAGATGCCCGGATACCGTGATATCACAATGACATCACCCACATCATTGTTGCTGCCCTACGACCGGAGCTATTTGCGAGCCGCAGCGCTCCGAGGCCGACTGATGCAGGGTTCAGCGAGACCGAACAGGATCCGTTTGGAAGTCCGAGGATTTCACCGCAAGGTGGTTAGCAAGGTTGCGAGGTGCGCCAGTCCGGGCACCGGTCAAGACGTCCGTGCCGGAACAATTAGCTAGCTCCAGAGAACTTCACCATGCGCTTGAACTTACCGGTCACCGGACGCGACGTATCCTTCAGTGAGACAGCCAACATACTGTCCACCACCGATCTCAACGGTGATATCACCTATGTGAACCCCGATTTCATCAAGATCAGCGGTTTTGAAGAATGTGAATTGCTGGGTCAGCATCACAATATCGTCCGCCATCCCGACATGCCTCCCGAAGCATTCGGTGATCTCTGGTCCAGCGTTCGTGCTGGCAGATCATGGATGGGCATGGTGAAGAACCGTTGCAAGAATGGTGATCACTACTGGGTCAGCGCCTTTGTCACCCCGATCAGCCGCAACGGGAAGGTGGTCGAGTATCAATCGGTGCGGACCAAGCCGCAGGCCGCTCAAGTGGCAGCAGCCGAAACGCTCTATGCGCAGCTTCGGGAAAAGCGGCCACCAGCGGCTCTGCGTCGCGCGCCCCTCAGTGCCCGCAGCCGCGTGGCGCTTCTCGTCGCGCTCGGTGCTGCACCCTGCGCCATCGGGGCCGCATTGTTAGGTGGCGCAGGCCTTGTGGCCGCGCTGGGAGCAGCGGCGGCGGCAGCGATGGGTGGGAGCGTGCTGGCCTACGTTGCGCTGGCACCGCTGCAACGTCTCGCTGCTCAGGCTCGTCAGGTTGGAGACGATGCAGTCGGTCAACTGGTCTATGCGGGCCGCCGCGACGAGTTCGGTCAGCTCAGCTATGCGATGAAACTCCTGGAGACGGAAGCTGGCGCGATGGTTGGCCGAATTGGCGATGCTTCACGCCAGCTGAGCACGCATGCTCGGGAGCTGGTAGGCGCCATGGACAGCAGTGCACAGAGTGCATCGCGCCAACAGAGCGAAACCGACCAGGTTGCCACCGCCATCAACCAGATGGCGATGAGCGTGCAGGAAGTCGCCAACAACGCCCAGCGCACCGCCGAAGCGGCTAGCCGAGCGAACAGTGAAGCTGCAACCGGCACGGATGTGGTCAATCAGACGGGCGCAGCTATCGGCCGACTGGCCCAGGACATTCAGCACGCCGGCGATGTCATTCACGAGCTGGAGGCGCACAGCAACGATATTACCAAGGTGCTGGATGTCATCCGCGGCATCGCCGAGCAGACCAACCTGCTAGCACTCAACGCTGCCATCGAGGCCGCCCGGGCGGGGGAGCAGGGGCGTGGCTTCGCTGTGGTCGCGGACGAGGTTCGCAGCCTGGCGTCACGGACACAGCAGTCCACCCAGGAAATCAACGCCATGATCGCGGCGCTGCAGGGCGGCGCGCGTCAGGCGGTGCAGGTGATGCAACGCAGCCGAGATCAGGCCATGGAAAGTGTCGAGCAGGCCGAACAGGCGGCTCGCTCGCTTCAGGGCATCAACCATCGAGTGAACGAGATCAGCGACATGAGCCTGCAGATTGCCTCGGCGGTCGAGCAGCAAAGTGCCGTAAGCGAGAACATCAATCAGAACATCGTGAGCATTCGCAGCGGCTCCGACCACCATGTAGAAAGCGGACTGCGCAGCCGAGAGACCGCTTCGGGTGTCGCTCAGCTGGCTGACAGCATGGAAATGCTGGTACAGCAATTCTGGACTCGGCGACGCGGCTAGCCGGCCGAGAAGGCTCCGAGCCCCGTTCCGATGGATGGCCGAGCCGTTAGTAGCCTGGCAGTGGTATCAAAGCGACATTAGCCGTATCGTTTGAATGGCCAAACCACTGCCTGACCCTATCGGTTGCCTACGCGTCGCGACGGGTCGTTTGACGAGACCTTTCACCCGATGCGCTTCCGCCGGCTTTTACTCTGCCTTCTAACAGCCTTTGCCAGCCTCATGTCGGGCCAGGTAACCGCTGCTGTGGTTCCTGGCGTCGTCAGTAAAAGCGGTGCAGCACTCCAAGTGGGCGGGCTGGAGTGGGTATCCGGGCATTCGGACGCCGGCTTCGCGACGGCTCAAGCGGCCTCCTGGCAATGGCAGCCGTTGGCCAAGCCCAACCTCAAGAAACAGCCTGAAGGCGTTTGGGTGCGCTTCGACCTTGACAGCCGGGCAGCCAACGCCGACCGCTGGTACCTGAGCCTGCAATGGCCAATCCTGGACAATGTGCGTGTTCGCCTGTTCTACCCGGCCGAGGGCGAGTGGGGTCCGCTGATGCAGGCTGGCGATCACATACCCAAGAGCCATCAACCGCTGGCAGACCACAATCTGGTCTTCCCGCTGGAGCTGCGGGCCAATGATCGAGCCGTGGTGTACATGCATGTACAGGCGCACGAGCTGATGGCCTTGCCAATGGTCATCTTTGACGAGACGGCGTTCGCAGCAGGAAAGTTTACCGACATCGCGTTGATCAGCCTGTTCTTTGGCGGGATGCTGGTGATCCTTCTCTATAACAGCAGCCTGTTTGTGTTCACTCGGGACGTGGCCTATCTGCTCTATGTCCTCTATCTGCTCAGCGCGCTTTTTTACGTCCTTACGATCACCGGCTTCGGTCAGTTGTTTCTGTGGCCCGAAATGCCACAGATCGCCCGCCGTTTCTACGCGCTATCCGCGGCGCTGTGCTTTTTTACCCCGCTAGTGTTCGCCAGTCGCTTTCTCAAGATTCGTCGCTACGGCGGCTGGCCCTGGCTGGTCACCTGGGTGCTGATGGGCTACTGGGGCGTGGTGATTCTGGTCCTCTTGTTCGCGCCCTCGCTCGGACGCTATCTGATGGCCGAGCAGATCGCGCTGGTGCATTGCATCCTGACGATGGCCGCCGTCATCAATCTGTGGGTTCGCGGCAACAGTTCGGCAAGGCTGTTCACGATTGCCTGGTCGACACTGCTACTGGCGACCATCGTCCATCTGCTGGCGCTGGACGGCATGCTGCCGTTGAACCCGCTGACCCTGCACGGCCAGCTGATCGGTATGTTTGCCGAGTTCGTTCTGCTTTCCATGGCATTGGCGCAGCGCATCAATCAGGAGCGGGACCGCCGGGTTCTGGCTCAGCAGAGCGCACTGCAAGCATCTGAGGCGCTTGTTCATGAACGCGAACAGCGTCTGCAGGCGCAACAACAGGCCTTGGAGGCGCAGGTACGCGCAAACGAGGCGCTCGAAGCACGGGTCTACGAGCGCACCCGTGCGCTTGAAGATGCCAAGCGTGGCCTGGAAATGGTCAACGAACAGCTCACTCGTCTGAGCGTCACCGATGCGTTGACCCAGCTGTCGAACCGCGGCCATTTCGACGTGATGATCGACGAGGAAATCCGCCGCGCACAGCGCACCGAGACGCCGCTGTCGGTGCTGCTGCTGGACATCGACCATTTCAAGCGGGTCAACGATAGCTACGGGCATCCGTTCGGCGATGACTGCCTGCGACTGGTAGCCGATACGCTCAAGCAGTACGGTCAACGGGCGGGCGATGTGGTTGCACGCTATGGCGGCGAAGAATTCGTCATGGCGCTGCCTGGCATGAACAGCCGCGAAGCCTGCGAGCAAGCTGAGCGAATCCGCGCGGCGGTGGCAGCGCTGCGGCCTGTTTACGACGGGGAGCGCCTGGCGTTGACCATCAGCATCGGCGTCGCGAGCCTGCAGCCGCCGGCGAGTTGCACCTCAGCGCAACTGCTGGCGTCCGCTGACACGGCGCTCTATCGGGCCAAACACAACGGCCGTAATCAGGTGGCGATTGCCGAACCGGACGAGGCCACCGAGCTGTCAGTCAGCTGAAGCGGGAGCCGGTGGAGGGAAGCGCACCTTGACCTGCAGCCCGCCCAGCGCGCCCTGACCGAGCTCGACAGTAGCCCGGTGAGCACGAATGATTTCGCCGACAATCGCCAGGCCAAGCCCGGCCCCCTGCCCCTGCTGATGCACCCGATAGAAGCGCGCAAAGACTTTGTCGCGCTCAGGCTCCGGTATTCCCGGCCCATCGTCCTCGACCTCCAGCACGCCGCCTTTCGCTACCCGTAGCACCACGTTGCCATCTTTGGGTGTGTGCGCCAGGGCGTTATCCAGCAAGTTGCTCAGCAGTTCAGTCAGCAGCGTCGGCTCGCCATCGATCCAGACGGGCTGCTCGGCCTCCAGCGCCAGCGCGACGCCGCGCTTGTGCGCCAGCGCGGCCATCGCCAGCCCCAGCTCGCGTGCCAGCTGGCTGAGGTCGAGGCGCTGGGCGCCGCCTTCGGCAATCGATTGCGCACCGGTTTCGATGCGCGCCAGCGACAGCAGCTGATTGGCCAGGTGAATTACCCGGTCGGTATGCGCGCCAGCCTCTTCCAGGGTTTCCTGCCAGCGCTGCGGTTGCGCCTCACGTTGCCCGAGTTCGATACGCGCCTTCAGCGCCGCCAAGGGCGTACGCAACTCATGGGCGGCGTCGGCAATGAACTGCGCCTGCCGTTCGAACTGCCCGCGCAAACGCTCGGTGAATTGATTGAGCGCAGCAACCAGTGGTTTGAGTTCGCGCTGCACGGCAATCAACGGCAACGGCCGCAGATCGTCAGGCTGTCGCGCCTCGACGGCCTCGCTGAGTTTGCCCAGCGGCCGCAGCGCCGCGCTGACTGCTAGCCAGACCAGCAGCAGCGCGGTAACAGCCAGCAGACCGACTCGCCACAGGGTGTCGATCAACAGGCTGCGAGCCAGGCGCTCACGCGCGCCAAGCGTCTCGGCGACGCGAATTTCGGCGATGCCGTTGAGCTCCGGCTCGCTCACCGGCTGCAGCAGACTCACCAGCCGGACGCCTTCGCCGCGGAATTCTCCGTCATAGAAGCGAGCCAGCGCGGGATAGTCATCAGTGCGACGAATCTCGGCGCTCGGCGCCGGCAGATGCTCGTAGCCGCTCACCAGCCGCCCTTCGGTATCCAGCACCTGGTAATAGATACGCCCGGCGCTGTCGTAGGCAAAGGTGTCCAGCGCCACATAGGGCACATTCGCCCGTAGCTGCCCATCGCTGGCGACCAGGCCATCCGCTATGGCTCTGGCCGAGGCTAGCAAGGTGCGGTCATAGGCGGTGTCGGCGGCGGCGCGCCCGTTCCAGTAGGCGCTCCAGCCACTGAACAGCATCAGCAGGGTCAGCAGCATGGCCAGTCTGCGCAGCAAGCCACCGCGCAAACTGCCCGCGCGCGCGGGTAGCGCGTCAGGCATCCGCTGCCTCCAGCAGATAGCCCAACCCACGGAAGGTCACGATACGCACCGAGCTGCCTTCGAGTTTCTTGCGCAGCCGGTGGATGTAGATTTCGATGGCGTCGGCACTGGCGTCCTCGTCGAGACCGAATACCTGCGCCGCCAGTTGATCCTTGCTCATGACCCGACCGGGCCGGGTGATCAGCGCCTCGAGCACCGCCTGCTCGCGTGAGGTCAGGCTGAGCGGCTGGCCGCCGAGACTGAAACGCCGCGCATCCAGGTCATAGACCAGCGGCCCGCAGCTCTGCTGACGTTCGCCGGCGGCCACGCTACGCCGCAACAACGCTTTGACTCGTGCCTCAAGCTCGGAGAGTTCGAACGGTTTGGCCAAGTAGTCATCGGCACCCAGATTGAGCCCATGCACCCGATCGGTCACCTCCCCGCGCGCTGTGAGCATCAGCACCGGCAGGGTCTTGCCGCGTTTGCGCAGGCGCGACAGCACTTGAAAGCCGTCGAGCCTGGGCAGCCCGACATCAAGGATCGCCAGTGCGTAGTCCTCCGTCGACAACGCCAGATCAGCAGCCACGCCATCGTTGAGCAGGTCAACCGTCCATCCGGCCGCGCGCAACGCCTGCGCCACGCTTTCAGCCAACTGGGGGTGGTCCTCGACCAGAAGAATCCGCATTGCCTGTCCTCTGCCACACACGGAACGGGGCGCCAGTGTAGCGGCAAGGCACGCCACACGCTGCTTTCACCCCTGAAAGCCTGGCGAAAGTTTCGCCGCCTAGGATCGGGATCAGGTGGCTCGATCCACCTGGCGCGGCACAACGCCGCCACAACAAAAACAATAGTGGAGATTGAAGGATGCTGACTGTCGTCAGAATTAAACCCGCCCCTGCTCGTCTTGCCCTCGCCGTCGCGGCTGCCTCCCTGGCGCCCATGGCTCAGGCCGATTTCATCGAAGACAGCAGCGCGACTCTGCAAACCCAGAACATCTACCTCAATCGCGATTTCCGCGAAGGCTCCGGCCAGTCCAAACGTGAAGAATGGGCACAGGGCTTTCTGCTCAACATCGAATCCGGCTTCACCGAAGGCACCGTTGGCTTCGGCCTCGACGCCATGGGCATGCTCGGCGTCAAGCTCGACTCCGGCGGCGGCCGCGCCAACACCGATCTACTCCCTGTCCGCGACGATGGCAGCACCCCGGACGAATTCAGCCGCCTCGGCCTGACAGCCAAGGCGAAGATCTCGGAAACCGAACTCCGCTACGGCAGCCACATCCCGGAAACACCCGTGGTAAAAGCCAGTGACAGCCGCACCCTGCCCCAGGTCTTCGAAGGTGCGATCTTGGTCTCTCAGGACGTGACCGGCCTCACCCTGAGCGGTGGGCGCCTGGACAAGGTCATCGACCGTGCCTCGACCAATTCCCAGGAACTGCAGATCAACAACAAAAATGGTCGTTTCGACAGCGCGGCCGAGGCCGATCACCTGACCTTTGCCGGCGCGCGCTATGACTTCAACGAAAAGCTCATCGGCACCTACTACGCCGCCGAGCTAGACGACATCTACCGCCAGCATTTCTTCAATCTGCAGGCCGTGCAGCCGCTGGGCAAGAACTCGGCGTTGACCGCCGACCTGCGCCTGATGATCAGCGACGATACCGGCGCGGCCAATGCCGGCAAGATCGACAACCAGGCCTGGAACGGCATGGTGGGTTACAGCCTCGGCGGCCACAAGCTCAGCGTCGCTTATCAGCAGATGAATGGCGACACCGGCTACGCCTATATCGATGGCGGCGATCCCTACCTGGTCAACTTCGTCCAGATCAACGATTTCGCCAATGCCGACGAGCGCTCCTGGCAGGCGCGTTACGACTACAACTTAGCCTCCATCGGCGTGCCCGGGCTGACCTTCCTGACCCGCTATATTTCCGGCGACAACGCCGAATACAGCGGCGGCAGCAACGGCAGCGAGTGGGAACGCGACATCGAGCTCAAGTACGTCGTGCAAACCGGTCCGCTGAAGAATGTCGCCGTGCGCATGCGCAACGCCATGTTCCGCTCCGATTTCGCCCGTGACGCCGACGAAAACCGTCTGATCGTCAGCTACAGCCTGCCGATCTGGTAAAGCCGTCCACAATAAGAATCAAAGGAGACACCCATGAAGACTGCAATCCGCCGTATCGCCCTGCTTTCGTCCTGCCTGGTTCTGTCCAGCCAGCTGATGGCCGAGCCCAAGCGCCCCGAGTGCATCGCCCCGGCCAAGCCCGGCGGCGGTTTCGACCTGACCTGCAAGCTGGCCCAGAGCGGGCTGAAAGATTCCGGTCTGCTCGAATCGCCCATGCGGGTCACCTATATGCCTGGCGGTGTCGGCGCTGTGGCCTACAACGCAGTGATCGCCCAGCGCGCCGACGACCCGTCGACCATCACGGCGTTCTCCAGCGGCTCTCTGCTGAACCTCGCGCAGGGCAAGTTCGGTCGTTATGACGAAAGCGACGTGCGCTGGCTGGCCGGCATCGGCACCGACTACGGCGCCATTTCGGTACGCGCCGACGCGCCCTACAAGGACCTTGACGACCTCATCGCTGCGGTGAAGAAGGATCCGGCCAGCGTTGTCTTTGGTGCCGGCGCCACCATTGGTGGTCAGGACTGGATGCAGACCGCGCTGATCGCCCGTGCCGCTGGTGTTGATCCGAAGAAGCTGCGCTACGTCGCCTTCGAAGGCGGCGGTGAAACCCTCACGGCCATGCTGGGTGGCCACGTCCAGGTGACCAGCAGCGGTCTCGGCGAAGTCGCCCCGCAGCTCGAAGCCGGCAAGATTCGCGTGCTCGCCGTGCTGTCCGATGATCGCCTGCCCGGCAAGCTGTCGGATCTGCCAACAGCCAAGGAACAGGGCTACGACATCAGCTGGCCGGTGATCCGTGGCTTCTACATGGGCCCAGAAGTCAGTGATGAAGATTTCAACTGGTGGAAGACCCAGTTCGACACCCTGCTGGCCGATGAGAACTTCGCCAAGCTGCGCGAGCAGCGTGATCTGTTCCCGCTGTCGATGACCGGCGATGAGCTCAAGACCTTCGTCAACAAGCAGGTCGCCGATTACAAGGAACTCGCTGCCGAGTTCGGTCTGGTCAAGTAACACCCCGCCGCTCGCGGCTTTCGGTCCCGACGGACCGGTAGCCGCGGCCGGCTCCTCCCGAGGTATTCCATCATGTACGTTCGTGTCTTTGCCGCGGCCTGGCTGCTCGCCTGCGCCGGCCTCGCGCTGCTCGCCTGGGGGTTCGAGGCGCCCTTCGCTTACGACCCGGTCGGCCCGCGCGCCTACCCGCTACTGCTGCTGTTCCTGATGGCTTGCGGCGCGCTCTGGCTGCTCTGCAAACCACACGGCGAGCCGACGCCTCGTTTCGACTGGACGATGGCGCGGCGAGCCCTCTACTGCGTGCTGGTACTGCTGGCGTACGCAGTGCTGTTCGAGAAGCTTGGCTTTGTCATCACCACGGCGCTGGCCACCTTCGCCCTGGGCCTCTTGTTCAACGGACGCCTGCTGCCGTGCCTGATCAGTGGCGTGCTGATGGGCGTGCTGCTCTTTGGCCTGTTCGACCTGTTGCTTGATGTGCCGCTGCCGCTCGGTGTGCTGCGCCTGCTGGAGAGCTGAAAATGGAAACCTTGAACTTCTTGTGGCAGGGCTTCGATGTCGCCACGCGACCGATGAACCTGCTTGTAGCGCTGTTCGGCGCCTTTGTTGGCACCGTGGTTGGCCTGCTGCCTGGGCTTGGCCCGATCAACGGCGTAGCCCTGCTGCTGCCCCTGGCTTTCGCCCTGGGGCTGCCGCCAGAGACAGCGCTGATCCTCCTGGCTGCTGTGTATCTGGGCTGCGAGTACGGTGGACGCATTTCAGCCATCCTGCTCAACGTCCCTGGCGACGCAGCTGCAGTGATGACCACCCTCGACGGCTACCCCCTGGCGCGCCAGGGCAAGGCGGGCATCGCCCTGTCGCTGTCGGCGGTCAGTTCGTTCATCGGCAGCATCATCGCCACCTGCGGTGTGGTGCTGTTCGCCCCGCTGCTGGCGAAATGGGCAGTGGCCTTCGGCCCGGCTGAGTACTTCGTGCTGATGATCTTCGCCATCGCTTGTCTGGGCGGCATGGTCGGCGACAAGCCGGTCAAAACCCTGATGGCCGCATTGATCGGCCTGGGTCTGGCAACGGTTGGCGTGGACTCAACGACCGGCGTCTACCGGTTTACCTTTGGCAGCGTGAGCCTGTCCGACGGCATCCAGTTCGTGATCGTGGTGATCGGCTTCTTCAGCGTCAGCGAAGTGCTGTTGATGCTGGAAAAGACCCACAGCGGGCAAAAAGCGGTCAAGGCCAGCGGACGTCTGTTGTTCAACTTCAAGGAGTTCTGCCAGACCTTCTGGACCATGGTGCGTAGCGCTTGCGCGGGTTTCGTCATCGGCACGCTACCCGGCGCCGGTGCGACCATCGCCAGCGCCATGACCTACATGAGCGAAAAGCGCATGGCCGGTGACAATGGCAAGTTCGGTGAGGGCGACCTGCGCGGCCTGGCCGCACCGGAAGCCGCCAACAACGCCTCCGCCTGCGGCTCGCTGATCCCGATGCTCACCCTCGGTGTACCAGGCTCGGGCACCACGGCGGTGATGATCGGCGCGCTGACGCTATACAACATCACACCCGGCCCGCTGCTGTTCGAGCAGCAGCCTGACGTGGTCTGGGGCCTGATCGCCTCGCTGTTCATCGGTAACGTCATCCTGCTGGTGATGAACATCCCGCTGGTCGGACTGTTCTCCAAGATGCTCAGCGTGCCCAACTGGGTGCTGGTGCCTGCGATTACCGCGATCAGCGTGGTGGGCGTGTACTCGGTGCACAGCACCACGTTCGACCTGGTGCTGATGGTGGGTCTCGGTGTGTTCGGCTACCTGCTGCGCAAGCTTGAGTTCCCGCTGTCGTCACTGATCCTCGGCTTCGTCCTCGGCGAGATGATGGAAGACAACCTGCGCCGTGCGCTGTCGATCTCCGCAGGCGATCTGGGCATCCTCTGGGGCAGCCCGATCACCCTGGTGCTCTGGGCCATGGCCGCTCTGATGCTGGCGATGCCGGGCCTGCGCTGGTGGCGCCAGCTCCGCCGCGCCAAACTGAACGAGGCGCACGCCTGATATGCCGCGCCCGCTGCCGGGTTGGTGGGCGACGCCTCTGGTCGGCGCCCTCGGCGGCTGGCTGGCAAGCCTGGCGAACTGGCCGCTGCCATGGATGGTCGGTTCGCTGCTGGCGGTCATTGCAGTGCGCTGCAGCGGCTGGCTGGTCAAGGAAGTCCCGCACGGTCGACAGGCCGGGCAATGGTTGATCGCCAGCGCTATCGGTCTGCATTTCACCAGCGAGGTCATGCAGCAGGTGCTCCAGCACTTTGGAGTGATTCTCGCCGGTGCACTGTGCACCCTGCTCTTGAGCCTGATCGGCATCTTCATTCTGCTGCGAAGCGGCACCGACCGCGCCACGGCATTCTTCTCCAGCATGCCGGGCGGCGCCAGCGAGATGGTCAATCTGGCCAGCCGCCACGCGGCGCAGCCGGCGATGGTGGCCGCAGCGCATAGCATGCGTCTGCTGCTGGTGGTGCTGATCATTCCCGCGCTGTTTACCTGGAGCCTGCCCTCCGTTGACGCGCCGCCGCCGGCACCCGTCAGCTGGCCTTGGCTGGCTGTGCTATTACCGGCGGGCGGGCTGCTTGCGCTGCTCTGGAAGCGGCTCGGCCAACCCAACCCCTGGATGCTTGGGCCGCTGACGGTCTGTGCCGTCGCCAGTGCCACCTTCGATCTGCATCTGGGCATGCCTGAGGGTGTTGGCCAGCTTGGACAATGGTTGATCGGCTGCTCGCTGGGTTGTCACTTCGATCGACCGTTCTTTCGCAGCGCGCCGCGATTCATGCTGCGCATCTTGCTGTTTACGCTGTTGGCCATGCTCGCTGCAGCGGGCCTCGCAGAAGTGCTGGGATGGGCCGCGACACTAAACCAGACGTCGCTGATGCTGGGGATGATGCCAGGCGGGATTACTGAGCTGTGCCTTACAGCCGAAGCGCTGCAGCTATCGGTCGCGCTGGTCACCGCGCTGCAGGTGCTGCGGTTGTTCCTGGTGATGTTTCTCGCCGAACCGTTATTTCGGGTCTGGCAACGAGCCACGCTTTAACCCGCCGATTGGCGGGTTCTTTTTTAGCGCTACTCGAAACCCTTGCTTGCACCGGTCAACCGAAGAACCAGTAGCAGACCAGAATAGCCGCAACGATGCCGGCGAAGTCTGCCGCCAAGGCACACCCCACCGCATGCCGCGCCCGCTGGATGCCCACCGCCCCAAAGTAGACGGCCAATACATAGAAGGTGGTTTCGGTGCTGCCTTGTACGGTCGCGGCAACCAGCGCAGCAAAACTGTCCACGCCCTGACTCTGCATTGTCTCGATCAGCATTGCGCGCGCGGCGCTGCCGGAAAACGGTTTGACCAGCGCAGTGGGCAGCGCGTCGACGAAACGGGTATCCCAGCCCAACGCTTCCACCAGCCAACGGATTCCATCGAGTCCGAAATCGAGTGCGCCGGAGGCTCTGAACACACCGATCGCGCACAGCATCGCGATCAGATAGGGCAGCAGGCTCTTCGCAACATCGAAGCCTTCCTGCGCGCCCTCGACAAAGCTCTCGTACACCGGCACTTTGCGCAGCGCACCGATAACGAGGAACGCGATGATCAAGCCGAACAACGTGAGGTTGCCGAGCAGCGATGACAAGGATGAAAGCGCGGTGGCCGAAAGCCCGGCCAGCAACGCCATGAAGCCGCCCAGGAGCAGCGCCGCAGGAACCAGGTAGGCGAGAACGACCGGGTCCCAGAGACGCAGGCGCTGAACCAGCGCAACCGCGAAGAGGCCTGCCAGTGACGATGCGGTGGTGGCCAGCAGAATAGGCAGAAAGACCAGAGTCGGGTCTTCAGCGCCCTGCTGCACGCGGTACATGAAGATCGACACCGGCAACAGCGTCAGCGAGGAGGTGTTGAGCACCAGAAACAGGATCTGCGCGTTACTGGCGACCGTCTTGCTCGGATTGAGCTCCTGCAGGGCTCGCATTGCGCGCAGGCCGATGGGCGTGGCGGCATTGTCCAGACCCAGGCCGTTGGCAGCGAAATTGAGAGTGATCAACCCCAACGCCGGGTGCCCGGCTGGCACTTCCGGCATCAACCGACGGAACAGCGGCCCGAGCAAGCGCGCCAGTTGCTCGATCAGGCCAGCCTTCTCGGCAATGCGTAAAAAACCGAGCCAGAGCGTCAGCGTGCCGAACAGCACGATCATGATCTCTACAGCCAGCTTGGCCATCGCGAATAGACTTTCGACCAGGGCGGCAAACACAGCCGGGTCGTCGCCGAGCAGCCAGCGCCCGAGCGCAGCAACTGCCGCGACCAGAAAGAAGCCCAGCCATAGGCCGTTGAGCATGTGATTCTCCAACGAGTGACTGCGCGCGATGATAGCGGTGCGGCTGGAGAACAGCCATGAACCAAACAGGACGAGCGAAGGTGGGCGCAGAAATACGGAGGGAAGCGACAACGCGCTGAGGCTGGTTCAGCCGGGCTCGAATAGCCCTTGAAGTGAACAAATAACGCAGGACGTGAAGCGCTGGAGAAATCGCAAACCGAAGGTGGAGGTCCCACCTTCGGTTGGCACTCGCCGAGCCCGGTCCATGACGGAGGCACCCCCTGTACCCCTAGGTCGCTCCATCGAAGAGCGTCCCGACCCCTTGGCTCCCCCGCTGTAGGAGCTGATAGGTGATCCTCGGACGATTCACCTCAGTAACTAGCACTCCGCTTCCTGCGAAGGCTCAAATAAAGGCATCCAGCCGCTGTAACCTCCCTATGCCTGTGCAGCCGCCCTGACGGGCGGCGTTATGCATCAGGCTCGTGGGCCGCGGCCCCGTCCGAAAATCAGCGAAGCGACAAACAACACCAGGAAAACCACAAACAGGATCTTGGCGATGCCCGTTGCAGTGCCCGCGATACCACCGAAGCCCAGTACTGCAGCGATGATGGCAATAATCAGAAACGTGATAGCCCAACTCAGCATGGTGTAACTCCTCTTCGGTTCAGAACATCCTCAGCGAGACCTATCGCTACCGATCGGCTCGCCGAGCTCCAACTAGAAAACCCAACGTTGCTCAGACCGCACCTGCACATAATCAATCGTCTGCGGAGCAGGTCCGGTTTGCACAATCCCTACAGGTTGAGCGTCGTACATATGGATTCGTTCCGCTGACTCCTGCTGCGTTTGGCTGAGCGGCTCCGACATCGGATATTCGGCTCCAACGATCAGCGTGACCACAGCGGCGGTAAGGAAACCTTTTCCAACCAGTAGGAAACGTGCTTGACGATTCATCCTCAACTCCTTCTAAGCATGCGGGGCATGTCTGTCTTAGTGGTTATGTTGCAGGGCTCGTGCCACTCCTGAGATTTACGATTATTCCTTTATATTCAACAACTTATGCAATCAAAATGTCGCTGCGCCAATTTATATTGCACGATGCGCTTGCACCGCGCCGGGCGATTTGCACGACGGACTAATCCCTGCTGTCGTTGCCACGGTGATTGAGGGTGTGAATACGCTCATGGCAGGCCCGGATTTTCGGAAGCTCGATGGCCAGCAATGCCTTCACATCAGGGTCCGCAGTTTTCAATGCATCTTCGAAGGCGGCCAGGATGCGCTCTTCGGTTTGGTCAAGCTGGTCGATATACACCGCGTCACTGTCGCCCAACCGTGCCTTGGTGTCGGCGTACATTTCACGAAGCTTGCCAGCTGTAGTACCTCCCTGTGCGGGCTGTTCCTGATTGGCCGCAACCTTCACCGAGAGCGCCTGAATGATGTGCGTCTTTGCCTGAGCCATATCGCGGAATAGATGCTGCAGTTCGATATCTTTCACTTCTTCCAGCGCATGCTGATAGAAATGCTGACCATCGCGGGTGATTTCGATGAGCTCGTTGAGGTGGGTGATGTCTTGGTTCATGGAGGCCTCCTGATGCAGATGCGATGCGCCTCGACTGCTGCCGATACGCGCGTTACCGCTAAACGACCGCAAGCCCCGTGCCAGCCATAAAAACGCCTGAAACCTCTTATAATCAATGCCTTGCGCTTCATCGTCGTTTCAGCGCTGATTGCAGCCTGCAGGAAAGACGTTCATGCACCGTGCAACTTGCATGGCTTTGCGTAGACTAACGCTGGCGCCGGGCGACCTGGCGGCGATACAGCACCGGGATTTCCCCCAAACGACTCGCCATACATTTACCGCTTTTGCCTGACTGGAGCATTCATGGACCAAACGACCGACACCGGCGGCCGCATCCTTCTGGTGGACGACGAGGCAGCGATCCTGCGCACGTTCCGCTACTGCCTCGAGGATCGTGGTTATACGGTGGTCACGGCGGCCAGCGCGTCGCAGGCCGAAGCGATCCTGCAGCGACAGGTATTCGACCTGTGCTTTCTGGACCTGCGCCTGGGTGAAGACAACGGTCTTGATGTCCTGCAGCAGATGCGTGTGCTTGCGCCCTGGATGCGCGTAGTCATCGTGACCGCTCATTCGGCCGTGGACACCGCGGTGGACGCGATGCAGGCGGGCGCTGCGGATTACCTGGTCAAGCCATGCAGCCCGGAGCAGCTGCGCCTGTCGGCCGCCAAGCAGCTGGAAGTTCGTCAGATGGCAGCGCGTCTTGAGGCTTTGGAAGGCGAAGTGCAAAAACGCAGCGATGCGCTGGGCTCGTACAGCCCGGCGATGATGAATGTGCTGGAAACGGCCCGTCAGGTGGCCGATACCGACGCGAACATCCTCATCCTTGGCGAGTCAGGCACGGGCAAAGGCGAACTGTCGCGGGCGATTCACAACTGGAGCCGGCGCTCGAAGAAGGCCTTCATCACCATCAATTGCCCATCTCTGTCGGCAGACCTGATGGAAAGCGAGCTGTTCGGACACAACCGCGGTGCCTTTACAGGGGCGACCGAAAGCACCTTGGGGCGCGTCAATCAGGCTGACGGCGGCACACTGTTTCTCGACGAGATCGGCGACTTTCCTCTGGCCTTGCAGCCAAAACTGCTGCGCTTCATCCAGGACAAAGAATACGAGCGCGTCGGTGACCCGGTCACCCGACGGGCTGATGTGCGCATCCTTGCTGCCACCAACCTGAATCTGGAGGAGATGGTTCGCGAAGGTAAATTCCGCGAAGATCTGCTCTATCGCCTCAACGTCATTACTCTGAACCTGCCGCCCATGCGCGAGCGGCCGGAAGACGTGCTGACCCTCGCCGAACGCTTCCTGGCATTCTTCGTGAAGAGCTATGGACGCCCGGCGCGCGGCTTCAGCGACGGCGCCATTGGCGCACTGAAAGCCTACCGCTGGCCTGGCAACGTGCGTGAATTGCGCAACGTGGTTGAGCGCGCCAGCATCATTTGCCCGCAGGACATGATCGAAGTCAGCCATCTCGGTCTGGCCGATCAGGCGGTCAGCAATGCTCCGCGCATCGGTGAGCCGCTCAGCCTGGAAGCGCTGGAAAAAGCGCACATTTCAGGCGTGTTGAGCACCAGCGACACCCTTGATCAAGCCGCCCGAATCCTTGGCATCGACGCCTCGACGCTCTATCGAAAACGCAAGCAATACGGCCTATGAAAATCCAGATGAAGCTGAGGACCCGATTGTTCCTGGGGTTCTCCGCATTGATGACCGTGGCCTTGCTTGGGCTGCTGCTGGCCCTGGTCAGCGTCGTGCAAATGGCCAAGAGTCAGGAGCACCTCATTCGCGATAACTTCGGTGTTATCGAGGTCAATCAGCAGCTGCGCCAGGCGCTCGGAAACCAGCTGCTGCTGCTGGTCCGGGAAGACCGCGACACCGAAGCCCTGGACGCTTCGCGCAAAGTGTTCCTGAGCGCCCTGGCACGCGGCATGGCGGACGCCCCCGACGAGCAGGACCGCAAAGCTTATGAGGCCATCGGCGACGCTTACACCCGCTTTGCCGTGCAGCTGGAAACACCGTCCAATCTGAACGCGACACTGCTTGAGGACAATCCTCTCAGCCAATCCTTCAACCGCGTTCGTGAGTTGATGGTCGACATGCAACAGGCCGCCTACAACCAGATTCGCGATACCGAGATTCGCAGTCGCGATCGAGCGCAGTTGCTCGCCGGGCTGCTGGGGTTGACCGGTATTGCCGTGCTGCTGATCGGGTTTGTGACCGCACACAGCTTTGCCCGGCGTTTCGGTGACCCGATCGAGCAACTGTCCAGCGTCGCCGACCAGATCGGCCGCGGCGACTTCAATATCAGCCTGCCCACCTCGCCTATCGCTGAGCTGTCATCGCTGATTCGTCGCTTCGGTCTGATGGCTCAGGCGCTGCACCAGTTCAAGCAAACCAATGTCGAAGCACTGGTCGATGGTCAGCAACGGCTGCAAGCGCTGCTCGACAGCATCGATGACGGCTTGCTGATCATTGACCGCCAGGGCCGCCTGGAACATGCCAACCCGGTCGCGCAACGCCAACTGGCTTGGGAGACAGAACACCTCGGTTCGACGCTTGGCCAAGCCCTCGGCTATCCGGAGCTGGATGAGGCAGCTCAGCAAGTGTTGGCCGACACGCCGTTATCCGCCCCGCCGGAAGATCTGGTGATCGAGGCCGACGGCGAGCGCCGCCTGTTGTCATGGCGCATGAGCCCCGTGAACCATCACGACGGCCGCATCAGCGGTGCGGTGATGGTGCTGCACGATGTGACTGACCAGCGCACCTTCGAGCGGGTACGCAACGAGTTCGTTCTGCGTGCCTCGCATGAACTGCGCACCCCGGTGACAGGCATGCAGATGGCCTTCAGCTTGCTGCGTGAACGAACGCATTACCCGGACAACAGCCGCGAAGCCGACCTGTTCACCACTGTGCATGAGGAGATGCAGCGCCTGGTCACATTGATCAACGATCTGCTGAATTTCTCCCGCTACCAGAGCGGTCAGCAAAAGCTTGAGCGCGTGCCGTGCGACCCGGCGGCGCTTCTTGAGCAAGCACGGCAGCGCTTCCAGCCAAGCGCCGCGCAGAACGGCATTGAAATCAAGCTGGAACTGCAGACGCCACTGCCAAGCCTGCTGCTGGATCAACAGCAGATGGACCGGACCCTCGACAACCTGCTCAGCAATGCCCTGCGGCATACGCCGGACGGCGGCGAGATCCGCCTGTTGGCGCGGCATCACGGCGAACGGGTCATCCTCAGTGTCGAAGATAACGGCGAAGGCATTCCGTACAGTCAGCAGGCGCGCATATTCGAGCCGTTCGTGCAGATCGGTCGACGCCGTGGCGGCGCCGGACTGGGTCTTGCCTTATGCAAGGAAATCGCTCAGCTGCATGGTGGTCGTATCGGCGTGCATTCACGGATCGGCCACGGCACCATCTTCTACATCGCCCTGCCCATCTGAGCCTGGCAGGGCGGCAAGAATAAAAAGGAGCCACCATGCCCAGCCTCAATCCGACCCAGGACCAGCTGAAACGCTTCGCCGAGCAGATGCCCGCCGGCGAGCCAATCCTCATGCTCAACCTGCTGCGTTTCAACGACCAAGCCGCCTACCCTGCCGAGAGTGACCAGCAGCCATGCTCCGGCAGAGAAGCCTATGCAGTCTACAGCCGCACGGCCATCAAGAAGGTGCGTGCAACCGGCGGCAACGTGGAGATCATGGCCAACGCCCGCGTCGCGCTGATTGCGCCAGAGCACGAACATTGGGACGAGGTGCTGCTGGTGCGCTATCCCTCGCCTGAAGCATTCCTCGCCATGCTGGCGGACCCGGAATACCGCGCCGCCACGATCCACCGCACCGCAGCACTTGCCGACTCACGACTGATCGGCTGTAACCCGCGCAGTTGAGCTGAACCCTCAGCGTGCTGCATTCAGCACCGCGAGCAGCGCTGCGGTTTCTGCATCCGGCTCGCCATCGAAGCGTGCCGGGCGGTATTTCATCTGGAACGCCGCAATGACGTTGCGGGTTTCCAGATCCAGATAGCCGTGCACTGGCACCTTGTAGCCCTGCTCAGCCAATTGCGATTGGAACCAAGCCACGTCTGGCAAAGCCGTGGCGAACAGGCTGCGCTGACGGGCTACGGCCTGGGCGTCCGGCCAGGGCACCAGGCCGGCGTCCGCCAGCCGTTTCCACGGAAACAGCGGGCCGGGATCGACCTTGCGCTGCGGGGCAATGTCGCTGTGCCCGATGATAGCGCCAGGCTGCAGGCTGTGACGCTGCATGATGTCCTTGAGCAGCACGATCAAAGCGTCGATCTGCTCATCGGAGTAGGGATACCAAAGCCGTCCGTTGCCGCTTTCGATATAACCTCGATTGACCAGCTCGATACCGATGGAGCTGGAATTAAGCCAGGTGCGCCCGTTCCATTGGCTATCCCCGGCGTGCCAGGCACGACGATCCTCATCAACCAGACGGTAGATGGTCGCGGGCGCCTCGCCGATCAGATAGTGGCTGCTGACACCGTCGCCCTTGAGAATTTCCAGCGACCGCTGCAGATTACTTGAGGTGTAATGCAGCACGATGAACTGCGCGCGGCTGTCATGTCCCAGCGAAGTATGGCGGGTATCGATACGCGGACCGCTGGCGCAGCCGGCAAGCAACAGGCCAAACAGGGCGAGGATCAAGGTTTTCATAGGAGACCTCTGGTCGACAGCGACAGGACGCAGACTTAAACATCTGATCGGGCAGAGAGCGGCCCGCAGAGAAGCGCCGAGAGATCGGCGCCAGAACAGAGCGCGGGATTATACCGGGGCAGCCCTTGGGCTCCCAGCGCGTCCCGTCAGCCCGCTTCGATACGGTTGCGACCGGAATCCTTGGCCCGGTAGAGAGCTTGGTCGGCGCGCTCGAACACCTGCTCGGCTCGATCGGCTGCAGCGAAGCTTGCGAGCCCTCCCGACAGCGTTACCTGGATGCGAGCTCCCTTGAAGTGGAAAGGACAGTTCTCGATACCGGTGCGCAGATTGTCCAGCAACTTGAGCCCCGCCGAGGGAGGCGTCTCGGGCAGCAACAGCGCGAACTCTTCGCCGCCGAAGCGGGCGATGAAGTCAGTCTTGCGCAACCGCTTGCGCAGCTCATTGGCGATAATCTTCAACACCCGATCGCCAGCCAGATGGCCGAAACTGTCGTTGATACGCTTGAAATGGTCCACGTCCAGCACCGCGAGCAGCAGCTCACCGCCGTAACGTTGGTGTCGCGCGACCTCAAGCTCTAGGCGCTCATCCCAGGCGGCTCGATTGGGCAAGGTGGTGAGCGGGTCCCGCAGGGCCTTCTGGCGCTGCTCTTCGAGGTGTTCGCGCATCCCCGTGGCTGCCTTTTCGAGGCTAGCCACACGCTCAACCAGGGTGCCAAGGCGATCACTCAAGGTCTGTTCATGTTCACTTCGCTGACGCTGATACGCATCAACGGTCTCCAGCAAACCATCAAGCCGTAATTGAACAGTCTGCTTCAGGCTCGGAAGGTCCTTGGCGCCGAGCATGCTGTCTTGCAGGCCACCGACTTGCTGGCGCAGCTCTTCGTCAAGCGCCTGGGCCGTTTCTTTGCTCTGCACGTGCCCTTCGCGGGCCGCGCCAAGGCTGTCCTGCATGGTGGCCAGCCGCTCGTTGAGCAGACCAAGATAGCTTTCGAATTCACGCTGCCCCTGATCCGCCACCGCCAACATCAACTGAGCCAGATCATCGAGCACTGGCACCAGCTCATACCAGTTGAGGCCCTGCTGAATTCGCTCACGCATGGCCTGCGCCTGCGCCTGCTGGTGTTCGGGAAGCCGCAAATTCTCCAGCAGTCCGAGCAGCGTCGACTCAACACGCTCGGCGATAGCGCTATAGGCCTGCTCTGGCGAAGGTGGCAACCGATACGGGTCGGCCGGCTGATTCTCCGGCGTCGGCTCCGGCAACGTCACATCGGCTAGCACATCGCTGCGCGGTTCCGCGATATCAATGGCAGCTTGCAGCGCTTGCGCCGCCTGCGCACTGGAATCCGGGCCGTCTGGCTGAGGCAGAGGCTCGGGTGTTTCCGGCGACCCAACGGGCGGCAGTCCTTGAAGAGACTCTGCCGGCTCAGCAGGAAACGCCGACGAATCACCGTTGGGTTTCGCTGTGATCTCATTGGCGCGCTCGCGCTGTCCGAACAACCGGCCTAGCAAGCCCACCGAAGCGGAGCCGCCTAGCGGCCGCTGTGCAGTCAGTGCCTGATTCTGCAAATCACCCAGCTCGCTCAATAGCGTGGGCAGCTCGCGCGATTGAGCGGCTCGCGCACCAAGCTGTCGTGAAAACTGCTTCAGTGGCTTGCGGATTTCACTGGGCAGCTGCAGCTCAAGCAGTTGCGAAGCCAGTCGATCAAGCGCCTCAGTCAACTGCTTGAGGCGCTCCTGTTTACTGCGCTCGGTGTCGAGTACGGCGCGCTCGAGTCGCGGGACAAGGGCACCCAGACGATCATCCTGCACGTCGTCACGTAGCACGTCACGCAGCTCGCGCATGCAACGCTCAACGGCAGGATCGGCGCCGTCTACGGCAAAACTGCTGCGAACCAGGCTACGACGCAGAAGATCCAGTCGCGTATTCCAGCGCCCTTCAAGTTGCTCCTGTTGTTCCAACTGCTGCAGATATTTGTCTTTCCAGCGTTGCGCGTCGTCGCTCATCAGGTCCTATCCATAGGTACAGGCAATGCGTCAGCACCGTGCAGTGCGTCTGGCAAGCGGATTTCCACCGCTACCGGCAAGTGGTCAGAAGTCGCCTGAGCCAGCACATCGACACGCTCGAGAGTCAGACTGGGACTCAGCAGGATGTGATCCAGGCAGCGTTGCGGACGCCAGCTGGGAAACGTCGCTTCGATTTGCGGCGCTTGCAGGCCAAGATCACGTAGCGGTGAGTGCTCCAGCAGATCACTGGCGTGGGTGTTCATGTCGCCCATCAGAATCTGATGGCGGTAGCCGCCGATTAAGTCGCGGATGTAGGCCAGCTGGCGAGTGCGCGCGCCGCCGCCCAGGGCCAAGTGCATCACCACGACAACCAGGGCGTCCTCACCCTGACCAAACCGAAGCAAAATCGCACCGCGCCCGGACGGGCCCGGCAATGGATGGTCTTCCAGTCCCTGCGGCTCCAGTCGACTCAAGACGCCATTACTGTGCTGAGCGAAGCGTCCCAGGTTACGGTTGAGCTGCTGGTACCAATAGGGAAAGGCGCCGAGTTGCGCAAGATGTTCGACTTGGTTGACATAGCCTGACCGCAGGCTGCCTCCGTCCGCTTCCTGCAGCGCCACAAGGTCGTAGTTGCCCAGCAAATCGCCGATGCGCTGCAGGTTCCGCGCGCGCCCAGTGTGCGGCAACAGATGCTGCCAGCTGCGGGTGAGGTAATGATGATAGCGCTCGGTGCTGATGCCGACCTGAATGTTGAAACTCAGCAGACGCAATCGGCCGTCGCAGGGCAGGCCGCTGGAATCCAGACAAAGCGGATTGACTCGCGCCTGGCCCGGGCCAGCCAAGCGCGGTGAACTCCAGCGACGAAGCATCTGTGCTTACCGGGCCGCGCGTTCTTTTTCGATCAGGAAGTCAGCAACATCCAACGCCCGCTCCGGGCCGCCGGCGGAACCGATATCGAAGCGGTACTTGCCGTTGACAATCATTACCGGAACGCCAGTGATCTGATAAGCCATCGCCAGCTTCTTTGCCTGCTCGGCACGGCTCTTCACACCAAAGGAGTTATAAGCCTTGAGGAACGCTTGCTTGTCGACTCCCTGCTCCTCAAGGAGCTCAGCCATTTTCTCCGGAGTGTCGAGCTTGTTACCATCGCGATGATAGGCGTTGAACACGGCATCATGAACCTTCTGCTCGACGCCCATGGACTCCAGCGCGAGGAACATCTGGCCATGGGTGTTCCAGACGCCACCGAACATCGCCGGAATACGCTTGAAATCGACATCGTCAGGCAGTTGCTTGATCCATGGATTGATCACCGGCTCGAACTGGTAGCAGTGCGGGCAGCCATACCAGAACAGCTCGACAACCTCGATCTTGTCCGGCTCGGCAACCGGTACCGGATTCTTCAGCTCAACATATTCCTTTCCTGCCTGAAACTCTGCCGCACTGACTGAAAAGCCAAACAGGCTGGCGGTAACGAGAAGGGCACTGAGAACGAGTTTACGCATGGTGACTCCCTTGGTAATGAACGGCTGACCGATAGCGCCACAGGCTGCAGCAATTCATGCGTGCTCGCCAGCGCTTTCCGACGCTTTTCAATATCTTGACAATCATTATAGCGAGGGCAAAAACAAAAAAAGGCGTCCAGGCTCGAGCCCTGAACGCCTTTTGCAGGCTGATCGGTTTAACGATCAGTGCAGACCCTGGATGTAGCTCGACAGGGCCTGGATTTCCTTGTTGCTTAACTTCGACGCGATGGTGCGCATGATGGCTGCATCGCCATCGTTTGTCCGGTCTCCCTCACGGAAGTCAGTGAGCTGCTTGGCGGTATAGGCCGCGTGCTGACCGCCCAAGCGCGGGAACCGCGCAAGATTATTGCCAACACCGTCAGGCGCATGGCAACCGGAGCACGCTGGCATGCCCTGTTCCAGCTTACCACCGCGGAAAAGCTGCTCACCCTGAGCGACCAGAGCCGGGTCGGCAGTACCGATGGTCATCTTCTGGCTGGCGAAATAAGCAGCCATGTCCTGAAGATCCTGTTCGCTGTACGGGTCAAGAATACCGGTCATTTCCAGCACCTTCCGGCCAACGCCCGGCTCGGCTGTAGGGCTGCTGCCCGCCTTGATATCCTGCAGCTGCTTAAACAGATAGTTCGAGCCCTGGCCTGCGAGTTTCGGGAAGTTCGGTGCGGCACTGTTTCCGTCTGCACCGTGGCAAGCACCACAGACGGCGACCTTTTCTTTTCCTGCTTCTGCATTTCCAGCCGCGTGGGCGATACCGGTGATGCCAAGGGTCAACAGCAGACTCACGAGTACTTTGTTCATCAGCTCATCCAACTACGGCTAAGGGTTTAAAGAAATCTTATTCGGCAGTCCGACCGCTTAGGGCCATGGCGACGCTCGTTATAAACAGGGTGACGTCTGACCTGGCGCTAGAGCAGCGCTTCACTCGCTTCCGATCAATCGCCATAAGCGACCGACAGAGCGGCTAGCCGGCTCGTTTTTAGACCAAAGCGCACACAAAATCTGCGGCATTATATACTGGCGTTCCTGAAACGGAAATGAACCATTGCCGCACCCCCCGCGCGCACTCACCGGAAAGCCCATGCTCCCAAAAAACCCGATTCTAGGCCTCTGCCAGCAAGCCACGTTTATGACCAGTGCCGCCAAGGTCGATCAATGCCCGGCTGACGAAGGCCTGGAAGTCGCTTTCGCCGGTCGCTCGAATGCAGGCAAGTCCAGTGCGCTGAACACGCTCACCCACGCCAGCCTGGCCCGCACGTCCAAGACGCCAGGACGCACCCAGCTGCTTAACTTTTTCAGCCTCGACGAGCACCACCGGTTGGTCGATCTCCCCGGCTACGGCTATGCAAAAGTGCCGATCCCTCTGAAGCAACATTGGCAGCGTCACTTGGAAGCCTACCTGAGCAGTCGCGAGAGCCTCGCGGGAGTGTTCTTGATGATGGACATCCGCCATCCGCTGACCGAATTCGATCGCATGATGCTCGACTGGTCCAACGCCAGCGAGATGCCGCTACATATCCTGCTGACCAAGTCGGACAAGCTTGCCTTTGGCGCAGCAAAGAGCGCGCTGCTGGCCATCCAGCGCGACATCCGCAAAGGTTGGGGAGACGGTGTGAGCGTCCAGCTATTCTCGGCACCGAAACGCCTGGGCGTGGAAGAGGCACAGCTGGTGCTGGCGCAGCTGCTGGGAATGATCGGCGAAGAAGACGAGGATGCGCCCGACGAGCCTTCTCAAGAAGGCTGACCCTTAGGGAGAGATGCCGCCCAGTCTGATTCAAAAATCAAACCGGGCGGAGCGACACTACTCGCGATAATCCTCAACCGGTACGCAGGCGCAGAACAGGTTGCGGTCACCAAATACGTTGTCAACCCGATTCACCGCTGGCCAGTACTTGTGCGCCCGGGTATGTGAGCTGGGCGTAACGCCTTCGGCGATACTGTAAGGGCGGTCCCAAAGATTGGCCACATCGGCCAATGTATGGGGAGCGCGTACCAGCGGATTGTCCTCTGCAGGCCAACCGCCGTCCTGCACCTTGGCTATCTCCGCACGGATGCTCAGCATCGCCTCGACGAAACGATCCAGTTCGGCTTTCGACTCGCTCTCGGTCGGCTCGATCATCAGGGTGCCAGGGACCGGGAAGGACATGGTTGGCGCATGGAAACCGTAATCGATCAGTCGCTTGGCGACGTCCTCCTCCGTAATGCCGGTCTGCGCCTTCAAGGGGCGTAAATCGATGATGCATTCATGGGCTACACGGCCGTTGCGGCCGCTATACAGGACTGGGAAGGCTTCACCGAGACGCATCGCGAGGTAGTTGGCGCTGAGGATTGCAACCTCAGTGGCATCCCGGAGTTGCGGGCCCATCATGGCGATGTACATCCAGCTGATTGGCAGGATGCTGGCGCTCCCCCAGGGCGCTGCGCTGACCGCGCCATTCTCGGGGTTGGGACCTTGCAGCTCGATAACCGGATGGTTGGCAACGAATGGCTGCAGATGCGCTTTGATGCCGATCGGTCCCATGCCTGGACCGCCACCGCCATGCGGAATGCAGAAGGTCTTGTGCAGGTTCATGTGCGAGACATCGGCACCGATGTCAGCCGGCCGCGCCAAGCCGACCTGGGCATTGAGATTGGCGCCATCCATGTAGACCTGGCCACCATGGGCGTGGATGGTTTCGCAGATCTCGCGGACGCCTTCTTCATAGACGCCGTGGGTCGATGGGTAGGTGATCATCAGGCACGACAGCTTGTCACCCGCCTCGGCGGCCTTGCGCTTGAGGTCCTCCAGGTCCACATTGCCGGCCTTGTCGCATTCGACGATAACCACGCGCATGCTGACCATCTGCGCCGACGCCGGATTGGTGCCGTGCGCCGAGGACGGAATCAGGCAGATATCACGCTGCCCTTCGCCGCGGCTCTCGTGATACTTACGAATGGCCACCAGCCCCGCGTACTCGCCCTGCGCACCGGAGTTGGGCTGCATGGAGATCGCGTCGAAGCCGGTGATCGTGCAAAGCCAGGCTTCCAGCTCGTCGATCATCAACTTGTAACCCTGAGCTTGCTCCTGCGGGGCGAACGGATGCAGGTTGGCAAACTCTGGCCAGGTGATCGGAATCATCTCGCTGGTGGCGTTCAGCTTCATGGTGCATGAACCGAGCGGGATCATCGCCTGGTTCAACGCCAGATCCTTGTTTTCCAGCTGCTTGAGGTAGCGCAGCATCTCGGTTTCGCTGTGGTGGGTATTGAACACCGGATGCGCAAGATAGCCGCTGCTGCGTTGCAGCTCAGCCGGAATTCCGCTGACGATTTCGCCGCCATCCAACGCTAGGACGTTCAGTCCATGATCTGCGCCCAGGAAGACCGTTAGTAGCCTCTCGACGGTCTGCTCGTTGCAGGTCTCGTCCAGGCTGACGCCCAGCTTGCCGCGCCCAAGGATGCGCAGGTTGATCCGAGCGGCACGTGCGCTTTCGAGTATCGCGGTCTGTGCGCCACCGACTTCCAGAGTCAGCGTGTCGAAGAAGTGCTGATTGATACGCTTTATGCCGCGTTGCTCCAACGCACCGGCCAGAATCGACGTCAGCCGATGGGTGCGCTGAGCGATACGCTTGAGCCCTTCAGGGCCATGGTAGACCGCGAAGCAACTGGCAATGTTGGCCAATAGCACCTGGGCGGTACAGATATTCGAGTTAGCCTTTTCGCGACGGATATGTTGTTCGCGGGTTTGCAGTGCCATGCGCAGCGCCATGTTGCCGCGGGCGTCCTTGGACACGCCGATGATGCGGCCAGGCATGGCGCGCTTGAAGGCGTCGCGGGTGGCGAAATAGGCGGCGTGCGGACCACCGTAGCCCATGGGGACGCCGAAGCGCTGGGTCGAGCCGAGTACTACATCCGCGCCGAGCTCGCCAGGCGGTGTCAGCAGCAGCAGGCTGAGCAGGTCCGCTGCGACGCAGGCCAGCGCTTGCTTGGCATGCAGCGCTTCGATCGCCGGACGCAGATCGCGAATTTCGCCGTGAGTGTCGGGGTACTGCAGCAGTGCGCCGAAGACGTCCTGCGCCGCGATATCCTCAAGCGCACCGACCACCAGTTCAAAACCAAAAGCCTCGGCACGCGTCTGCACCACTGAAAGCGTCTGCGGATGACAGTTCTCATCGACGAAGAAGCAGTTGCTTTTGCTCTTGGCCATGCGCCGCGCCAGGGTCATGGCCTCAGCTGCAGCGGTTGCTTCATCGAGCAGCGAGGCGTTGGCGAGGTCGAGCCCGGTGAGATCGATGGTCAGCTGCTGGAAATTCAGTAGCGCTTCAAGGCGACCCTGCGCGATCTCCGGCTGATAAGGCGTGTAAGCGGTATACCAGCCCGGATTCTCCAGCACGTTGCGCAGGATGACGGGTGGCGTGATGGTGCCGTGATAACCCACGCCGATCAGGCTGGTCCAGAGCTGATTCTGTTCCGCATAGCTCCGCAGGCGCGCCAATGCTTCCTGCTCGTCCAGCGCAGCCGGCAGTGCCAGGTCGCCTTGCAGACGAATCGCCGGCGGCACGGTCTGCTTGATCAGCTCTTCGCGGCTGGACAAGCCGAGCGCTTCAAGCATGGCCTGCTGTTCAGCGGCATCAGGGCCGAGATGACGACGCAGAAAGGCGTCAGATTGCTGGAGCTGGGAAAGGCGCGGCACTTGAGACATCACTGCTTCTCTCGAAAAAGGAAAGCCCCGATATGCCGGACTGCTGTGAAAAGCGACTACGCTCGGTTTTCACGCGCCTGCACTGCGGGGCTTTGAGTTTGGACGGCTTAGGCTTCGGCGTCGCAGGAGGCCTTGTAGCCCTCTGCATCGAGCAGCTTCTCCAGTTGCGAAGCATCGCTCGGCTGAAGCCGGAAGAACCAGCTGCCATAGGGCTCGCTGTTGACAGCTTCCGGCGAGTCGGTGAGTTGCTCGTTGATCGCGACCACCTCTCCGGAGAGGGGTGCATAGATGTCCGACGCAGCCTTCACCGACTCCACCACACCGGCCTGCTGCCCTGCAGTCAGTTGCTGGCCGATTTCTGGCAGTTCCACATACACCACGTCGCCCAACGCTTCCTGGGCATGGTCGGAGATACCGACGCTCACACTACCGTCGGCTTCGAGACGGGCCCACTCGTGGCTGGCGGCGTAACGCAGATCGCTGGGGATATCGCTCATTCGTAGGTCCTCAATAAAACTGTCGGTTGCGGGCACGAAGCAGGCTTTGCGGCCCGTTGCAAAATTGCAGTCGGCCGAATTTACACCAGTACTTTGCCGTGACGCACGAAAGTCGGCTGCACCACGCGCACGGGATACCACTTACCACGAATTTCCACTTCGGCACGATCGCCTGAACCGGCAGGAACACGCGCTAGCGCGATGGCCTTGCCAAGCGTAGGCGAAAAACTGCCGCTGGTAATCTCGCCCTCACCAATACCATTGACCCGAACGATCTGATGGGCACGCAGAACGCCGCGCTCTTCGAGCACCAGCCCTACCAGTTTCGGCAGATCGCTTTGCGCCTTCTGAGTCTCCAGCGCGGAGCGCCCTATAAAGTCACGCTCCATCGGCTTCCAGGCTACCGTCCAGGCCATGTTGGCCTGCAGCGGCGAGACGTCTTCGGTCATATCCTGGCCGTATAGATTCAGCCCAGCCTCCAGTCGCAGCGTGTCACGCGCGCCCAGGCCGATCGGTGAAATACCGGCCCCGACCAACTCGCTTAGAAAGTCCGGCGCCTGGTCGGCCGGCAGGATGATCTCCAGGCCGTCCTCGCCGGTGTAGCCCGTGCGACCGATGAACCAATCGCCGACGGCGCGACCATGAAATGGCTTGAGCTCGTGAATCAATGCAGCGCGGGCCTGGTTGACCAGCTCGGAAGTCCGTGCTCGTGCGTGGGGACCCTGGATAGCCAGCATCGCCAGCTCTGGACGCTCGGTCACCTCCACGGCAAAGCCCTCGGCCTGCGCGTGCATCCAGGCCAGGTCCTTGTCGCGGGTGCTGGCGTTGACGACCAGGCGATATCCCCAATCGGTGAGATAGACGATCAGGTCGTCTATCACGCCGCCGCGCTCGTTGAGCATCGCCGAATACAGTGCTTTGCCGTCTTGCCCAAGGCGGCCCACATCGTTGGCCAGCAGACGCTGAAGGTAGGCCTTAGCATCCGCCCCCGCGACATCGACGATCGTCATGTGGGAGACGTCGAAGACCCCACAATCACGTCGCACCTGATGATGTTCTTCAACCTGGGAGCCGTAATGCAGCGGCATGTCCCAGCCGCCGAAGTCGACCATTTTGGCGCCAAGTGCAAGATGCTGATCGTAGAGGGGAGTACGCTGACCCATGGGTTTCTCCTTCCGGGCAGGTCGCCAAAGCGGCGTGGGTAGAGCTTATTAGAGCCGAGCAGCCGGCCCGACGTATTTTGAATGGCGCGCATTGTAGCCCCAAGGCCGTGACAGGTCACGGTGAGGTGATGGAGCGCTCAACCGACTCGCCGGGCAGAGCGCCGAATCAACAGGATGACCGGCAACAGCCCCACCAGCACCAGCGTCAGCGCAGGCAGGGCAGCACGCGCCCACTCGCCTTCACTGGTCATCTCGAAGATCCTTACCGACAGCGTGTCCCAACCGAATGGCCTCATCAGCAGCGTGGCGGGCATTTCCTTCAGCACATCGACGAATACCAGCAATGCGGCACTTAGCGTTCCGGGCAACAACAACGGCAGGTAGACCCGAAAGAACAGCGCCGGGCCGCCGACGCCAAGGCTGCGTGACGCCTGCGGCAAGGAGGGCCGGATGCGTGCCAGCGCGCTTTCCAGCGGACCGAAGGCTACCGCCATGAAACGAATCAGGTAGGCCAACAGCAAAGCCCCGAGACTGCCGAGCAAGATCGGCTTTTCCGCACCACCGAGCCAGCCGGACAACGGCACCACCAGTTCGCGGTCCAGGTAGCTGAACGCGAGCATGATCGACACGGCCAGCACCGACCCCGGCAACGCGTAACCCAGATTCGCCAACCCTACTGCCATTTTTATCGGACGCAGCGGTGCCTGGCGTCGAGCAAAGGCCAGCAACAGCGCCACGGTCACCGTGATCAAAGCCGCCAGACCGCCCAGATAGAGGGTATGCAGGATCAAGCCGTTATAGCGCTCATCGAGATCGAAGCGTCCGCGCTGCCAGAGCCAGACCAGCAACTGCAGCACGGGTATGACGAAGGCGCAAAGAAACACCAGGCCACACCAGCTGCTGGCGGCCAGAGCCTTGAAACCGCGAAGGCGATAGAGCACCGCCGAGCGCGCCCGATCATTCGCCGGCCTGGCCGCTCCCCGCGCGCGCCGCTCACCGTAGAGCACCAGCATTACCGCCAACAACAACAAACTGGCCAATTGGGTCGCGCTGGTGAGGCTGAAAAACCCGTACCAGGTTTTGTAGATCGCCGTGGTGAAGGTATCGAAATTGAACACCGCAACGGCACCGAAATCGGCCAATGTTTCCATCAAGGCCAGCGCCAGACCGGCACCGATAGCCGGGCGCGCCATCGGCAGCGCGACGCTCCAGAAAGCCTTCCAGGGAGACTTGCCGAGGACGCGCGCCGCCTCCATCAGCCCCTTACCCTGAGCAATGAAGGCTGAGCGGGCAAGCAGATAGACATACGGGTAGAAGACCAGCACCAGCACGGTGATGACACCGCCGGTGGAACGGACCCGCGGAAAGCGCACGCCACTGCCGAACCACTCCCGAGCCAGCGTCTGCACCGGCCCAGCGAAATCGAGCAGGCCAATGAAGACGAACGCCAGCACATAGGCGGGAATCGCAAAAGGCAGCATCAGCGCCCAATCCAGCCAGCGCCGCCCCGGAAACTCGCATAACGAAGTCAACCACGCCAGGCTCACGCCGAGCACGGTTACACCCACCGAAACGCCCAGAACCAGCGTCAGCGTATTGGCCATCAGGCGAGGCATCTGGGTCTGCCAGAGATGCGACCAGATGTCCGTATCGATATCGCTCCAACTGAACAGCAGGACGCTCAGCGGCAACAATACCAACGCGGCAATTGCGAAAGTGATGGGATACCAGCGGCGCTCGACGGGGTGGGACACGCAAGCCTCAACAGCAAAAAAGACGACGCCCCCGGCGTGCGGGGGCGTCGATTATAGCCGTAGCTGCAAACTGCAACCCAGCACTCAGATGTGCGCAGAGCCTGGCTGGCTGCCTAGGCGGCCAGCCGCGAGCGGCTTATCGCCAACCCGCACGGTCCATCAGCATGATCGCTTCGGCCTGACGCTTACCGGCCACTTCGACCGGGATGGTGTCCGCCTTGAAATCACCCCAGGCAGAAACCTCAGCCGAGGATTTCACCTCGGGGTTTGCCGGAAACTCCATGTTGATGTCGGCGAAGATGTTTTGAGCTTCGGCGGTAGTCATCCACTCGACCAGCTTGCGTGCAGCCTCCGGATGCGGCGCGTGCTTGGTCAAGCCGATACCCGACAGATTGACATGCACACCGCGACCGTCCTGGTTCGGCCAGAAAAGCTTGGCTTTCAGATCCGGGTTTTGTGCATGCAGGCGACCGTAGTAGTAGGTGTTGACGATACCTACATCACACTGACCGGCGTCGATCGCCTGAATCAACGCGGTGTCGTCGGCGAATACGTCTGTGGCCAGGTTGTCTACCCAGCCCTTGACGATTTCTTCGGTCTTCTCGGCGCCATGAGTTTCGATCAGCGTGGCGGTCAGCGATTGGTTATAGACCTTCTTGCTGGTCCGCAGGCACAGACGGCCATCCCAGTTCTTGTCGGCCAGCGCTTCGTAGGTAGTCAGCTCGCCTTCTTCGACACGCTCAGGCGAATAAACGATGGTCCGCGCTCGCAGCGACAAACCTGTCCAGCCATCAGTAGAAGAGCGGTACTGCGATGGGATGTTGTCGTTCACAACCGCCGAGTTCATCGGCTGAAGAATACCCATCTGCTCGGCCTGCCAGAGGTTGCCGCCGTCTACCGTCAGAAGCAGATCCGCCGGCGTATTTTCGCCTTCAGCCTTGATGCGGGCCATCAGCGGCGCTTCCTTGTCCGTGATGAACTTGACATTGACGCCCGTCTTGGCGGTGTAGGCATCGAAAACCGGCTTGATCAGCTCATCGATCCGCGAAGAGTAAACCACTACTTCGTCGGCAGCCTGTACAGCACTCGACAGCGCGGTGAGCGCGAGAACGGCGAGTAAACCTTTGCTTGCCTGCATGGATCAGCCTCTTATAAATTGTTCAAGAGACTGAATAGTATTGAATGTCATTTACTTTCTCAACGCGACAATTCGCGCGCCCCGACGGCGGGGAAGCTCACAACCGATCAGATCCGAGCCAGGTCCGGCATGTCACCGCTCAAGCCCAGCGCCTGACGAACAAACAGCGCTTTGGCTGCCGGAAGCGCCTGAACACCTTTCAGGCCCGCATTGCGCAACCAGCGCAGCGGCAGCGGATCGGCCTGGAACAAACGTTCGAACCCCTCCATCGCCGCCATCATGGTCAGATTATGTGGCATTCGGCGCCGCTCGAAACGCCCCAATACCCGCGGATCTCCCAGCTGCGCGCCTCGCGCGACGGCGGCCTGCAGCACCTCTGCAAGCACGGCTGCGTCGAGCAACCCAAGGTTAACGCCCTGGCCAGCCAACGGATGAATGGTATGTGCCGCATCGCCAATCAATGCCAAACTAGGTTGCACGTAACGCTTGGCATGGCGTTGACGCAGCGGGATGCATAAGCGCGGATCGGCCTCGACTATCTCACCCAAGCGATATTCGAAGGCGCGACCAAGCGCCTGACAGAACGCATCATCGCCCAGCGCCATCAGGCGCTGCGCCTCCGCCTCGGTGACAGACCAGACGATGGAGCACCAGTGCGCGTCGCCCTCCCGCTGCAATGGCAGAAACGCCAACGGCCCTTCGTCAGTGAACCGCTGCCATGCGGCCTGCTCGTTCGGCTCGGCACAGCGCACGCTGGTGACTATGGCGTGATGAAGATAATCCCATTCGCGAGTTTCAAAGCCGGCCAGCTGGCGGACCGTAGAATTGGCGCCGTCGGCCGCAACTACAAGGTTGGCGCTCAGCTGCTGTCCGTCAGACAGTGTCAGAGTCCACCCGTCCTCGTTCTGCTGTAGCTGCTCAAGTCGTGCATCGCCCTTGAGTACTACTGAGCCACGGTTCTTCAGCGCGTCCAGCAAAGCATCCTGCACGACCCGATTCTCGACGATATGGCCAAGCACATCGGCGTGTACCGCGGCGGCGGAGAAATCAATCTGACCGGTGCCAGAGCCATCCCACACATGCATGTCCAGATAAGGACTGGCGCGTCGACTGACAATCCCCTCCCAGGCACCCACGCGCTGGAGAATCCGTTGACTGGCAGCCGACAGGGCACTGACGCGAGGCTCGAAGGGGTCCGACGCTTTGAACGGATGCACGTCCAGCGGTCCGCCGTCGACCAGCATGATGGAAAGGCCAGAGTCCTGCAGGGCCAAAGCCAGGGTGCTGCCAACCATTCCGGCGCCAACGATGATGAGGTCCGCTTGCATTACTGCTCTCTCCTGCCCGTCTAGCCTGCATACAGTCGGTCCGCTCGCGCGCCAACGCGTCTTCGAGCCTCCTACCTCTGGGTTCAGCCGTAGCGGCTGGTCGAAATACTGCTGGTCCGACGTGTCGGTACTTGCTAAAGCAGCATACTCGACTCAGTCCTAACGCTCGCGCACGCCCATCCCCATCGCCTGTCGTGCAAACCAGGCTTTGGCGGGTGGCAGCAAATCCAACCCCAGCAATCCGAGATTTCGCCCGGCGACCGATAGGCGCTCCGACTCACCGAACAGCTGGGTCAGTTGGTCGGAAAAACCCACCGTGAGTCGCTGATCCGAACGCTGCTGCTGATGGTAGCCCTGCAGTACGCTCAGGTCGCCCAGCGGCGCCGAACTGCGCAACAGCGCGACCGCTAGCGCCTCGGTGTCCCGCAGGGATAGGTTGTAACCCTGCCCGGCAATCGGGTGCAAGCTGTGTGCAGCATTGCCCAGCACGACCAGACCGGAGCGCACCTGCTCTTCCGCCTCGATCAGCACAAGCGGATAAAGGTGCCGCGCGCCAACCTGTTGGAACCCCCCAAGCCGATAGCCGAACGCCTGCTGCAACTCCTCAAGAAACTCCGCTTCAGGGGCTGCGGCAAGACGCGCGGCATCCCGCTCCGGGCGAGTCCAGACGAGAGCGCAACGGTTATCAGGCAGCGGCAGCAGCGCCATCGGTCCTTCATCTGTGAAACGCTCGAACGCGCGCCCGCCGTGGGGGGTGCCGGGCGTTACATTGGCGATCAGCGCCGTCTGCCCATAAGGAGACTGTTTGACCTCGATACCGAGGTGCTCGCGCAACCCCGAGCGGCCACCGTCGGCCAGCACAGCGAGATCGCAGTCGAGCGTCTGACCGTCAGTCAGCGTTAGCCGATAGCCGCCCGGCACTGCTCGCATGCGTTCGACTTCGGCAGGGCAGCGGCGGGTCACCACATCGTCATCAAGTGCTTGCCAGAGACAGTGACCGATCCAGGCATTCTCCACCACGTAACCCAGCGCTGGCACTTGCTGGCTGGCGGCATCGAGCCGAGTGACACCTGCCCGTCCGCGGTCGGAGACATGAATATCGGTGATCGGCTCTGCACGCTCGGCGATTTGATCCCACACGCCCAAGCGCTGGTAGATAAGCCGTGTGCCGTAGGACAACGCCGTAGAACGTGCGTCGTAGCTCGGCTGATAGTCGTGGCCCGGCTCGAATGGCTCAATCAGCTCGACCGTCCAGCCACGCTCTTTCGCGCCATGCTGCAGCGCCAACGCCAAACTGGCGCCAACCAGCCCGCCGCCAACGATTGCCAGCGCGGCCATCTACGCGACCTCGGCGGAAACCGCCATCAGTGCCTCGATCTCGGCAACCGATTTAGGCACGCCGTTCGTGAGAATTTCACAACCATGACGAGTCACCACTACATCATCTTCGATGCGAACGCCGATACCGCGCCACTTCTTCGCCACATTCTGGTTGTCAGCCGCAATATAAATGCCAGGCTCGACTGTCATCGCCATGCCAGGCTCGAGCACACGCCATTCACCACCGACCTTGTAGTCACCAACGTCATGCACATCCATCCCAAGCCAATGGCCAGCGCGATGCATGTAAAAAGGCTTGTAGGCCTCAGCGGCAATCAACTCATCGACATCGCCATTGAGCAGCCCCAGCTCCACCAATCCGGCGGTGATGACTCGCACGGTCGCCTCGTGTGCCTCATTCCAGTGTTTACCAGGCGCAATGTGCTTGAACGCCTCTTCGTTGGCAGCCAACACCAGCTCGTAAATCGCTTTTTGCTCCATCGAAAAACGGCCGCTGACCGGGAACGTCCGGGTAATGTCACTGGCGTAGCAGTCGATTTCACAACCCGCGTCGATCAGCACCAGATCGCCGTCCTTCAACACCGCATCGTTCTCGCGGTAGTGCAGGATGCAGGCATTCTTTCCGGCAGCGACGATCGACCCATAAGCAGGCATCTTCGCCCCACCCTTGCGAAACTCGTAATCGAGCTCAGCTTCCAGATGGTATTCGTAGAGCCCCGCACGGCTGGCCTGCATGGCACGAATATGGGCACGCGCAGAAATTTCCGCCGCCTGCTTCATCACTTTTACTTCGTTCGCCGACTTGTACAGGCGCAAGTCGTGCAGCAGGTGATCGAGCGCAACGAACTCGTTCGGCGGCTGCGCCCCCTGTCGAGCCTGGGAACGGATGGTGTTGATCCACTCCATCAACCGATGGTCGAACTCCTGGTTACTGCCAATGGCGTAGTAGACGCGAGAGCGACCCTCGATCAGACCGGGAAGAATGTCGTCGATATCCCCGATAGGAAACGCGTCATCGGCGCCATATTCCGAGATGGCGCCGTCCTGCCCTGCGCGCAGGCCATCCCACAACTCGCGAGCCGGATCGCGCTCGCGACAGAACAGCACATATTCACCGTGCTCCCGTCCCGGAATCAGTGCAATCACAGCCTCGGGCTCGGGGAAGCCAGAGAGATACTGAAAATCACTGTCCTGACGGTAGATATGCTCAACGTCACGGTTGCGGATGTACATCGGCGCTGCCGGCAGGATGGCAATGCTGTTGGGCTCCATCTCCGCCATCAGCGCCTTGCGCCGGCGAACGTATTCGGTTCTGGGGATGCGGGTCATGGACAGGCGGTCCTCAATGCAGGGAGGGCTTGGGTGTCGGCGGTACGGGCTTTGCGCATTCGGTGAATAACAGCAAGGGCGCAACACGCAGGTATTCCATGACTTCCATGTAGTCGCTTTCGCCGTCCTCGGACTCGTCAAGCGAATCCTGAATCTGGGCAATGGCTGCCAAGTCCTGTAAGACTTCGACGGCCTCACCGCTCAGTGCACGGTCACCGGCAACCAGTCCGAAGCCGGCCAGAAAGCTCTGGCACCACTGCCCGAGCGCGAGCGCGCGCTCGGCAAGCGGTGCATCATCGGAGGGCAGCAGCAGGACAATGGCAATGTCATCGCCGGCGAGTTCGCCTTTGACCATCTCCTGCAGTCCGATGAGTGCTTGGCGCACCGGCTCGTCGGGTTCGGCACCCAGCAGCTCGACAGCATCGATCAGCCAGGATTCGGCGTCGAAGCCAGCGCCGGCGCAGCTGCGCCCGAGCAACAGACCGTGCAGCTCGGCGGGTGTGACGGGTTGGGCACTGCTGGCCAACAATGTAGCGAAAGCAGCGTAAGGCGAGTTCTCAATGGGCATTGGCAGCTAGGCGCGCAGAGGCGCTAATGTCTAGAATGAAGGCCTTGTATCCTAGCATCGGCACACGAGCCAAGACCATCGAAGCCGGCCCACCCAGCGCTCGCGCCATTGACCCGGGAATCCCATGGAAGACGCCGACCTGCAATTGCTGACCGCCAAGCTGGAGCAGCTGATTCAGCGCACCGAGCAACTCAAGGCGCAGAATCGTCTCCTGCGCCAGAGTGAGCAGGCGTGGCGCGAGGAGCGCGCTCATCTGATTGAAAAGAACGAAATGGCCCGCGTGAAGGTCGAATCAATGATTTCGCGCCTGAAAGCTCTGGAGCAGGACTCATGACCCAGCCGAACACCGTTACCGTGCACATCATGGACAAGGAATATTGCATTTCTTGCCCGCCCGAAGAGCGTAGCAATCTCGAAGGCGCCGCCCATTATCTGGACCGCAAGATGCGCGAGATTCGCAGCAGCGGCAAAGTCATTGGCGCCGACCGCGTTGCGGTCATGGCAGCGCTGAACATCACCCATGAGCTGCTGCACAAGCATGACCGCCTGGACGCCGAAGCCAACAGTGCCCGCGAGCATGTTCGCTCTCTGCTGGAAAGAGTCGACAGCGCTTTAGCCGCCGATCCAAACCCTACCGGTAACTGATGAACGGAAGCCAGATTGCGTTATAATCCCGCCCACTCCCTGGCATGTTCGCCAGTCTGCGATGACCCTCTCCCGATAAGCAACACCATGGAGGCTACACGTAGTGCCGGTGTGCATGTCCGCCTGACGGAAAGCCTTAAGGTACTCTGTAGTCGCCACCTTGAACTCTCGGGTTCAAGGGCCTACGCGGGCAGCGGCATGCTGGGGAGCCTCATCTCATGATCGTAGCCAAAGACCTTTCACGCCCGACGCTGCGACGTCAACTGCGCCAGGCGCGCCGCCAACTGTCTCCGACCCGGCAACGGCTGGCAGCACGAGAACTCTACCGTCAACTTGCCCAGCACCCGGTGTTTCGTCGCGCTCGCCATATCGCCTTTTATTTGCCCAACGACGGCGAGATCGACCCCCGCCCGTTAATGCTTGAAGCACAGCGTCGCGGCAAGGCGACCTATCTGCCAGTACTCAACGCCTGGCCGCGAACGCGCATGGTGTTTCAACGGATCATGCCGAACGAGCGCCTGAGGCCGAATCGCTTTGGCATCGCAGAACCCGCGTTTCGCCTGAACCGGCAACGGCGTATCTGGACACTCGATCTGGTATTGATGCCTCTGGTCGGGTTCGACGAGCACGGCGGGCGCCTGGGAATGGGCGGCGGCTTTTATGATCGAAGCCTGGCGTACCGCGGCAGGCGCAAAAATGGTCACAAACCGACACTTCTTGGGCTCGCACATGAGTGTCAGAAGGTGGACCGACTACCGCTAGAACCCTGGGATGTGAGCTTGCAGGCTACCGTGACGGACAAGAGCTGGTACGGGGGATGAAACGGGTGACGCGGAGGGTATCGCTAGCCGCATCCATGCGGCGGACTCGATCAGCGTTGAAGCTGCTGAGAGTGACTGATCGGAACCATCGAAGACGAATCTCCTGATTGCTCCCAAAGGCCCTGTGTATAGCCGGTAGTGACGACACCGAGGCCAAAGATCAGCACCAATATCCAAAGAATATCTGGCTTGCGTTTCATAGTTTTCGCCTCCCCCTGCCAGGCGAATAGTTTCATTCGAGTCAGTATCGTTTTAGTTTTTCAGACTCGACAATGCCAACCTCAAGCGCGGCATTCTCCGCTATGCACCGATGCTGCGCAAACAGGCGTTGCGACCGGTTGTCGGGGAGTTTCGCTTGAGAACCCAAGATGCAGATAGCAGCGAGCAAAGACCATGCCGTACTGGCTCATGAAGTCCGAACCCGATGAGTTTTCAATCGCAAACCTACAGCAACTAGGAACCGGTCGTTGGGACGGTGTGCGCAATTATCAAGCGCGCAACTTCCTACGAAACATGACTGAGGGGGACCTGTTCTTCTTCTATCACTCTAGCTGCGCAGTACCGGGTATCGCCGGCATCGGAAAAATCACCCGCAGCGCTTATCAGGACCCAACTGCACTGGATCCCGACTGCCCGTATTACGATGCGAAGGCAACTACGTCCAAAAACCCCTGGGATGCTGTGGACGTAGGCTTCGTCGAGCGTTTTCCGGTGACGTTGACGCTGCCTCAACTGAAGGCGCAGCCGGCGCTTTCGCAGATGCCGCTCGTCAAGAAAGGTAGTCGGCTCTCGGTCATGCCTGTTACCGAGACGGAATGGCAGGCCGTGCTTTCACTCCGTTGACTCAGCAAGCCGCCCCTAGAACCACGGCTACTGAATGATCAGATTGTTGAACAGCAGGTCGTCGACCAAGGGCTTGCCTTCTTCTTGCGTCAACACCGCCTGCACCTGTTTGAGCGCTTCCTGACGTAACGCTTCCTTGGCTTCGACCGAGCCGAGACTGGCGTCCGTTTGCTGGGAAAACAGTATGACCAGTTGATTCCGAATGAGCGGCTCATGGTGCTTGACCTTGGCCTCGGCTTCGCTGCCGGTCACGCGCAGCGCGATATCTGCCTTGTAGTACTTGAGCTTACCGTCGGAACCATAGTTGCCGACCAACGCGGGTACCAGCCCGTAGTAGATGGTCTTTAAAGCCGCACCCTCTTCGGGCTCGGGGGAGTTGGCGAATACGGGCAGCGCGAGGCCCAGGGCCAGACAGAGAAGAATGATGCGTTTCACAGGACTGCTCCTAGGGCTATTGGCGCCAGCATACCCAGTGATACGCACGGACCCAAGCCCAGCCTTATGAATTGCCATCAGAGCCGAACATGCTCGTTGCGTCGACCGAGCAGCCTTCTAGACTGACCGGACACAACCCAGGCCATGAGTGCCATCAGTCCAGATACGACAATAAAAGGAAACTCGATGAAAGCTGTCCTGTGCAAAGCATTCGGCCCGGCCGAAAATCTCGTCGTAGAAGAGTGCGACAGCCCTCAGATCAAGAAGGGCGACGTGCTGCTCGATGTGCACGCAGCGGGCGTCAACTTCCCAGACACACTGATCATCGAGGGCAAGTATCAGTTCAAGCCACCATTTCCGTTTTCACCCGGCGGCGAGGCGGCCGGGGTGGTCGCGGCCGTCGGCGAAAAGATTACGCACCTGAAGGTTGGTGACCGCGTCATGGGCCTGACCGGCTGGGGCAGTTTCGCCGAACAGGTCGCGGTACCTGGGCACAACGTATTGCCGATTCCTCAGGAGATGGATTTCGAAACCGCCGCGGCTTTCAGCATGACCTACGGCACCTCGATGCATGCACTGAAGCAGCGCGCCAATCTGCAGCCGGGCGAAACCTTGCTGGTCCTCGGCGCGTCCGGCGGGGTCGGCCTGGCTGCCGTAGAGATCGGCAAGGCAATGGGGGCAAAGGTCATTGCCGCCGCCTCGACTGCCGAGAAGCTGGAAGTAGCAAAAAAAGCAGGAGCCGACGAACTCATCAACTACAGCGAAACCAGTCTCAAGGAAAAGCTGAAAGAGCTTACTGCTGGCCAGGGCGTCGACGTCATCTACGACCCGGTTGGCGGCGCACTGTTCGAGGAAGCGTTTCGTAGCATCGCCTGGAATGGTCGAATGCTGGTGGTCGGTTTCGCAGCAGGAGATATCCCCTCGCTTCCTGCTAACCTGCCACTTCTGAAAGGCGCCTCGCTTGTGGGTGTGTTCTGGGGTTCTTTTGCCCAACGGCAGCCACACGACAATGCGGCGAACTTCAAGCAGCTGTTCGCATGGCACGCCGAGGGCAAGCTCAAGCCACTGGTGTCACAGACATTTGCTCTGGAGCAGGCAGCCGATGCGATCAATACGCTGGGGCAGCGCAAGGCGGTGGGTAAGCTGGTCGTGAAGGTCCGCTAGAGAGGATTCGCTCGTTGCCCACAGCCGTGCGCAACGAGCGGCAGCCGCCGAATCAATGCGCGGTAGCTGGAGTCTCGCCGCCCTGCTGCATGCGCGCCATTTCCTGGGCGTAGAGCGCGTCGAAGTTCACTGGCGCCAACATCAGCGCAGGGAAGGAGCCGCGCGTGACCAGGCTGTCGAGTGTTTCCCGCGCATAGGGGAACAGGATATTCGGGCAAAACGCGCCAAGCGTGTGGCTCATGGCCTGCGCTTCGAGACCCTTGATCAAGAAGATACCCGCCTGCTGCACTTCAGCAATGAAGGCCACTTCCTCTCCGGTCTTGACCGTTACGGAAAGCGTCAGCACTACTTCGTGGAAATCACCTTCCAGCGACTTCTGCTTGGTGTTCAGATCCAGCGCAACGCTCGGATTCCATTCCTGGCGGAAGATTTCCGGACTCTTTGGGGCTTCGAAAGAGAGGTCACGGACGTAGATCCGCTGCAGGGAAAACTGCGCGCCCTGCTCTTCCTGACCTGCGGCGGCACCGTTGTTTGCTTGTTCAGTCATGTGAAGCCTTCTCGCTGTGCATGTCGTATTTGAGTCGCGCCGCCCGTAGCGGAATTCTCATCCGCTACCGACAGGCCCTTTTTATCGATTCACGCCTGAAGCATCGCATCCAGGCGGCCTGCCCGCTCCAACGCGTGCAGCTCGTCGCAGCCACCGACGTGCTCATCACCAATCCATATCTGCGGGACAGAAGTTCTTCCAGCCTTCGCCGCCATTTCCGAGCGCAACGCGGGCTTACCGTCGACAGGAATTTCCTCGTAGCTGACGCCCTTGCGATCAAGCAAACTCTTGGCCCTGATACAGAACGGGCACCAGGCGGTGGTGTACATGACGACTTTCGACATAGTTATTTAACCACTGGCAGATTTTCGCCGCGCCAGCTGGAAATTCCTCCGGACAGTTTCGCGGCAGTTAAGCCCGCCTTCTGCAGCTCACGGCAAGCCGTTCCGGCGTGCTGGCCCATGGCGTCGACGACGATAATCGTCTTGCCCTTGTGCTTTTCCAGCTCGCCCAGTCGGCTGACCAGCTTCTCGTGGGGAATGTTCAATGAATCGACGATATGGCCGGCGTCGAACTCCTTCTTCGCGCGCACGTCCAACACCACGCCTTCATCGCGGTTGACCAGGCCGGTCAGTTCGCGGTTGCTCAGGCTCTTGCCACCCTTGCGTGCCTCGGTGATGGCAAGAAGAACCAGCAACACCAGAAAGATGCTGACCAGAACATAGTGATTAGAGACAAATTCAATCAGGTTAGCGACCATCTAAAGGGTACCCGGGGGATAAAATGCGGGCCAGTATACACAGCCCCCCCACCGGGCTGAACCCTGCGGATCGTGACGCCTAACCGGCCAACTATTAGACTGGCCGCCTTTTTTCGCGACCTGTGCAAGGAGCCCGACACATGCCCGCCGCGCCCAAACCCCTGGTATTGATCATCCTCGACGGCTTCGGACACAGTGACAGTCCCGAATTCAATGCCATCCACGCCGCCAACAAGCCAGTCTATGACCGCCTGCTGGCCAGCCAACCGCACGGCTTGATTTCAGGCAGCGGCATGGATGTCGGTTTGCCGGACGGGCAGATGGGCAACTCCGAAGTCGGCCACATGAATCTGGGTGCAGGCCGAGTGGTGTACCAAGACTTCACGCGGGTCACCAAATCCATCCGTGACGGCGAGTTTTTCGAGAACCCGACCATTTGCACCGCAGTGGACAAAGCCGTGGGTGCAGGCAAAGCGGTACATATCCTCGGCTTGCTTTCCGACGGTGGCGTCCACAGCCACCAGGACCACTTGGTCGCGATGGCGGAACTGGCCGCCAAGCGCGGCGCCGATAAAATCTACCTGCATGCATTCCTCGACGGCCGCGACACGCCACCGAAAAGCGCACAGCACTCAATCGAACTGATGCAGGCAACCTTTACCCGCTTGGGCAAGGGGCGCGTCGCAAGCCTGATCGGCCGCTACTTCGCCATGGATCGCGACAACCGCTGGGACCGGGTCGAACAGGCGTACAGCCTGATCGTCGACGGCAAGGCCGAACACCGCGCCGACTATGCAGTTGACGGTTTGATTGCCGCCTACGAGCGCGGCGAGAGCGATGAGTTCGTCAAGGCCACCACCATTGGCGAGCCAGTCCGCGTGGAGGACGGTGATGCCGTGGTGTTCATGAACTTCCGAGCCGATCGCGCACGTGAATTGACCCGCTGCTTTGTCGAGCCTGGCTTCAACGAATTTCAACGCGCCCGTGTGCCAGCGCTGGCTGGTTTCGTCATGCTGACCCAATATGCCGCGAGCATCCCGGCGCCAAGCGCCTTTGCTCCGGAAGGCCTGACGAACGTGCTCGGTGAATATCTGGCGAACAATGGCAAGACCCAGCTACGTATCGCCGAAACAGAGAAGTACGCTCACGTCACGTTCTTCTTTTCGGGCGGCCGCGAGGAACCCTTTGCCGGCGAAGAGCGCATCTTGATTCCCTCTCCGCAGGTCGCCACCTACGACATGCAGCCGGAGATGAGCGCGCCAGAGGTGACTGATCGCATCGTCGATGCCATCGAGAACCGGCGATTTGATGTGATCATCGTTAACTACGCCAACGGTGACATGGTTGGCCATACCGGTGTTTTCGACGCCGCGGTCAAGGCCGTGGAATGCCTGGACACGTGTGTTGGACGGATCGTCGCAGCGCTGGACAAGGTCGGCGGCGAAGCGCTGATCACCGCCGATCACGGCAACGTCGAGCAGATGGAAGACGTGATGACCGGACAGGCACACACAGCTCATACGTGCGAGCCGGTACCCTTCATCTATGTGGGCAAGCGCAACCTGACCATCCGCGAAGGCGGCGTGCTCGCCGATGTGGCACCGACCATGCTGACGCTGCTGGGCATGTCGGTACCCCCAGAGATGACCGGACGCTCAATTGTCGAGCTGAGCTGAATCGCTCTAGCTACTAAACGCCACGAGACAAGCACCGATACGCCGGCAAAGGCGTACCGGTTATCGCCCACGTCATCTGTAGCAGATGGCGTGCAGCCTGCCCGTGCTTTTTTAGGCATACTACGACGGTCGTTGAACTCTCGGTTACGCCCTCTCATGTCCCGTATATTTCTCGTGTTCGCACTGTTCTGCCTGCTTGGCTCAGCCATTGCGGATGAGCGCGCGGATGCGCGCAAGCAGATCGAAGCGGCACGCCAGGACGTCGCGGAATTGCAGAAGCTGCTCAAACAGATCGAACAGGAGAAATCCGCGGTCCAGAAGCAACTGCAGACGACCGAAAGCGAAATGGGCCAGCTGGAGAAACAGGTCGACTCCTTGCAACAGGAAATCGATCGCAGCGAGGCCGAGCTGGAACGCCTCAATGACGAGAAAGCCACGCTTGAAGGCGCCCGTATCGAACAACAACGCCTGATCGGCATACAGGCACGCGCGGCTTATCAGAGCGGTCGTGAGGAATACCTGAAGCTGCTACTCAACCAGCAGAATCCGGAAAAATTCAGCCGCACCCTGACCTACTACGACTACCTCAGCAAAGCCCGCTTCGAGCAGCTCGAAAGCTTCAATGAAACGCTGCGTCAGCTGGCCGGCGTCGAAGCCGGTATTGAGAAGCAGCAGGCCACGCTGGCCGAGCAGCAGGACGGCCTCAAACAACGGCGGGCGCAACTGGCCGAAGTCCGTGAGGAGCGCCAACTGGCGCTGGCCAAACTCGATAAAGACCTGTCCAGTCGCGACCAGAAGCTCAAAGCACGCAAGCAGGAGCAGGCGCAGCTGGAGCGCGTACTCAAGACCATTGAAGAAACCCTTGCACGCCAGGCGCGGGAAGCTGAACAAGCGCGCCAACGCGAACTGGCCATGGCCCGCGAGCGCGAACAAGAGCAGGCGCGTCAACAGCAGGCCGGCCGCCCTAGCCCAGCACCGTCCGGCCCGCTCGTCTCAAGTGCGGGCGGAAATTTTGGCGGTCCTTTCGCCAAGGCCAAGGGCAAGCTGCCCTGGCCGGTAGACGGAAGATTGGTGGCACGCTACGGCACTCCGCGCGGCGGCGATGCTCGAACCAAGTGGGACGGCGTGCTGATTGGCGCCGACGTTGGCACTCAAGTCCGAGCTGTGCATGGAGGCCGCGTGGTCTTTGCCGATTGGTTGCGTGGTGCCGGCCTGCTGGTGATCCTCGATCACGGCAACGGTTATCTCAGCCTTTATGGACACAATCAGAGTCTGCTGCGTGATGCAGGAGACATCGTCAAGGCAGGCGACCCAATTGCCACCGTAGGAACCAGTGGCGGGCAAGAGGCTGCCGCACTGTATTTCGCCATTCGCCAACAGGGTCGCCCGAGCGATCCGGCACAATGGTGTCGCGCTCAGGGATAGGCCAACCAGGCCTTAGCGCGCCCCTCATAACTGGAGTCAGACATGCTGCACCTGTGCCGTTTTGCCCAACCCACCACCCTGGCCCTGACCATCATGCTGGGGATGCACGGTAGCGCCTTGGCGCAGCAATCGCCCCCCGAGATCGCCCCAGAACCGCTCCAGTTGAACACCGCGACGCAAAAAGCGCCGTTGCCACTGGAAGAACTGCGGACCTTTGCCGAAGTACTGGACCGGATCAAGGCCGCATACGTGGAGCCGGTCGACGACAAAACACTGTTGGAGAATGCCATCAAGGGCATGCTCAGCAACCTCGACCCCCATTCCGCCTACCTTGAACCCGATGCATTCGCCGATCTTCAGGAGAGCACCAGCGGGGAGTTCGGCGGCCTGGGCGTCGAAGTCGGGATCGAAGATGGCTTCATCAAGGTGGTATCGCCGATCGACGATACCCCGGCGTCCAAGGCCGGCATCGAAGCGGGCGATCTGATCATCAAGATCGACGGCAAGCCGACCAAGGGCATGTCGATGATGGATGCGGTAGGCATGATGCGCGGCAAACCAGGCAGCGACATATCGCTTTCGCTGGTGCGCGAGGGCGGCAAGCCTTTTACGGTCAAGCTCACCCGCGCCGTGATCAAGGTAAACAGCGTCAAGAGTCAGCTGCTTGAGCCGGGATATGGCTACCTGCGCGTCACGCAATTCCAGATCAATACTGGCGAGGAAGTGGGTAAGGCCCTGGCACGCTTGCGCAAAGAAAATGGCAAGAAGCTCAACGGACTGGTGCTCGATCTGCGCAACAATCCCGGAGGGGTGCTCCAAGCGGCAGTGGAGGTATCCGACCATTTCCTGACTGACGGATTGATCGTCTATACCAAGGGCCGTATCGCCAACTCCGAATTGCGCTTCAACGCAGACGCGGCCGACGCCAGCGAAGGCGTTTCGCTGGTCGTGCTGATCAATGGAGGCAGCGCCTCGGCGTCGGAAATCGTGGCCGGCGCCTTGCAGGATCAGAAACGGGGCGTGGTCATGGGGACCGACAGCTTCGGTAAAGGCTCGGTGCAGACGGTACTTCCGCTGAATAACGACCGAGCTCTGAAGCTCACCACTGCGCTTTATTACACGCCTAATGGTCGCTCCATCCAGGCCCAGGGAATCGAGCCGGATATTCGGGTCACCCGCGCCAAACTGACGCGTGAACAAGCGGCGGAAGGCATTCGCGAGGCCGATCTGGCCGGGCACCTTGGCAATGGCAACGGGGGCGAGGACCGGCCCACAACGGCGCCGATCGTCAGTGAATCTCCACGCCCTCAGGATGAGGACTACCAACTCGGTCAGGCGCTGAATCTGCTCAAGGGGTTGAACCTCACCCGCGGCCAGTAGTTGATGCCCAGGGTTTTAGCTTTGCTGTTGGGGGTATTGGTTCCGCTTGCGGCTGTTGGCGCAACGGATATCGCGCCCCATGACAACGGCGATGCCGTCGATCTGGCATCCGTTTCGCGAATGCCAAAACTGGCACTGGTCATGGATGACCTGGGCCAGAACGCGGCGCGCGATGCACGCGTTCTGGCCTTGCCTGGCCCTGTGGGCATGGCGATTCTGCCTGACACTCGGCATGCCACAGAGCTGGCGGAGCGAGCCAACGCGGCAGGCAAGACCGTCATGTTGCACCTGCCCATGGCCCCTGCTGATGGGCCTTACGCCTGGCAACCGCAGCTGCCTGCAGCGGAGCTCGACCGGCGGCTGAACGATGCCCTCGCAAAGGTGCCGCATGCCAGCGGTGTTAACAATCACATGGGCAGCCAGATGACCGACCGCCAAGAGCCCATGGCCTCGCTCATGCGCGAGCTGCAACAACGCCACCTATTCTTTCTCGACAGCCGTACCAATGCAGCTACCGTTGCAGCTGCGACTGCGCAACGCATCGGCCTGGCGAGTCTTTCTCGTGACATTTTTCTCGATGACGACCCCAGCCCCGAAGCCGTGGCTGCGCAGTTTCGAGCCGCCGTACAGCTCGCTCACAGGCAGGGTTCAGTGGTGGTGATCGGTCACCCACACCCGGCAACGCTCGCCCTGTTGGAGCGGGAGCTGCCGAAGCTGGCTGCTCAGGGTATCGACTGGGTGGACCTCGGCCAGATGATCGCCACCCGAGGCAACCGCGCCATGATCGCCCATGGCGCAAACGGCCTGTATCGATGAGGACAGGTCACAGATAGCGACGCATGATGGCATCGATGGCGCCGTCACTCTTCATCTCATTCAGCGCTTTCTGCAACCGAGAGACGACTTCATCCGGCGTCTCTTTATTGAGCGCAAGAAACAACTGCGCGTCGTTAAAACGCAACACCGTAGTCAGACCGCTCACCCCCTCCTGCTTCGCCAGGTAGGGCCCGACCGGGTCGGTTGTCGCCCAGAGATCTATCTGCCCCTTGAGCAGCTTGCCGATGTTTTCCTGGTCGCGCAGTGAGTTGATCGGCTCGAAACCCTTGCTTTCCAAGTGCTGGCTAACCGCGTCGTTCTTGTAGGCGCCGACTTGGTACTGCTTGGCCTGCTCAAGCGAACTCAGCCGCATCGGGCTGCCTGCCGGGGCCAGCAGCACCCATCCGGTACTGGCCAGCGGGCCGACCCATTTGAACAGCGGCTCACGCTCAGGTGTATAGGTGGTAGAAAACAGTCCCTGATCGGGATGCTCCAGGACCTGGTTGTAGATGCGCTCCCAGGGGAAACGCAGCGTCAGGCTGTAATCAATCTCGGCACGCTTGAACATCTCGCGCACGATCTCGGCATTGATCCCGCTGATGTTGTGGTCTGCTGCGTAGTTCTTGCCGTCAGCGGCCATATTGAACGGCGGGAAATTCTCGGTCAGTAGCACCACCTTGTAGTCTTCAGGCAGTGCTGCCCTGGTCGAGACGGCCATTACCAGCAATAGCCCGGCCGCTAGAATTCGTCTCATCGCACCCTCCCCCGTATGCAAAACATCCACAGGCGACACAACGCTGACAACTGCCTAGCAGAGCCCATGCGTGTGTCGCACCTTTAATGTTTAGCAACTTGCGATCCAGGCGTAGCGTGGCTACGGCCGAAATGGGATGAACCGCACAAACTTGAGCATCATATTGCCATCACCCCAAGCCCTTACAGCTGCGCGACGGGCGAAACGGAAGGAGACTCCCCTGTGCTCGCTGAGGAGACTCAGCATTAACGTTCCGAAACGGGGCGCTGTGGCGCAACAACGCTACGAATCGGAACAAGCTGAGATGCGGCCGGAAAGACTACTTACAGATAACGACCTTCAATACTGGCTAGCGTGCCGTCAGAGCGCATCTGCTCCAGCGCGGCCTGCAGCCTGGCTACGGTCTCATCAGGGACACCTTTGTTGAGCGCCAGGTAGAGCTCCGCACTGTCGAACTTGAGCACCCGCTTTAGGCCGTTTACGCCTTGCTGCTTGGCCAGGTAGCGCCCAGCCGGATCACCGGTGGCCCAGAGGTCGATCGTGCCGCCCTGGAGCTTGTCCACGTTGGTTTGGTCGCGCAGGACCAGCGACGGCTCCAACCCCTGTGCCGCGAGGTGTTCGGCAATCGCATCACCCTTGTAGGCGCCAATGCGGTACTGGCTGGCCTGCTCGAGACTGCTGACTTCGATCGTGCTGTCGCCCCTGGCCAACAGCACCCAGTCGTCCGGACCGATCGGCCCCACCCACTTGAAGAGCTCTTCCCGCTCCGGTAGCCGCGCAGTGACGAATACGCCGTACCCTGGCATCTCCAGAGCCATCTTGTAAATCCGCTCCCAGGGGAAACGCAGCGTCAGCGTGTACTCCACACCGGCACGCTTGAACATTTCACGAACGATGTCGGCGGCGATACCCGTAATGTTTTCGTCGCGCGCAAAATTCTTGCCGTCGACTGCCATGTTGTAGGGCGGGAAATTTTCGGTGAGCAGATTGATTGGCTCCGGCGCGGAGTGCGCAGCAGAAGTGATCAGCGACAGGCTGGCGGCCAGCGACAACAATGTGTTTTTGAACATGGTGGGGTTCCTTGATGCGGCAGCCGCGGTATGTCGCGGCTGTGTCCTTGTATGTTGTAAGTGCAGCTTCGAGCAGTCCGGTACGCGCCGATCAGCGCATCACGATGCCGCAGCTGGCCATATAGGCCTTGGCTTCCGGCACGGTGTACTCGCCGAAATGGAAGATGCTTGCGGCCAGCACCGCATCGGCCTTGCCTTGCAGAACGCCATCGGCCAGATGCTGCAGATTGCCGACGCCACCAGAGGCGATCACCGGAATATGCACCGCCTCGCTGATCGCCCGAGTTACGCCCAGGTCGTAGCCACTCTTGACACCGTCCTGGTCCATGCTGGTCAGGAGGATTTCGCCAGCGCCCAGCGCTTCCATCTTCTGCGCCCACAGCACGGCGTCGAGCCCGGTCGGCTTGCGCCCACCGTGAGTAAAGATCTCCCAACGCGGGGTTTCGCCCGGCTTGGAAACCCGCTTGGCATCAATGGCAACGACAATGCACTGCGAGCCAAACCGATCGGCCGCTTCACCGACGAACTCCGGCGTGAACACCGCGGCGGTGTTGATCGAGACCTTGTCGGCGCCGGCGTTGAGCAGGTTGCGAATATCCTGCACCGAGCGCACACCGCCGCCGACGGTCAGCGGAATGAACACCTGGCTAGCCATGCGCTCGACCGTATGCAGCGTGGTGTCGCGGTTGTCGACGCTGGCAGTGATATCGAGGAAGGTGATCTCGTCGGCGCCCTGTTCGTCGTAGCGACGGGCGATTTCTACTGGATCACCGGCATCGCGGATGTTTTCAAACTGGACGCCCTTGACCACGCGGCCGTTGTCCACGTCGAGGCAGGGAATGATGCGTTTGGCCAAGGCCATGGTCGATCTCTCTCGTAGGGTGGACAACCGCGCAGCGTTGTCCACCGGGTCACCGGATGCACGGCGGACAAGCGAAGCGTTGTCCGCCCTACGGCTTATTCGTCCTTGTACTTCAGATCGCAGAGCGCCTGCGCCTCGGCAACATCGAGCGTGCCCTCATAAATCGCACGACCGGTAATTGCGCCGACAATCCCGCGCGTGTTGGTGTCGAGCAGCTTCTGGATGTCACCGATGTTGTGAATGCCGCCAGAGGCGATCACCGGGATGCGACTGGCATTGGCCAGCGCCACAGTGGCTTCGACGTTGCAGCCCTGCATCATGCCGTCCTTGGCGATGTCCGTGTAGACGATTGCCGAGACGCCATCAGCCTCGAAGCGTCGCGCCAGATCGACAGCCTGAACACTGCTGACCTCAGCCCAGCCGTCGGTGGCGACAAAGCCGTCTTTCGCATCCAGGCCGACGATCACCTTGCCCGGGAAGGCGCGGCAGGCTTCGCCGACGAATTCCGGCTGCTTGACCGCCTTGGTGCCGATGATCACGTAGCTGACGCCAGCGCGAACGTAGTGCTCGATGGTTTCCAGCGAGCGGATGCCGCCACCGATCTGGATCGGCAGGTCGGGATAGCGCTTGGCGATTGCGGTGACCACTTCACCATTGACCGGCTGGCCTTCGAAGGCGCCGTTGAGATCGACCAGATGCAGGCGACGGCAGCCGGCCTCGACCCATTTGGCGGCCATGGCCACCGGGTCGTCGGAGAACACCGTGGCGTCGTCCATCAGGCCCTGACGCAGACGCACACAGGCGCCGTCCTTGAGATCGATGGCGGGAATGATCAGCATGCTTTTTCCTTCGTCAAACGAGCGGCAAGCTGCAAGCCGATAGCGGCGAGCATGCCTGCGTATCTATTTCTGGCAACGTCAGCAGAAGCCTGCCGCTGCCGCTAGTTTTTCTCGAGCGCCCACAGGTCGCTTTCGATGCTTTCGAAGCGCTCTTTCAGGTGCGTCTGCACGTCGAAGATCGCCTTGTTGTAGTACAGCGGAGCGATCTCGCGAGCGAACAGATCGAGCACTTCCTGCGCCTCGAATGAACCCAGTTCCAACTCGAAGCGGTCTTCCAGAAAGCGCTTGATGATCTGCTGTGCGGCCTGTTCCTGAGCTGAATCCAGTGCCAAGACCGGCGCCTTGAGCTTCGCCCGGCTCATTACCAGCGGCCATCCCAGGCAGCGAAGTTCTGCAGCAGCTGCAAGCCGTTGGTATGGCTCTTTTCGGGATGGAACTGCACGGCAAAGCGCGAACCGTCGGCCAGCGCGGCGGCGAAATCCTTGCCGTAATGGCCACGGCCAACCACCTGGCGCGGATTACCGGCCTCGATGTAGTAGCTGTGCACGAAATAGAAGCGGCCATCGGCGGGAATGTTGTGCCAGAGCGGATGGCTGACAGCCTGCTCGACCTGGTTCCAGCCCATATGCGGCACCTTGAGGCGCTCGCCGTCTTCTTCCAGATCCTTGCCGAAGAAACGCACCTGACCGGGAAACAGGCCAATGCAATCGACGCCGCCGTTCTCTTCGCTGCGCTCCATCAGTGCCTGCATACCCACGCAGATGCCGAGGAACGGCCGATCGACGCTGACTTCACGGACCAGCTCGTCAAAGCCCAGCCGGCGGATTTCAGCCATGCAATCGCGAATCGCGCCGACGCCGGGAAACACAACGCGATCGGCTTCGCGAATGACTTGGGCATCGCTGGTAATCAGCACCCGACCGGCTCCGACATGCTCGAGCGCCTTGGCGACCGAATGCAGGTTGCCCATGCCGTAATCGATGACTGCGACGGTCTGCATTACAGGCAACCTTTGGTCGACGGCATCTGCCCGGCCATGCGCTCATCCAGCGTCACCGCCATGCGCAGCGCGCGGCCGAACGCCTTGAACACGGTCTCGATCTGGTGGTGGGTGTTGTGCCCGCGCAGGTTGTCGATGTGCAGGGTCACCAAGGCGTGGTTAACGAAGCCCTGGAAGAATTCCTGAAACAGATCGACATCGAAGCCGCCCACGCTGGCGCGGGTGTAGGGGACATGCATCTGCAGACCCGGACGCCCGGAAAAGTCGATCACCACGCGCGACAGCGCTTCATCCAATGGCACGTAGGAATGCCCGTAACGGGTCATGCCTTTCTTGTCGCCAACAGCTTTGGCGAATGCCTGGCCGAGGGTGATGCCAACGTCTTCGACGGTGTGGTGGTCATCAATGTGCAAATCGCCCTGGCATTCGATGTCCAGATCGATCAAACCGTGGCGGGCGATCTGGTCGAGCATATGCTCGAGAAACGGCACGCCGATGGCAAAGCGGCTCTTGCCGGTGCCGTCCAGGTTGATGGTGGCCTTGACCTGGGTTTCCAGGGTGTTGCGCTCTACGCAAGCCGTACGTTCGGACATCAACAGCTCCGCTGATCGTGGGGCGAAAAATGAGCCGCATTATAGGCCCAAACCTACCCTCGTCGATACGCGCCCAGCGGCTCGGCTGCTGCAAACCGCCGGCTGGCTGGTCGAGCAGCACGGAGGCTGACCGCTCAACGACTCACCGGCCGGCCTATCGGCTGCGCTGTCGTGCGTCGCAGAGCCGGCACGGTTATCCTTTCCGTCACTCACCACAACAGCCAGGTCAACATGCCCGTTTTCGTTGAAGTCGTAACCGAGCCCAGCCAGCAGGACCGTATCGATCTGGCGAAAATCTTCGCCGACGCCCCTGCCTGGCTCCTGACGCCTTACGCAGATGCAGCTGCCCTTATCGAGGCCGGGTTGGCCGACCACAGCCTGATCGGGGGTCGTTTCAATGACCGGCTGCTCGGTGCCGCCCTGTTGCAACGAGGCTCGCCCAACTGGCGTCTGTCGCACTTGTGCGTACGTAAGCTCACTCGCCGTCGGGGCGTAGGTGCACGCATCCTCGAAGAAAGTCGGCGTCTGGCCAGTGAAGCCGGGCAGGATCTGCACCTGGCGGCACCGGCAGACCAGCTGGAGGCTCAAGCTTTGGCCGCACGGGCACATCTCCCACTAGACGCAATCTAAGCCCTGCCAACGTTTCTCCTCGAACTGTCATAGCGTCAGGCAGCGCCGCCATCGCACGCAGGAACCCACGCGCAGGTAACCACTCCAACGCCAGCCACGGCAAAAGCCGTGGTTCGTGACGCTATACTCGCTGCTTTTGAAATGCCAAACACAAAGGACCTGTCCATGAAAGCGCTCGGCAAGATCCTGGGCCTGGTAATCCTCGGGTTGCTGCTCCTCATCGTCGCATTGGGCTTCGCCCTGACCCACCTGTTCGACCCTAACGACTACAAAGACGAGATCCGCACACTCGCTCGCGACAAGGCCGGACTCGAGTTGAACATCGCCGGCGACATCGGCTGGAGCCTGTTCCCGTGGCTCGGCCTGGAACTGCACGACACTACCTTGGCCAGCGTGCAGACACCCGAACAGCCCTTCGCCGATCTGCGCATGCTGGGGCTGTCGGTCCGGGTACTGCCGTTGCTAAGTCGCGAAGTGGAGATGAGCGACATCACCCTCAATGGGCTGAACCTGACACTTAACCGCGACGAGAAGGGACGTGGTAACTGGGAAGGCGTGGGCCGCCCGGCCACTAGCGAAACACCGCCAGACGCAACGCCACCCACAAAAGCGGCCGAGCCTGGGGATGACGAGCAGACGGCCGATAACGCCAAGCGCACGTTGCAACTAGACATCGACAGCCTGACCATCAGCGACGCACGAGTGACCTACCATGATGCACAGACCGGACAGCAGTTCAGCGCCGAAGGCATCGAACTGACCACGGGCGCCATTCGCGAAGCCACCTCTATTCCAATCAAGCTCAACGCCTTTTTCGGCAGCAACAAGCCGGTCATGCGCGCGCGTACCGAGTTGCAGGGGGCGTTGCGCTTCGATACCAAGCTGCAGCGCTATCAGCTCGAAGATCTGCGCTTGAGCGGTGAGGCCTCTGGCGAACCCTTGCAAGGCAAGACGCTGTCGTTCAGCGCACAGGGCCAGCTTTTGGCCGACCTGGCTGCCGATATCGCCGAGTGGACCAGCCTCAAGTTCACGGCCAATCAATTGCGTGGTCTTGGCGAACTCAAGGCCCGTGATCTGCAGGACCAGCCAAAAATCACCGGTGCATTGTCGATCGCTGAATTCAACCTGCGCGAATTCCTCGAGAGCATCGGCCAACAGCTCCCGGCCATGACCGACAACACCGCGCTGGGCAAGGCCGAGCTGGTCACCCGCCTTGCCGGCACCCCGACCAGCCTGACCTTCGAAGAGATCAATCTGAAGCTGGACGGCAGCACCTTTACCGGCCAAATCGCGGTCAGTGATTTTGCCAAGCAAGCATTGCGAGTCGACCTGAGCGGAGACCAGCTGAATCTCGACCGCTATCTGCCGCCGCCAGAAAAGGAGGACCCTGCCGGTGCCGCGCGTCAAAGCGAGGTCAAAGCTACCCAAGCGGCAGTTATCGGCAGCGGCACCACGCCGCTGCCAGGCAAACCAACCCAGCAGGCCTGGAGCAGCACCACCGCCCTGCCGGTCAGCGCCCTGCGCAATCTGGACACGCGCATCAACCTAGGCATCGACAACCTCACTGCAATGAAGCTGCCGGTAGACAACTTCGCCCTCAAAGCGCGCACGGCAGGCGGGCTGCTGACGCTGGAGCAGTTGCGTGGCGGGCTCTACAACGGTCGAGTTGAAGCCTCCGCCAGTCTCGATGTCCGACCGCAGGTGCCCCTGATTACCGCACAGACCCGCCTAGCCCGCGTCCCCATCGAAGGCCTGCTGCAAAGCCAGGGCGAAGAGGTGGTGATCAAAGGCCTGCTCAACCTGGACAGCGACATCCGCACCCAGGGCAACAGCCAGCAAGCCTGGATCGACAACCTCAACGGCAAGATCGGCTTCATCATCGACAACGGCATCCTCGTCGATGCCAACCTCGAGCAGCAGCTTTGTCGCGCCATTGCCACCCTCAATCGCAAGCCATTGAGCAGCGAGCCGCGCGGCAAGGACACGCCATTCCGCGAACTGAAAGGCAACCTCACCCTGCGCAATGGCGTCGCCAGCAACCCCGACCTGAAGGTCAGCATTCCCGGTCTCACGGTGAACGGCGAGGGTGATGTTGACCTGCGCGTGCTCGGCATGGACTACCGCATCGGCCTCGTGATCGAGGGTGATAAGGGCGACATGCCCGACCCGGCCTGCGCCGTCAATGAACGGTATGTCGGTATCGAGTGGCCGTTGCGCTGCCGCGGTCCGCTCGAATTGGGCGCCAAGGCCTGTCGCTTCGACAATGACCGCCTCGGCAAGATCGCCGCCCGGCTCGCCGGAGACAAGCTCAACGAGACCATCGAAGAGAAGCTGGGCGACAAGGTCAGTCCTGAATTGAAAGACGCACTGAAAGGCCTGTTCAATCGATGACCCAGCAAACGTTGAGCGACGCGCAGTTCAGCGTCGCCGTTCTCGACTGGTACGACCGCCACGGGCGCAAGGATCTGCCCTGGCAGCAAGGCATCACGCCCTACCGTGTGTGGGTATCAGAGATCATGCTGCAACAGACGCAGGTCAGCACCGTGCTCGGCTACTTCGACCGCTTCATGGCAGCGCTTCCCACCGTCGAAGCCCTGGCCAGCGCGCCAGAGGACGAAGTTCTGCATCTATGGACCGGGCTGGGTTACTACAGCCGTGCACGAAACCTGCACAAGACCGCCAAACTGGTTGTTGCCGAGCATGGCGGTGAATTTCCACAGGACGTGGAACAGCTGGCCGAGCTGCCCGGCATTGGACGGTCCACTGCCGGCGCCATTGCCAGCCTGAGCATGGGCCTGCGGGCATCAATTCTGGACGGCAACGTCAAGCGCGTGCTGGCCCGCTTTGCCGCACTGGAGGGCTATCCAGGCGAGCCAAAGGTAGCCCGACAGCTATGGGACGTGGCGGAGCGGCTGACCCCACAAACACGAGTCAACCATTACACCCAGGCAATGATGGACCTGGGTGCGACACTCTGCACGCGCAGCAAACCCAGCTGCCTGCTCTGCCCACTGAAGACTGGCTGCCGCGCCCACCTGCTGGGTCGCGAAACTGATTTTCCGACGCCCAAGCCGCGCAAGACACTTCCGCGCAAGCGCACCCTGATGCCGCTGCTGGCCAACCATGAGGGCGCCATACTGCTCTATCGCCGCCCTCCTACGGGACTGTGGGGCGGACTCTGGAGCCTGCCGGAGCTGGACGATCTAGCTGCGCTCGACCCACTCGCTGCGCGTCACGCCTTGCAATTGCAGCAGCGCCGCGAGCTCCCCACCCTGACCCATACCTTCAGTCATTTCCAGTTGGCCATCGAGCCCTGGCTGATCAGAGTCACGTCAGAAGTCGGCGCCGTGGCCGAGCCGGACTGGCTCTGGTATAACCTCGCCACCCCGCCGCGACTGGGGCTTGCCGCCCCGGTGAAGACGCTGCTCAAGCGCGCCGCTGCCGAATTGAACGCAGGAGAGATGTCATGACCCGCACCGTGAACTGCCGCAAGTACAAAGAAGAACTGCCCGGCCTGGAGCGCCCGCCTTATCCTGGCGCCAAGGGCGAAGACATCTACAACAACGTCTCGAAGAAGGCCTGGGACGATTGGCAGAAACACCAGACCATGCTGATCAATGAGCGCAGGTTGAACATGATGAACGCCGAGGACCGCAAATTCCTGCAGACCGAGATGGACAAATATCTCTCCGGCGAAGAATACGCCCAGGCCGAAGGCTACGTGCCGCCGAGCGAATAAGGTATTCGCAACCTTGGCGCAGCAAGAGCCAGCGCCAAGGTTTGCTGTCGCGCCTAGAGACCAAAGCGCCTGCATATATCGCTAAATGCCCGTTCTAACTAAATATTTTCAAAGCCACGCTTGACAGGCAAACGGCAAATCCGTCTAATAGCGCCCCGTTGCCCAGGTAGCTCAGTCGGTAGAGCAGGGGATTGAAAATCCCCGTGTCGGCGGTTCGATTCCGTCCCTGGGCACCACTAATCCGAACAAAAAGGCTCACCCATGCGGTGGGCCTTTTTGCTTTCTGCCGCTTATTTTCTGCTACGAACTCTTCGTCTGCGGCCCAGCAGCCTCCCTCCGCAACACCGAGCGCATCAAGCCAATCGCCCTGCCCTGCGCGACATGTTCGCCGCGAACCCGCGCGCCTCAGGTCCAGACGACCTGCGCGGCATCCGGCCCAAGTGCCGGCTTACATTTTGTATCAACGCCTCTTAAATGATGACTTCACCCGTCGAATGCCCGAGGCAGAGCACTTTGTTCCCGGCGATAACACCCGCGAGGTGGCCATTGGCGTCAGCATGACGACAAAGCTAATGCCAATTATTTTCATTTAGTTTACATTCCCGCCCCGATTTCCCAACAACACCAATATCGGGAGCTTCTCGTGTTCCGCAAATCCTGTCTGTGTCTGTCCATTTCGCTCGCGTCGATTTCCTTCTTGTCGGTCCCGGCCTTCGCCGAAAAGGCCGCTGAACTTGAGGCGGTAACCATCAGCGCGACACGCGCCCGCAGCGAAGCCGGCAAGACGCCACAGAAAATTACGGTGATCAGCCGCGAGCAGATCGAACAACAACTGGCGATTACCTCGGATCATGGCGCTGTGCTAAGCAACCTGATCCCGTCCTATTCGCCAAGCAGGCAGAAGATGAGCAGCGCAGGCGAGACTTTCCGCGGCCGCTCGGCGCTGATTCTCATCGACGGCGTACCGCAGTCCACACCGCTGCGTGACAGCCAACGCGACGGTTACGTCATCGACCTGTCGATGGTCGAACGCATCGAAGTCATCCACGGCGCCAGTGCCGAGCACGGTCTGGGCGCTACGGGCGGTATCATCAACTATGTCACCCGCCGCCCGGCCAGCGGTCCGCTGCGCCAGCACGCGGGCGTCAGCTTTACCGCACCCGGAGACTACGAGTCCGAAGGACTGGGCTACAAACTTGACTACCGTGTTGAAGGCACCCAGGGCGATCTCGACTACCTTGCCGCCGCCAGCTGGCAGACTCAGGGCATGTTCTACGACGCCAATGGGGATCTGATCGGCGTCGACGACACCCAGGGCGACGTGATGGATTCGACCGGCACCGATCTGCTGCTCAAGCTCGGCTACTGGCTGGATGACAATCAGAACATCGGCTTGATGATCAATCGCTACGAAGTCGAAGGCGAACACGAGTACGTCAACGTACCGGGTAACGCCAACGCTGAGATTCCCGCCACTTCGCGTAAAGGTGACCCGCAGGGCAAGGCTCCTCAGAACGAAACGCTGGCCACCAGCCTGTCCTACAAGCATGCCGACTTCTATGGCAACGAACTGGGCCTGTAGCTTTATACCCAGCGATTTCGTGCACGTTTTGGTGGCGGCACGAACGCCACTTTCCAGGACCCCAGCATCGCGCCGGCGGGAACGCTGTTCGACCAGTCGCAGAACGAGTCTGACAAGATCGGCGGCAAGCTGACCGTCAGCCGCGACGGCATGCTCAACAATCGCCTGATGCTCACCGGCGGTCTTGATGTACTGCAGGACACTACCAGCCAGCAGCTGATCCTCACTGATCGGGAATGGGTTCCTGAGACGGTATTCCGTAACTATGCCCCCTTCATTCAGGCTGAGATCCGCGCACTCGACCAGTTGACCTTCCACGCGGGGGTGCGTCATGAATTCGCCGACCTCGACGTCGACGGCTTCCGCACCATCGCTTCGACCAAACCGGTGGGCAACGTTGACGTGGAAGGTGGCAACCCGACCTTCGAGGAAACACTCTACAACGCCGGTGTGGTCTGGCAAATGAACGACTGGGCGCAACTGTTCGCCAACTACTCGGAAGGCTTCGGCATGCCGGATGTCGGTCGCGTGCTGCGGGGCATCGGCACTCCGGGAACCAGTGTGGACAACTTCCTCGACTTGCAACCGGTCGTTACCGAAAACCGTGAAATCGGCTTTCGCCTGAACCATGGCCCGTTCGACGCAGAGATCAGTTACTACGAGTCGGATGCCGAACTCGGATCGCGATTGGACAGCGTGGGCGGGGTCTATCAGGTTCGCCGCGAGCGCACCGAAATCGATGGCATCGAGTTCACCGGTGGCTGGCAGATCACCGAGGCGCACCGCCTGAAACTGATGTATGCACAGGTCAACGGCCAGTCCGATACTGACGATGACGGCAAGGTCGATACCGACCTCAATGGTGCGAACATCTCGCCGGATCGCTATGGCATCGGCTGGCAGGCCAACTGGAACGACAAGCTGCACAGCCTGTTGCAGGCCAACCACTACGCCAGCAGAAGCTTCGATCAGCCTGGGCTGGATTTCGATGGATACACCCTGGTGGATGCCACGCTGGGTTATCGCCTGCCGGTCGGCGAAGCCCGCTTGGGGATCGAGAACCTGTTCAACGAGGACTACCTGACCTACTACTCGCAGGCGGCCAATACCGGCTCGGACCTGACCCGCAACGGGCGAGTGTTCAACGGCCGCGGACGCACGCTCACCCTCGGTTATCAGGTCAGTTTCTGAGGCCATGGCCGCAGCCGCGACAAAGCCTGACAGGCAAGCACCCAGCCATCGATGGTCACGCCGCGCCAGCCTGGCGCTGCGTGTTGTCGCGGCCATTGGTGGCGGCTATGCCTGCACGGTCGCGCTAGCCTCGGCAAGCGCGCAACTGCTGGTCCTGTTTGGCAGCATCGCGCGCAGCGAAGCGGTAATCCTGGCTGCAATGCTGGGCTTTATCCTCTACCTCGTGTTGCTCATCTGGAGTTTCAGCGAGCCCAGACTCTGGCGGGTCTGGGCGCTGCTGCTGACGGGAATCCTGATCGGAGGGGCACTAAGCCAATGGCTAGCGCCTCTGCTGGGGACAGACTGAATGGCGCCTGGTAGCGGCTTTCGGCAGTCGATGTCATGGCTCCACACCTGGGCGGGCGTGCTACTTGGCGGCTTGCTTCTGGCAATCTTCTGGACCGGTTCGCTTTCAGTCTTCGATCGGGAAATCGACCGCTGGATGCAACCCGACACGCGCCTTCCGCCGCCTCCCGCGGAGTTCTCGCTTGACCGGCTCGTCGTCCCTCATGCGCGCCAACTGGCGCAGGACGCTCCTGTCTGGAGCATCAGCCTGCCGACACCACGCGTGCCGACGCTTCAGCTTGACTACCAGCGCCCACAACAAGATGCCGTGCGCCGTCATATCGATCCGCGTACCGGTGAGCTGTTGGCCGACCAGGGCAGCTGGGCCGGCACCCGGTTCATCTTTCCCTTCCACTTCAGCCTGCACCTGGGCTGGCGCAGCATCGGCTACTGGCTGGTTGGCGCGGCTGGAATGGGCATGTTGGTGCTACTGACGTCCGGCGTCGTCGCGCATCGGAAGCTGATCGCCGAGTTCTTCACGTTTCGACCGCGCAAGCGACTGCAACGCAAACTGCTAGATCTGCACAACCTGACCGGTGTGCTGGTCTTGCCGTTTCACTTCGGCATCAGCCTGTCGGGGCTGATCATTTTCTATTCGATCTATTTCCCCGGAATCACCCAGGCCCTCTATCCACAAGGCCGGGCGCAGCTCCAGCTGGAGGCGCTGGGTAATTACTCACGCCCGGCAGCCGGACTGACCGCAGAGATCGCGTCGCTGGACAGCATGCTGACGAGCGCAAAAGATGTTTGGGAAAGCAGTGGCACGCCTGGCCAAGCTTACTTCGTGCGCGTCTGGCATCCAGGCGACCGTAACGCCTATGTCGAGGTTCGCCGTTCCCATGCCAACGAGGTGACGATGAATGCCGATCGGCTGACGTTCGACGGCACCACGGGTGAGCTGCTGCACCAGCACTCGGCCGCCCCCGTTGCTGGCGTGCAGCGCTTTCTGACGGGCCTGCATTTCATCCAGTTCGAGCATTGGACGCTGCGCTGGCTCTATTTCATCGGAGGCATGAGTGGCTGCGTGCTGATCGGCACCGGCCTGCTGTTCTGGTGCGGCTCGCGACGCGCCAGGCATGAACGTCAGGGACGCATTGGCACACGGGTGGTCGACGCTGTGAGCGTGACGGCCGGCCCAGGGCTGATTATCGCGACGCTGATCTTCTTCGTCACAAACCGGCTGCTGCCCGCTGGTAGTGAATGGTTTGGCCACAGTCGCGCAGAGCTGGAGATTTGGGCGTTCTGTTTGAGCTGGCTTCTGGCACTGGCCCACGCTGCGTGTTACCCGGCGCAGGCGTGGCGCCAGCAATTGCAATGTGCTGCCGTACTGGCTGTTACAGCGGTGGCGCTTAATGCACTCACCACCGCTTTTCTGCTGCCGCTCAGTCTGTTTTTCGGATCTGCCGCCGTTGCAGGCATGGACATGATGCTGCTGGTACTCGCTGGGCTCTGCCTGCTGGCGTCGCGACGAATTCGAAGGGCCCAGATCAGCGCACCACCCGCCTCGCGGCCTTCACGGATCGAGCCGCCTCATGCCTGAACTGCTCACCTCGATCTTGGCATTCGCGCTGTGCTATTTCGCCTTCGCCCTGTTGGCACTCTCCCAGGCGCCGCATCGCAAGGCTGTCGATCCACTGGCCCATGCAGCCTCGCCTGCGGGTCAGTTTGCTCGATTGTTCGTTGCGGTAACGTGCCTTACCGCTGCGCTGGTGATTCTGCTGAAGATACAGGGCAGCGGTTTCGGAGCGGTGCTCTGGGCGCTGCTGCTCAGCGCCTCCGCCTTCACGCTGTCATTGACGTTGAGCTGGAAGCCCGACTGGCTGCGCCTGTTGCTAAGGGGCTTTTCCTTGGCCAGAAATACCCACTAAACCGCTCCAACCGGACCGAGCCCCTGACCGCCGGCTCACCCCCACGCACCAAGGCGCAGCAGCGCTCAACAGAGAAAGCTGACTTCCGCGCCGAATGAGCGCCCCGCACGGCATCGCGCGCCGTCTCATGGCCAATGACCAGGCCCAGATGGGTGAGGCTCTCCACTGCCGCCTGGTTACCGTTTCTTGTCCATGTCGTAACAGCCAGAACCCAGGTCGTATTTGGGCAAACCTCAACCTTACCGGTCAGTATAGTTTCAGCTGTCAACACGCTGAGACCTGCACCATGGACAAAACCAGAACGCGCTTGATTGATTCGGCGCTGAGACTGTTCCTATCGCACGGTGTGCATATCACTGGGGTAACGGCCATTGCCTCTTTGGCCGGCGTTACCAAGATGACGCTCTACAGCCACTTCCCATCCAAAGATTCCTTGATAGTGGCCTGTCTTGATGAGCGCGACCGGCGCTGGCGTGAAGAGGTAGCGCGCACCTTGGCGAAGCAGCCCGATCCGGTCAGCAGCATGCTTGCTTTTTTCGACCTCTATGAGCGCTTTCTTCTGCGAGACAGCGGGCGCGGGTGCTTGTTTGTCAACAGTGCGGCTGAGTTCCCGCAGCCGGACCATCCTGTGCGCCTGGCAGTCAGTCGGCATAAACAGGGGATTCGCGAGAATCTCTCGGCGTTGGCCGCGAGCGCCGGTGTACGGGACCCTGATATAGCGGCTGAAGGCCTGTTTATCTTGCTGGAGGGCAGTTTTGTCAGCGGTTCGATGAGCCAGGACACGCCGGTATTCGATACAGCTCGAAGGATGGCTCAGGGCTGGATCCAGCAACAGGAATCACAGGAGAAGAGCGCATGACACTCGGCCTGCTGGCAGCAATTGCTGCGACCTTTTCCTGGTCACTGCTCTTTATCTTTCCGCAACTGGTTGGCGATTACAGCGTTTTCGATCTGGCCGTGGTGAGCTACGCCTTTGCCGGCGTGGGCAGCGCGATAGTGCTGTTCATCTACCGTCGTGAAGTTCGACAGTTGCGGCTGAACGACTGGGCATGGGCCGCGCTGCTGGGGTTCCTGGGCTATATCGGTTTCTTCTTTCTGATCACGACGGCGGTATTGGCTGCAGGTCCGGTGATTCCTCCGGTCATGATGGGCTCCGTCCCGATAGTGCTCGCCATCACTGCTAACTTGCGAAGCTCCAGCATCCCCTGGCGCGCAATTGCCGGCCCGCTGGTGATGGCAGCCCTTGGGATAGGGGTGGTCAACTACAGCGTGTTCAACGCGAGCGGGGCGATGGTGGACCGCCCAACAGGCTCAATACTCTTTGGGCTGCTTGCATCACTGGTGGCTATTGCCTTTTGGACGGGGTTCGGACTGTTCAATGAAAGCGCTTTGGCCAAACGCCCAAAGATGTCACCGATGCTGTGGTCGGCCATGCTGATTTTCAGCTGCGCCGTTGAAATGCTGGTCTTTATCCCGGTTGGGCTCTACTTGGAGCTGTCCAATTTCGCTATCCAGCCAGGCGAAGTGGCCGGAACTCAGGCGCTGATAATCAGTGGAATGGTGCAAGGCCTCGGCGCCACACTGGCTGCGGCCTGGGCATGGTCAGTTGCAACTCGCAGGCTACCTCTCGCGCTCAGCGGTCAGTTGATCGCCAGTGAAACCCTTTACGCGACGGCACTGGGTCTGCTCATTTCGCAACGCTGGCCGTCTACTGCCGAAGCGCTTGGCACGGGGATGCTGTTCATAGGCGTTGTGTGGGCTATTCAGGCTTTTTATAGCAGGCAATCGCGCATCAAGAGCATGGCCGTCTAACTCAGCCGGGGAGCTGGAGGCCAACGAGGTGAACCAGATCTGTGGACGCTCTCCTGCGGCCCGCCGGCCAGGCTGGCCTGGCCCGCCTCAACGCAACGGAGCGGCGGCGAAAGCTCTACTTGGGCTCGGGAAAGCTCGTCCATCTGGCAGAGGGCTGGCGACATCCTTGAGCCTTAAACGCTCCGCAACCGCAATTTGTGGTGAGTATTCCCTGGCCAAACGCCGTCTACCCTTCTGATATCGGTTTCGCTTCGAGGCGTCCCTGCGCGTTTCCGTCCCCCGTTTCCAGCCAGCCAGAGGCCAGAAAACACATGGAAGCAAACAAAAAACTACCCAAGGCCATCATCCTTTTCCCCGTCTTCATCCCGGCCGTGGTCGTCACGCTGCTGCTGGTCATAGGCACGATGAGCAACCCGGATCTGGCCGGCGAGGTGTTCAGCTCTACGCTGGCCTTCATCACCACCAATTTCGGCTGGTTCTACATGCTGTCGGTGGCGTTCTTTCTGGTGTTCATCGTCGGCATCGCCATGACGCCCTGGGGCAGCATCAAGCTGGGCCCCGACCACGCCGAGCCGCAATACAGCTTTCCGGCCTGGTTTGCGATGCTGTTTTCAGCTGGTTACGGCATCGCACTGCTGTTTTTCGGCGTCGCCGAGCCGGTATTGCACTATGCGTCGCCACCAGCTGGCGCGGCGGAAACGGTTGATTCCGCCAAGCAGGCGATGCAGATCGCCTTCTTCCACTGGGGTTTCCACATCTGGGCCATCTACGGGCTGACCGGACTGGTCCTGGCGTATTTTTCGTTCCGCCACGGCTTGCCGCTGTCCATGCGTTCGGCGCTCTACCCGATCATCGGCGAGCGCATCTACGGCCCGATCGGTCATGTTGTCGATGTCTTTGCGATTCTCGGCACCCTGTTCGGCATCGCCACGACACTCGGATTGTCGGTCACTCAGATCAATGCGGGCGTCAACTACCTCTGGCCCTCGATACCGATCAGCATCAACGTCCAGATCATCGCTATCGCGATCATCACTGGTCTGGCGATCTGCTCGGTGGTCGCTGGCCTGGACAAGGGCGTTAAGAACCTGTCGCTGCTGAACATGGTCCTGGCGATCGGGCTGATGGTGTTTGTATTCCTGGTCGGGCCGAGCATCTTTATCCTCGAGACCTTCCTGCAGAACACTGGCAGCTACCTGAACAACATCATCGAACGGACCTTTAACCTGCAGGCCTACAGCCGCAGCGACTGGATCGGCAACTGGACACTGTTCATCTTTGGCTGGACCATCGCCTGGTCGCCCTTCGTCGGCCTCTTCATCGCCAAGATCAGTCGCGGCCGGACCATTCGCCAGTTCGTCTTCGGCGTGATGTTCGTGCCGACCATCTTTACCTTTCTCTGGTTCTCAGTATTCGGTGATACCGCGCTGCACCTGATCATGGTCGAGGGTTACACCTCGCTGATATCCGACGTGCAGGCGGACAACGCCATCGCCCTGTTCAAACTGTTCGAGCTGCTGCCGATGACCTCCATCGCCTCCTTTCTGGCGGTGGTGCTGATCATCACCTTCTTTGTAACCTCCTCCGACTCCGGCTCGCTGGTAATCGACTCCCTGGCAGCCGGTGGCGCAATTCACACGCCAGTTTGGCAGCGGGTGTTCTGGGCCAGCATCGAGGGCGTAGTGGCCTCTGCGCTGTTGCTGGCGGGCGGACTCAGCGCGCTGCAAACCATGACCATTGCCAGTGCCCTACCCTTCGCCATCATCATGATGATCGCCGCGCTGGGCATGTGGCGCGCGCTGGTGATCGAAGGTCACCACGAAACCAGTCTGCAGAACCATATGCAGAGCAGCCGACTGGCCAGCAATGCCGGTCCCGGCCTGTGGAAGAAGCGCCTGGCCGGCCTGGTCAGCTTCCCTGACCGAGAGCAGGTCGACGCATTCATGGGCAGCACCGTACTCAAGGCCATGCGTCGAGTGCAGCGCGAGCTTGGCGGCCAGGAATGGACGGCCGAAGTGCACTCGGACGAGGCCAATTCGCGGGTCTATCTGGAAGTAATCAAAGAGGACCAGGTGGATTTCGTCTATGAGATCCGCGCTGTCGGGTATGCCATGCCAGCGTTCGCCCTGTCCGAGGGGCCGGACACCGACGAGCAGTACTTCCGGGCCGAGGTCTTCCTACGCCGCGGCGGACAGCACTACGACATCTATGGCTATGACCAGGCCGACATCATCAGCGACATCCTCGACCAGTTCGAGAAGTACCTGCACTTCCTGCACATCTCGCCCGGCAGCCTGCCGTGGAAAATGGGCGAGCATGACGAGATGCTCACAGGCGATCCCGATCTGCCCAAGAGCGAGCCGTCCTAGCCACGCTCGCATCGACACCCGGCCGGCCCCGTTACCAGGGTTCGGCCGGCGGTTGTTATCAGGGTCTGAGGCTGTATCGGGCAAGCGAGGTCAACTTCATCTATACAGGTAAAGGCACATTGGCCGCGGCAAGCGAAGTGACTGGCCGGTCACAGCACTCGGGGCCGCGCCGCGCTTGGCGCATGCCCCCTCCCATGCTAGGTTTGCGCCTCGCCAGGACGGCGAGCAGTTGGCCGGAGCGCAATTTACATAGAAACGGACCAGGCGATGACCTGTTTCGAGAAGAGGAAGCTCTATGGCCGAGGCCATACCCGCACTGGAAATCCGCAATCTGCACAAGCGCTACGGCGATCTGGAAGTTCTCAAGGGCATCTCGCTGACCGCCCGCGACGGCGATGTCATCTCGATCCTCGGCTCGTCCGGCTCAGGAAAATCGACCTTTCTGCGCTGCATCAATCTGCTGGAAAATCCCAATGAGGGCGAGATCATCGTCGCTGGCGAAGCGTTGCGCCTAAAACGCGCCAAAGACGGCGATCTGGTCGCTGCCGATGCCAAGCAGATCAACCAGATGCGCAGCAAGCTCGGCTTCGTATTCCAGAACTTCAATCTCTGGCCGCACATGAGCGTGCTCGACAACATCATTGAGGCGCCACGTCGCGTGCTGGGCCAGAGCAAGGCCGAAGCCACCGAAACGGCCGAGGCACTGCTGGCCAAGGTGGGCATCGCCGACAAGCGTCACGTCTACCCGAACCAGCTCTCCGGTGGTCAGCAGCAACGAGCGGCGATTGCCCGGACCCTGGCGATGCAGCCACAGGTGATCCTGTTCGACGAGCCCACTTCGGCACTCGACCCAGAAATGGTACAAGAAGTGCTTACAGTGATCCGGTCGCTGGCCGATGAGGGTCGTACCATGCTGCTGGTCACCCATGAAATGAACTTCGCCAAGCAGGTTTCCAGTGAGGTCGTCTTCCTCCACCAGGGCCTGGTCGAAGAGCAAGGAACGCCGGAGCAGGTGTTCGACAACCCCAAATCGGCACGCTGTAAACAGTTCATGTCCAGCCATCGCTAATGGAGCAACACATCGCATGAAAAGCTATAAGAAGATTCTGCTGACTGCCGCCGCCACCCTGATGCTCGGCGCCAACGCCTTCGCCGCTGACAAGCTGCGCATCGGTACCGAGGGCGCCTACCCTCCCTTCAACCTGATCGATGCCAGCGGCCAAGTAGTCGGCTTCGACCTCGACATCGCCCACGCCCTGTGCGCGAAGATGGAAGTGGAGTGCGAAGTGGTGACCTCAGATTGGGACGGCATCATCCCCGCGCTGAACGCCGGCAAGTTCGACTTCCTCGCCGCCTCGATGTCGGTCACCGAGGAACGCAAGCAAGCGGTCGACTTCACGGACCACTACTACACCAACAAGCTGCAGTTCGTAGCGCCCAAGTCGGTCGACTTCAAGACTGACGAGAGCTACCTGGACGGCAAGACCATCGGTGCCCAGCGGGCTACCATCGCCGGCACCTGGCTCGAAGACAACATGGACGACGTGGTCGACATCAAGCTCTACGACACCCAGGAAAATGCCTACCTCGATCTGGCCGCCGGCCGCGTCGACGGCATCCTCGCCGACTCGTTCGTGCAGTGGGAATGGCTCAAGAGCGATGCTGGCAAGGACTTCGAGTTCAAGGGTGAGCCGGTGTTCGACAATGACAAGATTGCCATCGCCGTCCGCAAGGGCAACGATGAGCTGCGCGAGAAGCTGAACAAGGCGCTGGCTGAAATCCGAGCCGACGGTACTTACGAGAAGATCAACGCCAAGTACTTCCCTTTCAACATCTACTGATCCGTCTGAATCAAAGCCCGGCCGCCGTATGGGTAGGTCGGGCTTTGGTGTTTGAGCCCATATGATTCCCGACCTTCATGGATTCGGTCCGGCGCTGATCGCCGGTACCTGGATGACCATTCAGCTGGCTCTTGCATCCCTGGCCCTGGGCCTGGTGCTGGGCTTGCTCGGTGCACTTGCCAAGACATCGCCATACGCCACTCTGCGCTGGGTGGGCGGCACCTATTCGACCATCGTTCGCGGCGTACCCGAGCTGCTCTGGGTACTGCTGATCTATTTCGGCACCATCGGCCTGGTGCGCGGCATCGGCGAGATCTTCGGCATCGAGAATCTGGCTCTGAGCCCCTTCGCGGCCGGTACCATCGCTCTCGGCCTGTGTTTCGGGGCCTATGCCACCGAAGTCTTCCGCGGCGCGCTGCTGGCCATTCCCAAAGGCCATCGCGAAGCCGGTCTGGCACTGGGTCTGGGCAAACGGCGAATTTTCCTGCGACTGATCCTGCCACAGATGTGGCGCCTGGCCCTTCCCGGCCTGGGCAACCTGTTCATGATCCTGATGAAGGATACCGCGCTGGTTTCGGTCATCGGCCTGGAAGAAATCATGCGCAGCTCGCAGATTGCCGTCACCGCCAGCAAAGAGCCCTTCACCTTCTTCGTCGTCGCTGCCCTGATTTACCTGGGCCTCACCGTGATCGCCATGACGGGCATGTATTTTCTTGAACGACGTGCCGGTCGCGGCTTTGCCAGGAGCGCCGCATGAGCTGGGACTTGTTCATCAAGTGGCTGCCGGACTTTCTCGAAGGCGCCTGGCTGACACTGCAGCTGGTCGGTGTTTCGGTAGTGGCCGGATTGATTCTTGCGCTGCCGCTGGGCATCGCCCGGTCCTCGCGCCTGCTTGCAGTGCGCGCCCTGCCTTACGGCTACATTTTCTTCTTCCGTGGCACGCCGCTGCTGGTGCAGCTGTTCCTTGTCTATTACGGCATGGCCCAGTTCGAGGCCGTTCGCGAGAGCTGGATGTGGCCGTTTTTGCGCGACCCTTACTGGTGCGCAATCATTACGATGACGCTGCACACCGCCGCCTACATCGCTGAAATCCTGCGCGGCGCGATTCAGAACGTGCCGGCCGGTGAAGTCGAGGCGGCCCGCGCGCTGGGCATGTCCCGCTATCAGGCCCTGCGCCATGTCATCCTGCCGCGCGCCACCCGAATCGGTTTGCCCGCCTATAGCAACGAAGTGATCCTGATGCTCAAGGCCAGCGCCCTGGCGAGCACCATCACCTTGCTGGAACTGACCGGCATGGCGCGCAAGATCGCCGCGCGCACCTACATGCACGAGGAAATGTTCCTCACTGCCGGCCTGATCTACCTGATCATCGCCTTTGTGCTGATGCAGGGCTTCAAGCTGCTGGAGCGCTGGTTGCGCGTCGACGCCTGCCAAGGGCGCTGAAGGCACAGGGCTGACGGGCCCGTGGTCGCTTTGCGCCGCGGGCCGTTCGGCAGCATTGCCCTCCAGTCGTCACGCCTGCCAGCCTGCGGAATCCCTGGCCGCCGGCAGGGTCTCAACTCTCCCCATTTGCCAACGAGACTGCCCATGCCCGTCGACATTCAGCGCATCGAAAAGGACCAACTCGCCTGCTGGCGGATTCGATACGGCGACGCAGAAGCGGTCGTCGCCGAGCAAGGTGCCCAGCTACTCAGTTATCGACAGGGCGATGCACCACCAGTCATCTGGCTCAGCGAGCAAGCCGCGTTTCAATCCGGTCAGTCAGTGCGGGGCGGCGTACCGGTCTGCTGGCCCTGGTTTGGTGATCTGGCGCGCAACCCACGGCCGATTCAGGACAGCTACCAGGGCAGCCAGCCGGCACCGGCACATGGGCTGGTGCGCAATATCGACTGGGTAATGGCACGCAGCGACAGCAACGCCGACAGCGTCACGCTGCTGTTTACCTGCAACGCCAACCCTGATTTGCCCGGCTGGTCGCATGCTGTCGAGCTGAGCCTGCAGGTCTGCCTGGACAGCAAGGGCCTGCACCTGTCGCTGACCAGCCACAACCGCGGCGATACGGCAGTTGCACTGTCACAGGCCTTGCACAGCTACTTCACCATCAGTGACATCCATCAGGTGACGGTCGAGGGCCTGGACGGATGCCCCTATATCGAAACTCTGGAAGACTGGCAGCAGCGACAGCAAAAGGGCGACCTGGCATTCGCCGGTGAGACCGACCGCATCTATCTGGATCTTCCTTCGAGGCTGAGCCTGCTCGACCCGGGCCTAAAGCGACGGATCATGCTCGAGACGCAAGGCTCACGCTCTGCCGTTCTGTGGAACCCCTGGATCGCCAAGGCGCAACGGCTATCGCAGTTCGCCGACGACGCCTGGCAACGCATGCTGTGCATCGAAACGGCAAACGTCATGGGCGATGCAGTCCAGCTCGAGGCCAACGCACGCCATACCCTGAGCATCTCGATCAGCGTCGAAACGGTCTGAGCGGTCCGGCCGCCTGCCGTCAGCCAGGATCCGGGCAACCGGACGCATTGAATCTATACTGCAAGCGAGCACCATCCCCAGCCGGCAGATGACTGGGGCTGATGCAAAGCCTGCCGGCCAGTCGCAATGCTCTGGAGGACTTTTGCCATGGAAGCCAAGCCGCCGAAGACGGGTCCCGGCCAGTTCGCGCCACGTCTGCGTCAGCCATGTGCTGAAACGCTATGAACGCCGACTTCGATGTCCTACTGGCCGGCGGCGGACACAGCCACCTTGGGGTCCTGCGCCAATGGGCCAGCCGTGACCGTCCGGCGGGCCGGATCGGACTGGTCTCGGCCGAGCCGCACGCCTGGTATTCCGGGATGATGCCAGGACTGATCGCCGAGCATTACCAGACGCGCGACTGCCGCGTTGCGCTGCCCAAGCTGTGCGCCGCAGCCGAGGTCGAATTCATCCAGGGTACTTTGGTGGCGCTGCTTCCCGAGACGCCAGAGCTGCTCCTGGCTACCGGCGAGACACTGCGCAGTACCTGGCTGTCATTGAACCTGGGCTCACTGCCCTGGATGCCGGAACAGACCGATGACGGCATGGAGTTGCTCTCGGTCAAGCCGTTCGCCGACTTCATTCGCCGCTGGCAACAGTGGCAGGAGATTCCCGAGCCCGTGGGCATAGTCGGGGGCGGTGCAGCGGGTGTGGAATTGGCCTTGGCCATGGCCGGGCGGGTGCCGGCGATCGATCTGTTCTGCGCAGACGACCTGCTTGCCGGCCACTCGCCTCGCCTCAGGCGGCTGGCCCTGCGGCACCTGCAGGAAGCCAAGGTGCATGTCCATGAGCACACCCCGATCCAGACCGTACATGGCAGCACCCTCGTCGGCGAGGGTCAGGTGCGCTGGCGCGGACGACGCCTGATCGTCGCCACAGGACCAAGCCCGCTCGGCTGGCTGCGCGAATCGGGCCTGCGCGTGGACCGGCGTGGCTTCATCGAGATATCCGCATCGCTGCAGAGTCGCTCGCATCCCCACGTGTTCGCCAGCGGCGATTGCGCCAGCCTGCCGGGCGCCGTTCACAACGGCGTCCATGCAGTGCGCCAGGCGAGTGTGCTGGCTACCAATCTCACAAGAGCCTCGATTGGCCAACCACTGCGCCACTATCACCCCCAGTCGCACAGTCTCGCACTGCTCTCTGATGGCCAGCATGGGGCATTGCTGAGCTGGGGTGGGGTCGCGGCCGAAGGCCGAGTGCTCGGCCGCCTGAAAGATCATCTCGATCGCCGCTTCGTGCAACGCCACAGCACCGAGGGCTGAGGGTGTCAGCCGAGCAACTGCTGCAGACGTACTTGCAGTAACTCAGGAAACCGCTTGTACCAGGTCAGGTTGCGCGGTGATGGGTGTGGCAGCGGATGCAGGCGAAAAGCGCGCCCACTGCCCGTCCCCGTCGTCAGTTCGAGATCGAAATACGCGGTGAAACGGTCCTCTCGTTGCCAGAACGCCTCAAGCTGCTGGCGCACTTCGCGTGGCTGATCCAGACCAAACCAGAGAAACGCTTCACGTCCCAGCGTGACGATGTTGCGGCCCTGCCAGTTGTCGATCAACAACTGGCGCATCAATGGATGGAACCGACGCTTTACTGCCATCGACCAGGCGCGGTTACCGAGCGGCTTGTAGGGCACCGTGTTAATCCAGAAAAACCCTTCACCCACGCAGCGGCTGGCCTCGAAATCCGGCATGTCTGCGCCGTGGAGATGCCGATAAAGCCCGCGCCGCACCAGCTGCCCACCGCCACCGATGAAGGGCTCACCGTAGCGCACTTCCTCACGCCCCGGATCACGCCCAAAGAACGCAAGGGGGCGTCGGCCGGCCCTAGACCGATGATCGGTTCCAGCGAATCCCTATCGAAAGCCTGGTATACCGCCTCATCGATGCCCTCGATCTGCTTCGCCAGCTCTGCGAAAGCCTTGTGCTGTGAAGGAGACAACGGTCGCTTCATCGGCTAAAGATCGCTTTCGTCTACCAGCTTTACCTCAGCGGCCGAGATCGCGTAGGCCGCGTCCGCCAGGTCATTGCTGACCGGTTCGATCTGCAACGTGCCATCTACCCAAAGCGGAGCATAGATATCGTCCAGCATGATCCCGGCAGGATAGCGGACCATCACGATCTGATTGGGCGGTGGCGGTGGGACATGGATGCAGGCGCCCGGATAAGGCACCAGAAAGAACTCGGTGCTGCGACCCTGGCTATCGGTTTCCAGCGGGACCGGATAGCCACCCAGGCGAATCAGCTTGCCGTTGAGCGCCGGCACGGTCTTGGCGGAATACATCACCGCGGGCAGACCAGCACCCTGCTTGAGAGCGCCTTGATCGCTGAATCCATCGTTTTCTGGCGAGTCATGCTCGATTTCCGGCATGTCTTCAAGCGCCTGACGATCCTCAGCCGGCATCAGCTCAAGCCAGTCGAGTTCCGCCGGAGCGGCATGGATGATGGAAACGCAGCACAGAAGGACGAGCAGAATTAAAGGGCGCATGACAACCGAAAGCTGTGGGAGTGGGGCCGCCGGGCACGGCCCCGACGAATCAATGTTTACGGCTGGTGACCATGCCGTAGATGACCAGCAGGATAATCGCACCGACTACCGCACCGATAAAGCCCGCACCTTCGCCCGCCTCATACAGACCGAGCGCCTGGCCGCCGTACGTAGCCAGCAGCGAACCGCCGATACCCAGCAGGATGGTCATGATCCAGCCCATGCTGTCGTTGCCGGGCTTCAGGAAGCGTGCGATGAGGCCTACGATCAGGCCGATAATGATGGTTCCGATGATGCCCATGGGCAATCTCCTCAAGTCCGAAAATAGGCGTTACGTATTCTCGGACCTGAGGCGAGTCAGCCAGTTCGCCGCGTAAAGCGGCAAGCCAGACGGCCGGACGGTCAGTCGCGGGCGATCAGCGACTCGACGGCAGTGATCTGCCGATCCAGCGTGGAGCGATCCGGGCATCGCAGCGTGGCATGACCGACCTTGCGTCCGACCTTGAACGCCTTGCCGTAATGATGCAGATGGCAGTCCTCGACCGCGATCACCTTGGCCACGGCCGGCACTTCACCGATGAAGTTGAGCATGGCGCTCTCGCCGACCTTGGCCGTCGAGCCGAGCGGCAAGCCACTCACCGCGCGCAGGTGGTTTTCGAACTGGCTGCACTCGGCGCCTTCGATGGTCCAGTGACCAGAGTTGTGCACGCGCGGCGCGATCTCGTTGGCCTTGAGCCCACCGTCGACCTCGAAGAACTCGAAGGCCAGCACGCCGACGTAATCCAGCTCGTTCAGCACACGGCCGGCGTAATCCTCGGCCAGCGCTTGCAGCGGATGATGGGTGCTCGCCACCGACAGCCGCAGGATGCCGTTTTCATGGGTGTTGTGGACCAGCGGGTAAAAGCAGGTCTCGCCGTCACGCCCGCGCACCGCAATCAGCGACACTTCCCCGGTAAATGGCACGAAGCCTTCGAGGATGCATGGCACGCTGCCCAGTTCGGCGAAGGCGTCGGTAACGTCGGATTGTTTGCGAAGGACCTTCTGGCCTTTGCCGTCATAACCCAGGGTGCGGGTCTTGAGCACGGCCGGCAGGCCGATGTTGGTAGCCGCGGCGTCAAGATCGGCCTGGGACTGGATATCGGCAAACTCCGGCGTGGGGATGCCGAGGTCTTTGAACATGGATTTTTCGAACCAGCGATCACGGGCGATACGCAGCGCCTCGGCGCTCGGATAGACCGGCACGAACTGCGACAGGAAGGCGACAGTCTCGGCCGGCACGCTCTCGAATTCGAAGGTCACCAGATCGACCTCGTCGGCCAACTGCCGCAGGTGGTCCTGATCGTTATAGTCCGCACGCAGATGCTCGCCCAAGGCCGCCGCGCAAGCGTCCGGAGCGGGGTCGAGAAAAGCGAAGTTCATGCCCAGCGGGGTGCCTGCCAGGGCAAGCATGCGGCCCAGCTGGCCGCCACCGATCACGCCGATCTTCATTACGCGTCCCTCGGGTCCGGATTGTCGAGCACGGTCTGGGTCTGCTCGTCGCGAAATTTCTTCAGCGCGGCGTGATACTCGGGGAATTCGTGGCCCAGGATGCTGGCCGACAGCAACGCGGCATTGATCGCGCCCGCCTTGCCAATGGCCAGCGTGGCGACCGGCACGCCTGCCGGCATCTGCACGATCGACAGCAGCGAATCCACACCCGAGAGCATCGACGACTGCACCGGCACGCCAAGCACTGGCAGATGGGTCTTGGCGGCACACATGCCCGGCAGGTGCGCGGCGCCCCCGGCGCCCGCGATGATCACGCGCAAACCGCGGGATTCAGCTTGTTCGGCGTACTGAAACAGCAGGTCGGGCGTGCGGTGTGCAGACACCACGGTGACTTCGTGCGGAATGCCGAGCTTTTCCAGCATGTCTGCGGTGTGGCTCAAGGTGGACCAATCGGACTTGGAGCCCATGATCACGCCTACCAGTGCGGTCATCGTCGTGCCTCTCTTCGGCGCCTAGGCGCATCAGGAACAACGGCCGCGCTGAAAACAGCGCGGCCGTGCAGGAACAGGGTCGGAACCGGCCCGACCAAAGGCCGCGCAGTATAACTCACGCCCCAGCCCCCGGCACCTGCGACCGGTCATCTGAAACGGCTGGAAAAAGTTAGTTGGCTTGCCGGAGGTCAATGGCCCCGTCATCAGAGCGGGCGCAGACTCGGCGTTCCGATCGCAAGGAGACAGCCATGAACCAGACCATGAAAGCCGCCGTGGCCCACGCCTACGGTGAACCGCTGCGCATCGAAGAAGTGAAGGTGCCCCTACCCGGCCCAGCGCAGATCCTGGTGAAGATCGAGGCCTGTGGCGTCTGCCACACCGACCTGCACGCCGTTGAAGGCGATTGGCCTGTACGTCCGCCGCTGCCGTTTATTCCCGGGCATGAGGGCGTTGGCTACGTGGCTGCAGTGGGCAGTGGCGTCAGCCGGGTCAAGGAAGGTGACCGGGTCGGCGTGCCCTGGTTGTACAGTGCCTGCGGCTGCTGTGAGCACTGCCTGACCGGTTGGGAAACGCTGTGTACTGAACAGCAGAACACCGGTTACTCGGTCAATGGTGGTTACGCCGAATACGTCCTCGCCGACCCGAACTATGTGGGGCTTCTACCCAAAGAAGTGGCCTTTGACGAGATTGCGCCGATTCTCTGCGCGGGCGTGACGGTCTACAAAGGCCTCAAAGTGACCAACGCACGACCGGGCCAGTGGGTGGTGATTTCCGGTGTTGGCGGGCTCGGTCACGTCGCAGTGCAATACGCCAAGGCCATGGGCCTGCATGTGGCTGCGGTTGATGTTGACGACGCCAAGCTGGAGTTGGCGAAAAAACTGGGCGCCAGCCTCACCATCAACGCGCGAACGGAAGATCCGGTCGAGGTGATCCAGCGTGACATCGGTGGCGCCCACGGCGTACTGGTCACGGCCGTGTCCAACAGCGCCTTTGGCCAGGCCATCGGCATGGCCCGGCGGCACGGCACCGTGGCGCTGGTCGGGCTGCCGCCAGGCGACTTCCCGACGCCGATCTTCGACGTGGTGCTGAAGGCGATCAGTATCACCGGCTCCATCGTCGGCACCCGCGCGGACCTGCAGGAAGCCCTGGATTTCGCCGCCGAAGGCCTGGTCAAGGCGACCATCCACAGCGGCAAACTCGACGACATCAACCAGATCTTCGACCAGATGCGCGCCGGCACCATCGAGGGCCGAATCGTGATGAACATCTAGCAGGATCGCCCGGGCTCATCCTGCGCCGATGAGTCCGGCTGCTTTTCACCCCTTCAGCACGCCGTCAACACCCTGCCCCGCGCCTGCTTCCAGCTTGCGCCAAAGCAGGCGAACCGGTGCCTTGCGTACCAACGCGCAGCGGTACAGGCGAATCTCCAGCGGCACGCGCCAGTGCTCGCCGCCACAAACCACCAGTTCGCCGCGCTCCAGCTCGGCAGTCACGCTCAGTCGCGGCACCCAGGCCAGGCCGAGGCGCTGCATCGCCATGCTTTTCAGGCTGTCGGCCATGGCCGTTTCGTACACCGTCGAGGAGCGCAGACCGCGCTGCCGTAACAGCAAATTGACCGAACGGCCGAGCGAGGCGCCAGCGCTGTAGGCGAGCAGCGGGACGCTCTGCCCGCTGTCTGGGTCGAACAGGGGCTCGCCAGCGGCATCGACCGCGCACACCGGAACGATTTCGGTGCGGCCCAGCGACAGGGACGGGAACAGTTCAGGATCCATTTGCAGCGCGGCGTCAGGATCGTAGTAGGCGAGGATCAGGTCGCAGGCGCCTTCGCGCAGCGAGTGCACCGCCTCGCCGACATTGGTTGCGACCAGTCGGCTGTTCACCGGCACGCCGTCCTGATGCAGACGCGCCAGCCACTCGGGAAAGAAGCCCAGCGCCAGCGAATGCGCAGCGGCAATCTGCAACACCTCGCCGCGCTGCCCCTCGAGGTTGTGCAGGTAATGCACCACCTCGCCGATCTGATCGATCATGTTGCGTGCGGTGACGAGGAACAGCTGGCCCGCCTCGGTCAGCTCGACCGGCGTTTTGGCGCGGTTCACCAAGGTCAAACCAAGGCAATTTTCCAGGCTGCGGATGCGCCGACTGAAGGCTGGCTGGGTGACGAAGCGTCGCTCCGCTGCCTGGGAAAAACTTCGAGTCGCGGCCAGGGCGACCAAATCCTCCAGCCACTTGGTTTCGATGTTCATGCCGACTCCCGGAGCAATCAATAGGATGCTGATGGGCAGCAATAACGCTTCTCAGCCGAATGACGTCACACCACCGCTATGCCGATCACGCATGACCCAGCGTTTAACGGCATTGGCCGCAGAACCCGCAGAAACCCTATGGTAGCGGCCTTCGCGGCAAATGCCGCTTTTCTCTCGGATGAGAACCCTCATGTCCTCCGCTGCATCTTTCCGCCTCGAAAAAGACCTGCTTGGCTCCCTCGATGTACCCGCTGACGCCTACTACGGCATCCAGACGCTGCGCGCGGTGCGCAACTTCCACCTCTCCGGCGTGCCGCTGTCGCACTTTCCAAAACTGGTGGTGGCACTGGCCATGGTCAAGCAGGCGGCGGCGGACGCCAACCGAGAACTCGGCCACCTCAGCGGCGCCAAGCACACCGCAATCAGTCAGGCCTGCGCGCACCTGATCCGTGGCGAGCACCACGACCAGTTCGTCGTCGACATGATTCAGGGCGGCGCCGGCACCTCGACCAACATGAATGCCAATGAAGTGATCGCCAATCTGGCGCTGGAGTACATGGGCCACGCCAAGGGCGAGTATCGCCACCTGCACCCGAACAACGACGTGAACATGGCGCAGTCGACCAACGACGCCTACCCGACCGCTATCCGCCTGGGCCTGCTGCTGGGTCATGACACCCTGCTGGCCAGCCTCGACAGCCTGGTACAAGCCTTTGCCGGCAAGTCGGGGGAATTTGCGCACATCCTCAAGATGGGCCGCACCCAGCTGCAGGACGCAGTGCCCATGACCCTCGGCCAGGAGTTCCGCGCGTTTGCCACCACCCTCGGCGAGGACCTTGAGCACCTGCGCCTGATCGCGCCGCAGCTGCTGGTCGAGGTGAACCTCGGCGGCACTGCCATCGGCACCGGGATCAACGCCGACCCCAGCTATCAGGCCCTGGCGGTGCAGCGTCTGGCGACCATCAGCGGCCACCCGCTCAAACCTGCTGCCGACCTGATCGAAGCCACCTCGGACATGGGCGCCTTCGTCACCTTCTCCAGCATGCTCAAGCGCCTGGCGGTGAAGCTGTCGAAGATCTGCAACGACCTGCGTCTGCTCTCCAGCGGCCCGCGCACCGGCATCAACGAAATCAACCTGCCGCCACGCCAGCCGGGCAGCTCGATCATGCCAGGCAAGGTCAACCCGGTGATCCCCGAAGCGGTCAATCAGGTGGCCTTCGAGGTGATTGGTAATGACCTGGCACTGACCATGGCCGCCGAGGCCGGGCAGCTGCAGCTCAACGTCATGGAGCCGCTGATTGCCTTCAAGTTGTTCGATTCGATCCGCCTGCTGCAGCGCGCCATGGACATGCTGCGCGAGCATTGCATCGTCGGCATCACCGCCAACGAGGACCATTGCCGACGCCTGATGGAAAACTCCATCGGCCTGATCACTGCTTTAAACCCCTACATCGGCTACGAAAACGCCACCCGCATCGCCGGCCAGGCGCTGCTCAGCGGCCGTGGCGTACTGGAACTGGTGCGAGAGGAACAGCTGCTGGACGACGCCACCCTAGACGACATCCTGCGCCCGGAAAACATGATCGCGCCGCGACTGGTGCCGCTAAAGGCGTAACGCCGGCAAGGCAAACCAGCGGCAGCAGAGCCACGGTGCTCGTCAGTGAAGGTGCAAGCGCCGCTCTCCGTGCGAGGCGGCGCAGGCGCACCGATCAAAGCGTGATGCGGCACATGCCGCCGTTTTTTTCGCTTGCGTAGACTCCGCCGCTTTCACGGAGGCCCCATGCGCAGACTACTCGCCATCACCCTGTTGTTCAGCACCATTACCGGCGTGCCGCTCGCGCATGCAGAGCTGCCGCAAGGCTACGAAGTGGTGCTGCAGACCGAGAACTTCCCGCCGTTCAACATGGCCGAGGGGGGCAAGAACTTCGCTAAGGAAGAGCACATTCAGGGCATCAGTGCGGACACCGTCCGGGAGATGTTCAAGCGCGCAGGCATTGATTACTCGATGACGCTGCGCTTTCCCTGGGATCGCGTTTACCAGGCGACCCTGGATTTCCCCGACCACGGGCTTTTTTCCACCTCCATGACCGATGACCGCCGCCCGCTGTTCAAGTGGGTCGGCCCCATCGCCCAGTACCAAAGCGTACTGCTCTCGGCACCAGGCTCGAACCTCAAGCTGACCAGCCTGGAACAGGCCAAGGGCTACACCATCGGCGCCTACAAGAGCAGCGCCGTGAGCCAGCGCGTCGAAGCCCAGGGCCTCACGCCGGTCAACTCGCTGCGGGATCAGGAAAATCTGCAGAAGCTGCTCAGCGGCACTATCGATCTCTGGGCAACCTCCGACCCGGTCTGGCGCTACTACGCCCGGCAGGAAGGCGTGGGCGCCTTGAACACCGTGCTGGTGTTCAACTCCGCCCCGCTGTACCTGGCACTGAACAAGGACACGCCTGATGAAGTGGTTACCCGCCTGCAGAACGCGCTGGACGAGATGAAAACCGAGGGCTACGGCACCTGCGTCAAGCATCCTGAACTCTGCTGAACCTGCCGCCAGGGCGGTGGCGCGCGCGGCGCCATCGCCGCGTGACGACCGCGCTTTCAGGCTCTTCCATCTTGCCGAGCTGTGGTGCGCCTAAGCGACCGCCGCAGCCGCTCGGCAGCTAGCACCGGCCTTACTCGATCTCGAACAAACCATCCTGCAACGACACCGCAGCCAGTCGATCGCGGATTTCCGGGTCAATGCGCGGGTCATCCAGGCCATAGAGCATCACCTGTCGATACGCATTAACACGATTGATCTCGCTGCCCAGGTACTCCCAGACCACGCGAGTGCAGGCCGGGGTACGGCGGTCGCCGCTGGAGACGCCTGTCTTCAGGCCGTTGAGGCGGCTGATGCGGCTCTTGAAACTGGGAATGAGGATGGTCTGGCTCATCTCGTTTCCGGTCAGCGATTCGTAATCCATCAGAAACAGGCGATCCTGCAGGTAGAACGCCGCGCCGAGGTAACGACAACGCACCACCCAGTCCTCGGCCCTTGGGTTGTCGGCACGCGACTGCTCCTGGCGCTCCTGACGCTCGAAGACGAAGCTGCCACGGTCCTCGCGCAGATGCACCAGCGACAGCAGAATCTGCCCCGGCACCGACATACAGTTGGCGTATTCGAAGTAGTAGCCGCAATAACGGGAGAGGCTATTGGCGTTGTCGCGCAGGGGTTGGAACAACTCCAGCAGCGGGTCGCTGGCAGCGATGCGCTCCTGGTCGTGACTGCGCATGCCAATCAGCTGAGTGAACTGGTCGCTCGGCAGGCTCAGTTCGTAGCTTTCCACGCCAAAGAAATCGCAGATGCGCTTGAGGTTGTGTGCGGTTGGGCGGCTCTGCCCGTTCAGGTACTTATTGAACTGGGCGCGGTTGATCGTCAGCTTTCGACAGACCTCGGCGATCGAGCGGTAATGGCTGCAGAGCAGCTTGAGATTGGCGCCGAGGTGGTCTTGCATTGAGATGTCCGGTGATGCGAGCGGCGCGATTCTAGCATCAACTCGCGCCAGATCGCCGCGACCCGCGTAATTGAATGACCGCGGGGTCTGGCTAACCATTCCGGGTCGGTGTTTCACCATTTGTCAAAACAACAAGAGAGACCTCTCCGCCATGCTCGATCTTCTCAACGATCTCATCTGGAGCAAGCTGCTCATCGTGATGCTGATAGGCCTCGGCCTGTTCTTCACCATTGCCTCGCGCTTCGTCCAGTTCCGCTATTTCGGCAGCATGTTTCACATCTTCGCTGAAGCCTTCAAACGCCAGCCAGGCCAGCTCAGCTCGTTCCAGGCGCTAATGCTCAGCGTCGCCGGTCGCGTCGGCGCCGGCAACATTGCCGGTGTTTCGGTCGCCATCATGCTCGGCGGGCCAGGCGCAATCTTCTGGATGTGGATCGTGGCGCTGGTCGGCATGGCCACCAGTTACTTCGAATGCTCCCTGGCCCAGCTGTACAAGCGCCGCGAGCCCGACGGCGGCTATCGCGGCGGCCCGGCCTTCTATATCGAGCACGGCCTCGGCCAGCGCTGGCTGGGCATCGTCGTGTCGCTGCTGCTGCTGGTGACCTTTGGCTTCGGCTTCAACGCCGTGCAGTCCTACACCGTCGCCAGCTCGATGAACGACACCTTCGGCGTGCCAACCTTTGTCAGCGGCATCGTGTTGATGGTGGTAATCGGCCTGATCATCTTCGGTGGCATCAAGCGCATCGCCAAGTTCGCCGACGTACTGGTACCGATCATGGCGTTCTCCTACATCGCCATGGCGATCTTTGTCATCGGCAGCAACGCCAGCGCCATTCCTGAGGCATTCGGCACCATCTTCCGCAGTGCCTTCGGCCTGGAACCCGCTTTCGCCGGCGGCATCGGCGCGGCCATCATCATGGGCGTCAAGCGTGGCCTGTTTTCCAACGAAGCGGGCCTGGGCAGTGCGCCCAACGTGGCGGCGGTGGCTGAGGTCAAGCACCCTGTGGCGCAGGGCATCGTGCAGTCGCTGAGCGTATTCATCGACACCATCATCCTGTGCAGCTGCACCGCGCTGATCATCATCCTCTCCGGCGTGTTCGAGCCGGGCAGCGAAATGGCCGGTGTGGTGCTGACGCAAACCGCTGTGGCCGCCGTCGTCGGTGAGTGGGGCCGGGTGTTCATCAGCGTCGCGTTGCTGCTGTTCGTGTTCACCACGCTGATCTACAACTACTACCTCGGCGAGAACGCACTGGGCTTCTTCACCGGCAAGCGCTGGCCAGTTCTGGTGTACCGCGTCATGGTTATCGGCCTGGTGATGTGGGGCTCGATTCAGGACCTGGGCACGGTGTTCGGCTTTGCCGACGTCACCATGGGCCTGCTGGCAATTTGCAACTTGATTGCCCTGGCGCTGCTGTTCAAGGTAGGCCTGCGCCTGATGCGCGATTACGATAGCCAGCGCAAGGCAGGTGTCGAGTCGCCGGTATTCGATCCAAAGAACTTCGCCGATCTGGATCTGGACCCGAGCGTCTGGCCAGCCAGAGTCGGCAGTGAATCGACGGTCAACACCGCCACGGCGGCCCCTCAGGCACATCAGCGTTAAGTTGCTCCGCGTCGTTTGAACAGGGGCCGCTGGCCCCTGTTTTCATTAGGAGACCCCTATGCCGGCTTCCAGAAACACCCTGGTGCTGTACACCGGCGGCACCATCGGCATGCAGCAGAGCGCCGAAGGGCTGATGCCCGCCTCCGGCTTTGCCAGCCGACTGCGCGACCAGCAGGACAAACAACCCGAGCTGGCCTTGCCTGACTGGCAATTCCGCGAACTGCTGCCCGCCATCGACAGCGCCAACATGAACCAGACTCACTGGCTGGCAATGGTCGAGGCGATCCGAGCCGGTGTCGAGCAGGACAACTGCGACGCCGTGCTGGTCCTGCATGGCACCGACACCCTCGCCTACAGCGCCGCTGCGCTGAGTTTCCTGCTGCTGGGCCTCCAGGTGCCGGTGGTGCTGACGGGCGCGATGTTGCCGGCCGGCGCGCCCGGTAGTGACGCCTGGGACAACCTGTTCGGGGCGATGCAGGCGCTGCACGCGGGCGTCGAGCCAGGCGTGCATCTCTACTTCGCCGGCAAACTGATGCACGGTGCTCGAGTCAGCAAGCTCGGAACCGCCAGCCTCGATGCCTTCGGCGTACTGCCACGGCTGCGTCAGGGCCAGCGCGCACCCGCTATTCCCGCAACACTCGACTACCGCCAATCGCGTCAGCAGGTGAACCTCGCGGTGCTGCCGCTCTACCCAGGCATTCAGGCGACGCAGGTGCACGCCTTGCTGTCCAGTAGCGTGGAGGGCGTGCTCATCGAGTGCTATGGCAGCGGTACTGGGCCCGCGGATGATGCTGATCTGCTGAAGGCGCTGCAGGACGCCCATCAGCGCGGCGTTGTACTGGCCGCGATCAGCCAGTGTCCGCAGGGGCACGTCGAATTCAGCATCTATGCGGCTGGCAGCAAACTGGCTGCCAGTGGGCTGATGTCAGGCGGCGGCATGACGCGGGAGGCCGCGCTGGGCAAGTTGTTCGCGCTGCTCGGCACCGGGCTGTCGCAGACTGAAGTCGAGCACTGGTTCGCCCTCGACCTCTGCGGTGAGCGCGTCGACTGATCTGCGGGCTCAACCCGGATGGAGATCGAACTCCTGAAGGCAATCCCGGACCTGCCGACGCAGCTCGTCGAGGTCCAGCGGCTTGCTCAGCCAGCCCTGGCAGTCGAGCCCGGCCTTCTTCTCGCTCACCGCACTCAGCACGAGCACCGGCAGCCATTGGGTGGTCGGGGCCTGACGCAGCAAACGCAGCAACTGCTCACCATCAAGCTCCGGCAGGTTGAAATCCAGCAGCAGCAACTCCGGCGGATCGACCAGCAAGTGTTCCAAGGCCATCCGCCCATTGCCGATGACGCTGACCTCAGCCAGATCAGCCAGGGCCTTGCGCACCAGCAGCTGGCTGGCCGGGTCATCTTCGACATAGACGATCCGCGGCCGCTGGCGAAGCGGCCGGGCGCTCTGCGCACCCGCCAACGGCAGGGCGATCCAGAAGCGACTGCCGGCTCCAGGCGCACTCTTCACCCCGATACTGCCGCCCATCAGCTTGGCGTACTCCAGGCACAGCGAAAGGCCGATGCCCGCACCCTGGATGTTCGAACTCTCGCGGCCAAGCCGGCGAAACGGCTCGAACAGCTGCGCCTGCAAACTCTCGTCGATGCCAAGACCCGTGTCTTCGACCACCAGCCTTGCCTGGCCGGCGACCGTATCGATGCGCAGCACAATCTTCCCGTCTGGCTTGTTGTACTTGATGGCGTTGGACAGCAGATTGAGCAGCACCTGACGTAACCGACGCGGCTCGCCCTGCACTTCGACGGGCCCGGGCGGCAAATCGAATTCCAACCGCAGGCCGTGGCGCTGAACATCAAGCGCCACCAGCTCGGCGCACTCATGCATCAAAGCAGTGACTTCGACGGTTTTTAGCGTCAGCTGCGGCCGCTCGGCCTGCAGGCTCGACCAGTCGAGAATATCGCCAAGCAACTGGTTCAGATGCCGGCTGGCCAACAGGATCTCATCGAGATACTCAGCAGCTTCCGGCTGAGCATCCGGCGAGCAGTCCATGCGCATCAGCTGGGCGAACCCAAGGATGGCGTTGAGCGGCGTACGCAGCTCATGGCTGATGCTGGAGATCAGATGAGTCTTGGCCTCGTTGGCCGCATGTGCCTGCTGGATGGCCTGGCGCAAATCGTCCTCGACCCGCTTGATGGCATCGATATCCACATGCGTACCAGCCACCAGGGTCGCTTCGCCTGTTTGCGGGTCGCGCTCCAGCACGCGGCCGCGACTGAGCAGCCAGTGATATTCACCCAGCGCATCAGCGAAGCGGTACTCGCTCTCATAGCGCAGCGCCTGCCCTTCGTGCATGCGGTCGAGTTCGGCCTGTACCTGGGCGACGTCGAGCGGATGGATACGCTGCAGAAACTGAGCCTCGCTCAGCTGTGCAGAAGACAACCCGAAGCGCGCTGGCAGCCGCCCGCGAAGCTGCATCACGCCGCGACGCATATCGTTTTCCCAGAGGCTTTCAGTGGCGCTTTCAAGCACCAGTTCGAGACGCTCCTGAGCCTGGGTACGCTGCGCCTCGCTGTCCTCAAGCTGGGCGCCGATGCCTCGGGTGTGCTGCGCCAGATCATCCAGCTCGCGAATCTCTGACGAGACGGGCTCCGGCCGCCACCGACCGAGGCCGATCTGCCCCATCATCTGCGAGATGCCCGCGATCGGCTTCAGCAACGCCTGACTGAGCTGACGCGCGCGCAGCCACATGAAGGCAAAAAACAGCAGGTAGAACATTACCAACCCGGCAATCAGCAGATAGCCGATCTGTTGAAAGCGACTGGCCAAGGCATTGGTCTGGCTGAACACTGCGTTTTCTTCGACCACCGCCATCAGGTGCCAGCCGGTTTGCGGCACCGTCGTCCAGGCAACCAGCCGTTGTTCACCTTTCAGCTCCAGGCTCATGACCCCTTCGCTCTGCGTAGCGACCGCCTTTGCCAGCTCGCGGGTCTGGCCGCGGCGATCAAGGCGGAAATCTTCAGGCTTGAGCGTTTCCCGGCGCACCGCGTCGTTGTAATAGTGATCGGTCAGCTCGTTGAGCTCGAACTCCCGCTCGCCCGACTCCGGCAGGGCCATGATGCTCAGGTCGCGGCTGACCAGCATGGCATAGCCGTCCCAGGGCACTCGCAGGTTACTGATCTGATTCAGGAGGCCGCTGACAGTGATGTCGATACCGCTGACGCCTTCGAGCATGTCCCCTCGGTAAACCGGCGCCACGGCCGACATCATCCAGCCCTGCCCGGCCGGGTCGAGGTAGACGTCGGTCCACACCACCTTGCGCGCGGGGTTGTGCCAAGCGTTGGCCAGGTAATAGAAGTTGTAGCTGGGGATGTGCACATCCGGCGCGTACTGCTGAGCCGTATCGAACCAGGGGTAGATATGGTTGTAGCTGTCCCAGCTGTTGAAATAGAGGCTGGCGATCAGCGGGTTGCTGGCGTGCAGCTCCTTCATCAGCGGGTCGAGCCGCTGTAGCTTGGCTACCTTCTGCAGATCCTGGCGTTCCGGGGGCGTCAGCCCAGAGTAGAAGCTGGCGGCGCCGCCCAGGTCGCGGGGGCTATAGCGCACCCCATCGGCATTGAGTTCAAGCGGCACCGGCGCCACCGGGCTGTCGTCTTCCAACGCACGACGGGAGAAATTACGAAACAGAGTGGCCGCGTTCGCCACTTCCTGCAGCTGCTGGCTGATCACCCGCGACTCACGCGCCACGGCCGTTTGCAATTCGGAAAGCGCCGTTTCGCGCAGGTGCTCGATCTGCGCATCGCGGATGGCGCTGTTGGTCAGCAGGTAGGCCGCGATCAGCACGACCTCGACCAGCACCAGTGGGATCAATGTTGTCTGAACGAAGGCACGCCAGATCCATTGACGTATCCCGGTGGGGGTTTTCGACACAGGCAGCTCCAGCGTTCCAACTCAAGCGCTCGGCTTGGTCACCGCAAGAATCCTAGCATGGCCTTATGCGCGACCGAGTCACCGCGCGAATAACCGGCCTCCGGAGCACCTCGGCGTCAGCGGCCAGCCAGCTCGATCAGCTCGGCCCGCCATTCGGCGTCACGCGGTAGCGCCAGGAATGAGGGGTTGAGGAAATTCTCCCGCGCTTCGTAGGTCAGGGCGGCGCCGGCAATATCCAGCACCTCGCCGCCGGCGCCCTCCAGCACGCCCTGGGCCGCCGCCGTGTCCCACTGTGAAGTCGGTGCCAGCCGCGGGTAACAGTCGGCGGCTCCTTCGGCCAACAGGCAGAACTTCAGCGAGCTGCCGACACTGGCTAATGCCAGCTCGCCAAAACGTTGCCGCAAGCCATAGAGCAAACGCTCCTGCGCCGGGCTCGAGTGGCGACGGCTCGCAACGACGGTGAACTCGCCCGCAGCCTGATGACGCACCCGCAAGGGCTGCGCCGCACCGTCTGCTTCAGCACGCCAGGCGCCAAATGCAGCACCGCCGTAATAGCAGCGGCCATTGGCCGGAACCCCGACCACTCCGAACAGCACCCGCCCCTGCTCGATCAACGCGACATTTACGGTGAATTCTTCGCTACCGGCGATGAATTCCTTGGTGCCGTCCAGCGGATCGACCAACCACCAACGCGACCAGCCGGCACGCTCGGCAAGATCCAGCGCGCAGTCTTCCTCGGACAATACCGGGATGGCCGCATCGAGCGCCCGGAGGCCATCGGCCAGCAGATAATGAGCCGCCATATCAGCGGCGGTCACGGGCGAAGCATCGGCCTTCTCATGCACCTGCACATCGGTGCGCCAGTGCGGCAGGATGGCCTCACCGGCAGCGCGGACCAGTTCAATGACGGGGGCCAGATAGGGATGGCTCATAGCGCGAACTCCCCCCGCTGGCTGAGCAGATCACGCGCCAGATAAAGGGCCGCGAGGGCGCGCCCTTCGCTGAACTGCGGGTTCTGGATCAGGCTGGACAATTCCCGCAGATCCACCCGATCGACACGCATCGGCTCAGGCTCGTCCCCCGGCAGCTGCTCGGGATACAGGTCACGCGCCAGTACCACCTGAATCTTCTGGCTCATGTAGCCCGGCGACAGCGACAGTTCGGTGAGCAATTCCAGGCTGCGCGCGCCGAAACCGGCCTCCTCTTTCAACTCCCGGTTGGCCGCGTCGAGCACGTCTTCGCCCGGCTCGATCAACCCCTTGGGCAGCGACAGTTCGTAGGTATCGGTACCGCCGCAGTATTCCTCCACCAGCAGCGCCCGGCCGTCGGCTTCCAGCGCGACGATCATCACCGCGCCGTAACCGGTCCCCTTGCCGACCAGCCGTTCGTAGGTACGCTCCACGCCGTTGGAAAACCGCAGCTGCAGCTCCTCGACACGGAACAGGCGGCTGCTGGCGACAATCTCACGGGCAAGTACGGTAGGTTTCTGGCGCATGGGGATATCCTTGGAACGCGAAGGCCAATCATAACCCGGCTTTTTGTGATCGCCGCGAACGCTTTGCATCGAGCCGACCGCTGTCGCACCATGGGTGCCAACCGCCGAACAAGAGCCCGCCATGATCGCTTCACTGCCCTGGTCCGAGATCGACACCGTCCTGCTGGACATGGACGGCACCCTGCTGGATCTGCATTTCGACAACCATTTCTGGCTCGACCTGCTGCCGCAGCGCTATGCCGAACGGCATGGCATAAGCCGTGCCATGGCCGAACTGGAGCTGGCCCCGCTGTTCAATGAACATGAGGGCAAGCTCACTTGGTACTGCCTGGACTTCTGGACCCGCGAGCTGAACCTGCCGATTCGTGAGATGAAGCGAGAGATCGCCGACCTGATCGCCCTGCGCCCGGCTGCCGACGAATTTCTCGCCGCCCTGCGTGATGCGGGCAAGCGCGTGGTGTTGATCACCAATGCCCACCGCGACTCGTTGTCGCTGAAGCTCGAACGTATCGAACTGGCACCCTGGTTCAATCGTCTGATCAGTTCACACGACTATGGCTTCCCCAAGGAGCAAGCCCAGTTCTGGCATGCCCTGAAAACGGATCTGGATTTCAATCCGGCAACCGCGCTTTTCATTGACGACAGCCTGTCCGTACTGCGCAGTGCGCGGGCTTACGGCATCGCTCACCTGCTGGCCATCAGCGAACCGGACAGTCGCCGAGGCAGGAAAGACACTGAAGAATTCACCGCTGTGGACGATTATCTCGAGCTGATCCGCAGCCTGCAGGGCTTCTCGGCCTGACCGAAAGATGCGGGCGTGCTTAACTCAGACGCATACGTATCCGCCTTATTGAGACGGCCAGCGGATGATGAAAAAGGCGATCCAGTTGACTGACGTCCAGCGTGTACATGAACTCGGCATAGGTGCGATGCGGGTAGAACCCTGGCGCCTCAGAATGGAAGGACTATGGTTGTAGACGCAGGATTCTGGCCTTCCGAGCGCAGCGAAATGGGCCGGCAGATCCGCCTGCACGACTGGAGCACAACGGTGCTAGGCCCGGTCGAACAATGGCCGACCGTTCTGCGCGTACTGCTCGATACCGTGCTCGAGACGCCGCTGCCAATGTGCATCCTGTGGGGCGAAGCCAGCCTGCAGCTGTACAACGATGCGCATGCCGCTGCCATCGGAGACCACCATTCGGGGGCGCTCGGGGCACCAGTCGCGACATCCTGGGGCGACAACTGGCCGGATCTGCACCATGCGAGTCCGCTCGCTGAGCGCAACCGGACCTGCACACTGCGCAACTATCACCCTGTCGACAGTAGCCTGTCGCCGGGCAGCAATGTTGGCTTCGATATCGCCATCAGCCCCATCCGCGACGGGCAACAGATCGTTGGGCAGCTGCTCTGTCTTCGGCCAAGCGAAGAGGAGGCACTGCGCCGCCGGAACGCTGAAATCAAGATGATCAACGACGCCTTGCCGGTGCTTATCGGCTACGTTGATCGAGATGAGCGCTTTCGTTTCAACAACAGCCACTATGAAAGCTGGTATGGCTTAAGCCCCGAGTCGCTATACGGCAAAAGCGTTCGCGAGGTCATCGGTGAAGAGGCCTATGCCATTCGCGAGGCTCACATCAAGGCGGCACTGGCCGGCCAGGAACTGAGCTTCGAAGCCTACAGCTCGCACCGCGACGGCAAACCACGCCAAACCCAGGTCCAATACCTGCCGCGCCGCGACGACCAGGGTGAGGTACAGGGCTTTTTCGTGCTGGCTCAGGACGTCACCGAGCGCTGGGAAGCAGAACAGGCGCTGCGTGAGCTCAACGAGACGCTGGAAAGTCGGGTACAGGAGCGCACCGAGGCGCTGGCGGAAGTCTACGAGCGCCTGCTCAAGGAAATGGCCAGTCGTGAGCAGGCGCAGGAAGCGCTGCGCCAGGCGCAGAAGATGGAAGCGGTGGGCCAGCTCACCGGCGGCATCGCTCACGACTTCAACAACATGCTCACCGGCATCATCGGTGGGCTGGACCTTATCCAGCGCTACAACCAGACCGGCCGACACGCCGAAACCCAGCGTTTCATCGACGCGGCGGTCACCTCGGCCAACCGCGCGGCGGCGCTCACCCACCGGCTGCTAGCCTTTGCCCGTCGCCAGCCGTTGAATCTCAAGCGGGTCGACATCAATGCGCTGGTCGAGTCCATGCACGACCTGATGGTGCGCACACTGGGCAGCCACATCCTGGTCGACGCACAGCTGCAGCCGGACCTGTGGCCAGCCCACAGCGACGACAACCAGCTGGAAAGCGCACTGCTCAACCTGGTCATCAACGCCCGCGACGCCATGCCCGACGGCGGCAGCCTGTATATCGCCACGGCCAACGTGATGCTGCAGCAGCCCGGTGAAATCGGTGACATGGCCCCCGGGCACTACGTCAGCCTCAGCGTGATCGACAGTGGCTGCGGCATGACGCCCAAGGTCCTGGCGGCTGCGTTCGAGCCATTCTTCACCACCAAACCCATCGGCCAGGGCACCGGGCTCGGCCTGTCGATGATCTACGGCTTCGCCCGCCAGGCCGGCGGCCATGTGCAGATCCGCAGCGAGCCGGGCCAAGGCACCGAGGTCACCCTCTACTTGCCGGCACACTGCGATCTTCAAACTCAGGTTGTACCTGACGCCCCTGCCGAGCAGGTGCCGAAAGCGCTGCAGGGCGAACGGGTGCTGGTGGTGGAGGACGATGCCGCGGTGCGCATGCTGGTCATGGACGTGCTGGACATGCTCGGCTACCGCGCTCTGGAAGCGGCCGAGGCCAACGCGGCGGTGGCTATCCTGGTCAGCGGCGAACCGCTGGACCTGCTCATTTCCGATGTCGGCCTGCCGGGCATGAACGGCCGTCAGCTGGCCGACATCGCACGCCAGCTGCGGCCCACCCTGCGCGTGCTGTTCATGACCGGCTACGCCGAACAGGCGGCCAGCAGCGGCTTTCTCGACAAGGGCATGGACATGATCAGCAAACCCTTCACCATCGACCTGCTGGCCACGCGCATCCGCGCCATGCTGGCCCAGGAGCTCGAGTAGAGCCGTGCAGGTACAGCGGCGTCACAAACGTCTAGGGGCGCCGTTTGCATGCAAACGGCGGGAAGCCCGAAGGTTAGCGGGGATGCGCGCGCTCGGTCGTAAGCGCCGGGCTGTATACCCGCGGGGCGCTGTGGTGCGGCAGATGGATCAGGTTGAGCCGGTGCTGGCGCGCCCAGCGCACGCAGAGATCGGTCGGTGCTGAAAGGCTGACCAGCGTCGACAAACCCGCACGCACAGCCTTGTGGATCAGCTCCAGGCTGCAGCGGCTGGTGACCACCGCGAAGCCCCGATAGCCGTCACGCCCTTCGCGGCGCAGCGCGCCGATCAGCTTGTCCAGCGCGTTGTGCCGGCCGATGTCCTCACGGCACAGCACGATCTCGCCATGTTCGTCGACAAACAGTGCGGCGTGCAGCGCACCGCTTTGCCGCGCCAGGCGCTGCGCATCGTTGATCCGCGCGCGCAGCTCCTGCAGGTGCGCGGCCGGCGGTAAGGGGCTGGACGCCAGCGGGGTCAATTGCGGTAGCGCCTGATCGATCGCCTCCACCCCACACAGACCGCAACCGCTGGTACCGGCCAGGTTGCGGCGCTGTTGTTTGAGTGCCCAGAACGCTCGATTGCCGATCTCTACCTCGGCGCTGAACGCGTCGCCGCGCCGACTGAGCTGGATGTCGTAGATCTCGTCGACGCTGCCAACCAGCTCGCCGCTCAGGCTGAAGCCGACGACGAAGTCCTCCAGCGCGCTGGGCGAGACCATCATCACCGCGTGGCTGATGCCGTTGTAGGCGATGGCCAGCGCGCACTCCTCGGCCAGCACCGCGTCGCCCGTATTTTCCGAGGCATTCAGCTCCGCATAGCTATAGGCGGCCGGCGCCGAACTGGCGATGGGCGCGGCAGCATTCAGGGGTGCAGGACGAGGCATATCGAACTTTCCTTGCAGGCGTGCTGTAAGAATATCCGACTCAGGGCTGTACCTGCGGTTCGATCTGCTCAGGCTCAGCCTACGAGGTGGTGGTCGGGCTCTGCTCAGGGCCGACGCACCGGGTGGCCGATCGTATTTCGAGCATGGAGAGCGATGACTATCCAACTCTATCGAGCGGCAACTACGCGGACCATCAACAAGCGTCAAACCCATTCAACAGGTACCAGGCTGCTCGGCATATTCACTGATCGAGTTCGCCTCGGCAGCGCCTCCATCAACGAGGCGCTCCTTTGTCGAACGCACCCAGACGTCAACATTTGTATTCAGCAGGCCGCACAGTAGCGGCCTGCCAGTTGTTAGCTAAACGATGAAACCAGTCAATGAGATGACGCCCTGACGCGGCGCTGAGGTCGGGCTCCACGAGCCTTTTCCGGGCGGAGAAGAGGCGGACGATTTGGCTACATGTGAACCACGTCCAGGTTTTGCGAACCCGATGGCTGCCCGTGGAACCCGGCACCGGCCAGCCGGTCTATGACGGCAATTTCGCCGCACGCCGGCTTTGCTATCGAGGTGTACATGAAGTCCCTGCAGCTGATAGTTCTTTCCCTAGGCCTGACCTACGGCGGTATCGCCGCCGCGAGCAACACCGAAGCCGCTGTCGGCGGAGCATTGGGCGGTGCACTCGGCTCGGTCGTCGGTGAGCATCTTGGCGGCTCCACCGGCGCGACCATCGGCGCCGGTGTCGGCGGCGCTGCGGGCGGCATGGTCGGCGCCGACAAGCGCAGCCGCACCGAAGCGGCCATCGGTGGTGGCCTTGGCGCAGCGGGCGGTAACGTGGTCGGCCAGCGCGTCGGGGGCAGCACCGGCGGCCTGATTGGTGCAGCCGTGGGTGGCGGCGCCGGCGGCGCGATCGGCAATGCCTACGGCGACGATGATGACTATCGCAATGACCGTCGCTACCGTGACGACCGCCGTTACTACGGCCACCCGGGCAAAGCCAAGGGACACTGGAAGCACAAACACAAGCATCACCGCTGAGTCAGCCGCTCCGTAGCGCGGCGCGACCAGCCACAGCTGAACGGCCGACAAGTTCGGCCGTTCAGCTGTCTAACCACAGAGCTGCGGTTATTCGGCCGTCATTACCAGCGCTTCCAAGGCCTGGCGCAAACCGCTCGGGATCGGCGTCGGCCGGTTGCTGGCGCGGTCCACGAACACATGCACGAAGCGCCCCGCCGCACAGGCCTGCGCTTCGCCTGCCTTGAAAATCGCCAGCTCGTACTGCACCGAGCTGTTGCCAAGCTTGCCGACCCGTAGCCCGACTTCCAGCACATCGGGAAAGGCGATGGAGGCAAAGTAGTCGCACGAAGAACTGACGACGAAGCCCACCACCTCACCTTCGTGAATATCCAACCCGCCACGTGCAATCAGATAGGCGTTCACCGCGCTGTCGAAATAGCTGTAGTAGACGACGTTGTTCACGTGGCCATAGATATCGTTGTCATGCCAGCGAGTAGTGATCGGCTGGAAGTGACGGTAATTGGCGCGCAGGTGCTGCGGTTGTTCAGCCATTCGAGAAGTCCTTGTTCAGCAACCGGCACACCGCAGGCGACGCGGCGCACCAATAGGGTCAGTACGCGGCGCGGTAGATGGCCAAGGCATCAGCCTCGGTCACTTCGCGTGGATTGTTGACCAGCAGACGCTGCTGGAGCATCGCCTCCTTCGCCAGTTGCGGCAACATGTCCTCCGGCACACCGGCGTCGCGCAAACGGGTCGGCAGACCGACGCGAGCGCTCATCTGCTCGAACTCCTGGATTAGCTGCTCGGCATAGGTCGACGGGTCATCGGTGCGCAGCCGATCACCAAGGATGATCGGCGCCAGCTCGCCGTAATGGGTGGTCGCCGCATTGACGTTGAAGCGCAACACCTGCGGCAGCACCAGCGCGTTCGACAGCCCGTGCGGAATGTGGAAGTTGCCGCCCAGCGGATAGGCCAGCGCATGCACCGCAGCCACCGGTGCGTTGGCGAAGGCCTGCCCGGCCAGGCAGGCACCGAGCAGCATGGCCTGGCGCGCCTCGCGGTTGCTGCCGTTGTGTACGGCTTCGTCTAGGTTGGCCGCCAGCAGACGCAGCGCCTCGCGCGCCAGCAGGTCGGACATCGGGTTTTTCTTCAACGCGCTGGTGTAGGCCTCAATGGCGTGCACCATGGCGTCGATCCCGGTAGCGGCGGTTACCGCCGGAGGCAAGCCGAGGGTAAGGTCAGCGTCGAGCAGCGCCAGATCCGGCAGCAGCAGGGGCGAAACCACGCCCATCTTGGTGGTTTCGCCGGTGGTGATAATGGCGATCTGAGTGACCTCGGAACCGGTGCCTGCGGTGGTCGGCACCTGAATCAACGGCAAACGCTTGCCCTTGGCGTTACCGACGCCGTAGATATCCTGCAGGGTCTGGGTGTTGTCCGGGTGTGCCAGGAGGGCCACCAGCTTGGCGACATCCATCGAGCTGCCGCCACCAAAGCCGATCACCAGATCAGCGCCAGCTGACCGGGCCTGCTCGACGGCGGCCAGCACGATGGCTTCCGGCGGATCTGCGACGACCTGATCGTAAACGGCGACCTTCAACCCTTCCGTCTCGAAACCCGGGAGCACCTCGTTGAGCAGGCCGAAGCGGGTAATCCCAGGATCGGTCACGACCAATACGGAACGCGCCTCGCGCTCCTTGCAGAGACTGGCCAGCCGGCGCGACGAGCCGGGCTCACAAATCAGTTGGGCGGTTGTGGCAAAGCTGAACGGATGCATCGGTGCCTCCTGTGATCAATTAGCTCAAAACGCGAAGTCACTTTCTGGCAGCGCCATCACGCAATCGGCACCACCCTGGATTGCCTCACGATGCGCACTCGCCCGCGGCAGTACGCGACGCAGGTAGAAGTCCGCGCTGGCCAGCTTGGCCTGGTAAAACGCCTCCTCTCCAACCCCTTGCTCCAGCGCGTCCTGTGCCCGCGCTGCAGCCTGTAGCCAGAGTCCCGCCAACAACACATAGGCCGAGTACTGCAGAAAATCCACCGACACCGCGCCGATTTCCTGCGGGTCGCGCCCGGTGGCGGCGATGATCTCGGCGCTCAGCTCACGCCATTCACCGATCCGAGCCTGTACCTTGCTGGCCATGGCTTGCAGTGCTGGCCGGTCAACCTGCTGGTCGCAAATCTCGCTGAACTCGGCCTGCAGGGCTGACAGTTCAGTGCCGCCATCGCCGAGCAACTTGCGGCGGATGTAGTCGAGCGCCTGGATGCCGTTGGTGCCCTCGTACAGCTGAGTGATGCGGCTGTCGCGCATCAGCTGCTCCATGCCCCACTCGCGGATATAACCGTGGCCGCCGTAGACCTGCACGCCGAGGCTCGCGACCTCCTGGCCCATGTCGGTGAAGAAGGCTTTGACGATAGGAATCAGCAGCGCCGCGCGCTTGCTTGCGGCCTTGCGGTAGCTCGGTTCGGGATGGCCATGTTCAAGGTCCAGCTGCCGGGCGCAGTACGCCGCCAACATCCGGCTGCCTTCGACCAGTGTCTTCTGCGTCAGCAGCATGCGCCGCACGTCCGGGTGAACGATGATCGGATCAGCCACCTTGTCCGGATGCTGAACACCGGCCAGGCCGCGCGACTGCAACCGCTCGCGTGCATAGCCCAGCGAGCCCTGGTAAGCCTGTTCGGCAATGCCCAGGCCCTGCAGACCGACCTGGAAGCGCGCGTCGTTCATCATGGTGAACATGCAGGCCAGGCCCTGGTTCGGCTCGCCGACGACCCAGCCGGTGGCGCCGTCGAAGTTCATCACGCAAGTGGCCGCGCCCTTGATGCCCATCTTGTGCTCGATGGCGCCGCAGGAAAGCGCGTTGCGCTCGCCGGGCGTACCATCGGCCTTGGCGATGAACTTGGGTACCAGCAAGAGGCTGATGCCCTTCATCCCGGCCGGTGCATCCGGCAGGCGTGCCAACACCAGGTGCACGATGTTCTCGCTCATGTCGTGCTCGCCACCGGAGATGAAGATCTTGCTGCCGCTGACCTTATAGCTGCCGTCCGGCTGGGGCTCGGCCTTGGTCCGCAACAGCGCAAGATCGGTGCCGGCCTGCGGCTCGGTCAGGCACATGGTGCCGCTCCAGCTGCCGCTGACCAGCTTCTCCAGATAAGCGTTCTTCAGCTCGTCGCTGCCGTGCTTGTACAGCGCCAGCACCGCGCCTTCGGTGAGGCCCGAGTAGATGCGGAACGACAGCGAAGCGCCCATCAGCATTTCGTGGAAGTTACAGGCGACCAGCTGCGGGAAGCCCTGGCCACCGTACTCGGTCGGCCCGGTCATGCTCGCCCAGCCGTTGTCGACGTACTGCCTGTAGGCCTCGACGAAGCCCTGCGGGGTGCGCACCTCGCCGTTTTCCAGGGTCACGCCCTCTTCGTCGCTGTTGCGATTGAGCGGTGCGATTTCGCCGCCGGTGTAGCGCGCCGCTTCTTCCAGCACGCCGTCGATCAGCTCACGGTCCAGGCCGTTGCCGAGCAGCTCGCAATGAGCGCTGGCGTCGAACAGCTCGTGCAGTACGAAACGCATGTCACGCAGGGGGGCCTTGTACTCCATGCTCAGGCTTCCTTTTTGTAGTCAGCGAAGCAACTGCCGAGTGTGGCCAGGCTGTCGATCAGCTCGGCCGGCTGCCAGTGCGGCCCGTGGCGCTCGGCCAGTGCATTCAACCGGTCACGAATGGCTGGCAGGCCCTGGCGATCAGCCCAGGTCATCGGTCCGCCGACTTCGGCCGGGAAGCCATAGCCGTAGAGGTAAACGGTGTCGATATCAGCACTGGACTCGGCCATGCCTTCTTCAAGAATCTTCGCACCTTCGTTGACCAACGCCAGCAGGCAGCGCTCGAGAATTTCTTCGCTGCCGATTTCGCGGCGCTGGTAACCGAGGCGCTCGGACTCGCGCTGCACGAGCGCGTCCACTTCCGGGTCGTGTTCGGCCTGGCGGCTGCCTTCGGCATAGCGGTAGTAGCCCATGCGCGATTTCTGGCCGAAGCGGCCGAGCTCGCAGAGGCGGTTGTCGATCTGCACCTCAGGCTCATCCTGGCCCTTGCCGGCCAATTCGCGCGAACGCCATTCCAGGTCGATGCCGACTACGTCGTACATGCGGAACGGCCCCATAGCAAAACCGAAGCCCTGCAGCGCAGCGTCTACCTGGTGCGGGTAGGCCCCTTCGAGCAGCATCATTCGTGCTTCCCGCACATAGGTCGCGAGCATGCGGTTGCCGATGAAGCCCTGGCAGTTGCCGGCGATCACGCTGACCTTGCCCATGCGCTTGCCGAGTTCAGTGGACGCCTTAAGCACGGCTTTGGAAGTCTTCGCACCGCGGACGATTTCCAGCAATTTCATGATGTGTGCCGGACTGAAGAAGTGCAGCCCCACCACCTGCTCAGGGCGCCCGGTGACGGCGGCAATGGCGTCTATGTCCAGTGCCGAGGTGTTGCTGGCGAGAATGCCGGTGGGCTTAACGATGCCGTCCAGTTCGCGGAAGATGGTCTGCTTTAGCTCGAGGTTCTCGTAAACGGCTTCGATCACCAGATCGACATCGGCTAACGCCTGATAATCGGCCGCTTTGCTGATGCAGGCGCGACGTGCAGCCGCCTGAGTCTCGTCGATCCGCCCCTGGCGGACGTTATGCGCGTAGGTGTCGGCCACGACGCCCAACGCCTTCTCCAGCATCTCGGGATTGTTGTCCAGCCACAGCACCTGCACACCGGCGTTGGCCAGGCTCATGACGATACCGCGGCCCATGGTGCCCGCGCCGATCACGGCGGCGGTCTGGATATCGAAACCGGTTTGGCTCATAGCAGCTGTCCTCATCGCAAGGCGGAAAAAACTGGAGACCAACCATAGACGAAGACGCTACTATTTTTGAAATTTAGTCTTGTGATGTTTCAGATTCACCCGATGAATATCTACAACTTCGACCTCAACCTCCTTCGCGTGCTGGACGCCCTGCTACGCGAACGCAATGTCTCTCGCGCTGCGGAGCGGCTTTCGCTCAGCCAACCGGCCGTCAGTAATGCACTCAATCGTCTGCGCGAACTGCTCGATGATCCGCTGCTGGTCCGTGTTGGCCGCGCCATGCAACCCACGCCGCGCGCGCTGAGCCTGGAAGCGCCCATTCGCGATGCGTTGCAGCAGATCGAGCACACCTTGAATGCCGGGGATTTCTTCGATCCGAGCACCAGCCGGCAGCGCTTCGTCATTGCTGTCACCGATTACGTCGAGCTGGTCTGTATGCCTGCGTTGATGGCTCGCCTGGCGAGCGTGGCACCGGGGATTCAGCTGGCCATCGAGCATCTGACCCCAAGCCTGCCGGTCGAAGCGCTGGATGACGGCAAGCTGGATCTGGTTCTTGGCCGCTTCGTCGAAGTGCCGACCCGTTTTCATACCCGACGCTGGGCCAGCGAAACCTTGCAGATTGCGGTGCGCAAGGGTCATCCGTTGGTTGGCAAGACACTGGACCTCGACGGTTTTTTGCGCCTGCGCCACCTCTGGGTCCACGGCGGACAGACGCGCGGCATGGTCGATCAATGGCTGGAGGAGCAAGGACTCGGCCGCGATGTGGTCTACACCACCCCGAACTACCTGCAGGCCGCACATATCGTCGCGCGTAGCGATCTGGCCGCGGTGCTGCCGACACAGCTGGCGCGCTATTTCGCGGAGATGCTACCGCTCCAGCTGTTTGACCTGCCCTTCGATCTCGGTAGCTTCCGGCTGGATATCGTCAGCGTTGCGCAACGTGAACGGGATGCTGCCCTGCAATGGCTGATCGAACAGATCGTCGCGATAAGTGAACACGACAGTCTGCCGCGGTGAGGCGATAGGCTGCGCTGTGGCACCACGTGCCGCGGTTGCCGGAACGTTATGGCATTCCCGGCGGTTTTCCATGGGCAACAAAAAACCCGCCGAAGCGGGTTTTTCCTGACCATCCGAATCCTTCCGGGTGCCTTCCTGGCGATGGTCGATCTTCCTTGATCCTGAGCGCGTCCTGCGCTTCAGAGCTGGGCATAGATTAATCATCCGGCCGAGCAAGCTGAAGAGCAAAAGACTGGGATCCTTGTAAGCCTTTCGCTATAGGAAGGGACAAACGCATCGTCGGGAGCCTCTCTAAGCGCTGACTCGAAACAAACCCTGGAGCGATGCGCTTGAGGCGTTAACGTAGCGCTGTCGCTTCTGCGCTATCGCCGCACGGGCCATGGAGATTGGGCTAATGTCAGACCGTAATCTCTCAATGCAGGCGCGAACTAGCCGCCAGCCGAGCGATAAACGACCCATAAAGTTTCGGCGAAATTTCACAACATTTAATCTTATGAAAACGGCGAGATATGTGACTGTAAATAACGGAAATAACAGGCTAACTCATTTTTTGCAGATGCTCAGTAGTCACCTTCTTGAAACAGCCTTAGGCAAACAATGCTGTACATATCTTTTTATGTGCGTATATTCCGGGTCACTGCTTCGCAATTAACACTTCGACACCCGGCATGATGTTTCTCTGTTTCATCTCCTCGGTTCGTTTTGCTTCTCGCTTCTCAGTCTCGGCGCCGGACAATTCAGCGCTGCAGCCTTAAAACACCTGGGAGATACTCATGTCTACTCGTCAAAATGGCACAGTTAAATGGTTCAACGATGAAAAAGGTTTCGGCTTTATTACGCCGACCGACGGCAGCGAAGACCTGTTCGTTCATTATCGTTCGATCGAAAGCGCAGGTTTCAAAAGCCTGAGCGAAGGCCAAGCAGTTTCTTTCCTGGCCACTAAGGGCCAGAAAGGAATGCAGGCTGATCAGGTTCAAGTCTCTTAAGACGCCTGAAATAAAAAGCCCCGCTTCGGCGGGGCTTTTTTTCGTCTGGATTATTTAAATTCAGCTATAAAGTACTGCCCACCCATGGGCATATTTGAGTCACTAGTTTCAGAGATAAACCAGGCGGTTACTGCATAAAGCATCAGCATGGCAGAAGCCAAATCTTGCCGAAACAGTCTGTGGCTTGGCCAGGAAGCATTTTCCGAGCGCCGCCAAACTGAGCTGCGCAATGCCTGACGCGAAACGCGTGTGCAGGGTGCGGAAAAGCAAAAACCCGCCGAAGCGGGTTTTTCTGACCTATCCGATTCCATTCGAGCGCCTTCCTGGCAATGGTCGATCATCCTGATCCTGAGCGCTTCCTGCGCTTCAGAGTGGGCATAGATTAATTACTTGAACGCTGGAGCTGTAGTCGTGATCGCGCAGATTCATGTAAGCCTTTGGCTATTCGCACCGCCGAGGCCCAACCTTGACACCACAGCAAAACCCACGCCTCACGCAAACTTTGCGTCGTTATGTTGGCTTTCAATCCAAAAAATCAGGATTTAGCTGTCATCAGCTTTATTGAGGGCAGGCTATCAAGCTTCGAGACCCTCTCAACAACCCTGCTTTTTCTAAGTATTACCCCTGACTTGCCTCATCAATGGCTGCGGGTGTTTGGCCGTCCGATTTTCAGGCCTGCCTTCGCCTACGTCTGCGCTGTCACTGCCGCCAACGTTGATGAGATATGGGTTCAGGATGGCTTGCGGTAGCGGCTCGGATGCCAGTAGCCCGACAGCAGCGGCAGTGCCGGCCCCTGCCAACCCCGTCGGCGCAGCTGCGTGGCGATCAGTGCGTTCATGATCTTGTGCCCCATCAGCAACACGCTGCCATGCGTTTCCGCCAGCTCGATAAGCCTGTCGGCCGCGACACTCGCACGTCGCCTCGATTCGCTCACTGGCTCGGTGTGACGTGCGAAACCAAGGAACCAGGCCGTGCGAAACGTAATACGCCAGACACGAGAAGGCATCAACGGGTAAGCCCAGTCCGGATAAGGCAGATGGGCCTCGGCAAACAAGGGATCGGGCTGGTGCAGGCATTGGCAGTCCAGATGGTCGCGCGACTCCACGCAGCGCATCAGCGAGCTGCAGACGACAATGCCAACCGACTCAGCAAGGCGTCGCAAGGCTTCGGGCCGCTCGCTGCCCACGACACTGGCGGCATTGTAAACCTCGACCCAGTGCTTCATGCCGGCTGGCGTACTCCATGGGTCGGCGTTGTGGTCAGGCCGCCCGTGACGCACCAGGATGATCTGCATGAAGGGACTACCAGAGGAGGGCATTGCTCATTCGAAACGCAACGGCAAGGGCTGGTTCCGGACAGCACAACGATAACGAGGAGTGAAGCGGGTTTAGCTGGGAAGGCCCTGGTAAAGACCAGGGCCGGACGCCTTACTTGTCAAGCTCTTCCTGTTTTTCCAGGAATTCCTCTTCGAGCATCGCATCCTTTACCGCCTGCGGTTGCTCGTCACGCAATGGATCATTGAGTTCGCCGCCAGAGAGTACCTTGGTGTCCAACTTGCCGATCAGGTGCTCAAGGGCGTGGCGCATCTTCTCAGCGGCACCTTCAACGGCCAACTGAAGGGATTCGGCCTTGTGTGTCACCGATACGGCCTGATGGCCCTTCGGGCGGGCTTCGATCTGGCAGCGCTTGTCATCAGCGCCGGCCTTCTGTGCATTCTCGTCGCTGACGTGTACTTCGATGCGAGTGAGGAAATCGTCGAAACGCTCCAGCCGCTCCTCTACGGTCGAACCGACCCACTCATGCAGCTCGACACTGCCGGGGATGTGGTGGCTGTTGACTTGAACATGCATACGACTACTCCTGATTGATGACGTACCTACTAAGGTTCGAGGCGTCTGTACCGCCGAGGTTCAGCGGTTTCGTCTGGCTGAATTGTCTCCAGCGGCGGACAGGCCTTCGCTGACCCAGATCAGTGAAGCGCTTGAGCTCCGAAAGCCAGCGCTTCGAAGCCCCCAGCCGCCTGAGCCTGCTACTCCTCCATCAGCTGACGATAGCGGCGTTGATATTCCTTGTAAGACAACGTCTCATCCTGCAACCGTTGCAGTTGCTGCTGACGGTACGCGTGTGGGCTCAGCGGCGCGCTCACCACGGCCTGTGGCCTTGCGACACCCAGGCCGCTGGCCCCGTCGGGGAACAGTTGGTCGGTGAGTTCGGCAATCTTGTTTTCGGCGCTGATGAATTTGTCTGGGCGACCACTGCCCCAGCGCGCGTCGTATTCGGCCTGCCCCACCTGACGCCCCTGCTCGTAGACACGGATGTCGGCGTAACTCATGTAGAGCAAAAGGTCCCAGCGCCATATCCCGGTGTAAGTGGTGCTCAAGGAACAGCGGTCGGGTTTGCTGCCGGCCGCCAACTGACGGACCTTGAAGCCCTTGTCACTGAGCAACTGCTGATAGGTGGTGTTGAAGCCAGCGCGAAGCCCAACGGCCGGAATGGCACAGATCTCCGGCGCCAGCTCGGGCGACAGATGCACAGGCGTAACGGTCTGCTTGATGCTGCAGCCGGTGATGGAAAGTGAGGCGAAAAGAAGAAACGGCAAGGCGACGCGCATCGGGACATCCTGTCTGGAGAAAATTGCGGGCATTTTGCCAGCATTCAATCACTTGCGCGTGCGTTACCTAGTCTCGCCCGCGTTGCCTGCTGGCCTCGTCGGCTCGCCCGCCGAGCCGCCAGCCCACCCCTCCCCAGACCGCCGCGCTTGCCGCGCCAACCAGGGCGACCAGCCAGACACCTTGGCCAAGGCTGTCGAGCAGAGCCTTGCCCCAGCCGCTGAGGGCATCACCACCGCGATAGATCACGGTATCGATGAAGTTCTTCGCCTTGTATTTGCTCTCGGCATCCAGCGGCGCGAACAGCATCTCTCGGCCTGGGCGAACAAACGCATATTCACCGATGCGCCGCACGATCATGACCGCCGCCAGCACGGCAAAGCTCGGTGCCAGCGCCAAGCCGATGAACCCCAGACAGACCAGCGCCGGCACTGCGCTGAGCAGCACCCGCACCCCGAGTCGCTGCGCGATACGCCCGGTGATGAACAGCTGCGAGAGCAGTGCGCCAGCCTGCACGACGAAGTCGATGGCACCGAAGACTCGCACCTGCTCTGTACGCTCCGGAAACAGCTCGGCCACCAACCGCGCCTGTTCGAAATATAGAAAGGTGCTGGCGGTGGTCAGCAGCAGCACGAAGGCAGCGATACCCAGCAGATAGCGCGAGCCCAGCACCCGGGTCAGCCCGCTGAACGGATTACCCATCACCGGTCGCCGCGGGCTTTCGGCGTGTTCGGCACCGGGGCGGCCGGCACCCAGCACTCCGCGCCAGGCCATCAGGTAGTGCTTGATCGCCACCGCTACCGCCAGTAGCAGTGCCGCCAGCAGCATCAGCCCGAACTGCCCGAGCACGCCGACGAGCAAGGCGCTCAGAGCCGGTCCCGTCAGCCCACCGACGCTGGCACCGGCCGCAATGAAGGCGAACAGCCGACGCGCCTGGGGTGCGTCGAACACATCGGCCATCAGGCTCCAGGCAACCGAGACCACGAACAGGTTGTAGACCGAGATCCACACGTAGAACACCCGAGCCAGCCATATGCTGTCACGCAGGAGAAAGAACAGCCCGGCAAACAGCAGCAGGTTGAGGCAGAAGAAGCCGTACACCCAGTCGATGTAATGGATGCGCGCCACGCGCGAGTTGAGCCAGGCGAACAGCGGCACCGCCACCAGCATGGCGACGAAGGTCGCGGTGAACAGCCACTGCAGGTTCTCGACGCCGCCCTGAATACCCATCGACTCGCGGATCGGCCGCAGCATGAAATAGCCGGTGAACAGGCAGAAGAACAGGGCGAACCCTGCCAGCGCCGCGCGCAGCTCGCCCGGCCGGGCATTGATCAGCGCGGCGGCACGCGCGGCAAACGGCATGATCATCCAGCCCCAGCCCGGAGTCCCTCAGCCACGGTCATCGGAAGGCTTCGACAATCATTTCCCGCTGGCGCGCGTCCGGCAACCGGCCCTGGCCGGCCATGAGGTTGTCAGCCATGTAGCGCGGATTGGATGTGGCAGGTATCACCGTGGTCACCGCGGGCTCGGCGAGGATGAACTTGAGCAGCAACTGCGCCCAGGAGCTGGCATCGATGTCTGCCGCCCAGCCAGGCAAAGGCTTGCCCTTGACCCGCGAGAGCAGGTTGCCGCGGGTAAAGGGCCGGTTGATCAGCGTGGCAATGCCGTGCTCGGCGCAATACGGCAGCAACCGCCTTTCAGCATTGCGCTCGCTGACCGAATAGTTGAACTGAACGAAATCGACAGGCTCCTGCTTGAGCACCTCTAGCAGCCGGTCATGGGCGGATTCGACATAGTGAGTCACGCCTATGTAGCGAATACGGCCCTGCTCCTTGAGAGTGCGGAGCAACTGGAGCTGGGTGCGCGTGTCCTGCAGGTTGTGCACCTGGATCAGGTCGATCACTCCGGTCTGCAGCGCCTCGAAGCTCTTTTCGATCTGCGCCACACCACGCTCGCGGCCGGTGGCGGACACCTTACTGGCCAGAAACACCTGCCTACGTACATCGCCGCGCTGGACCAGCTCACCCACCACCCGGTCAGCATTGCCGTAGCTCGGCGCGGTATCGATCACCCGTGCGCCACCCTCGACGAGCACCCGCAGCACCTCGAGCAGGGTTCGCATCTCGTCATCGTCGAGCTGAACGTCATGTGTCCGCGAGGTTCCCAGCCCGATCACCGGAAGCATCTCGCCGGTCGCGGGAATCGCGCGCTGGCGTAACGGTTCGGCCCCTCTTGCCAGCAATGGCAGCAGCGGCCCGAGGGCGGCGACAGTGGCTAACAGGGCGGAACGACTGAGCAGCTGGCGGCGAGTCTGCATGAGCGGATCTCCAGGTCGGGCGGCGGCGACCTTTGAGTATGGTCGACACAGCCAGGAGCGCCGGCTGATATCCACGCTAGAGCTTTTCCGATTGTGACAGCGCTGCGATGGCAGACGCTGGGGGATGGCGGCTACCCGAATGACAGCCCATCGGGGAAGCCTTCACGATAGTGGCATTATGCTTTCATTTCGGGTTTACTTCGCCGCCAGAACGGTACAGGTCGGCTCCGCGCCACCAAATGAGCCATGGCTTGCTATCCATCGAGAGGACGATGCACCCATCCCCTTCACGTTCCAGCGCACAACCGACCAGAGCAGCACCCGTGACACGACGCCGCCGACGGCAGCGCCTGATCAGCCTGGCCTATGCGCTCGGCCTGCTGCTGGTGTTTATGCTCAGCCTGTTGTTGTTACCGGACGACACCGGGCTGGGCAAACTGCTGTGGGGCGTACGCGTCCCCGGTTAGCCGGACGCCGCGCAAGCGCGGGCGCCAGTTCAGACCTGGAAGCGACCCACCAGGCTCGCCAGAGTCTGCGACAGCCCGGACAATTGCTGGCTGGCCTGCATGCTCTTCGTAGAATTGGCAGCCGCATCATCGGACAGATCGCGTATATCGCTGATGTTGCGCGCAATCTCCTCGGTCACGCTGCTCTGCTCCTCGCAAGCCGTGGCAATCTGCGCCGCCATGTCATTGATGCGCTGTACCGACTCCGCCGTGTCGGCCAACACCTGATCGACGCCAGCAGCACGCTCCACACTGTCGCGCGCCTTGCCACTGCCGGCGTGCATGGCCTGCACGGCCTTGGCAACCCCGCTCTGCAACCGCTCGATACGTAGCTGGATGTCCTTGGTTGAATCCTGAGTACGGCCTGCCAGCGCCCGCACCTCATCCGCCACCACGGCGAAACCGCGACCTTGCTCGCCGGCGCGGGCAGCCTCGATGGCGGCGTTGAGCGCAAGCAGGTTGGTCTGTTCTGCAATGCCGCGAATCACTTCGAGCACCGCACCAATGCTGGCGGTCTCTTCAGCCAGGACCTCGATGGTCTGCGAGGTACTCTCCACCTCCTGCGCCAGCTGGCGGATTGACTGGACGGTGCTGGTGACCACCGCTGCGCCCTGGCTTGACTGCTGTTGCGCATTCCGCGCCGCATCGGAAGCGTTCTGCGCGTTCAGCGCAACTTCATGCACCGCAGCGCTCATTTCCGTCGCCGCCGTGCTGACCTGGTCCACGGCCGCATGTTCGCTGCTGATCAGTTGATCGTTCGTTGCCGCCATCCTGGCCATATCACGCGCCGCCGCATCGACTTCTCCGGTAACCCGACCGACTTCGGCGATAAGCGGTTGCAGCTTGTCGAGAAAACGGTTGAACGCATTGCCGAGTTGGCCCAGTTCGTCAGCCGACCGCACATCCAGCCGGGCGCGCAAATCGCCGTCGCCCTCGGCAATCTGCTGCACACGCTCAAGCAACCGCTGCATCGGCCGCAGTACCACCAGAGGCAGGCCCACCACCAGTAACACGCAGCCGAGCAGACCCACAGCCAACACGATGATCTGCTGTTCTGCTGTCGCCGCGCCTTCAGCGATGGCGGCCTCGCCTTCGCTGTTAGCCGCCGCCGCTTCAAGATCGCCCAGCTTGTCGATGGCGTCACGCATGGCATCGAAGCTCGACTCGCTTTCGCCAAAGCTCAGTGCACTGGCGGCCAGCGGATCAAGGTCGATCTGCTCGATCACCCGCTGCGAGACCCCAGACCATTGCTGAAAGCCACGGTTGAACTGCTCGACCAACGCCAGCGCTTCCGAACTTGGCTGCATGGCGGCGTACTGCTGCACGCGGTCGTAGGCCTGCTTGAGGTTTTCCGCATGGCTGGCCCTGAGCGCCTGGACGTGGTCGCCCGCATCGCTGTCGAGCAGGCTGCGCTCGGCGACAAAGGCCTGATACAGGTCACGGTCGGCATTGAGCAGCAGCCCGATGGCGGGCAGGTGCCGTGTCGCCAGCTGCTGGCTCGAATCGGCCACATGGTTGACGCCACGCATGCCGACGACCCCCATCAGCACCAGCAGCAGGGCCAGTGCCGCAATGGGCAGGGTAATTTTCCAGCGGAATCCGAGATCGGTGAACAAGCGAGACATGGCGTCGCTCCTTGTGAGCCTTTCCTTGCTATCGGCCACAACCACTGCGGCAACAGGTCGCTCGTCGACAATTGCACAGCCGCAGTCGACTTCCGTTGAGCCACGTCAACTCGAGTCGCCGCCTCGCTCAGTACTTCCGGATGAAGACCATGGTGGCATGGCGATCTTTTATCCAGCGGCCGATAACGTCACTGACGACGGCACCACCGAGCGACATGCGCCTCACGGCCACGGTGGCGATAACAACAACTAGCTTCTGATCGATGGCTGATCAGTGCGGGAGCGGCCGAGTGTCCCGCTTCCTTTTCTAAAAGCGCGAGTAAAGCCCATGATTTCGCTTTCCCGATTCAAGCCAGGCCACACGCAATCCAGCGGCACGGCAAGTCTGCTCTGCTCGGCTCAGCAGCTGGCCCAGCAGCTCGCCGCTCTGCGCTTCAACCCGACCTACATTGCCGGCTTCGTCTCGCCGCATGTGAATCTGGATGACGTGGCAAGACAGGTGTCGCAGCGTTTTCCGCAGGCGACGATCAGCCTGTGCACCACGGCGGGCGAGCTCTCCAGCGAGGGCCAGCGGCTCTACTGTGCCACCGGCGCGCAATGGGATCGGGTGGTGCTGCAGCTGTTCGACGCCAGCGTCATCGCCGCCGCTGAGATCGTTCAGGTCCCCCTGGAAAGCGAAGACATCCGCGGCCAGGGCAACCGCATGAGCATGGCGCAGCGGATCGCCAAACTGACGGCCTCGATCAAGCGAGTGCAGGTGTCGATGAAGATCGACTACCGCGACACCCTCGCCAACATCTTCTTCGACGGGCTCTCCGCTTCGGAATCCTTCTTCATGGAAGCGCTGTACGAGTCCGGCCGCTTCCCGTGTCTGTTCGTCGGTGGCTCGGCCGGTGGCAAGCTCGATTTCCAGAAGACTCAGCTGCATGACGGCAAGCGCAGCTACCAGAACCACGCGCTGATCGTCTTCCTCAAGTGTGCGCGGGATGTGCGTTTCGGGGTGTTCAAGAGCCAGAACTTCGAGCCCACGTCGCTCAGCCTGAGCGTGCTCAGTGCCTCGCTGGAAGAGCGCTACATCAGCCAGGTGATCGATTCCCGCGGCAACATCCGCAGCATGGTCCAGGCACTGTGCGAGGCGCTCAAATGCGCGCCAAAAGAGCTGGACCAGCGGCTCTCCGACTACTCCTTCGCCATCCGTGTCGGCGAAGAGGTTTTCGTCCGCTCGATCTCCCAGATCGACTTCGCCAACGAGCGCGTGCACATGTTCTGCGACGTTGCGCCCGGTGAGGAGCTGATCATGGTCAAGCGCACCCCGCTGGCCGAAACCACCCGCCGCGACTATCAGAAATTCATGCAGAACAAGCCCGGCAAGCCGCTGGTGGGCATCCTCAACGACTGCATCCTGCGTCGTCTGAACAACGAGCAGGCTCTCGGTGGCATGGACCCGGTGTTCGATGACGTCCCGGTGGCCGGCTACTCGACCTTCGGCGAGATCCTCGGCCTCAACCTCAACCAGACACTGACGGCGGTGTTCTTCTTCCGCACCAACGGCAAGGATGAGTTTCACGACGAGTACACCGACAACTTCATCGCCTACCACGGCGAGTTCAAGGCCTTCTTCCTGCGCCGGCAGATCAAGAAGCTGACCGGCCTGAGCCAGGTGGTGGTCAAGCAGATCGAGCAGTTCAAGCGCCAGGACTACAGCAGCGCGGTGGACATCAACGGCCTCGATGAGCACATCCGCCCGGTGTTTCGCGGCCTGGCCGACCTTGGCCAGGTGCTCTCCCAGGCCGACCATGAACGGCAGTCCATGTCCGAGCAATTGAGCCAGTGCGCCACCGAGCTGCACGGTTCGATGGATGACCTGACGCTGAACATCAATCAGCAAGGCACCGTCATCGAACAGGCCGGCAGCTCGGTCAAGCAAATGGTCCATCAAGCAGATGAGGTGGTCAGCAGCGCCCGCGATCTGGCGCAGTCCAGCCAGCGCATTCAGTCGGTGGTGCAGACCATTCAGCAGATCGCCGGGCAGACCAATCTGTTGGCCCTGAACGCTGCCATTGAGGCCGCACGCGCCGGGGAGCAAGGTCGCGGTTTCGCAGTGGTGGCCGACGAGGTGCGCAAGCTGGCCGAGATCACCGGCAAGAACGCCGAAGAGATCGGCACCGACATCGACCGCCTGGCCAGCGAGATTCGCGCGGTGGCGCAGCACATCGAGACCCAGTCGGCCGGTGTCGGCTCGCTGACCGGGCTGCTGGATGCGCTGGAAAATTCGAGCAACCTCACCGCCGGCACCTCACGCCAGACCAAGGGCGTCGCCGACCGGCTGATTGGCCTTACCGCGCGCTGAGGTTCTCCGCCACTGATCTAGCACGTCAGGCGCGCGCGAACCTCGGCGTAGGGGTAGGCCTCCAGCGAGGCGAAACCGGGGATCTGGCGCGCCTTGAGCTTGGTGAACACCGGCACGCTGATGCCGCAGAGAAACCGCGTCAGGCACTCGGCGCCCGGCGCATCGCCCTTGAGTTGCCGGTAGCGCTGAATGAAATCGGCGCAACGTGCGGTCAGATCCATCTGCTCCAGAGGCACCAGGGCTGGCGGTTCCGGCAATTGTGCGACCTGTCCGCGGCAGACCGAGCAATGCCCGCAGCGCTGCGGTGCCTGGCGATCACCGAAATAGGCCGCCAGCCGCTGACTCAGGCACTCGGCGGACTCGAACAGCGCCAGCATGTTGTCGATGCGGGTTATTTCGTTGGCTTCATGCCCTTTGAAATAGGCATGCAGCTCGCCACTCAGGGCGTCGGCATCGAAACGCGGATCGAGCAGCGCATAGACCTCGGTCATCTGCTTGCTCTCCAGCTCGATCCAGCCCTTTTCCTGGAAGTACTCCAGCGCCTTGACCACTCGCGCGCGGTCGGCGCCGTGCTGCCCGTAGAGCGCGTCGAAATCCAATGTGCACCAGGTTCGCGCCCGTGCTGAGCTCTGCACGATGGCCTCGACGAACTGCCGCCGCTCGCCGTCGAACTTCGCCACCAGCGCCTCGGGCTCGAGCAGGTACTTGAAGCGGTACTCAGCGAAATAGGCGAAACGTGGCGCAATGATGCCGCGCAACTCCAGTTGCACCAGCAGGGTTTTCAATGGCAACTGGCGGATGTTGCTCTGGTCCGACAGCTGGTTGAGCATCAGCTCCCACTGGCCGCCGGCGCTGGCTTGCAGCAACTCGTCCAGCACGCAGCGGATGCCTTCGCGTTCGGGCGTGTCGCCGTAGACGAAGTTCTGCAGCACGCTGAGGCTGTCGCGGTTGGCCAGCACCAGGCAATCGGACGGCTGGCCGTCGCGTCCGGCACGGCCGATTTCCTGGCTGTAATTCTCCACGGACTTGGGCAGGTCGTAATGCACCACGTTGCGGATATCGGCCTTGTCGATACCCATGCCGAACGCGATGGTGGCGACGATGCAGTTCAGCTCGCCAGCCATGAAGCGGCGCTGGATCGACTCACGCAACTCATGGGCCATGCCGGCGTGGTAGGCGCTGGCCGGGAAGCCGCGCTGCGCCAGATGCTCGGCAACCTGCTCGGCCGTCTTCTGCTGGGTGACGTAGACAATGGTCGGCTGACCGCCCTTGTCCGCCAGCCACTCCACCAGCCGCCGCTGCTTGTTAAAACCGCTGACCGGCTCCACCAGCAGATTGAGATTAGGTCGGTAGAAACCGGTGGTGACCACGTCGTCCGCGGCAATCAAGAATTTGGCATGCATATCGGCGATCACCGGCGGCGTTGCCGTCGCGGTCAACAGCAGCACCTGGGGGATATTGAACTGCCGCTGGTAGTCGGGAAGCTTGAGGTAATCCGGGCGGAAGTTGTGCCCCCACTCGGAGATGCAGTGCGCCTCATCCACCACCAGCAACGAGATCGGCACCTGGCTGATGAAATTGCGAAAGCGCTCGTTTTTCAGCCGCTCCACGGAAATCATCAGGATCTTCAGCTCGCCGGACTTGGCCCTCGCCATGGTCTCGCTGGCCTGCTCGCGGCTCTGTGCGGAATCGATACTGCCGGCGGCGATGCCGTGGCGATGCAGAAAGGCCAGTTGATCCTGCATCAAGGCCAGCAACGGCGAGACGACCAAAGTCAGATGTGGCAGCAGCAATGCCGGCAGCTGGTAGCACAGCGATTTGCCCGAACCTGTGGGGAAGATCGCCGCCGCCGAACGACCGGCCACCACCGCGCGGATGGCCTGTTCCTGGCCGGGACGAAAGCCGTCGTAGCCGAATGTCTGCTTGAGGGTCTGCTCGATCATGCGGGGTCACGCCTTGGACGGGAGGCCGGAGGGTAACAAAAGGAGGGAGACGGTACAGCAAAGCGACCGGCACGCGCAGACAGCCTCGCGAAGAGAAAGAGACGCCGCGTATGGGGAAGCTGCGACGCTCGCGCTTTAAGACTGCAAACGCAGCGGGCTAGCGTCGTCAGCAACAGGCAAAAACACACCGCCGCGGAAAGTGCCGCGGCGGCGCAGAGACAGAGAACGCTTCGCGCGCTCGCTCGGATGATTCAGAAGCGGTCGCGGATGATCACTTCGTCGAACGGCAGCTTGCCCACGCGGGGCTTGGGGTCGACCGTGCGCTTACCGACCGCGACCATCATGGCGATGACGTGGTTATCCGGCAGGTTGATCAGCTTGGCCACCGCATCGAAATCGAAGCCGTCCATGGGGCAGGAATCCAGGCCCTTGCCACGTGCAGCAAGCATCAGCGTCTGCGCCATCAGGCCGCAGCTGCGCATGGCCTCGTCACGCTGTACCTGCGGCTTGCCGCGGTAATAGTTGTCGATGGCGCCGGCCATGTAGTCCTGCACTTCGGCCGGAGCACCGTCCCAGACGCGGCGGACGTTCTTTTCCCAGCTGTCGACCTGAGCACAGACCACCACCAGCATCGAGGCATCGGTCATCTGCGCCTGATTCCAGCCCACCTCGCGGATCTGCGCGCGCAATTCCGGGTTACTCACCTCGACGAAGCGCACGTGCTGCAGGTTGAACGCTGACGGTGCCAGCAACGCCAACTGCAAGAGCTCGTCCTTCTCTTCGCGGCTGAGCTGAAAGCTAGGGTCATACGCCTTGACAGCACGGCGAGTCTGGATGGCTTCTTCGATTTGCATGGCGTGGATCCAATGGGGTGAAAGTGATCGTTATGCTATGGGCCAACAGCCATCGAATCCATCCGTCTTGGTTGATAGAAGTTATCAACCGAACCGATGAAGGGTTCGGGTTCAATGTCTCGAAGTTCGGGACGGCGGCACTCGTGGTCAATCCCGCCAAGGGCGACCGGAAGGCCATCGACATAGTGAACCGGCAGAAAAACGCCCATGAAAAAGCCGCCCGAAGGCGGCTTCTCCAACGCTTGGCGTTACAGCTTAGAGCTGCGGGCCAGCGGCCTTAATGGCGTCGGAAACGTCGAACTTCTTGAAGTTCTCGACAAACTTGTTCGCCAGCTCCTTCGCGGCCTCGTCGTAGGCGTTGCCATCGGACCAGGTATTGCGCGGGTTGAGCAACTGGGTGTCGACACCGGTGACGGCCTTCGGCACGTCGAGGTTGATGATTGGCAGATGCTCGGTTTCTGCACCCACCAATGCACCGCTCTGGATCGCAGCGATCACGGCACGTGTGGTCGGGATGTTGAAGCGCTTGCCGACGCCATAGCCACCGCCGGTCCAGCCGGTGTTGACCAGGTAGACCTTGGAGCCGAACGCCTGGATGCGCTTGATCAGCAGTTCGGCATAGACACCGGCCGGCCGTGGGAAGAACGGCGCGCCGAAGCAGGTGGAGAAGGTCGACTTGATGCCGCTGCCCGAACCCATTTCGGTAGAGCCCACCAGTGCGGTGTAGCCGGAAAGGAAGTGGTAAGCCGCCTGTTCTTCGTTAAGGATCGACACCGGAGGCAGAACACCGGTCAGGTCGCAAGTCAGGAAGATCACTGCGTTCGGCTCGCCGCCCAGGTTCTTCTCACTACGCTTCTCGACGTATTCCAGCGGGTAGGCTGCGCGGCTGTTCTGGGTCAGGCTGTCATCGGTGTAGTCGGCGGCGCGCTCACCGTTCAGTACAACGTTTTCCAGCACGGTGCCGAATTGGATGGCTTTCCAGATGACCGGCTCGTTCTTCTCGGACAGGTCGATGCACTTGGCGTAGCAACCGCCTTCGATGTTGAACACCACGCCAGTGCCCCAGCCGTGCTCGTCGTCGCCGATCAGATGACGCGATTCGTCTGCCGACAAGGTGGTTTTACCAGTGCCGGAAAGACCGAAGAACAGCGTCACGTCGCCATCGTCGCCAATGTTGGCGGCGCAGTGCATCGGCAGCACGTCTTTTTCCGGCAGCAGGTAGTTCTGCACCGAGAACATGGCCTTCTTCATCTCACCGGCGTAGCGCATGCCGGCGATCAGCACTTTCTTGGCGGCGAAGTTGATGATCACGCAACCATCGGAGTTGGTGCCGTCACGCTCGGGCACACACTCGAAGTTGGCGACGTTGAGTACCTTCCACTCTTCCTTGCCGGCCGGGTTGTAGGTTTCCGGGTTGATGAACAGCTGGCGACCGAACAGGTTCTGCCACGCGGTGGCGGTGGTCATCTTGACCGGCAGGTAGTGATCTGCGGCGGAGCCAACATGCACGTGAGAAACGAAGAAATCCTGGCCGCGGTTGAACGCCTCGACGCGATCCCACAGCGCATCGAACTTGTCGGCCGGGAACGGGCGGTTGATCGGCCCCCAGGCAATAGAAGCCTGGGTGCTGGGCTCCTCGACGATATAGCGGTCAGCTGGCGAACGACCGGTCCGGTGGCCGGTTTTCACGACGAGCGCGCCAGTGGCGGCCAATTCACCTTCACCGCGCTTGATGGCTTCTTCGACCAGTTGAGCGGTGCTGATGTCGATGTATACGGCGTTAGTGGCTTGCGTCATGAGTTTCCCGTCGGCCCTGGGCCGATTCCTCCATGCTTTGTAGCCCACAGAGTAGTGGACTACACCGAAAAAAAGTGCGCGCGATTATGACAGAAATGACGCTGCGCTGGGTATGAGGCCGTGATGGCGAAAAGGTTCCTAGTCCCGCAAAGCCTTTAATGTCGCGTGCCGGACGGGCCCTCTGTTCCCGCACCCGCGAACAGTTGGGCGATATCCGCCGCGTCGAAGCGGTAGCTGTGGTTGCAGAACTGGCAGTCGATGGTGATGGCTCCGCCCTGCTCCGACAGTAATTGCTCAGCGTCTTGCTGACCGAGACTGATGACGGCATTGGCCGAACGCTCTCGCGAGCAGCTGCAACGGAACACGATCGGACGCGGATCGAACAACCGAACCTGCTCTTCATGATAGAGACGATGCAGGATGGTCTCGGTATCGAGGCCCAGCAACTCTTCGGTCGATAGGGTATCGGCCAGCGTACGCAGGTGCTGCCAGCTGGCTTCACGCTCCTCGCCGTCACGGATGCGGTCGGCCGGCAGCTGCTGCAGCAGCATGCCGCAAGCACGGCGACCATCCGCCGCCAGCCAGAAGCGCGTCGGCAACTGTTCTGACGAGGCAAAGTAGTTAGACAGGCTGTCCGCAAGTGTCACGCCGTCCAGCGCAACAATGCCCTGATAACGCTGCCCTTGAGCCGGGTCGATGGTCATCGCCATCACGCCATCGGGCATCAGCTCCGCCAAGCTTGCGCCAGGTGTCAGCTGCGTTTCGTCGTAGCGAGCGATGCCGCGCATCTCGCGGCTGCTCGAACATTCGACCATCAACAAGGGTACCGCGCCCGAAGAGCGAGCCTGCAACACCATCAGGCCGTCGAACTTCAGCGTGCCAACCAACAGCGCCGCCGCTGCCAGTAGTTCGCCAAGCAACTGGGCAACCTGTTCGGGATAAACATGTTTGGCCAGGACTTCGGCATAGCTGCGCTCAAGCCCGACCCATTCGCCGCGCATGTCGGTGTCATCGAAGAGAAAGCGTTGGGTGTAATCGGTATCGAGCATGGGCATGACCAGAGCAGGTGGGCGTTCGGGGCCGTTAGCGAATAGCGAAACGTCTAGGTCTCGGCAATCTGGCGGCGCCTAAAGAGAAGGGACCGCATTCTAGGGTGAAAGTGGCGACCGTCCAACCAGACGCACTCAACCAGCGTCAGAACGAAAGCGCTGCAGGGCGCGGCGTTGCTTCTTGCTCGGCTTGCCATCGGTTTCCACACCCAGACTCCCAGCTTTACGCAGGGCGGCGGCGGTTTCGCGTCGAGACAAGCTTTCGGCGGTCTCCTCATAGAGCAGTTGGGCCTCTGGCGCGCCCTTGCGCACCGCCGACAGCGCACGAATCACCACCGTGCGCTCATCAAAGCCTGCACGAATCACCAGTTCTTCCCCCAGCTTGGGCTCCTTGCTCGGCTTGCACCGTTCACCGCGGCAGTGCACCTTGCCGCCCTCGATGGCTGCCTTTGCCAGCGCCCGGGTTTTGAAGAAACGCGCCGCCCATAGCCATTTGTCCAGACGGACTTTGCCGTCGTCTTTCTCACTCATGGTTCAACTCTGTCTAGCGTCTCGTTGTCATAGGTTGGAACAGGGAGATGCGGTTGTCATGCAGCCTGTCTAGAATGCGCGGAAATTTACTGGATACGCTTTTGAACAGTCCCGACCTCCAGACAATCATCGGTTTGCGCGAATGGATCGCCCTGCCCGAACTCGGCGTGGTCGGCCTGCGCGCAAAGATCGATACCGGCGCCAGCACCTCTGCCCTACATGCGACCGACATTAGCGAATTCAAGCGCAATGGCGAACGCTGGGTCCGTTTCACGGCGCACCTGGGTACGCTGGTGCAGAGCCGCCACCGCTGCGAAGCGCGGCTGGTGGCGCGCAAGATCATCAAAAGCTCGAACGGGCACGTACAAACGCGTTATGTGGTGCGTACGCTGTTGGCGCTGGGCGACCACCTGTGGCCCGTCGAATTCACCCTTACCTGTCGCAAGACCATGCGCTATCGCTTGTTACTGGGGTCAAAAGCCCTGATGGACGGCAAATGGCTGGTCGACCCTGCCCGCACCTACGTGCAGGAAAAACCCCAGACTCTCACTCTTTCCGGTGCCCAATGAAAATCGCCGTGCTGTCGCGCAACCCACGCCTGTATTCGACCCGCCGTCTGGTGGAGGCCGGCCAGCAACGTGGCCATGAGGTGGTCGTCATCGACACCCTGCGCGCGTACATGAACATCGCCAGCCACAAGCCGCAGATCCATTACCGCGGCCGTCCGCTGGAAGGCTTCGACGCGGTGATCCCGCGGATCGGCGCCTCCGTCACCTTCTATGGCTGCGCGGTGCTGCGCCAATTCGAAATGCAGGGCGTTTTTCCGCTGAATGAATCGGTGGCCATTGCCCGCTCGCGGGACAAGCTGCGCTCGCTGCAACTGTTATCGCGCCGCGGTATCGGCCTGCCAGTGACCGGCTTTGCCCACTCCCCTGACGACATCGCCGACCTGATCCAGATGGTCAACGGCGCGCCGCTGGTGATCAAGGTGCTCGAAGGCACCCAGGGCATCGGTGTGGTCATGTGTGAAACCGCCACCGCCGCCGAGTCGGTGATCGAGGCCTTCATGGGCCTCAAGCAGGACATCATGGTGCAGGAATACATCAAGGAAGCCGGTGGTGCGGATATCCGCTGCTTCGTGGTTGGCGACAAGGTCATCGCCGCCATGAAACGCCAGGCCAAGCCCGGTGAGTTTCGCTCCAATCTGCACCGCGGCGGCACCGCCAGCCTGATCAAGATCACCCCGGAAGAACGGATGACCGCCATCCGGGCGGCCAAGGTGATGGGCCTCAGCGTCGCCGGCGTCGATATCCTGCGTTCCAACCATGGCCCGCTGGTGATGGAAGTGAACTCCTCCCCAGGCCTGGCAGGCATCGAAGAAACTACCGGCAAGGACGTGGCGGGCCTGATCATCCAGTACCTGGAGAAGAACGCAGGACCGCATCTGACGCGAACGAAGGGAAAGGGCTGAGCAGCGGGAAAACCTCGAGCCGGTGCCTCATGATGGCACCGGCTCACTCAGTTGGAGGTTAATCCGACGCCTTTTTGGCCAGGTAATCGGCGAACAGCTGGTTGGCGTTGCCCTGGGACATCAGATGGGCATAGACCCAGCCGAGGAACCCGGCCTTGTTCAACTCGAGCACTCGCTCGTCGGGGAGGTTGAGAAACTTCTCTTCGTCGACCGCGTGGAAGTCGCGGATAACGAAGCTCTCACCACTGGCGTGGGTAAGCTTGAGGGTTCGCGGAATCAGCAGTTCCAGCTCGTTGAGCTTGGTAACGAACAGACGGGTGCGCTCCATCTCGGCAGTGAAGTTCTGCAGGAACTGGATCATTTCGTCCAGGAACGCCGTGTTCTGCCCGTCTTCGGTAAACAGGTCCCGGCCTTCTTCCTCGTTCCAGCCGCTGTAGGCTGCGTCGAAGCAGACGGTGAAGTTGTTCGCTTCGTCCTGCGCCAGCACGAACGGATAGCGGCGCACGAACGCCGGGACATAGGTATTGTCCTGCCACTGCTGTTCGGCGGTCAGGTAACCGTTGTGGCCGTCTTTCAGTCCCAGCAACGCGACCGGCATGGCCTTGTCGCCCTCGCCGATGAACACGATCGGGTAATGACGGGCCGCCTGGAAGAATTCCAGGCCAGCCAGCGGTACCAGATGGGTGCTTTCAGCAAACGCGCAGTCGGCCGCGGGCTTGAGCCGCAGAGCCTTGTGCTCTTCACGGTTGAGCGCCTTGATTTCCTTGTAAAGCAGCATCGTGGTCATGGTGTCTCCCCCTTTGTTCAGGCTTGCGGGCGGCTTGTCCGCCGCGCATCAGCGAATAGTGATTTGCAACAGGACCTGGCCGCTGTCCTGGTCCGGCACGACATCCTTGAGCGTGTTGGCTGCCACGGCGCTCACGCTCAGGTGACGGCCCCAGTTGTAGTTCACGCCGATACCGACGCTCTGCAGATCCACGTCGGCGGTTCCCAGCTCCATCGCCCGGCCATAGTCGAAAAACACGAATGGCTGCAGCGACTCGCTGTAGTTCCAATAGCCTTCCAGGTTCAGGGTTATACCTTGTGGTGAGGAAATCACCCCCGAGTCGTAGCCGCGAATGTTGCTGATGCCCCCAAACTGGTAGAACAGCGCGGACGGCAGGGCCTGGGGGTCGCTGGCATATTGCCATCCCAGCCGACCGACCGCTTCGAAAGTCCGACCGAAGGCGCGCAGCAGGTAGGCGTTGCCATCGAGCAGCGAATAGTTGCCGCTTTCGCCGGTCACCTGGTTGTCGGCAGAGGCCTGGCGAATACGCTGCTCGTAGCGCACATACCAGGGCGCATCGCGGTACTCGACCTGGCCCTTAAGGATGACCTCGTCGACGCTGGTTTCGCTGAGTACCAACCCTTCGATGGTGGTCTCCGACGTTTGCTGGCTGTAGCCGAGGCCACCGAGCAGTACCCAATTCTCGTCTAGCCACCAGGGCTGGTCGTAACCGACCCCATAGGTCTGCGACTCACCCTCGATATTCAGTGCGGCGAGCGGGCCGGCCTCGATGGTCAGCGTGTTGGCCCCTCCCTCGACGTAAGCCACCCCGTTGTAGCGATTCACCGGGCGGCTGTAGCGCAGGCTGCCGTATTGTGAGCCCGCGGTGGCGACCACCACGGCATTCAGAGCATCGGCCACGCCGGTGGGCGAGAACCAGGTCAGCGTGCCGCCGTACTGTTCGCGCCCGGTCGCCTCATTGCCGTAATTATTCACGAACAGGGACCATTGCCAGGGATCGGGCTCGAACGCTTCCAGGTCGACGCGCGTGGTCCCGAAGCGCTGCCCTGGGGCAAGGCTGGCACTGAGTTGCGGCCCCGGCGTGGTCGCGTTGAAGCGCTGGATCGCACTGATCAGCGCGGGGCTGTCCAGCGTCTGGCCCGCTTCGACCGGCAACTGCCGCTCGTAGAAATCCTGACGCACGTGCGTCGGCTTCTGCCACTGGAGCGCATCGACCTTGGCCTCAACCAGGACGATTTTCAGTACGCCGTTGTCGAGGGTCTGCGGCGGGATGATGGCCCGGGCAGTCAGTTGCCCCTGCGCCTCGTACAGGCTGTTGATCGTCCGTAGCAGCTCGTTGAGCTCGCCGAACGAGACGGGCCGGCCGACAAAGGCCGCGGCGATCTCTTCCAGCTTTTGCTTTTCGAGGAATGTCGAGGCGTTGAAGGTGATGCCGGAAAGGACGAAGCGTGCCTCCTGCTCGGGCAACACCTGCTCGGCAGGCGCCTCGCCCTGCAGGGCCGGCACCTCGATGCGCCGTGCCCGCTCCTCAATGGCCTGCTGCCGCTGATTGCGCTCGAGCTGCTCGCGCTGCAGGTTCGGGTCGAACTGTCCAACGCCCTGCGGCGGGATTGCCTGAGCCAATGCGCCTGCGCTCGAGGCCATCACGCCGACCGCCAGGCAAGGGCCGTATACACGGCGCCAGGCGCAGCCGTTTCGATTCAAAGCTCCCACTGATCAACCTCATTCTGTGGCGCGGAGGGCTGGCTCAGATCCAGATTCATCCGCATTTCGGGTCGCGCGGCCGGATTGGGCAGCCATGACGTTTCAGGCGGCAATACCGGCATGATCATGCGCGGCACAGACGCGGTGCGGCGCTTGGTGAGGCCGCCCGACAGTTGCTGTTCGGAATACCGTGCGGCACTCATGCCCTGGAACACCACGCCGCTGCCCACCTGCGCCTCGGGCGCCTCGGCATGGGCCTCGCTGAAGTTGGGCACGAGCACCTGGTGAGTGGTCTTGCGATGTACCACATAGGCATTGGTACTGCTGACCAGGCCGTCCTGGCGCAGATGGAACGTCTTGTCCATCTCGTACAGCTGCACGTCGGCAAGCGGCTGGTAGGCCGGCGACAGGTTATCCACCATCACCGTGGCCTGCGCGCTGTACAGGCGCAGGTTATCCACCGCCGAGGCATCCTTGATGTCTACCTTCGAGCCGCTGGTACGCAGCGTACCGTCCACCGCGTACAGACGCGGCGAGACGATGTCGGCGGCCACCAGACGGGTATCGAAACGACGTGCCGCACGTTCACCGGAGCCCTCGACCCAGAGGTTCAGTTGCCCGGAGCCGGTATGCCGGCCGTACAGCTCGATATCCATGCCGTGCAGGTCCATCGACTGACCGATGGCCGCGTCGGAAACACGGATCAGATTGCCGGCCCAGAGGCTCAACGTCGGAGCAATCGCCTGATCGAGGTGAATGCCGGCGTTGCTGGCCACGCGGTTGCGCCAACCGGCGTTGACAGTGGCCCCATCAGCCGTCTGCAACAGCTTGCCGCGGGTGTCGAGCAGACTGTCGAGCAGTGCTTGCCCACTGGCGAGGAGACGTCCGAAGCCAATGCTTTCGTCGGCATGCCAGGTCTGGTTGCCACCGCTCTGGCTGGTGCCGCTGATCTGGATCACGCCGCGGGCCAGCAGATCGATGTTAGTGGTCGAAGTCAGGCTGGACAGGCGCAGACTCTGTCCGTCAACGTTGACGTAGTTGGCGACCATCTGCGTCCCGGTAATATCGCCAATCGCCGACAGGTTGGCGTCGCCTTTAGCCAGCAAGTTGCCGAACTCAATGCTCTCGGACGCATCCCAGCGCTGGTAGCCATCGCTCTGGCTCGTGCCGCTGACATGAATCAGCCCGCGCGCGGTCAAATCTACGTCGCTAGCTGCGGTCACGTCGGTGAAGCGTAAGCTGTAACCATCGACCTGAACATCGCTGGCAACGACGCGCTGCCCGGTCACATCGTCAATCGCCGACAGGTTAGCGTCGCCTTCAGCAAGCAGGCTGCCGAACTCGATACTCTCCGCCGCATCCCAGCGCTGATAGCCCTCGCTCTGGCTGGTGCCGCTAATACGAATCAGGCCCGTCGACTGCAATTTTACCTGCTCGCTACTGCGCAAGTCGTCTACAAGCAGATCGTGACCGGTGACATCGATCAGGCCCTTCGCCGCCTCAATCAACGGCGTTACCACATTGCCCGATGCGCTGATGGTCACCTTACCCTGCAGCGCTTGGCCCTCGTATGGCAGGCCAGTAGACGAGATGCTCCGCCCCACCGTGATATCGCCATTCCGGGCGATCAGCGTGATGTCACCACCGGCAGTCACGCTTTGCGCGATGTTTATCTGTTGCCCCGACTCGATCCGCAGGTGACGACCGGCTTCGGCGCCCTCCAGATCCACCTTGCCGGCGATGAGGAAGGTCAGGTCGCGACCGGCGATGGCGTAGCCGCTGACGTTGAGGTCGCGGCCGATGCCCACGGTCAGGTCACGCCCCGCCTTCAGCGAATAGGTGCCGCCGTACTTCACGGTCGGCATGTTCAGGTCGCCGTTGGCGACGATCCCAACATCTCGCTTGGCTTCGACGAGCAGGCCGGTGATGTCGCCGTGGCCTTCGTCCAGCGAACCGCCCGCCTGGAGGAAGATATCTTCCTCCAGGCTCTGCACGCGACCGAAGAACAGGTTGCGCCCGATAATGCGCACCTCGCGCTCCGCCTCGGCATTGCCGCCGAAGACGTCGCCATCGGTTTTCACCAAGAGATTCTGGTCCGACTTCAGATGCGCCGGGACCAGTACGTCGGGCACGTTCGGGTCAGCCAGCATGCCGAAGCGAATGGTGCCGAGCGAACCCTCGGTGGTGGTCAGCGCCATGTCGCCGCCGCTGCGGCCCGTTGCGATCGTCAGGTCGCCATTGGTGTTCACGGTCAGCGTACCCAAGCTGCTGACGTTTCCAAGCAGCGCCGACCCCGACTGCAGGTCGACCCACTGCTGACGGCTGTGTACCTCATCAGCCCCGAACAGCCCGGCGGCCTTCAGCGACAGGCTGCCGGTAGTGCTTTCCAGCGAGCCGAGGTTGGCCGTACCCACATCGAAGATGACATCACCAGCCGCCACTGCCTCGGCCCCGACCCAATCACCGGCCCCGCTGACATCCAGCGTGCTGCCGATGGCCAGCTTGCTGTAACTCAGACGGGTGCCGGCAGTGCCGGTGTGCGTCAGCGTCGCGGTCTCGGAGACTGTCGCGCTGCCCAGATTCAGCGCGCCGACCACGTCGAGCGCCAGGTCGCCAGTGATAGCCAGATCGCCAATCGCCGAACCGGTGCCGGTATTCAGGTTGGTATCGGCGCCAGCGGTCAGGCTATCGAGGATCAGATCGCAGGACAGCGTGAGCACAACCGGCCCGGCCAGGTTCGCCGTACCGATGTCGGCGCTGGTGCCCTTGAGGGTCCAGCTGCTGTCGCCGGTCAGGGTACCGAGGGTCAGCAGGCCGCTCTGGGTCATGCTGACGGTGCCGCCAATATCGGCAGTGCCGATGGTCGACTGGGCGCCGTCAAGCGTCCAACTGCCGCCGGCCACGAGATCGGTCATGTCCAGGGTGCCATCGAGGGTCTGCTGAACATTCCCTGTCAGTTCGGCGCGGGCAATGGTGGCGTTGGCCGCATCCAGCATCCAGCCCTGCTGACCGGTGAGCGTACCGAGGTCCAGATCGCCACTCAAGGTCGTGTTGACTTGCCCAGCGAGGGTTGCGGTGGTGACCTTGGCGCTGGTGCCGTTCAGGGTCCAGCTGCTGTCGCCGGTCAGGGTACCGAGGGTAAGCAGGTCGGTCTGGGTCATGCTGACGGTGCCGCCGATATCGGCGGTGCCGATGGTCGACTGGGCACCGTCAAGTGTCCAGTTGCCGCCGGCGACGAGATCAGTCATGTCCAGCGTGCCGTCGAGGGTCTGCTGAACATTCCCGGTCAGTTCGGCGCGGGTGATGGTGGCGTCGGCCGCATCCAGCATCCAGCCCTGCTGACCGGTGAGCGTGCCCAGGTCCAGATCGCCACTGAGGGTCGTGTCGACCTGCCCGGCGAGGGTTGCGGTGGTGACCTTGGCGCTGGTGCCGTTCAGGGTCCAGCTGCTGTCGCCGGTCAGGGTACCGAGGGTCAGCAGGCCGCTCTGGGTCATGCTGACCGCGCCACCGATGTCGGCGCTGCCGATGGTCGATTTGGCACCGTTGAGGGTCCAGTTTCCGCCGGCCTCGAGATCGGTCATGTCCAGCATGCCGGTCACGGTCTGCCGCACGTCGCCGGTGAGCTTGGCCTTGGCGATGGTGGCATTGGCCGCCTTCAGCATCCAGCCCTGCTGGCCGGTCAGCGTGCCGAGGTCCAGATCGCCGGTGAGGGTCGTGTCGACCTGCCCGGCGAGCGTGGCGGTGGTGACCTTGGCGCTGGTGCCGTTCAGGGTCCAGTTGCTGTCGCCGTTCAGGGTACCGAGCGTCAGCAGGCCGCTCTGGGTCATGCTGACCGCGCCGCCGATGTCGGCGGTGCCGATGGTCGACTGGGCGCCGTCAAGCGTCCAGCTGCCGCCGGCCACGAGATCGGTCATGTCCAGGGTGCCATCGAAGGTCTGCTGAACATTCCCGGTCAGTTCGGCGCGGGCAATGGTGGCGTTGGCCGCATCCAGCATCCAGCCCTGCTGACCGGTGAGCGTGCCCAGGTCCAGATCGCCACTCAAGGTCGTGTCGACCTGCCCGGCGAGGGTTGCGGTGGTGACCTTGGCGCTGGTGCCGTTCAGGGTCCAGCTGCTGTCGCCGGTCAGGGTACCGAGGGTTAGCAGGCCGCTCTGGGTCATGCTGACCGCGCCACCGATGTCGGCGCTGCCGATAGTCGACTGGGCACCGTCAAGCGTCCAGCTGCCGCCGGCCACGAGATCGGTCATGTCCAGGGTGCCATCGAGGGTCTGCTGAACATTCCCTGTCAGTTCGGCGCGGGCAATGGTGGCGTTGGCCGCATCCAGCATCCAGCCCTGCTGACCGGTGAGCGTACCGAGGTCCAGATCGCCACTCAAGGTCGTGTTGACTTGCCCAGCGAGGGTTGCGGTGGTGACCTTGGCGCTGGTGCCGTTCAGGGTCCAGCTGCTGTCGCCGGTCAGGGTACCGAGGGTCAGCAGGCCGCTCTGGGTCATGCTGACCGCGCCACCGATATCGGTGGTGCCGATGGTCGACTGGGCGCCGTTCAGGGACCAGTTGCCGCCGGCGACGAGATCGGTCATGTCCAGCGTACCGGTGAGGGTCTGCTGAACGTTGCCACCGATGGTCGCCAGGCCCACGTCAGCACTGGCCGCAGTGAGCGTCCAGTCACCCAGCGCGTTGAGCGTGTCGGCTGAGAAGCGGTTGACCAACGTGGCGCTGAGGTCGCCGTGGCTGCTAGACGCCGAGCCGAGGGCAAGGCTGTCGCCCGCCAGGGTCAGGTCGTCGCGGGCCGCCATGGTATCGACGCGTACGTCGCCGGTGCCTTGCAGCGTCACGCCTGCAGCGGTGCTGTGGACCTCGGTAAGCGTCAGATTGCCGAGCGTCTTGAGCATCTGTGCGCCGGCGCTGACGAGGCTGCCCTGGCCAATCCCGCCGAGCAGATCGAGGAACAGCGCACCGGTGGTGCTGGCCACTGCCAGCTGCTGGGCACCGAGCGTCGCATGACGGCTTGCACCGCCGATGTCTCCGTAGGTGCTCAGGGCCAGCCGGTCGTTGGCACGCCACTGGTTGCCATCGGCCGCGACGGAGAGGCTGTACCCACGGATATTGATGTCGGCACCGGTTCCGGTCGCACTGACGTTCGCCAGCGTGGCGGCGCCATCGACCTCGGCGAACAGGCCGCCGCTGGTGGTCAGCGTGGTACCGCTGGTCATGGTCCACTGGTTGTTCAGGTCGAGCACCAGCCCGCCGAGCTCCCAGTCACCGTACTGCGTCAGGCTATAGGTCTGGCCAATGTCCAGCGTGCCGCCGACGGTCGCACCGGCGAAGCGCAGCACGCCCGGCTGGCTCGCGACGCCCTGAAGGCCGCCGAGCCAAGCGTTGCCGCCGATATTTACCGCGATCCGGTCATCCACACCGCCGGTGCCGATCTGCACCCGGTCGGTGCTGCTGCCGACATTGCCGGTCACCGTCAGGTTGACCGAGCCACCCAGCAGGCTCTCGCCAAGCTGGCTGGCCGAGGTCAGGTTGCCGAGCACCTTCAGGTGCAGCGCGTCGAGACCGGTCAGGCGCTGAACGCTCAGGTCGCCATGCTGGATCAGGTTGAGGTAGTTGGCGCGCGCGGTGAGGTCGCCGGTCGCCTGCAGGTTCAACCCGCCGGCCTTGGCGCCAATGGAGCCGCCTGCGGCCTCGAGCACCACGTCATGCCCATTGATCACCACGTTCGAGCCATTGGCGCTTTCGATGCTGCCACTGGTCTTGATGCGGATCGAGTCGCCCTGGACGTTGTAGATGTTCAGGTCCTGCTCGCCACCGAGGAACACGTCGCCCTGTGCGGTGACGCTGAGCGTGCCTGTGGCGGTGACGTTGACGTCGTCACGCTGGACGATGCTGAAGCGCAGCGGATTGTTTTCGTCGAAGTAGACGTCGTCCTGCTCGGCGCTGGCGAGGGCCACGCGCTGGGCAGTGGTCAGCGAACCGGCGCCGTTGCTGAGGTCGATCGAGACGTCGTCGGCCAGCAACTTGCCGATACGGTTGGCGATCAGGGTGACGTTGCGCCCCTCGATGTTCATCGCCTCGGTAGAGCCCGAGCCGCCGCTCCCGCGGTTGAGCAGCGAGGAGGCGATGGAGTAGCGCAGCTGGTCTTCTGTCCAGCTGGCGGTGGTATCGAGCTGCGCCGTCTGCTCGGCGGACAGCTGATAGGTATAGGCAGAATCGTAGGCCTGCCCGCCGAACTGCGCATCCAGGGCCTGGTAGTCCGCCACGCGACGCACCTGCTCGGCATTGATCTGCGCGTCGGTCCAGCCAAGGCTCTTGAGCTGGTCGACCTGGGCGCTGCCCAGACGTGCCTGGTCGGCGTCGAACGCATCGGCCTGCCAGGAGCCATCCCCGGCCTGGCTGAGGTTGCGTAGCTGCCAGTAGCGGGCATAGCTCTGCTGACCGGCCTCGACCAGGGTCTGCTTCTGCTGCGCCAGCGCGGCCTCAGATTGCGCTCCGGTCAGGCCCATCTCGGCCCAGAGGGCTTGGAGGTCGGCCAGCGAGCGCTCGTCATAGGACACTTCGGAGTTGCCGTCGAGCAGGTCGCCGCTGCGTACCTTGATGCCGATGTCACCGCCGGCCTTGACCTGATCGATCACCAGGTTGCCGCTGGTTTCCTCGACATAGATGTTGCCCACGGCTTCGGCGTTGAACAGCGCGGTGCTGGTTAGGCTATGGCTGCCGGTGTTGAGGTTCAGCCACTGGCCGCTGGTGCCGATGCTGCCGTGGGTGGAACGCAGGTCGATGGAGCGGCCGGTGACGACGGTCCCGGCGTTGCCGGTGATGTTGCCCTGTGCGCTGAGCGCGATGTTGCCTTGTGCCGCCTCCAGGCGCGCCAGGTTGACGCCGCCATTGACCGCCTGCAGGTTGATGTTGCCCAGGGCGCTGTACGCCGACAGGCTGTTGCCGATCTGCAGGCGCAGCGCCTGGGACAGATCCCCCAGCCCGTTGCGCGCCTCGACGGTCAGGCTGTTGGCGCCGATCACCACGCTATCGGAGCCCTGTGTCAGCGCCCCGTTGGTCACCTTGATGTTGGTGTTGCCGCCCAGGTTGTACAGCGAGCCGAGCAGGGTCACGTTGCCGGCCGAGGTTAGGTCGATGCCGCCGGCCTCATAGCCGATGAAGCTCACCGAAATCGGCACGTCGGCGCGCACCGTGTAGCGGTCGATCTCCTTGAAGCCCTGCTGGGTAACCGTGGTACGCGTGGTGCGGTACACCTGGCACCAGATGAAATGGGTCTTGCAGTAGCCCCCCATCCACTTGCCAATTTCCACGTCACCGCCGGTTTCATAACGCTCGGAAAGCTGCGACAGCACGCTACCTGCGCCTAGCGCATCGGTGCCGATATAGCCCATGTACTCGGCGCCTTCGATCGGCGTGCTGGCGCCCTTGACTGTCACCGGTGGACCGAGCAGCGTGCCGTCGCCAGTTGGCACGAAACCCCAGAACTTGTCCCAGTACTCCACCTTGGTAGTGGTGTCGGTGGTGTCGCGACCCTGCAGCCACACGTAGCTGCGGCCGGTGGTGGTGCCGTAGCTGGTGCTGCTGCCGGCAGAGGCGCCTTGGTAGAAGGCGCCGGTGGTCTGGATCTGGTTGCTCCAGCCTTCGTAGCGCTGCACCTGGTCGCCAACGTTGGTGTAGATGGTCGACCAGACGCCGTCGCCACCCTTGCGGCCGACGTCGTTAATCCGCAGCGTGCCCTCGACCCCGTTGCCCAGGTCGATGCCGGCGATGTTCAGCTGGCGGGTGGTGTTGTTGACTACCTTCACCTGGCTGTAGCCGTCGAGCACCTTCAGCTGGCCGTTGCCGGTGCTGAGGATATGGCCGGTCAGCTCCATGTAGCCGCCGCCGACATCAACCTGGTCGAGCAGGATGCTCTCGGTACGGAAGTCGTAGCTGAAGCCGATGGTGCCGGTGCGCGCGTCAGTCTGGACCAGCTGGACCACGGCGGCGCCGCCGTTGCGCCAGGCAGTGCGCAGGCTGTCGAGGCTGCCGAAGGCGCTCTCGTTGATGGTGACTGCCCAGTCGGCGACCCCGCTTTGTACGAGCCCGTTGATGTTCAGGTACAGCGCGCTGATCACCACGTTATTGCCGGCGACCACACCGGAGCCGGCCCGCGGCCCAGTGAGCACGCCGCCGGAATTGTTATGCGCCGGGTCGCCGCCGATGTGGGTGAAGGCATCGGGGTTGTTGAGCACGAAGTTCTGGCCGGCACTGATGGTCAGGCTCTGGCCACGGATATCGGCATTGGCATAGATACTGCCGTAGCTGGCGGTAATGGATACGTTGCCACGCTTGTTGGCGATGACACCGTTGATGTAGATGTCCGGCGCCGGTGCCTTCAGCCCGGCAGCATCGGTGAAACCGGTGGCCGGGTTGTAGGTGTTCTTGACGATCACCTGCGGCGCCGGCGAGTTCTCGGCCACCTGCACGGTGAAGCCGGCACTGCCCAGACCCGCCACGTTGGCGGCCTGGATGTTGGCGTTGCTGAGCATCTTGGCGCCGTTGAACAGCAGCTGGCCGCCGTCGCGGTCTGGAATCTCCAGGCCCTTGATGTCCAGGAACAGCGAGCTGCTGTTGATCACTTCGATCTTCGCATCGCCCGGTGCATTGAGCTTGCCGCTGCCTACCAGCGCGTCGCCGGTGACAAAGATGTTGCCCGGCCGCGCGAGAATCGGATCGACCTCCAGCATCCACACCTGCAACTGGCCCGGCAGGGTACCGGTGGCGGCGTCGCCGCCCATCTGCGTGTAGATGCGCGCCAGGGTCTGCTCAAGCAGGTTGAGCTCGGCCTGGAAGGCAGTCTTCTCGAACGGCGACAGGCCGTAGTCGGCGAGTTGCTTTTTCAGCTGGACGATCCGGTCGCTGATCAGCTGCGAGTATTCGCCGCTCTTCACGCGGTAGGTAATGCCGTCGCTGATCTCGCTGATCACCGGCACGATGCTGAGGGTGCCGGTGGTGTTTTCGTTGAGCGAGGCGGGATCCACCTCGACGCCGTTGAGCAGGTACTTCAGCCCGCTGACGTGCAGCTTTTGCTGGCTGTAGACGCCCGCATCCAGCGTGCCGTTGGCGGTAACCTTGGCGCTGCCACCGTTCTGGGTGCTGCCGCCGGTGATATCCAGCGACACCTCACCGACGATCGCGCCGAGGATTGCCGAGGCGACTTCGCGGTACAGGTCCTTGCCGATGCCTTCACCGGTGAGGATGCTGTAGCCCTTGCCCGCATAGGCGTAGATGTCCCCCACGCTGCGCACATGGCTACCGCCGTTGAGCAGCAGGTTGCTGTTGCGCACGTAGATGGCGTCGGCTTCGGGGTCGGTTACCACCGGGAAGGCGGTGTTGTTCCACAAGTCGGTGCGGGCGGTGAGCACCGCCTTGTTCATCTGCCCGGAAACGTTGTAACCGGCGTAGAACTTGGCGTCGCCATAGCTGAACAGGTTGGCATTGGTGCCAACGGTCACGGCGTAGTCGGCATTGACCTGGGCACGGCTGAGCCCCTGCGCGGCGCCGGCCGCGCCCCAGGTCTTGGCGTTGACGCGCGCGTCGATGTCGTAGAAGCCGCTGGCCGAGAGAATCAAATCGCCGACGCTGTAGATATCCGCGCCGCTGCCAACGGTGACCCTGGCCTTGGCCTGGGTAACGTCGATCAGCGACTGCGCCAGGGCGATGGAAATCGCGCCGCCACTGTCGAGTTTGACCTTGTCACGTGCATAGACGTTGTTGAACGCCTGCACGCGCAGGTGTTCGGGATTGCGCCAGTCGCCATCCAGCCGCAGCCGTGCATTGGCACCGATGTTGGCCTGGGTGTTGAGCGCAATGGTCGTGGCGCTGCGCACCGCGGCGGCATCGACCACGCCGCCGGAGCCCGACTGCACGTTGTAGTCACCGGACGACTTCACGACATCGGTGTAGGCACTCTGATCGTAGGCGCCGGTCAGCACGCGCGAGGCCGAGGCCAGCTCGCTGAGCGTGGTGACATTCAGACTGTTGCTGACATGCGCGCCGCTGGCGCCAACCAGCGAGGCGTTGATGCTGTTAGCGAATCCGTTGAAGCGCGACTGGTGATACGCCGAGAGCTCGACGGTATCGAACACCGCATCGACGCTGTCGGTGGCGCCGCGGGCGTAGAGCACGGCACGAGTAGTGCTGGTGTCGCTGGTCCGTACCACCGAGGCGGCACCGCTCACCAGGCCGCCCTGGCCGGCTTCGGAACGTGCCTCGTTGTCGACCGTGGCACTGGAGGCGACCTTCAGATCACCGATATCACCGCTGAAACGTCCGCTGATCAGCGCTTCGGTGCTCGTTTCAGCCGTGGCGACCGATATGTTGGCGCCCAGCGTAAGCAGGCCGGCGGCATAGCCTTCGGTCTTGGTGCGCTGGCGAACATCGGTGGAGGCGGCGAAGGTCCAGTCGCCACCGGACAGGCCGACGAAGCGGGCCGAGTCGGCTGTCTGCAGCAGGCTGCGGCTTTCGTTGTGCGCGGTGGCGACCACGGCGTTGGCCGATACGCCGAAGCCGCCGCTGACGCCGAGCCCCTTGACGGTGACGCTGTCGAGGCCCGACTGACGACCGATACGGCTCGCCAGGGTTGCGTTCTTCGCCTGCAGCAGCGCCTGGCTGCCGATATCCAGGCTGGCCAGCGCATCGGCCAGGGCAATGCCCACGGTACCGCCGGCAGCCAGCGAGCCGCCGAGGGCGACCCCGAGGCTCTCGGTCTTCACATAGGGGTTGGCCTCGGCAATGAGGCTCAGGTTTTCGCTCGCCGACAACTCGGCGTTGTTGCCAACCTTCAGCTCGGCGCTGCTGTGGTCGCTGGCGACCAGGATGACCGCGTTGACGCCGCCCTGCAGACCGGCCGCTGCGCCACGCCCGGTCAGGGTGACCGCCGACTGGGACAGGCTGGTTATGCTCAGATTGGCTGCCGTCAGGCGGGCTGAGTCGAGCACCGACACCTTGACCGCACTGTCGTGCGCTGCCACGCCGAGCACCAGGCCGGCACCCACGGTGCCAGCGAAGGAGGCACCCAGTGCCTGAACATCGAGGTTCTGCCGGTCTTCGGCGGCGACACTCATGTTGCCGCTGGTCTGCAGCGTACCGCCGAGGGTGCTGGAGACTTCGTTGTCGAGAATCGCCACACCGATGCCGGCACCCAGCGCGGCAATCAGATCGCCTGCGCCGCTGACGGCATAAACCTGCACGGCGGGGCCAGCGCCAAGGTCGGCGGCTTCAGCCTTCACGTTCAGGCTGGCGGCAGTCAGGCTGCCGCCGAGGATGTCCGCTGCAACCCGCGCGTTGGACAGGGTCAGCGCAAAGGCGCCGCCTACCGCGGTGCCGGCGCCGATTACCGCGTTGCCGGCCAGGTTGCTGCTGTGCAGCTTGTCCTGCGCCAGCAGCGTCGTGCTGCCGCCGGTCTGCACAGTGCTGCTGCTCACGCGCGCCACGGTCTGGTGCTTGCTGACCGCACCGGCGCTGAGCCGGTCGCCCATGCTCACACGGCTGTTGTCGTTGACCTCGCTGGCTGTCGCGCTGTCGCTCAGGTCCTTGAGTTCGTACTCGCCGGTGGTTTCGTTGAGTACGTAATCCTGGTAGCCGATGGTCTTGACCTTGTCGGCCTGGCCGTCGCGGTTGCTTTGCGACAGCGAACCATTGCCGTTCTTGTCCAGCTCATCGAGCGGATTGACCGTCTGGCCTTCGGCGCTGACGCTCACCGCGCCCGGGCCGAGCAGCAGCAAGCCGAGGCTGCCGCTGACCGCGCCCATGCCACCGGCGGCACCCGTCAGGGTATTGAGGTAGATGTCGCCTTCGCGCAGGGCCTTGAGGCTGAACGCGCCACTGGTCTGCAGGGTGCTGCGGTCGAACAGGGCGCGGTTGGCGCTGTTGACCACCAGTACGTTGGCGGTGCCGCCCACACTAATCCCACCCACCTGGATGGAGCCGGCGTTGTTCAGGACATCGAGACGATCGAAGGCCTGGACGCTCAGGCTGCCGAGCTTGCCGCCCGCGGTGCCGAAGTCGGCCTGGCTGGCGCCGGCCTCGGTGGTGGTTTCGATGACACTGATTGCCACCGAGCCGCCGACCGCTACCGGGCCACCGCCCGCGCTGGCCACGTTGAGCAGCACACCGGTGCGGTTGCTGGCATTGATGGTGACGGCCCCGCCGCGCACCGAGGTCCGCGCCCCGCTGGCCACGGCCGCCGCATCCAGGCTGGTGCCGACCCAGGCGCGCGTGACGCTCTGGTTGTAGAGGGTAACCAGCGAGCCGCCGACAGCGACGCCACCGGCTGCGGCCGTGGCGGCATTGGGTGACAGGTGCTGGCTGGCGCTGGCATCGACCGCCAGCGAACCGACCTGCAGGCTGCTGCCCCCATCGACCAGCGCCTCGGTTTCACCTTTGAGCACGAGCACGCTGGAGGTACCGCCGACGCCGACGATGGCGCCAGAGAAGCTGGCGACCAGGGTCGAGCCATAGGCCTGCGAGCCGGCCTCGACCCGCGTGGCCCCACGACTGTTGAGGGTGGTGCCGCGCAGGTAGGCGCGGGTGGTGCGAGTGATGACGGTGCTGTCCAGCGCACCGGACACCGCAGCGGCACTCGGACCGCCCGCGATGGCAGCCAGGTAGCCGGCGGTATAGCTGTAGCTGTCGGCGCCGACCCGCACGTTCTGGCCGGTGCCCGCGCCGCTCGCCCCGTTGATCCGGGCTGCGTCGATGTAGCCGAGGGTGTCGCCGGCCAGTACCGTGGTGTTGAGAACCCCCGAGACCGCGCCGCTGTAGAGCGGAATCACCGCGATACTGGCGGAGATGGCCAACTGACCGACCTGCTGCACGGAGCTGGCCTGTACGGCCAGGCCGGTGACGCTGTGCTGCGCAATGGCCAGGTCCGGTCGCGGGTTGAACTGATCGCCGCTGATCCACTGGTGGTCGCTACCCGGCGCGTTGACCAAGTTGCCACTGTCGATGAGCAAGGTATCGGCGGCATTCTTCGCCAGCGCGCTGACCGCGGTAGTGGCGCCATCGATGTAGGCGCGGGTGCGGGTTTCCACCACGTTGACCGTGCCGATGCCGGAGACCGCCGCGTTACCGCTGCCGGCCACGACCGCGGCGGTGCCGAGGATGCTGTCGACGTTGCGCGCGCTGATCCCGACATTGTTCTGCGCCACGACCTGCGCGCCGCTGCCGACATGGGCCAGCGCCTGGGTCTGGATGATGTTGGTGGCAGCCACCGCCATCACCGTGGCGTTGGCCGAACCGCCGCCGGCGACCGCGGCGGAGATGATGTCCGCCGCCGAGTGCGCATCGACCCGCAGGTTGTTCAGCGCCCAGCCGGTGTTCTTGGTATCCAGCAGTCGCGCTTCGATCTGGCTGTCCACGCGGTTGATCGCCGTGGCACCGCCGACCGCCGCGTTGGCCGCGCCTGCCACACCGCCAGCACCGGAATAGATGCTCGAGGTGTCCGCGGCCAAGACGGAGAGATTGCCTGCCGCACCGCCGCTGTTTTCGACGCTGGCCAGGGTGCGTGCGGCGATGTTGTTGCTGGTGTTGGAGAACACCACTGCCGCGTTGCCGGCACCGGCGCCGCTGAGGGCCAGCGTGGTAATGGTTGCCCGGGTGGCGGCTTCGACGCGCGCAGCGGCGCTGCCGATGCTCAACTGGCTGTCGAGGATGCGCGCCTGGCGGGCCTGGTTCACCGTACTGATGGCGACCGCACCAGCACCGGCACCGTTGCCGGCACCCTGCACGTTGCCGGCCAGGGTCTTGATATCGGCATCGCCGCGCACCACTTCGACCGTGACGCTGCTGGCCCCGGTGATCGTGGAGCCCCTGATGAGGGCGCTTTCCTCGCCTTCGATCACGTTGATGGCGATCGAGGCGCCGGCTGCCGCGTTACCCGCACCGCCGCCACCGACAGCGGCGGAACGAATGTGCGCCGAGCCACCGCTTTCCAGCTTCAGCGCGCCGGTCAGGGTCAGACTGGTATTCAGCGTTTCGGCGACGCGCTTGGACAGAATGATGTTGTTGGCGTTGGCTACGCCCACCGCGACCGTACCGGCACCGCTGATGGCACCGGCGAGGCTCCAGATGGTGCGATCGCCCTCGGCGGCCGACAGGGTGAGCGAGCCGACCTGGAAGCTGCCGCCGTCGATGGTCGCGCGCTCTTCGCCCTGCAGTACGTTGCTGGTCGAGGAACCGTTCACCGCAACGTTGCCGGCACCACCGCCGGCAATGGCGATGGCGTAGATGTCCTGCTTAGCGCCGCTGAGCAGGCTGGCGCTGGAGAAACCGCTGACCGTGCTGTTCTTGGCCAGGGCGATGCGGTTGGCGCCGATCCGGTTGACCGAGATCGCGCCGCCCACCGCGGCCGTGCCGCTGCCTTTGATCGAACCCGTCAGCGAAGCGATCATCAGCCCGGTGCCGCCGCTGGCATCGAGCAGCAGCGCCTTGCCGGTGCCGCTGGTGGTCAGGGTGCTGTCCTCGACCGAGACCTTGTCTTCGCCGTCGATCACGTTGATCACGATCGAGCCGCCAACGCCGGCCTGGGCACCGCCGCCAGCATCGACGCCGACGCCCCAGATCTGTCCGTCCAGGGCTGAAGCGAGGGTCGCATTGCCGGTCAGGTTGACTGTGCTGCCAGTGATCTTGGCGCTGCGATCGGCATCGATCACGTTCACCGCGACCCCGGCGCCCACGCCGGCTGCACCGCCTGCTGCGGCCAGGTTGAAGGCCAGCGACCAGATGCTTGCCCCGAGATTCGGCTGGCTGGCCGAGACGGTCAGGTCGTCGGCCTGCAGGTTGGCATTGCTCAGCAATGCGTTGGTGGTATCGGCCACGCGGTTGTAGGTCAGCGCGCCGCCAACGGCCACGCCGCTGCCGGATACCGAGCCGGACAGCGCTGCGGTGATGATGCGGCTCTCCTGCCCGGCCTTGATGGTGGCGTCGCCGCCGAGGCGGTAGCTGCCGTTGGCAACGGTCGCGGAGGTGGTCTGCTGCATGTCACTGAGGCTGAAGGCGCCGCCGACCGAGGCGTTGTTGGCGCTGCCGGTGATGTTGCCGGCCAGGGAATAGGCACCGCCACTCTTCACCGCGGTCACACTGAGGTCGTCGGCCTTGAGGGTACGGCCGGTCATGTCGACGCTGGCCGTCACCGTACCGCGGGCGATCACCGCAGTGCCCGAGCCGGACACGCCCACATTGGAGCCGCCCGCCGCAGAGATCGCCGCGGCGAGCACATCGGTGTTGTTGCTGGCGGCGACCTTCAGGTCGCCGGTGAGATCGATGGCCGTGTTGGCCACCGTGGCGCTGTAGTCGCTGCCGGTGTAGATCACCGAGAAGGCGCCGCCGACGCCAGCCTTTCCGCCAGTCGCGGCCAGCGAACCGGCCACGCCCAGCACCGCTTCGCCGGCGAGTTCACCGGTGAACAGATTGTGCGAACTGGTGGTGCCGGCGTCGCCACCCTCATCGAACAGGTTGTCGTTGGTTTCCACCTTGCCGTCGATCTGCCCGGTGGTGGTCTTGCCGTCCAGATCGAGTCCGGCATTGCTCAGCGCGGTCTGCGCGGCGTTGTCGAACAGACTGTCCATCGCCTGAGCGCCGGAGACGCTCTGCGCGTTGACGTTGACCGCGCCGCCGGTGAGCGAGGAAGCCCCGGTGCCGGCATCGACCCGGGCGCCCACGTCGTTCTTCACCACCACCGCCAGGATCGAGCCGGCGCCCGCGCCGCCTTCGGACCCGGCGGCAATCGCACCGGCAATGGCCCCAGCCAATACGCGCGAGGCGCTGTTGGCGGAGACATCGAGCCGGTCGAAACCGGTCGCCTGGCTGCCGAGCCACTCGGCCTTGACCTTGTTGGTCACCACGCCGACGACCACCGAGCCACCCGCCGCAGCGCCTTTGCCGCTGGTGCCGGCAAAGGCGCCGCCACCGATCAGCAGGCGCGAGCGGTCATAGGCAGTCACACTGATGCCGTCGACCGATGCTTCGCGCTGGGTGATTTCACTGTTCTCCACCGCCGCGCGCGTGGTGTTGCCAACCACCGCGCCGGAGGCGGAAACGGCTACCCCGACGTTGGTCTCGCCGCCGGTGGAGACGGCCAGACCGAGGCCCATGGCGATCTGATCTCCGCCGCTGGCCGCCTGGACCTTCAACAGGTCGTTGGCATTGAGTTTGGCGTCGTCCAGCAGCGCCTCGGTGACGTTGAACAAGTGGTTGTAAGCGATGGCGCCGGCAATAGCCGAGCTGAAATTACTCTTCTTGCCGCCAGCCAGGGTCAGAGCGCCAGAGCCGGAGCCGCTGAGCTGATTGGTCTGGTTAAGCGAGAGCACGGTGACCTTGCTGCCCTTGAGCGGGTCTCGCGGATCGAGGACGATATCGCCCAGATGCGCGCGGGTCTTCTGCCCGGACACGTTGAGCGACAGCGAGCCGGCAATCGCCAGGCTGACCTTGCTGCCAGGCTCTTGCTGACCGCTGTCGTCGCCGCCACCGCCACTGAGCATGCCCTTGAGCTTGTCCCAGTAACCTTTGAGCTTGTCAGGTATTTCGACGATGGTGTCCTTTACCTCCACAGCCTGGTCCTTCACCGAGGTGAGGCCCGAGCCGATGAGGTCGACGCCGTTGGTCAGCGTCTGGGTGATCGCTTCCCCGAGGCTACCTGCCAGCGAAGACGACCCGCTGTCGGCGCCGCCTTCCGAGGCGTTGGCTTCGTCCTGCTTCTGTTGCTCCTCGGCGGTGCGCGCCACCGCGCCGGCGACCGAGAAGGCACCGACCTGGCCCGTGCTCTCTGCATTGACCAGCACTTCATCCACGCGCCACTGGGCCTTGGTCAGCCCGGTGCCACCCGCGCCGAGCTGCTCGACAGGGCGCCAGGCACTGTTGTCGCCGACCAGGGCGAGCACATCGGTGGTCAGCACGTTGACCGCCACGCTGGCGCCGATGCCGGCGTTTTCCGACGCAGCCAGCGCGCCGGCAGCGGTCCAAACACCGATGCCATGATCGGCAGTGACGCTGACCTGGTCAGCGGTGACTGCGGTGCTGTTGTGCACCGAGGCGTGCACGGTGGAGTCGACCACGCTGACCACCACCGCACCGCTGGCCGCGACGGTCGCGCCCTTGCCGGCCGAAGGGCTGATACCGACGATCAACTCATTCTGTTTGGCGTTAACGTTCAACCGCTTGGCCGTGACCGAACCGTTGGCGCCAATTCCGGCGATGGCCTCATTGTCGGTGATCTGGACGTTGACACCGGCGCCCACAGCGCCGCCGTCTGAGGTGTTGTTGAACAGCGACCACCAGAGGTTACCGGTAATGGCGAGCTGCTCGAATTCGTTGGCCGCCTGCACGCTCAGTGGGGCATCCCACTCCCAGGCCATGTCGCGCAAGTCCTTGCGGGCCTCGTCTTCCTCGGCGCCATCCATCAGCACATCCAGGCTGGCCAGCGGGTTGCGCGTCCATGGCTCGCTGCTGGTACTGGTGGCATTCAAGGTGACATTGTCACCGACCCAGGCGGTGGCGTCCTGGTCGTTGAGCAGCACCGAGATCGTGCCGGTCATCGACAATTTGTCGGCTTCACCGGTGGAGTTGGCGTAGCTGGTCGACAGCATGCCGGGGACTTCCGGCATGGTGACGGTCAGGGTCTTGAGGTTGTCGAACACTTGGTCGAGCGAGCTCCAGCGGTCCAGCCCGTTGAGGTCCAGCTGCTGCTGATTCTGCGCGCCGAGGCCGATGCGGCTGGCGGTGATGTTGGCGCCATCGCCGATCAGGGCGCGGGTCTGTTGCTGGAGCTGGCTGTAGACCGCGGCTACGCTCAGGGCGACCTTGGTGCCGTCGTTCATCTCGACGTCGGCATTGACGGTACTGTCGGCGGAGTTGTGCAGCGCGCTCTGGCGCTGGAGCGCCTGAACGCTCAGGTCACCGCTCAGCGACAGGGTCGGCGCCGTGTCGTCGCTGCCGATGATCGCCTCGGCGGTGTGATCGGCGATGCCGATGGCCAGCGCCGAGGCCATGCGGAACTTGCTCTCGGTCGGCTTGGTGGCGGTGGGATTCGGGTCCTTGCCGAACAACTCCTTGACCTTGCTGAACATGTAGTCGGTCAGCGGCTTGGCCGTGGCGATGGCCTAGGTGGTGATGTAATCGGTGGTCGACTTGCCGGCCTGCACGGTTGAGCTGTTGCTCTGCTCGTGCACCAGATTGACAGCGGTGACGTCGAGGTTGCGCGCGCCGGACAGATTGGCGTTGAACACCGCCTTGGTGTCGCTATCGAACAGCGTCAAGGCAATGGCCGGACCACCGACCGCACCCTCGCCGATCGATTTGAAGCTCACCTCGTTGGACAGCGTCTGCTCGGTCACCGCCGCCAGCGACACGTCGCGCGTGACGTTCAATACCGCGCCCTTGGCGACCTGGGCGATGGTGTCGATGTCGCTGTGCGCCATGCCGAAGGCAAAACCGGCGGTGGACAGCTGGCTGCCATTGCCATCCTTGGAGTTGGTTGCGCTGGACGTCAGGGACAAGGTGTTGCCGCTGAGCGCTTCCATGCGCAGGTCGCGACCGCTGGTCAGCTGAGCGCCGCCCTTCACATCCACCAGCGTCTTGCCGCTGATACGTCCGTAGGCGGCACCGAGGTTGAACGGCAGCTTGCTGTTGAGCAGCGGAATGGAGCCGGTGCTGGTGTCTACCAGGCGCGTGGCTTCGGCGCGGATGTCAATGTCTTCGACGGCATTGAGCACGGCCGTGGTGTCGATCTTCACCTCGGCATCGGCATTGGCGATGGCCACGGTGATGTAGGGCAGCAGCGCGGCCAGTTCCGACCAGCCGCTCGGGTCGAGGCCCAGCGCGGTGATGATGGCGCTATCGGTTTGCAGGTCGGACGGCCGAACGCCTTGCGAGGCAGCATCGCCGAGTACGCCGATGATGTGCGACCAGGTCTCGGCGTCGGTCCAGCCCTTCTCGCCCTTGAGCTTTTCGAACTCGGCCTTCATCTCATCGCTGGAGAACAGGCTGCCCAGCAGCGAGCCAGTGACTTGCGAGGTGCTGGTGGCATGCAGGTCGATCGAGCCACCGGTGATCGAGCCCTTGACGTCGATGGTGCTCTTGGCGTCGGCATAGCCGCTGATCTGCTTGTCGAACGCTGCCGCGACCAGGGTGACATCGCCGGCCTTGGTCTTGTCGGTGGCGTGCCCGGCATCGAGCTTGGTACCGGCGCCGAGGATAATCTCGGCCTTGCCGGCGTGCGTGGCCAGCACCGGCTTGGCTTCGGCGCTGAGCTCGGCCTCCATCTTGGCAGCCAGGTCGTCGAGGGTCTTGGCGTCGCCCGCCTGGAAACCGATGTCGCTGAGTGCCGCCAGCTCAATGTCGCCGGACTGGCCGGCACCCGTCGCACGGGTGATCACTTCTGCATTATCGGCGAGGGTAATCGAGCGACTGCGAAGCGTGACATCGCCGCTGTTCTTGCCCGCGGCGCCGGAGGTGACGATGCTCGCGTCGCCCTTGAGCGCGACGGTCTTGCCGCCTTCAACGTGTACGCTGCCGCCGCTCTGGTCGGCCATCAGCGCCGCCAGCTCGCCGCTGATTTCGACGCTGTCGGCGGCAACGATACGAATGCTGCCATCCTGGCGGACGGCGCCTGTGGCGTTCAGCACGCCCTCGGTGTTTACCGTTGCGCCGAAAATGGCGGCACCCGCATTGAGCGCCGCACCCGACTCGACCACAGCCGAGGCGGCAAACAGGTTGATCGAGCCCGAGGTGTTGATCTTGCCCCCGGTTTCAACACGGACCTCACCTGCTTCGCCGGTCCCGCCGCTGGCGCCGTTCCAGTCGCCACGATCGAGTTCGGCGAGGAATTCGGTATCACTCCAGGTCCCGTTGCCCTTGGCCTTCTCGTGCAGCAGGGCCATTTGTTGCGCGTTGGGTGTGGTCACGGTGAGGCTGCCGACGTTCACCACGCCACTGGCGCCCACCACCATGCCGTGCGGGTCGGCGAAGATGACGTTGCCGCCCAGTTTGCCGCTGCTGAGCAGACTGTTTAGCTCGCCATTGATGACGATGCGTGAGTCATGCACCAGGTTGAGAAGATTGGCCGTGCCGGCTGGCAGGTGCAGGTTGACCGTGTTGGCCGTATCGACGTTGAAATGGTTGAACGAGTTGAAGCCGGTCTGGCCGCGCACGCTCGTGGTGCGAATGTCAGTCACCGAGCCCGCGGTGGTGACGGTAGTGTTCGTTGTCCCATCCTTGACGATAATGTTGGCGCCCCACGCATGGGTCGACCCCATCGCCATCATCAGGGCCACGGTAATCCGGTTCGGCTGGAATGTCTGAACGGCGCCTTTCGTCGATACGCGAATACGCACAGGGTGCTCCTTACCCGACATGACAAGCCTCACTCGTGATTACCTGGGATTTTTTATCGTTAGGAGGCCCGTCATTCGATGTTTCGACGACGTGCCACTCCTCTCGAACACGCGCACTCAGCGCCCGCCCCTGAAAAACAGCGGCAGGATCGCAAGCGGAAAAATACGGGATCGAAAAGGCAACGTTGGCCAATTGCTATTGGGCCAGATTAATCCTTCACCAGCTATAGTCTTTTTGCTCTATTAGCGGCTGAATCACTGCAGATGACAGCAAGATAACGGGAGTCCGTCAGGAGATTGGCGCCAGCCTTTCGTTATCTCGCGAGAGTAGCTCAAGCGCCTGGCAAAGCGCCGACTCACCGACAGGCTTGTGCAGCAAGGCCACCCCGCTGGCCAGGCCCTCGCGTATTCGCTCGGGCGCGGTATCACCCGTGACGACCAGCGCACCCGGTCGGTGCCCCAGCGCCACGCTTATCGCATCAATGGCCTGGTAGCCGGTGGTGTGGTCGCGCAGCCGATAGTCAACGACTAAAATGTCAGGCTGATAACCCTCAGCCACCCGTTGCAGGGCCTCGTCGAGGGTTTCACAGGCCCGGCACTCGGCATGCCAGCTACGAATCAGCGCCGACATCGCCAGGCAATTGGCCGGATCATCATCCAGCACCAGTACGGCACGCCCGGCCAGCCAACTGGCGCGCACCGGCCCGGCAGGCGAACAGACCGGCGGCGCAACCGCCTGCGCAGCTTGAGCCAGAGGCAGTCGCAGGCGAAACACCGAACCACGCCCTGGCACCGAGGCAAGCGTCGCCTCGGTGCCAAGCGCCTCGGCAAGCCCGTTGACGATGGCCAAGCCAAGCCCTAATCCCTTGCGGCGGTCGCGTTCCGGATTGCCCACCTGATGAAACGCATCGAAAACCCGCAGTTGTTGCGCCGCAGGGATGCCGATGCCGGTATCCCAGACTTCCAGCACAGCGCTGCCTTGCCTATGGCGCACTGCTACCAAAACGCCGCCGCGCTCGGTATAGCGGATCGCGTTGTTGATGAAGTTGCGCAAGATCAGCTCGACCAGCTCCGGATCGGCCCATACCTGCAGGGCCGTATCTCGCAAGCGGTAGACCAGACCCCGGCCCTCCGCTTCCGGGGCGAGCTCCCGCTCCAGCTTGCGCAATAGCGGTTGCAGCGCGAACCCGACACAGCGGGGCTGGATCGCACCGGCATCGAGGCGGGAAAAGTCCAGCAAGGTGTCGAGCATTTCCTGCGCAGACAGCGCCGATGCCTGCGCATGGCCGAGCAGTTCCTGCTGCGCCGGTTGCAACGGAGTGCGCCCGAGGGTCGCAAGAAACAGTCCCAGGGCATGCAGCGGTTGGCGCAGGTCGTGGCTGGCCGAGGCAAGAATCACCGACTTTGCGCGATCGGCCTCCTCGGCCTGCTGCTGCGCACGAAGCACCTCCTCCATCTGCTGCCGCACCTGGTTCAGCAGATCCAGATTCTCGAAATTCAGGGCCACGGAGCGGCGTATGTTCGAGGCGTTCCGGGCGATAAAGATCATCATCATGATCAGGAACAGTGGCGCCGCGATGATCATCGCATCGGCGCGCGGATCGCCGTCGAAGACGAAGACCATCCAGGTCGGCGCCACCGAAGCCAGCGAGAAGGCCGTGGCCACCGGCCGGCACGGGCAGAACAGGCCTAACGCGGCCGCATTCATGCCGGCAAGCATGCCGAGGACTTCGACGGTTCCCGACAACGAGCCGAGATCCAGCCAAAGCGGGGCCACCGCGCCCCAGAGGCCACCGGCAAGGCTCAACATGAGGGTCATCAGCAAGGCATAACGCTGGGCACCCGACTCGCCCAGACGATCCGGCAGCCAATGCCGCCCAAGCGGACCGACCAGGCAAACCAGCCCCATCAGCCCCACCCAGACCAGCACACCCTCGCCTGCACCACCATGCCGGAGCGTGGCGGCCATCAGCAACGCACCGCCAAAGCAGCCCGCCGCACCGGCCGCGTAACTGTCGTCGATCAGCTTCATTTGCGCGGCAAGGATGCGCGGCTCATCAAACCCCAGCCAGCGGTAACGGCTCACAGGCGCACGATGCCCCGCCGCTGGGCCTCGACCACTGCCTCGGTGCGACTGCTGACCTGTAGCTGGTCAAGCACTGCCGAGACATGCACGCGCACGGTGTTCTCGGACAGCCCGAGCAGGTAGGCGATGGCCTTGTTCGACTTGCCTTGGCATAGCAGACCCAGTACCTCGACCTGTCGCGCGGTGAGGCCCGAGTCGCTGCAACCCACTGATGCCGGCAACGACTGGGGCAGGCTTGCGCAACCATCCGGGAGGCAGGCCAGAACCGCCCGCTCGACCTCTGCCGGCTCAGCGGACTTGCAGATATAGCCCTGCAAATCAAGGCCGGACAGTCGAGACTCATCCGGCATGGCCTCACCCGAAATGACCAGCAAGCTGGCCGCGGGCAGGTGCAGCCTCAGCATGGCGATGCCATCGAGCCCATTGATACCCGGCAAATTGACGTCCAGCAGGATCACATCGACCATACGCTGACCGTGCTGCGTAATTGCGTCCGAGACGGTACCGGCCTCGAATATCTCGCCGACACAGTCGAGCTGGGCAAGCATCAGTTTCAGACCGGTACGGAACAGCGTGTGATCGTCGATCAACAGTAATCGGGCCTTGCGCACGACAAGAGCACCTCGCAATTGAATGCGGGCGATCTTATTGCAACAAGCAAGCACGATGCCAGCAATCGTTGCCAGGGACAGCTCAGCGAGCCTGCCGATCCCCTGCAGCCGTCGCCGCGCCTGGCGGTAGCAGCAGACCCAGCGGCAAACTGACGCGCGCCTCGAGCCCGCCGCCCTGACGGTTGCGCAGCTCCACGCTGCCACCATGCTGCGCGGCGATGCGCTTGACGATCGCCAGGCCCAACCCGGCACCATTCCCACCACGGGCGTGATCGCCTCGGATGAAGGGATTGAAGATGCTCGCCAGCGCATCCGGATCGATTCCCTGCCCACGATCCAGCACGCTGAGCACCACATAGGGCGAGCGCCGGTCGCCGGACACGCAGGCCTCCACCTCGACCCCATGGCCGCCATAACGCAGGGCATTTTCGATCAGGTTGACCAGCAGGCGCTTGATCGATACCCGCCGCAGCGCCAGTGGCGGCATCGGCTCCACGCACAAGCGCACGCTTTCTCCGTACTGGTTGTAAGGCGCCACGACTTCACGGACCAGCTCACCCAGGTCGACGCTTTCCACCGGCTCGTCGCTGCCGTCGCGGACGAAGGCGAGAAACTGGTCGAGGATCGCGTTCATGTCCTCGATATCGCGAACCATGTCTTCGGTGAGTTCGGCATCGCTAGTCATCAGCTCCAGCGACAGGCGCAAGCGCGTCAACGGTGTGCGCAGGTCGTGCGACACGCCGGCCAGCATCAGCTCACGCTCGCGGCCGGCCTGCTCGACGTCTTCGGCCATCTGATTGAACGCGCGATACACCTCGGTCATCTCGCTCGGCGTGTCACTGATGGGCAAGCGCACGCTGCGACCCTTGCCGATCTGCCGGGCGGCATAGACCAGGCGCTTGAGCGGCAGGTTGAGCTGGCTGACGAAAATCCATGCCGCGGCGGTGGACAGCAGCCCTATACCGAGAAACCAGCCGAGCACGCTCCAGATCCGCTGTCCGCGCAGCGGGTATGCGTAAAGCGGCACTTGCAACCAATCCGGCCCGAGGCTTGGCGCGCGCACCCAAATGGCCGTGTCAGGCTGGATGCGAACCCGCACGTCTGTCTCGACACCAAGCTCGGCCTGCATCTGACGCTGGAAAATTTCCGTATAGGGCCAGTGGTACTCACTGGGCGGTACATCTTCCGTCGTAACTCGCTGCAGCCCGGCCGCATCGGCAATACGCTCACGATTCTCCTGATCGGCGGCCCAGTAGGCACGCAGGGTCAACGCGGCGCCGTGGCTGTACTGGCGGTCGACCATGACGTCCTCGTTCATCATCAGGTACACAAGCATCAGCACCTTGGAGAACAGCACCACGATCAGCACCATCCACAGCGTGCGGGCGAAGAAGCTTTGCGGGAACCAGAGCGGGGTTTTCATAGAAGAGCCACGGCGCAAACGCCGGTTATCGAGCAGCCCGTGCGGACAGGCTGATTAGCGATAACGGCGGACTCTGAAGCATCCGCCGCCAGAAGTGATGCGTGCCGACTTACTTGTTGCCGTCCGGCACGAACACATAGCCCACGCCCCATACGGTCTGGATGTAGCGCGGCTTGGAAGGGTCCGGCTCGATCAGTCGGCGCAGGCGGGAGATCTGCACATCGATGGAACGCTCGAGCGCATCCCATTCGCGGCCGCGGGCCAGGTTCATCAGCTTGTCGCGGGTCAGCGGTTCGCGGGCATGCTGGACCAGGGCCTTGAGCACGGCGAATTCACCGGTAGTCAGCATGTGCACCTGGTCGCCCTTCTTCAGCTCGCGGGTGCCAAGGAACAGCTCGTAATCGCCGAAGGTGACGGTCTCGTCCTCGCTGCCCGGCGCGCCTGGCACCTGCGGCGCCTGGCGCCGCAGCACCGCCCGAATCCGCGCCAGCAACTCGCGCGGGTTGAACGGCTTGGCCAGATAGTCGTCGGCGCCCTGCTCCAACCCATGGATCCGGCTGGCCTCGTCGCCCTTGGCGGTCAGCATGATGATCGGAATCTGATTGCCGCCTTCGCGCAGGCGTGAACAGGCGGAAAGCCCGTCCTCACCCGGCATCATCAGGTCCAGCACGACCAGATGGAACAGCTCGCGGCTGAGCAGACGATCCATCTGCTCGGCACTCTCCACGGTCCGCACGCGATAGCCCTGCTCATCGAGAAACCGCTCGAGCAAGCGCCGCAACCGGGCATCGTCATCGACAATAAGGATCTTTTCGCCTTCGCTGGCGGGCGCAGTGCTGCTCATGGAAACTCCCGTAAATATCGTCAATGCATTATGCGCACAGTGATGTAAACGCAACTGAAGCCATTGTTAGCAGATTTTGCAGGGCGAAGCCGAGAGCCAATGGAATGAGTCGACAGGCCTCTTGCTGGCTTTTTCGTCCGACTGCCCGCCTCAAGCCAGCCGCTGCCTTTATAATCGCGCCCTTTCGCGCAGGCCCGGCCTGCATGGTTTGACTGACCCAGGTAGGTTCATGGACAGCATCAATTCTCGCCTCGCCGCTGAACTGGGCGTGCGCCCGCAACAGGTTGCCGCCACCGTGGCGCTGCTCGACGAGGGCTCGACCGTGCCCTTCATTGCCCGTTACCGCAAGGAAGTCACCGGCAGCCTCGACGATACCCAGCTGCGCCTGCTCGAAGAGCGTCTGCGTTACCTGCGCGAGCTGGATGATCGCCGCGCCTCAATCCTCGCCAGCATCGAGGAACAGGGCAAGCTGACGCCCGAGCTCAAGCGCGAGATCGACCTCGCCGACACCAAGACCCGCCTCGAAGACCTTTATCTGCCCTATAAGCAGAAGCGCCGCACCAAGGGCCAGATCGCTCTGGAAGCCGGTCTGGGCGACCTGGCCGATGCGATCTTTGCCAACCCCGAGCTGAATCCCGAAACCGAAGCCGCACGTTTCATCGATGCCGAAAAGGGCTTCGCCGACGTGAAGGCTGTGCTCGAAGGTGCCAAGTACATCCTCATGGAGCGCTTCGCCGAAGACGCCAACCTGCTGGCCAAGCTGCGCGATTTCCTGACCCACAACGCTACGCTCAGCGCGCGCGTGGTGCCCGGCAAGGAAAACGAAGGCGCCAAGTTCAGCGACTATTTTGAACACGACGAGCCGCTCAAGAGCGCGCCCTCTCACCGCGCCTTGGCGATCTTCCGCGGGCGCAACGAAGGCGTGCTCAGTGTGAGCCTGAAAGTGGGCGACGAAGCACCCGGCACCATGCATCCGGGCGAGGTGATGATCGGCGAGCGCTTCGGTATCGCCAATCGCGGCCGCGCGGCGGACAAGTGGCTGAGCGAAGTGGTGCGCTGGACCTGGAAGGTCAAGCTCTACACCCACCTGGAAACCGACTTGCTCGGCGAACTGCGCGACAAAGCTGAAGACGACGCCATCGGCGTGTTCGCGCGCAACATGCATGACCTGCTGCTGGCCGCGCCGGCTGGCCCGCGCGCCACCCTGGGCCTCGACCCCGGTCTGCGCACCGGCTGCAAGGTGGCGGTGGTCGACGCCACCGGCAAGCTGTTGGATACCGCTACCGTCTATCCGCATGCCCCGCGCAATGACTGGGACGGCACCCTGGCCGTGCTGGCCAAGCTCTGTGCCAAGCACGCCGTCGACCTGATCGCCATCGGCAACGGCACCGCCAGCCGCGAAAGCGACCGGCTCGCGGCCGATCTGATCAAGCAGGTGCCCGGCCTCAAGCTGACCAAGGTGATGGTCTCCGAAGCCGGCGCCTCGGTGTACTCGGCGTCGGAGCTGGCCGCCAAGGAGTTCCCGGACCTGGACGTCTCCATCCGCGGCGCGGTCTCTATCGCCCGTCGCCTGCAGGATCCGCTGGCCGAATTGGTGAAGATCGAGCCCAAGGCCATCGGCGTCGGCCAGTACCAGCACGACGTTTCTCAGCTCAAGCTGGCACGCTCGCTGGATGCCGTTGTAGAAGACTGCGTGAACGCCGTCGGCGTCGACGTCAACACCGCCTCGGTAGCGCTGCTGGCTCGCATTTCCGGTCTAAACACCACCCTGGCGCAGAACATCGTGGCCTACCGTGATGCCAACGGTGCGTTCACCGCACGCAGTGAGCTGAAAAAAGTGCCGCGCCTGGGCGACAAGACCTTCGAGCAGGCCGCCGGCTTCCTGCGCGTGATGAATGGCAGCAACCCGCTGGACGCCTCGGCCGTTCACCCGGAAACCTATCCGCTGGTCAAACGCATCGCCACCGACACTGGCCGCGACATCCGCTCGCTGATCGGTGACTCGGCGTTTCTCAAGCGCCTGGATCCGAAGCAGTTCACCGACGAAAGCTTCGGACTGGTAACTGTCAGCGACATTCTTCAGGAGCTGGAGAAGCCCGGACGCGATCCGCGCCCCGAGTTCAAGACTGCCGAGTTCCAGGAAGGCGTGGAAAAGCTCAGCGACCTGACGCCTGGCATGGTGCTCGAAGGCGTGGTGACCAACGTGACCAACTTCGGCGCCTTCGTCGACATTGGCGTGCATCAGGACGGGCTGGTGCACATTTCTGCGCTGTCCGAGAAGTTCGTCAAGGATCCGTACGAAGTGGTCAAAGCCGGCGACATCGTCAAGGTCAAGGTCATGGAAGTGGACATCCCGCGCCAACGCGTCGGCCTGTCCATGCGCATGAGCGATACCCCCGGCGAAAAGGCGGACAACATGCGCGGCAACGGCAACAACCGTGGCGGCCAGGCACGCGGCGAGCGCAAGACGGCTAAGCCGGAGACCAAGCCGGCTCCGGCCAACAACGCCATGGCTGCGCTGTTCGCCAACGCTAAAAATCTGAGGAAATAACGGTGCGCGAAGTCGAAGCGGTGGGCAGCAGCAGTGCCTTCGGGCGTCTGCTGGGGCTGGAGATCGTCCAGGTCGCAAATGGAGAAGCACTGCTGCGCCTGGCCATGCACGATGGCTTGCGCAATCTGCACGGCAAGCTGCACGGCGGCGCCCTGTTCTCGCTGATCGACACCGCCATGGGCCAGGCCAGCCACAGCCTCAACGGCGGCGAGCCGAACAGCGTCACGCTCGAGTGCAAGGTCAACTACATCCGCCCGGTTACTGAAGGTGAGCTGACCTGCCGGGCCTGGGTGGTGCATGGAGGTCGGCGCACCCAGGTCATCGAAGCCGAGGTGCATCAGGGCGAAAAATTGGTAGCCAAGGCCCAGGCGACCTTCTCGGTTATCTGAGTCATCGGACTGCAGCGTCGGATTCGCTGGAAACGCCCCGCAGCAGTGCGCGTTCCATCGTTGACGGCCTCTTGTAGAGCGTGCGATCCACCCCCATATTGTGCCGACTGACGCGTGAAGGAATTCCCAATTGAGCGATCTTCTCTCCCACCGCCTGGCGCTGCTGGCCGAGCACCACAACCTGTCGCTGCTCTCGCAATGCCTGCATGGGATCGAGCGTGAATGCCTGCGTGTCGACGCCGATGGTCAGCTGGCGCTGACGCCGCATCCGCGTGCACTGGGCTCGGCACTGACTCATCCGAAGATCACTACGGATTATTCCGAAGCGCTGCTGGAGTTCATCACCGGCACTGAAACCGACCCGACCAAGACCCTGGCCGAGCTCGACGCCATCCATCGCTATACCTATAGCCAGCTGGATGGCGAATACCTCTGGAGCCCGTCGATGCCGGGGCACCTTCTGGAGGAGGAGCAGATTCCGATCGCCGAGTACGGCAGCTCGAACATCGGTCGACTGAAATATGTGTACCGCCAAGGCCTGGCGCTGCGTTACGGCAAGACGATGCAGTGCATTGCCGGCATCCATTACAACTTTTCGTTGCCCGAGGCGCTGTGGGCTACGCTGCAGGCCGATGAGAGCGACCAGCGCTCTGCGCAGGACTATCAGTCCTGGCGCTATATCGCACTGATCCGTAACTTCCGCCGCTACAGCTGGCTACTGATGTATCTGTTCGGCGCTTCGCCCGCGCTGGATGCCAGCTTCATGCGGGGCCGGTCGCACAAGCTCGAGCAGCTCGACGAAGACACCCTGTATCTGCCCTATGCCACCAGCCTGCGGATGAGTGATCTGGGTTATCAAAGCAACGCGCAAGCTGGCCTTACGCCCTGCTACGACGATCTACCGAGCTACACCAGCAGCCTGCACAAGGCGGTATCGACGCCCTACCCCGATTACGCAGCGCTGGGCACCAAGGATGCTGACGGCAACTGGCAGCAGCTCAACACCAACGTCTTGCAGATCGAGAACGAGTACTACTCGAACATCCGTCCCAAGCGCGTGACCGATACCGGGGAACGCCCGCTGCATGCGCTGCGCGCGCGGGGCATCCAGTACATCGAAGTGCGCTGTCTCGACATAAATCCCTTCCTGCCGCTGGGCATAGATGTCAGCGAAGCGCGTTTTCTCGATGCTTTCCTCCTGTTCTGCACATTGCAGCAGAGCCCTTGCCTGATAGAAGGCGAATGCCGGGCCAGCAGCGACAACTTCCTCAAGGTCGTCAAGGAAGGTCGCAAACCCGGGCTCGAGCTGCGTCGCTGCAACGAAGACGTCAGCCTGCAGCAATGGGCGAGCGAACTGATTGGCCAAATCGGCCAGGTCGCCGCGCTGCTCGACCGCAGCCATGGCGGTGACGAGCATGCTCGCGCGGTCGCCGAACAACAGGCCAAGGTCGACGACAGCAGCCTGACGCCTTCGGCCCGCGTACTCGAAGAGTTGCAGCGCAACGGTGAAAGCTTCAGCCAGTTCGCCCTGCGTCAGACCCGCCAGCACGCCGAGGACTTCCGTGGCCGTGCGTTGTCCGATGCCGACATGGCCTGGTTCGATGAGGCTTCGCGTAACTCGCTGACACAGCAGGCGCAGGTGGAAGCCGCCGATACTCAGGACTTCGACAGTTTTGTCGAAGACTACCAGCGCAGCCTGACCAGCCTCGGCGGAGCCTAGTCCTCACCAACAGTCCGGCGGATCGCTCTAGTCCGGCGGCTTGGGCGGGGCGCCGGATATGCTGCGGCAAAATGTGAACTTTTCCCTCCTTCTCAGGGTTCCAATGTGTGTCTTCGCCGCGCCGATGCAGCGCGCCGAAGCCTCAAAAGAACAAGAAGAAGAGAGGTGCATTCATGTCGCTACTGGACCTGTTGGTGTCCGCCCGCAAAGGCAGCCTTACCACGGCAATCACCATTGCCTTGCTGATCGGGCTGATTCTGCAGATTGATGGACTTATCCCAGACCCCGCGCTTCGCCTGACCGGCGATGCGGTCGAGGTGCACTCAGCGAGCCCCTACCCGACGCCGGACTGAACCGGGGCGGCGCAGGGCCGCCGCTCGATCACAGCGCCTTTTCGAAGATCTTCGAATTGCGCTGGAAGTTATAGAGCGAGGCGCGTGCGGCCGGGAGGCGCTCGACACCGCTGGGCTCGAAGCCGCGCTCGCGAAACCAGTGCGCCGTTCGGGTGGTGAGCACGAACAGGGTTTTCAGGCCCAACGCCCTGGCACGCGCCTCGATACGCTCGAGCAACTCGTCGCCACGTCCGCCGTGACGGTACTCCGGGTTTACCGCCAGGCAGGCCAGCTCACCGGAGTCGGAATCGGCGATGGGGTAAAGCGCGGCGCAGGCGATGATCAGGCCATCGCGCTCGACGATGCTGAACTGCTCGACCTCGCGCTCCAGCACTTCGCGTGAGCGGCGCACCAGAATGCCCTGCTCTTCCAGCGGCGTGATCAGGTCGATCAGCCCGCCGACGTCCTCGATAGTCGCCTCGCGCAGTTGCTCGAATTGCTCCTGGGTCACCAGGGTGCCGTCGCCGCCGTCACGGGTGAACAGCTCGTTGAGCAGCGAACCGTCCTCAGCGTAGCTGATCACATGGCTGCGGCGCACGCCGCCTTTGCAGGCTTGCGCGGCGGCATCCAGCAGCTCGGCCTGGTAGGTGCCAACGAGGCGCTCGAGATAGGCCGGAATCTGCGGCGGACGCAGCTCGCGCACCAGCTTGCCACTTTCATCACGCAGGCCTCGCTCGGAGCCATAAAGCACCAGCTTGTCGGCTTCCAGATCAATCGCTGCGCGGGTGGCGATGTCTTCGCAGGCAATGTTGAAGATTTCACCGGTCGGGGAATACCCCAGCGGCGAGAGCAGCACGATGGTGCGCTCGTCCAGCAAACGGCCGATGCCCTTGCGGTCGACACGACGCACCTCGCCGGTGTGCTGATAGTCGACCCCGTCGTGAACACCGATGGGCCGCGCGGTGACGAAGTTGCCACTGGCCACCCGCAGCCGCGCGCCCTGCATCGGCGAGGCGGCCATGTCCATCGACAGCCGGGCTTCCAGGGCGATGCGCATATGCCCGACGGCATCGATCACGCATTCCAGGGTGGCCGTGTCGGTGATCCGCAGGTCACGGTGAAAGCGCGGTTCAATACCCCTCGAGGCCAGCCGTGCCTCGATCTGCGGACGTGAGCCGAACGCCAGTACCAGACGCACGCCGAGGCTGTGCAGCAGCACCAGATCGTGAACGATGTTGGCAAAGTTGGGGTGTTCCAGGCCATCGCCGGGCAGCATGACCACGAAGGTGCGGTCACGATGGGAGTTGATGTAGGGCGATGAGTCGCGAAGCCAGGTGACGTAGTTGTGCATTGCGCAAGCCTTAGATAACAGCTTTGTTCAGTCCGGAAGCCGGGTCGAGTATGGAGATGCAGGGAGCAGGTTCACGCTGCGAACATGTCGCCAGGCCTGCTCCTATCCTCGGCCTGGTTGCAGGCAATAGTGTTCGATCATCCCGCGCAACAGCCTCACAGTAGGTTCGATTCGGTCCAGGTCCAGGTATTCGTCCGGCTGGTGCGCGCAGGCGATATCACCCGGGCCAAGCACCAGCGTCTCGCAGCCAAGCTGCTGAAGATAAGGCGCCTCGGTGGCGAAGGCCACCGCCTCGGCGACATGACCGGTGAGGCGTTCGGCCAGTTTGACCAGCTCGGCCTCGGCAGGCTGATCGAAGGCCGGCACGCTGGGGAACAACGGGGCCAGGTCGATTTTCACCTGATGCCTGTCAGCCACCGGACGCAGCCGCCCGGCGATAGCTTCGCGTAGCTGATCAGGCTCCATCCCCGGCAGGGGCCGCAAATCGTACTCCAGTGAGCACTGGCCGCAGATACGGTTGGGGTTGTCGCCGCCATGGATGCAGCCGAGGTTGAGCGTTGGCTGTGGCACGTCGAACAACGGATTGTTGTATTGGCTTTGCCACTCCCGGCGCAGCGTCATCAGCTCACTCATCACGTCATGCATGGCTTCCAAAGCGCTATGCCCATAAGCGGGATTGGACGAATGCCCGCTTTGCCCTTGAATCTCGATGCCTTCCATCATGATGCCCTTGTGCAAGCGCACTGGGCGCAACCCGGTCGGCTCGCCGATCACTGCAGCTCGGCCCAGCGGCCGCCCGGCGTCGGCCAGGGCACGGGCGCCGGACATGGAGCTTTCTTCATCGCAGGTGGCGAGGATCAGCAGCGGCTGGCGGAACGGCTTATCCAGCAGCGGCAACACGGCCTCAATGATCAACGCGAAGAAGCCTTTCATGTCGCAGCTGCCCAACCCGTACCAGCGGTCATCCGCTTCGCGCAGCTGCAGCGGCTCGGCCGTCCACAGCTCGGCATCGAAGGGCACGGTATCGCTGTGTCCGGCCAGCACCAGGCCGCCGGGGCCGCTGCCATAGCTGGCGAGAAGGTTGAACTTGCCGGGGGTGATTTCCTGCACGTCGCAGGTAAAGCCGAGATCGCTCAGCCAGCCTGCCAGCAAATCGATGACCGGGCGGTTGGTCTGATCCCAATGCGCCTGGGTGCAACTTACCGATGGCGCAGCGATCAGCGCGGCGAACTGGTCTTTAAGCGAGGGGATGGGCACCGACAGCCTCCTGAAAGACGGAAAAGACGAAGGCACCCAGTGAAACATGAAACGCGCCGCCGCAGCCTTACCGTCGAGGTAAAAACTGCGGCGACGGCTAGATCAGACGAAGATCGCCTTCAGAATGGTGAAGAAGATGATCGAAAGGATCGCCCCGGCTGGCAGGGTGATCAGCCACGACATGAAGATCGAGCCGACCACGCCGAGGTTCAGCGCACCGATACCGCGCGCAATGCCGATACCGAGTACGGCGCCAACCAGCGTGTGAGTGGTCGAGACCGGCAGGCCAATAGCTGACGCGCCAACGACCGTGGTTGCGGTTGCCAGCTCTGCGGCGAAGCCACGGCTGGGAGTCAGCTCGGTGATTTCCTTGCCAATGGTGGCGATCACCTTGTAGCCATAGGTGGCCAGACCGATGACGATACCTACAGCGCCCAGCAGCAGTACCCAGCCCGGCACCGCCGACTTGGCAGCAACCTCTGCTGCGCCGCCCGATTGGATGACCCCGACCACGGCCGCCAGCGGGCCGACGGCGTTGGCCACGTCATTGGCACCGTGGGCAAAGGCCATGGAACAGGCGGTGAAGATCATCAGCACAGCGAAGACTTTCTCCACGCTGGCGTAGTGAAAGGTGCGATCGGCCTCGACATCAAGCTTGATCCGCGACAGCAGCGCGATCCCGACCAGCATCACCAGGACGCCGATGGCGAACGCTAGGAGGATGCCCTGGCCGCCGTTCAGCGTCAGACCGACATGCTTGAGGCCCTTGGTGACGGTCATCAGCGCGACCATGAAACCGGTCAGGAACATGTACAGCGGCACGAATCGCTTGGCGTTGAGAAAGGGATCATCGGTATTGATGATCAGCTTCTGCACGCTCATGAACAGGCCAAAGGCGACGATGCCCGACAGCATCGGCGTCACCACCCAGCTGGCCACGATGGGGCCGATGGCATCCCAATGCACCGCATCGGTGGACACGCCGACCGCGGCAAAGCCGATCACCGCACCGATGATCGAGTGCGTGGTGGAAACCGGCCAGCCTTTCATGGTGGCGATCATCAGCCAGGTGCCGGCTGCCAGCAGCGCCGACATCATGCCCAGCACCATCAGATCGGGCGATATGACTTCCGCATCGACGATGCCGTTCTTGATGGTCTCGGTGACCTCGCCGCCCGCCAGGTAGGCACCGCAGAACTCGAAGATCATCGCGACGATGATGGCCTGCTTGATCGTCAGCGCCCGGGAACCCACCGAGGTGCCCATGGCGTTGGCCACGTCATTGGCGCCTACGCCCCAGGCCATGAAGAAACCGAAAGCACAGGCGAGCACGAGAAGTACGAAGCCGTATTCCGCGATAAAGGACATAAGGAATTACCTGTTGAACCAGAAAAGACGCTGGCGCCTCAGCGCGCCAGCAATTGTTCCAGACGGTTACCGACTCGCTCGGCACGGTCAGCTACGTCACCGATCCATTCGATGATTTTGTAGAGGAACATTACGTCGACTGGAGGCAATTCCTTTTCCAGCTTGAACAGGGCACGGCGCACCGTGATCTGCATGCGGTCGGTTTCACGCTCGATTTCCTCGAGCTCCTCGACCATTTTCTCGACCAGCGTGGCCTCACGGCCGGCAAAGCCGGTTTCCAGCAACGAGTCCAGCTCCTTCAGCGCTTTCAGCGCCTGGCAGCTGGCGTCTACACTGCGCTGCACGAACGCCATCATTTCCGGCTGCAGGGCCGGCGGAATGGTCATGCAACGGCCCAGCATCAGACCGGCGATGTCCTTGGCACGGTTGGCAATTTTGTCCTGTACACTCAGCAGCTCCAGCAGATCCGAGCGCGGAACCGGCAGAAACAGGCTCTTGGGCAGATGTTGACGGACGCTCTTCTTGAGCTTGTCGGCCTCGTTTTCCAGTCGGGCCATCTCTTTCTGGATCTGTTCGACCCGTTCCCAATCTTCGGCTGTGATCGCCTGGAACAGCGGTACCAGGTTGGCGGCACATTCGTGAGATTTAGCCATGTGCTGCTGCATCGGCCCGATGGGCGAACGTCCGAACAGGCTGACGAAAGGATTGATTGGCATAGGGAGCACCCCGGCTTCAGAAGGCGGCAAGTATACGGATGACCTCAAAGGGCCGCTACCAAGTGACGTAGGTCACACTCAAACATAGGCATCATCTCGGCACCATGCAGAAAGAAACCGAAATCAAACTGCGCGTCAGTCGCGAAACCCTGGCGGCCCTGCGTGAGCATCCGCTGCTGAAGAAACGCAACAAGAGCGGCTGGCAGCGGCACGAATTGTTCAACCAGTACTACGACACCCCCGAGCGCGACCTGGCTCAGGCCAAGGTTGCGCTGCGTCTGCGCCGCGACGGCGAGCAGTTCATTCAGACGCTGAAAAGCCGCGGTCAGAGCGTGGCTGGGCTGTCCGAGCGTAACGAGTGGGATTGGTACCTGGACAAGGCCAAGCTGGACCTGAAAAAACTCGCGGACGAGTGTTGGCCCGCGAGCCTGGCCGAGCTGGACAAGAAAACCCTGAAGCCGATTTTCACCACGGACTTCGTCCGCGAAAAAGCCGAAATCGCCTGGGGTCGCGGCAAGGCTAAGGTGGTGATCGAAGCGGCGCTGGATCTGGGCAAGGTCGTGGTCGGCAAACAGAGCGAGGAAATCTGCGAGCTGGAGCTGGAACTGCGCCAGGGCGAACCCGAGGCCCTGCTGGAACTGGCCGCCGAGCTGGCCGCCGATCTGCCGTTGATGCCTTGCGACATCAGCAAAGCCGAGCGCGGCTACCGCCTGCATGACGCCGACAGCTACTCGCTGAGCCTGCCGGCACCGACGCTTGCGGCGGCCATGCCGCTGGACGACGCCTTTGCCGCGCTGGCCTGGCAGCTGCTGGGTAATAGCCAGCGGCTGGCCGAACAGTACCGCTTCAATGGTCATTGGAAATTGCTGGGCGAATGGCTGCAGCAATTGGTCGAACTGCGCGCCCTGCTGGGCAGCCTCGGTCAGGCCGCTCCGCGCGCCACCAGTCGCGAGCTGCGCGAACAACTCGATGCGCTGATTCAGGATTGGCGTCCCCAGGTCGAAGCCGGACGCGATGACGAAAGCGTGCGCCAGGCAGCGCCTGAACGATTTGCTGCTGAATTGTCTGCGCCACGCTGGGGCCTGTTCTCGCTGAACGCCTCACTCTGGCTGCTGCAGCGCAACTGGACAGCCAATCGCAACAACCGCGGCAACCGCCAGGGCGCAGCCGAGCTGGGCAACTGGCTGCCACGCCTGCTGGGCGAGGAAGCCGAGGCATTGCAGTTGCTGCGCTACCAGCAACAGCCCGAAGACCTCGCCGAACAGCGGCCGCGCATGGAGCGGCTGCTGGTCTGGCTGCACCTGGCCCGCGCCACGCTGGAGCTGCCGGAAGCGGACCGTCTCTTCGGCGAACTGGCCAAGTTGTACGAACTGGCAGGACAGCCACTGGATGACGAGCTGCTTGAGGCCCGCGTAGAGCAGGCTCGCGTGGTCTGGACGCTCAAATCCTGGAAGCTGCTGACGAAATAGCTCGCCGTGCGGCCCCGCTGGCATTCGGCCTATGCCTGTTTCACCCTAGGTGAAGGACTGGCGAAGTAGCGAGCCCCGCCACGGTCGGCGGCGTCACCGGCGGGCTTCAGTCCACCGGTGTCCCGCAACTTCCACTCGACACCCAACCTACATCCGGCACCGCCACCCCGTTGGGCTAAATCCATCCTAAAATCGCCGGTTCGCTCTACGCGCGTGCCATTCAGTTCGGTCCAGCCCGACATCACGTAAAGTTGGACCGCACGGCAGACAGCGCGTTGATTTATCGGCAAGCTTGCTCCTCGTACCCGCCACAACCGAAGAGCCCATGTCCGTGTTGAATTCGCCTGCCCAGGATCGCTTCCTCGACCTCAATGACCTGCTGCGTGACTTGGTTGCGCAGAGGCGACTGTCGCAGGAAACAGCCGAGCAATGCATGACCCTGCGGCGCAGTTCGGCAAACAGCCAGCAGCATCCGCTGGAATTTCTCGGCGCTCAACAACTCGATGATCTGGCTCGCCCCGGCAAGAAGCTGGATCTCGAAACACTAACCGTCTGGCTCGCCGAACAGGCCGGGCAACCCTATCTGCGTATCGATCCGCTAAAGATCAACGTCGCGGCGGTCACACCGCTGATGTCCTACGCCTTCGCCCAGCGGCACAAGATACTTGCGGTGGCGGTCGACAGCTCGGCAGTGACCATCGCCAGCAGCCAGCCTTTCGTGAAAAGTTGGGAAGCCAACCTTACCCATGTGCTCCAGCGACCGATCAAGCGGGTAGTGGCCAATCCGGTCGACCTGCAGCGCTTTACCGTCGAGTTCTACCGCCTGGCCAAGTCGGTCAGCGGCGCCACTTCCAATGATCAAAAGGTCAGCGGGACCGGCAATTTCGAGCAGTTGCTGAATCTTGGCGCCAGTGATCAGGAGCCAGATGCCAACGATGCGCACGTGGTGAACATCGTTGACTGGCTGTTCCAGTACGCCTTCGACCAGCGCGCCAGTGACATCCACATCGAACCGCGTCGTGAGCAGGGCAGCGTGCGCTTTCGCATCGATGGCGTCCTGCACAACGTCTATCAGTTTCCGCCGCAGGTGGCGATGGCCGTTGTCAGCCGACTCAAGTCCCTGGGACGAATGAACGTCGCCGAAAAGCGCAAGCCGCAGGACGGTCGGGTCAAGACCAAGACGCCGGACGGCGGCGAGGTAGAACTGCGCCTGTCGACGCTGCCGACGGCCTTCGGCGAAAAGATGGTGATGCGAATCTTCGACCCTGAAGTGTTGCTCAAGGGCTTCGACCAGCTGGGCTTTTCCGCCGAAGACCTGCGTCGCTGGCAGAGCATGACCGGCCAACCCAACGGCATCATCCTGGTCACCGGCCCTACCGGATCGGGCAAGACGACGACGCTCTACACCACCCTCAAGCAGCTGGCGACGCCGGAAGTGAACGTCTGCACCATCGAAGACCCAATCGAGATGATCGAGGGCGCCTTCAACCAGATGCAGGTGCAACACAACATCGACCTGACCTTCGCCAGCGGCGTGCGCGCCCTGATGCGCCAGGATCCGGACATCATCATGGTCGGCGAGATTCGCGATCTGGAAACGGCGGAAATGGCGATCCAGGCGGCACTGACCGGGCACCTGGTGCTGTCGACTCTGCATACCAACGATGCGCCATCGGCAATCACGCGGTTGCTGGAACTGGGCGTACCGCATTACCTGCTTAGGGCCACACTCCTGGGCGTGATGGCGCAGCGCTTGGTGCGTACGTTATGTCCGCACTGCAAGGCACCGGTGCAGCTGGATGCGGATGACTGGCAGGCGCTGACCAAACCCTGGAATGCGCCGTTGCCTAGCCATGCGCAACAGGCGGTGGGTTGTATCGAATGCCGGGACACGGGCTACCGCGGCCGCGCTGGGGTCTACGAGATTATGCTGCTCAACGATGCGATCAAGCCGCTGATCACCGCCGATACCGATCTCATCGCCCTGCGCCGCCAGGCCTTCAAGGACGGCATGCACAGCTTGCGGCTGTCCGGCGCGCAGAAGATCGCCGCGGGTCTTACAACCCTGGAAGAGGTTCTCAGGGTCACGCCGCAAAGCGAGCAGAAATAGCGGGACGGCTTTGAGTGAGGGCAAAGCCAGCCTCCAACCCCTCCCCGCTCTAAGGCAGCAGGACCTTTTAGTTGCCGCCTCTCGACGCCACCAGCGTCGCCACTTGGCCCGACTCGCAGTTGAGGTAAGCCGACGACTGCAGCCACTGCTGATCCGGGTACCAGGAAAACATGAATTGCCCGCCCTTGAGGCTATCGACCACCATGCGCGCCACTTCCGGGCGCACCGCTGGGCAGCCCTGGCTGCGACCGATACGCCCCTGCGTCGCGATCCAGGCCGGGTTCACATAGTCGGCCGGATGGATGACGATGGCCCGCTCGCGCGCCAGGTCGTTCACCCCGGGCTCGAGCCCGTCCATGCGCAGCGAGTAGCCATGCTTGCCGCTGTAGCTCTCGGCGGTGCGGAATAGCCCGAGGCTCGACTGATGGCTGCCCTCCACGTTGGAGAAACGCGTGGCCTGGTTCTCACCCGAACCGTTGCCATGAGCGACGAAATCCTTGAGCAACAAACGCCCACGCTGCAGGTCGAAAATCCACAGTCGGCGCTCCGAGGAAGGCAGAGAAAAGTCGATGACGGCAAGCCGCTGAGCCGGCGTCGCGCCATGATTCACGGCGCACTGCATAGCCGCGACAGCATGGGTCAACACGACCGGATCGAGCGTTGGTGCCACGCGGGAAAGATCGTCCACCAGCGGCTGATAAGCAGGCGGAGCGGCCAACAGCGGCATGGACAAGAGCAAGCCGGCGGCCAGACAGAGGCGGCGAAGCGAAACCATCATTCGTAGATCAACCTCGGCGGGCGCCAATGCCGATCATCCCTGCCGACCGACGCCCCCTGCTCGCTACCAGGCCCAAACAATCAAAAAGTAGCGAAATTAAATCAGACGGGACCTGAAGCGCTCCCACGTCGTCTGATACATCGTGTTCTAGTAGCCTGAACGGGCCATGTTTTTTCAGGCACCGCGGCTTGTTCAGCGGCGGAGTCTAGCAGTCGGCGGGACCGCCAGGAGTGAAGCGTTGTACAAAAAACATACATCGAGTCTGCTGTTCGCTTGGTTGTTGGCGCCATGGCTGGCGATGGCGGAACCCGCAGTAGAGCCCGCCGGCCCAGTTCAGGGTGTCCTGGAGAACCTCCCGACGGCGTGCGGGCAGCCTATGGCCAACGTGGACGAAACAGCTCTGGCGCGGCTCTCCGAGCTCTACCGACGCAACCACTTTGCCTTGCTGTGGACCTCTTATACGCAGATTGACGCGCTGTTGGCCCAGCTCGAGTCGCTGGCGGACGATGGGCTCCAACCTGCTTCTTACCACCCCGAAACCATTCGTCGGGTCATGCACACCGCCACCCGTGATCCGCTGCACCGCGAATGCAGCGATGTACTGGCCAGCCACGCCTATCTGTCGGCCTTGGGTCACCTGGCGCAGGGGCGCCTGCCGCAAGACAGCATCGAGCCCGTCTGGCATATCCCTGATGCACCTGGGACACTACAGGCCGAGGCGCAGCTGATGGCGATCGCCAGCGAAGGACTGGAACATCTCGAGCACGCCTTCAATAAAGCGCGTCCGTCGTTGGAGCAATACAACAACCTCCGCAAGGCCTATGCGCAGCTGCGCGATCAACCCAAGCCCCAGTGGCAACCAATCCCCGCGGGCCAGACCTTGCGCCCAGGCATGTTGGACCCGCGTGTTCCCCAACTGCGGCATCGTTTAAGCGCCGACGGTTACCTGCCCGCTTCGGCAGTCACGCCGGGCACCCGCAGTGATCGCTACAGCGATCAATTGGTGGAGGCGCTCAAGGCGTTTCAGCGCCGTCACGCCCTGCAAGATGACGGCATCATAGGTGCGGACACCCTGACCGAACTGAACGCGACCCCAGCCGACCGACTGAATCAACTGCGGGTGAATCTGGAGCGGTTCCGCTGGCTATCGGCCGACATCGAGCCGCGCTCGCTGCTGGTCGATATCGCCGGCGGACGGGTGATCTACTTTCGCGACAGTAGCCCTCAATGGGAAGCGCGCATCCAGGTCGGCCGCGATACGCGGCAGACCCCGTCCATCAAGTCGACCGTCACGCGCTTCACCCTCAACCCGACCTGGACGGTGCCGCCGACCATCCTGCGCGAGGATAAGCTGCCGCAGATCCGCGACAACCTGGACTACCTCGCGCAACACAACATGCAGGTGTTGGACTATCAGGGTCAGGTACTCGACCCAGCCACTGTCGACTGGAGCAATCCGGGGCGGATCCTGCTGCGCCAGGCCGCCGGGCCCGACAACCCGCTGGGCCGGGTGGTGATCCGTTTCGCCAACCCCTACTCCATCTACCTCCACGACACGCCCAGCCAAGGCCTGTTTGCACGCTCGCAGCGGGCGTTCAGCTCGGGCTGTGTAAGGGTCGAATCGGTGATGCAATTGGTCGATCTTTTATTGAACGAGGACGAACACGAGCGCGTTAGCCAATTGCTTGAGACTGGCCTGACCTACGAATACCGCCCGGAAGAAACCACCCCGATACTCCTGGCCTACTGGACAGCCGAAGCCGACCGCACCGGCCTGCCACGCTATCGCCCCGACGTCTATCACCGTGACCCAAAGCTGCTCGCAGCGTTGCAAGCAGCCGATCGCAACGCCATGCTGCGCGCCATGCCGGCCATTGATGAGCACTAACGCCAGCCCAGCACAATAAGCTGGGAGCTACCGCTCAGGACCAGACCGGCGGCTCTGGCAGATTGATCGTCGACCGATGTCTACTTGCCTTGGGGTCGAACCCAGGTATCTTGCCTAGCAACAACCGCCTGCACTTACGCCATTGCCTCGCCGCTGCAGGCGCTCGGTCAACGCAGTCTGGAACACCAAGATCGTTGCCGCCACGGATAGCCGAGCAGACGTTTTGAAGAAAAAAAATACAAGCAGTACATGGAACGAAGCTGACCGACTGGCAGCGCTTGCGCGTTACCGCATTCTCGACACCCCCGCCGAGGCGGCATTCGACGATCTGGTACAGCTTGCTGCCGAGCTATGTGCCTGTCCCAGCGCGGCCATCGTGTTTGTCGACGAGGACCGCCAATGGGTAAAGGCCTCGGTCAACGTCGAGGGCGCCGACCGCCCTCGGGACGAAGCACTCTGCTCCCGGGCCCTCGAGTGCACAGAACCGCTGGTGATCGAAGACCTGACCCACGAGCCGCTGGCCAACGGCATGACGGGTTTCTATGCCGCAGCGGTACTGCGCACCGCCGAGGGCCTGCCGCTCGGCACGCTGTGTGTTCTCGATAGCAAGCCGAGGCAGCTGTCGGAGCGCCAATCCGCCCATCTGGAGGCCCTGGGCCGCCAGGTCATGGCGCTGTTGGAGTTGCGTCGCAGCCGTGAAGCCAACGAGCGCAACCGACAGATCATCGACAGCGCAGTGGATTACGCGATCCTCACCACCGACGCCAAGGGTGTCATCACCAGCTGGAACCAGGGCGCCGAACGCATTCTCGGCTGGCCATCGTGCGAGGCCGTCGACAGCCACGCGGCGCGATTCTACGTAGCGGAGGACATCGCCTGCGGCGTGCCTGACAAGGAAATGGCCACTGCGGCGCGCGACGGCTCGGCAATGAACGAACGCTGGCATGTGCGCAAGGACGGCAGCCGCTTCTGGGCCAGCGGCGTGCAGATGCCGCTCAAGGATGATCACGGACAGCACCTGGGTTTCGTGCATATCCTGCGCGACCTGACCGAACGTCTTCATGAGCAAGCAGCGATCCGCCAAGCCGAAGAGCGCTACCGGGCCCTGGTCGACCTAAGCCCTCAGGTGATCTGGCAGTGCGATGCCGACGGGCAGCTGATCTTCTGTAATCGCTACTGGTGCGATTTCACCGGGATGAGCGCCGAAGCCTCGGCCGGCATGGGCTGGCTGTCGGCCGTGGCGCCGGATCACCGCGACGCCATACTGCAGCAATGGCAAGGCGCCCTGAAATCCGGCGAGGCCGGCAATTTCGAAGTCCCGCTGCTGGCCGCCGACGGCAGCTCACGCTGGTTTCAGGGCAGCGGGGCGCCCGTTTATGACTGCGATTGCCGGCTGCTGCACTGGGTATTGGTCGCGCAGGACATTCACGAGCGTCGCCTGGCCGAGATCAAGCGCCTGGAAAGCGAGGCGTTCACCCGCAGCCTGTTGGATGCCGCCAGCGAAGGCTTCTATTCCATCGACACGCGAGGCTTGGTCACGCTCTGCAACGAGGCGTTCGTCAAGCTGCTCGGCTTTACCAGCAAGGACGAGGTGCTTGGCCGGCAGCTGCACCCGTTGATCCACCACAGTCACACAGACGGCTCGCCTTACCCAATCGAAGAGTGTCCGATTCAACGCACGGCAAAAACCGGTGAGTCGGTACACGTCGAGTACGAACTGTTCTTTCGTCTGGACGGCAGCAGCCTGCCCGTCGAGTACCGGGTCGCCCCGCTGTACCAAGACAATGTTTTGCAAGGTGCGATCTGCACCTTTACCGACATCAGCGAACGAACCCGCGGTGAAGCCCAGCAATCCTATCTGCTGGAGCTCAGCGACCAGCTCCAGGACAGCAGCAGCCGCATCGAGCTGGCTGACATGATGGCCGAGCGGCTTGCCCAGCTGATGGGGGCGGAGTGCATCTATCAGGGACATCTCGACGAGCGCAATAACCTGATCGTCGATGAGCACTGGCCACAGGCTGTCAGCAAGCCGCGCACCGCTCACACGCTGGACGCCTGTGCCGAACCGTTGCGCCTAAGGTTGTCGCAGGGCCTGATCGTGCCCTTCGACGACCTCCTCGATGAGGCCGGTTGCCACGGCCGTTTCGGTGTTCTGCATGAGCATTTCGGCTATCGCAGCCTGCTGCTGGCGCCACTGCTGCAGCAAACGGCCAACTGCGCCTTTTTGTTGTTCGGCAGCCGGCAACCGCGAGCCTGGAGCCAGACCGATATTTCGTTTGTACGAGAAGTGGTCGAGCGCATCCGTGCCGCCGCCGACCGGGCACGCGCGCGCTCGGCCCTGCTGGAAGCCGAACAGCGCGTCAGCCTGGCCAACGAAATTGCTGCAATCGGCGTCTGGGAATACGATTTCGAGCACAACCGCCTGCACTGGGATGCGCAACTCAAGATGCTCGCAAACCTGGGGCCGAACGAGCCGGCGCTGTCGGTCGACCAGTTCCTTGCGCGGGTTCATCCGGATGACCGGCACACTCTCATTGCGGCCTTTCGTAATGCGCTCGACGGCGTCGGCGGCGGCGAGTTGAGCCTGGACTACCGGGTATATGACGAGCGCAGCGAGCAGTTCCGCTGGTTGGCCAACCGTGGCCGCCGGCTGATCGACGGCGACGGCAGGGTTAGCCTGCTCGGCACCGCCCGAGACATTACCGCCGAACGCAACGCAGCCTTGAAACTGCTACGCATGAACGCGCTGCTCGAAGAGCAGATACAGGAACGCCGGATCACCGAGCAGCGCCAATCGGTACTAATGGAACTGGGCGATCTGCTGCGCGGGCAACCCGATAGCGTCACCATCGTCACGGCTGCCGTGCGCGCGCTGGGTACAACGCTGCAGGTGACCCGCGCCGCCTTTCTGTCCATCGACCCGGGCGGACAGTACGCCACCGTCGAGCGCTACTGGAGCGACGGCGCTCTGGGTGACTACAGCGAGCGCATGTGCTTTGCCGACTACGGTGACTTCATCTACGACCTGCAGCACGACGAGCTGGTGGTGGTCGAAGACGTGCTGCATGACCCACGGACCGCCGCACAAGCAGCGAGCCTGCGACTACGGCGCATTCAAAGCCTGGTCTGCGTGCCGCTGCAGGAGCAGGGCGTCCTCAGCGCTGCCCTGATTCTCTTGCAGGACCGACCGCGGCAATGGGCCGAAGAAGACATTTCCTTTATCCGCGAAGTCGCTGACCGGGCCTGGACGGCCGATGAGCGGATGCGCGCGGAAAGTGCACTGCGCGCCAGCGAGGAGCAGTTCCGCACCCTCGCCGACAACATGAGTCAGTTTGCCTGGATGGCCGATCCCGCGGGCCGCATCTACTGGTACAACAAGCGCTGGTACGACTACACCGGCACCACGCTGGAAGCCATGCGGGCGCTGGGTTGGCGCTCGGTGCATCACCCGGACCACCACGAGCGCGTCAGCGCCTCGATGAAGCGCGCCGTGGCAATCGGCTCGATCTGGGAAGAGACCTTCCCCCTGCGTGGCAAGAGCGGCCAGTATCGTTGGTTCCTTGCGCGTGCAGTGCCCATTCGCGACGATTTCGGCCAGGTGACCCGCTGGTTCGGCACCAACACCGATATCACCGCTCAGGTCACCGCAGAAGAAGCACTGCGCGAGCTGAACGACAATCTGGAACGGCGCGTCGCCGAGCGTACGCGTGAACTGGCCGAGATCAACCATCTGCTGCATCTGGAAATGGGCGAACGGGAACGCGCCGAGGACACCTTGCGCCATGCCCAGAAGATGGAAGCCATCGGCCAGCTTACTGGCGGCCTCGCTCACGACTTCAACAACATGCTGACCGGCGTGCTCGGCGCCCTCGACCTGATCCAGCGCCGAGTCGCCAATGGTCAGGTAAACGATCTTGGTCGCTACGTGGATGCGGCGGCCAGTTCGGCCACCCGCGCCGCGGCGCTGACCCATCGCCTGCTCGCCTTCGCGCGGCGCCAATCGCTGGACCCGCAACCGGTAAACGTCAACCTGTTGGTCGAGTCGATGGAAGATATGCTGCGCCGCACCATGGCCGAGCACATCGAGTTCGACACCCGTCTGCAGGAATGCCCCTGGTTGGCTTACACCGATGCCCACCAGCTCGAGAACGCCCTGCTCAACCTCGTGATCAACGCGCGCGATGCCATGAGCGAGGGCGGCAAGCTGATCATTCAAACCGGCTCGGTACAGATCAATAGCTCGCAGCCAGACGGCCCCGAGCCCGGCGAATACGTCACCCTCAGCGTGGCCGACAACGGCTCGGGCATGCCGCCGGAAGTGGTAGCCAAGGCATTCGACCCGTTCTTCACCACCAAACCTATCGGTCAGGGCACCGGCCTTGGGCTTTCGATGGTCTATGGCTTCGTCAAACAGACTGGCGGCCACGTACGCATCGACAGTACACCGGGACAAGGCACCCTGATCACCCTGTTCCTGCCGCGCAACCGGGCACAGGCGGCCCATATCGAGGAGCCATCCAGCAAACCGGTAGCCGTCAGCGGTGCCGAGGCCGACGAAACCGTGCTGGTGGTCGAGGATGAAGCCGCGGTGCGCATGTTGGTGGTCGAGGTGCTGCAAGAGCTCGGCTATCAGGTCATCGAAGCGGTGGATGGCAACAGTGCACTGCCGCACCTGACGAGCACGCGACGTATCGACTTGCTGGTCAGCGATATCGGTCTGCCCGGCATCAACGGGCGTCAGCTGGCCGAGATTGCTCGCCAGCACCGACCCGACCTGCACGTGCTGTTCATCACCGGCTATGCACCCAATGCCCAGGTCCGTGGCGAGTTCCTCGGCCCCGGAATGGACATGCTGGCCAAGCCCTTCAGCATCGACATGCTAGGTGCCAAGGTTCGCCAACTGATCGAGCGCAGCGGATAGTTCAAGAGCGGATGGCCAAGGAACTCTGCTGATCGCTGCACACTCTCTAATGGAGGATCAAGCAGAGGCATCCATCATGCGCAAAACAATTCTGGCAGCCGTTACCCTGAGCTGTATCCCTTTTAGCGCGGCGATGGCGGACGACGGCTTCGTCCGCCAGATTCTTTCGTCCGGCGCCACCACCGCTTCCACCTACATGACGTTCCGCGACGACAAGCTGGTCGCTGCGGCACGCGAGGACGCCAGCAGTTTTGTGGCCAGCGATGGTGCGATCCGTGGTCCTTATCTCGAAGCGATGCTCGTCAAACTACGCCACGAGCAACCGCAACTGGAAGCCAGCGACATGCAGCTGGCCAGCGCCATCCTTGCAGCCGAACAACACTAGGTGACGCGATGCCGGCCAGCCGGCCGGCATGTCGCTCCGCATGCACTGAAGCGGCAGATCGCATCGCCATTCGTCCACTCGCAGCATCCGGAGAACTCCATGAAGAAAACCGCATCCGCCGTCTGGCAAGGTGATCTGAAAAGCGGCAAAGGCACCATCAGCACCGAAAGTGGCGCGCTTAAGGACAATCCGTACGGCTTCAACACCCGCTTCGAAGGTGCGCCTGGCACCAATCCGGAAGAGCTGATTGGCGCAGCACACGCTGGCTGTTTCTCGATGGCCCTGTCGATGATGCTCGGTCAGACGGGACTGACTGCCGAACGCATCAACACCACCGCCGAAGTCACTCTGGACAAAGATGACAAAGGCTTCTCCATTACCGCCATCGCCCTGACGCTGAAGGCCAAGGTGCCTGGAGCCGACAACGAGCAGTTCCAACAGATCGCCAACCAGGCAAAGGAAGGCTGCCCGGTATCGCGCGTGCTCAATGCACAGATCAGCCTGGACGCGACGCTGGAGAACTAAGTCCGCGCAAACAAAAACGCCGCCCATGGGGCGGCGTTTTTGTTGGTGCGGTTCGCTGGGTCAGCCGCGGATGTTGTAGATGTCCTTTTCGTTCAGCTCGGCGTATTCGTACAAGCGATTGAGGTAGGCGCTCTGCTGTTCCCAGACTTTGCTTGCGACCGGATCAGCAGCGGCAGAGGCGTCGACCACCTCGGCAGCCACTTCCCTCAGGCGGGCCAGCACTTCGTCGGGAAGGCGGCGAACTTCAACGCCCTGCTCACGCAGCTGCTCCATAGCCTCCATGTTCTTCGCGTTGTAGTCGTCGAGCATGTCTCCGTTGACTGCACGGGCCGCGGAACGAACGATGGCCTTCAGATCATCCGGCAGGGTTTCCCAAGCCTTGAGGTTGACGTCCAGTTCGAAGGTAACGTTCGGTTCCTGCCAGCCCGGCGTGTAGTAGTACTTGGCCGCTTTGTGCAGCCCCAGCGCCAGATCGTTGTATGGACCAATCCACTCAGTGGCGTCGATGGCACCGGTCTGCAGCGCGGTGAAGATCTCGCCGGCCGGCATGTTCACTACGGTGCCGCCCATCTTGGTCAGTACTTCACCGCCCAGGCCGGGGGTACGCATCTTCAAGCCGTTGAAATCGTCTACCGATTTGATTTCCTTGTTGAACCAGCCGGCGGTCTGTACACCGGTCGCGCCACAGGCCATGGGCAGTACGCCAAACGGCTTGTAGACCTCTTCCCACAGTTCCATGCCACCGCCGCGATGCAGCCAGGCGTTCATTTCCTGGGCGTTGGGACCGAATGGCAGAGCGCAGAAGAACTGAGCAGCCGGAACCTTGCCTTTCCAGTAGTAGGGCGCACCATGCCCCATCTCGGCAGTACCGCGCGAAACTGCATCGAATACCTCGAGTGCCGGTACCAGCTCACCTGCAGCGTAGACCTTGACCGTGAGGCGGCCATCGCTCATTTCATTGACCCGCTTGGCGAAATTCTCAGCGCCAACGCCCACGCCGGGGAAGTTCTTCGGCCAGGAAGTGACCATCTTCCAGTTGAACTTCTCGGTGCTTGCTGTGCCTTCGGACTTGGCGGCGGTTTCGGTTTCCTTGTTGCAACCGGCCAGTGCGGTTGCGGCCAGACCAACGCCAGCGGCGGCCAGAATTTGACGACGTTTCATGAGTCACTCCTTGTTGTTGTAATGCTGAATGTCGGAACCCCGAAATCAGGTAGTTCTAGCTATCATATGGCTATCTCTCACTCAAGCACCGTGACTACGTACAGGCACTACGTACGTAGTACTGCCGGTTGCGACACGTTCGCACAGCCGCCTAGAATCGCCGGCCGCCTGGCCATAACAATAAAGGATCTGCCATGTCGAAACATGCCCCTCCACTGCTCGGACTCGCCAGAGTCATCGACGCCGTGAACGCCCGCTTCGGACAGGCCTGCGCCTGGCTGACCCTTTTCCTCGTCCTGGGCACCGCCGTGGTCGTCGTACTGCGCTACGGATTCGGTATCGGCGCGACTGCGCTGCAGGAAGCCGTCCTTTACGCACATGCACTGGTGTTCATGGGCGCCGCTGCCTGGGTGCTGCAACGCAACGGGCATGTCCGCGTCGACATCTTCTACCAGCGCTTTACCCCGCGCTACCAGGCCTTGGTCGAAGTGCTCGGCACCCTGCTGTTTCTCCTGCCTGTCTGCCTGTTTCTCGGCTGGGCAAGCTGGGACTATGTCGCCAACTCCTGGGCGACGCTGGAAGGCTCCAGCGAGTCCGGCGGGCTGAAATTCGTTTACCTGCAGAAGAGCATCATCCTCGTGCTGGTGATTTGCCTCATCCTGCAAGGCCTTTCCGAGATCATAAAAGCTGGCTACGCCATGGCCGGACGCCTGCCTGAGCAGGAGGTGAAGCATGGCTGAGTTGATGGCAATACTGCTGTTCATCAGCATCTGCGCGGCCTTGATGGCAGGCTACCCGGTGGCGTTCACGCTTGGCGGCGTTTCACTGCTGTTCGCCGGCCTCGGCATCATCACCGGCACCTTTGACGGCGGCTACCTGAGCGCCCTGCCGAACCGCCTGTTCGGCATCATGAACAACCAGACGATGCTGGCGGTCCCGCTGTTCGTGTTCATGGGCGTGATGCTGGAAAAGAGTCGAGTGGCCGAAGACCTGCTCGAGTCCATGTCGCGGCTATTCGGCACCCTGCGCGGCGGCCTGGCGATCTCCGTTTGCGTGGTAGGTGCATTGCTCGCAGCCAGCACCGGCATTGTCGGCGCCACGGTAGTAACCATGGGTCTGCTGGCGCTGCCGACCATGCTGCGCCGCGGCTATGATCCAGCCATCTCGACCGGAACTCTGGCTGCCACCGGTACACTCGGCCAGATCATTCCGCCGTCGATCGTGCTGGTCCTGCTGGGCGATGTGATGTCCAGCGCCTACCAGCAGGCGCAGCTGAAGATGGGCATCTTCTCGCCGAAGACCGTCTCCGTCGGCGACCTGTTTGTCGGTGCACTACTACCCGGCTTGTTGCTGGTCGGCATGTACATCCTCTACATCATCGCGGTAGCCATCTTTCAACCCAAGAAACTGCCGGCACTGCCGCAGGAAGAGCTGGGCCCGATCGAGTGGGGCAAGCTGATCAACGCTCTGGTGCCGCCACTGCTGCTGATCAGCGCCGTGCTCGGCTCCATCCTTGCCGGCTACGCCACACCGACAGAGGCCGCGGCGCTGGGTGCGCTAGGTGCGATGATCCTGGCGCTCTACAAGGGCAAGCTGAACTTCGGTCAGCTGCGCGAAGTGGCCTATGGCACCACTGAAATCAGCGCCATGGTGTTTCTGATCCTGATTGGCGCCTCGCTGTTCTCGCTCGTGTTCCGCGGCTTCGGCGGAGAAGTGCTGATCGAAGACGTCTTTGCCCAATTGCCAGGTGGCGTGCTCGGTGCCTTCTTCCTGGTCATGGTCGTGATCTTCCTGCTGGGCTTCATTCTCGACTTCATCGAGATCACCTTTGTGGTCGTCCCGATCGTCGGCCCAGTACTGCTGGCCATGGGGCTCGATCCAGTGTGGCTCGGCGTGATGATCGCACTAAACCTGCAGACCTCGTTCCTCACGCCACCCTTCGGCTTCGCGCTGTTCTATCTGCGCGGCGTTACGCCAAAATCTGTGCCCACCAGCACGATCTACAAAGGTGTGCTGCCGTTCATCCTGATTCAGCTACTGCTGCTGGTGATTGCCTATCAGTTCCCGGGGCTGGTTACCTGGCTACCCGAACAGATCTACGGTCAATAGCCCCAAGCAGACGCCCGTTTTGACGGGCGTCTGGCTTTTCGGCAGCGGCTTTCGGCGCGATCATAGCCATGAACCCGCCATCGCCGAACCCTCATGTCGACCTCATTCAGCTACGCACAACTGGCAGAGCGCTTTCGGCGACTCGACGAGTTCCTGCTGCAGCACCAGGCGTTGTGGCGTCCGCGCCCCTTCACTCATAGGCGCCTTGCCTGGGAAGCCGAACTCCCCGAGCTTGCCTGCTGGCTGCGGGGCCGCTCGCTGGAACATGCTGAAGCCGCGCACAACCAGCCTGCACAGCTGCTAGCGCCCGCCCCATTTCTTCAGCTGGCTGCGCAGGCCGCCGCCCTGAGCTGCATGGATGAGTTACCCACCTCGTCGACGCCCGTCACTGAGGCCCGGCAATCGGTCGATGTGCCGGGGCGAAAATGGCAGCAGATCCAGGCATTCGGTGCAGCGCTGAGGTTCAGAGAAACACCCCAGCACTGGCTCGACTGGTGTGCGGGCAAGGGCCACCTGGGCCGTCAACTGGCCAGTCGCGGCGGCGGGCTGACCTGTCTCGAGTGGGATATGGCCTTGGTTACCTCCGGTGCCCAGCTCAGTGAGAAGCTGGGCGTCGTTGCGACCCATTGTCAGCAGGACGTGATGACTGACAGCGCGTCATTACGGCTCAATCCGACGATCACGCCGGTGGCGCTACATGCTTGCGGCGATCTGCATGTTCGACTGATCGACCTGAGCATTGCGCAACATTGTCGCCAGCTGGCGCTAGCGCCCTGCTGCTACAACCGCATCCAGACCAATACCTACCAGCCCATGTCATCCCTCGCGCGACAATCCGCCCTTGAGTTATCACGCGACGATCTTGGCCTACCCCTCAGCGAAACCGTGACCGCCGGCGCACGCGAACGCCGTCAGCGCGATCAATCGATGGCCTGGCGCCTCGGATTCGACCTGCTTCAGCGTGATCTGCGTGGCAAGGATGGATACCTGCCCACACCGTCACTTCCCAGCAGCTGGCTGAAAAAAAGCTTCGCCCACTACTGCCGCGACCTGGCGGCTCTCAAGCAACTACCCGAGCCACCGGAGCAGGACTGGGACGCGCTCGAAAAACGCGGCTGGCAACGACTCGCTGAGGTGCGCAATCTGGAATTGCTACGCGGCCTGTTTCGGCGGCCGCTAGAGATCTGGCTGCTGCTCGACCGCGCGCTGCTGCTGTCCGAAAACGGCTATGCGATACGCCTGGGCACCTTCTGCCCAGCCGAGCTGACGCCTCGCAATCTGATGCTGATTGCCGAGTTCGAGCACCCAAGTGCAAGCACATGAGAAAACTCATGCAAACAACTGGCAACAAACAGTTTACTCGCCGCGAGCAATGGCTATAATGGCGCCCATCTTTTAGCCGGTATAGCTCAGCTGGTAGAGCAACTGACTTGTAATCAGTAGGTCCCGAGTTCGACTCTTGGTGCCGGCACCATATAGATCAAAGGCTTGCAGCAATGCAGGCCTTTGTCTTTTCTGCTAGACGTAAAATTCGACGTAAAATTCTAACCCTCGACCGTAGAACGCCCTTCCCATCTAGGGGACAGAGCACTACACGGCGCTCCTATCTAGATCTAGCTCTACCATCGACCCTAGCGGCCACTATGCAGCCGGCGACACCGATACATAGCATGGTCATCGGCACCAGCAGGATGGCGGCCACAACACTATCCTGAACACCCCACTGGTAGGAGTCCTGGAGCAGCAGCCAGAATGCGCTTCCGAAAATGCCGCATATTCCGGAAGCGACCAGTGAGAAGATCAGCCAGTGTCTACGTATAGCCGTCAGCAGCTGCCGAGTACTGCAGTGAATCGCCCACAACAGCATTGGCACTGCAATCAGTGCCAGCAGCGCCGGGGCGCTCCTAACCGCCATGCCTAGGTGTCTGGCCTCCTCTGGCTGCAGGCTTGCCACGCTCCAATACGACCACACTGCGTAGCTGCTCAGTATCAACACAACGGCTAGCAGGATATAGCTCAGCGCGTGCGCTCTGGCCTCTGAATAATCTGACTGCATGATTTCCTCCTATGGCTACGTGGCCTTATCAATGGGGGCGGTCGCCCCTTCACCAGCCTGCGAGCTACAGCAAGAATCCCAAGCCTTAGGATCGAAAAATTTAATCTGACCAAAATGTGGTTGGATTAGCGCGCACAGGGCGTTTACGGCTCTCCATCATGCTTTCTCCACTGACTGGAGTCGCCATATGCCCTTTCTCAACAAACTCAAAACTTGGTTCGCCCCTAAAAAGCCCAAACGGAGCAAGCTGCTCGCCCCCCTGGTCGATCCAAGATTCGAGCACCCCGCCTATAAAAATATTCCACCCGAGTTACTGGCAGCAGTGGGCAACCCTGCAGGGCTTCGGTATCCACCCTACGACGAGGGATATTACGGTCTGATCTCCGGTGAGTTCTGCATGGGCAGGTTTCAGGAAAAGCTTTTCCAGAAGCTGAAGCGGCAGTCCGGCGTTTCACCAGAGGAGTACAAGTGCTACCTGGAGCCAATCCTGATCGCGTATGCAGAGCTGGTACACCTACTCCCGGCATCCCAACATCACCATCATAATTATCCTGGCGGTCTGCTGCGCCATGGCCTTGAAACCGCCTGCTTCATGCTCGACTGGATGGTGTTGACCAAATTTGATCACGAGCTAACCCCAGGTGAGGCCAGCAAGCGGCTGCGTCGCTGGTATGTAGCCGGAATCATCTCAGCGCTATTTCATGATGCAGGCAAGCCTCTGACCGATGTGCGCGTGATGAGCTTTGAGGGCGACAAGGAGTGGCATATGGGTACGAAGACCATCCACAAGTGGGCCGTCACTCATAACATCAGCCGATACTTCATCACCTGGATCAAAGATCGTTGTGACAGGCATATTTCGCATACCCCCTGGCTAATAGGTAGGTTCGTATCCGGCGACATTACGGAGTGGCTGATCGAGGGCGGAGAAGACATCTGGCAGGCACTACTGGATGCTGCCACCGGCCAGCCTGGACCTTTAACGCGAGCAGTCAAAATCGCCGACAGCCGCTCTGTTAAAGCGGATCGCGAGCGCGCTGGCCATGCCTTAGGCGAAGCCGATGCAAGCGTTTCTGTTGAACGTCTATGCGTGGATGCCATGCGCTTTCTATTGGACGAGAAGCTGTGGACATGTAATGAGTCAGGCTCGCGGTTATGGCTGACCACCGAGGGAGTCTTCCTCGCCTGGGGGCACGGCGCTGGCGAAATCATCCAACAGGTCGTAAAGAATCAGGCCAGCAACTTTCCGCGTGCTGAACAAAGCCTGCTTGCAGCCATGGAGCAGCATGAACTGATAGAGCGAGGGGCTGACGGCTCGCTCATCTGGCACGTCGCACCGCATGTACTTTTCAAGAACGACAAGGGTCCGTCCCTCCGCTGCGTTAAGCTACAACGCCCATACGAAATTTTTCCTGATGGGCTAAATGGGCTTAGGCCAATCTCTGCCACTATTGGCCGAGGCGAAGACGCGCAGGAACATCTAGCCTCCGCCAATTCCGCGCTACTTTTCGAGGCTCAGTCCAATACGGGAGAAGTGTCGACAAGTCCCTCTGAACAGCAGGCAAATGGTCCCAGCCAATACCCAGCTAACGAGGCAAATGTTGAGAAAACAATCCGCTCCAGCGTTCCCCTGCGGATCCCTCCACCGTTCATCGACCGCCTGAGCAACGAGGACGCGGACTACCTGCGCAGTAATTCTGGCCTGGCCAGCCGTCTACTGACGGATTGGGAGCGCAATCCGCGGATCCGCGAGCTTCAGAATCGGACATTCCTCCCCCTGAATGGGCTGATAACCGAAGCCGATCTGCCCGCACTCACGGAGGGAGGATGGCTCTGGCCTAATCTAGCCAGCAACAACGGTGAGCTGACTCGAATCCAGCGCGGTGAAACTGGCGTAATGCTCAATACCAGACTGTCGCTAATTTTCTGCCGCCTCACGAATGCCAAATGGCAACCACGGTGCCACGCCACCCTGCCAGAGGAGCTGCACAGTCAGGTGATTAGACGGGCCGTTGATCTGGTGCCGCATGCCCTTGAGGAGCGTGGACGCGGGGCGAAGGCATACAGTCTGTCGTTCTGGGCAAGAGATAAATTCCAGACCACCAACGGTCTCAGCAACGAGGAGACAGAGCGAGCAATTCTCTATGGCCTGGAAGCGGTGAAGATCAGCAACGAGAGGAAGTATTATTTTTCAGCGGGCATAGAGTTACAGCTCTGATATGAGCGCGCACATGATAGGCCACTGCCCGCCATGTGCGCTCAATACAAGACTAATTCGCCCCATCCCAAGCAACGAACCACGCATAAAATCGATACCCGGCATATCCGGCGGTGACGTAGCTCAGCACTATTAGCCACTCAATATCACCGCTTACCCCTGCCCGTCTCTGTAGCCAAAACAGAATGCCCGCGGTTACGTTGAAAGCCAGTATTCCCAGCCCAATCCCCAACAGCCGAAACAGCCGTATCCCCAGGCTGGGGACGCCGCCATCCCAGTTCTCGCTCAGGCAAAACGGGCAGTGGTTTCCACTTGGGGCATAGCCGAGAAGCCGCCGACTGTATCGTGCGCGCGGCACCATAGTTTTTCCGCAGTTATGACAGATCACGGTTGAGTGGCGCATGGGCTCCTCCTAGTTGGGGGTCGACTTACCTCAACCTCAACTACAACCGAGAAAACCCAAGCCCAAACGCGTTCAGACGCAGCACGGTTAGGCTCGTTGCCATAATGGAAAAGCTCCAGAGCTTTTCTACGCTCATGCCAATCAGTTCAGTTCAAATCCCCCCCGTGCTGTGGTGAACAAAACGGACTTGCTTTTTCGGTACGACTCCCCTTCCGATGCCCCTCATGTTGATGTGCGAAGTAGTGTAGAGCGCGTCCTCGACGAGATTGAGCAGTACCTGGGGTTACAGCGAGCGATGATTCAGGCCTACAACCAGGGGCTGGCCAACCAAACCGCGCAATGTATTGACCAGAGACGGACGCGCCTCCTTGCCCAGTCGGAGCGAGTCGCAGCGTTGGGTATCCCCGTGAAGCGACGGGAGGACGCGCCGAAGACTTACGCCGTTCCTACTGTCCAGAAGAAGGCGGCACCCAAGCTGCCCCCAGCGAGTGCTATGCCATTCAAACCGGAGCCTACCTGGGCCATGGAGCAGTACGAGCAAGCACTACGCATCATGCAAGACATGGCCGTAGTGATGGAGCGTAGCCCTGAGGCATTCAAGTCCATGAACGAAGAGGCGCTGCGGCAACACTTCCTCGTTCAGCTCAACGGCCAGTTCGAAGGCAAAGCCACTGGCGAAACCTTCAACATGTCGGGCAAGACGGACATTCTGCTGCGAGAGGCAGATCGCAACGTCTTTATTGCTGAGTGCAAATTCTGGAAGGGGCCCAAAGCCTTTAAGGAAGCGATTGACCAACTCCTCAGATACACCACTTGGCGGGATGGGAAGACCGCAATCCTAATCTTCAATCGCGGCATCGATACCACGACAGTCATGAACGGTATTGACGCCCAGGTAAAGGAACACCCCAATTTCAAGCGTGCCGTGAGCTGGTCTCATGAAAGCGGTTTTCGCTATGTGCTACGCGCGAACGATGACGCCGGTCGCGAGTTGTTCCTGACAGTATTGGTTTTCCATGTTCCAGCTTAATCCATCCCGAATAGATCAGCCGCGTTCCACAGCACGAAAAGGTGCAGACTTATTTAGGCCGTTTCTAGTCTGCACAGGCACAAAACGGCCAGAGGCGGACGATCTGCAAAAGAAATTCATACCACGTGCTGGAAGCGATGCAGTGAAAGCTGATGAATTCATTCTCTTTCCTGGTGAGTTATAACGCCGCATTAAGGTGTGAGCAACACTACCACCTAACCTAGATCATTGCACCGTACACACAAAAGCCAATCTTGAACTGAAATGCCAAGCGCTGGGAGTCACTCTTAAATGCTTTGTTATAAATCTGAACTCTATAGGTTTTGATTGGCAATTTTGTCGATAAAACCGGAGACTAGAGCCAGCGCCTTTTTGTTTTGGCTAGCCTGCCTATACATGCACGCTGCGCGCCCAAAACCCAAAGCAGGTTCCTTTTCCTCATGAGAAAAGAATGCGCTTGAACTAAATTCAAATAGAATACCTGCTACATTACGACCTGCATTTTTGTTTGATACATCTTGCTGCTCTCTAGCGAAATCTGTAATTGCTTTTTGTATTTCCATGTCATACAGACGCACATCGCTTGTTGCTGTAACTGCACCCTCAGGCAAGAGTACATCAGTCACATCCAGTGCTATCAAACCATACTTATTTTTACGATTTGCACCAATACGTGCATTTATCTGATTTGATGCTTCTTTCATACGAGAGGCTAATTTTTTCAAAGACTTTATACGTTTGCACTCTACATACAATCTGTCTTTACCAATAGTAACAACCACATCGCAGTCATCCGTTAGGTCGACTTCATAGCCGCCTTTGAGAAACCTAGAGGTAATGTTTAGCTCAAACGCGAAATCTCGTGCAGGGTCATCATTTTGTCCTTTTTTGTTCTTTATGATTGCTTCGGCACGCATAGTTTTACCAGACATAACATGCTTGATACGGTCTCTTAAGCCGTCGTGCTTACCATCCTTAAAAGTATTCCACAAACGGATGATCTGGCACGCTTCGGTCGCTGCTTGCATAAAACGATAGAAATCATCAATTAAGTCTCGTTCCGTAGGTGCTTTTGCCCCGGGGTTTACAAATGTTTTTAGCAGCCGCTCGTAGTCGCCCATCCGAGTGCTTTTATATGGAAAACCCATCTCTCTGGATAACCATTTACATGCTTCTGAGAATTCTTTTTTACGATCTGTAAAATTTCCGTGATACATTGCAGTTTTACTTACTTCTAACGTTGAGATATTCATAACCCTCCGAGCTCATGTGAATTATAACGCTCGCATTTGCGGATGGTTTGGAGCGCAGCGGAAACCATCCCGGCAACATGCGCTTGCTAGGCGATATTTTATGAAAGGCCTTTTGGTACGTGATGCTTTTGAGCTCCATTAATTAGATCCCCTAACGCATCACATCGTTCAAAGTACCTATTTCGCCACTCAATTTCTTCATCCGATGTTTCCGATGAATTTAGTATCTCTATGCCGGATATAAATTTCTTACGATTCTCTATGAAGCCTATAGTTTTTCCAAAACCCTTTCGGTACAACGAGACTAATTGTGGGGCGCCACTTGAAAGTTTATCTTCACCAGAATAGATGGCATTGCAAAATGAGCTAAAAACAGCCCTACTTGTCCCTCCCTGACTTGTAGCCTTCCAGCGCTCCGACCATTTACCCACGACTCTTGCTCCCGAGCCATCAATTTTTATTGCACTAGAAACTATAGGAATTGAAAGACTATCAACCGACCATGTAGATTGCTTCTTATTCCAAGCTATCGTATTTAATTTAAATTCCGCCTGAAGGCCAGCGCCTTCTCTTGCCCCATGAAATATACAAAATGATTCGCGAAATCCAGGAGGATAAAGCTCATGCGAGTTCTTTATGTGCTCAGCAACTTTTATAAAGCGAGTTTCACATGAGTCATTTACTCCAAATAGCCCGCCGTTATCAATAGCGTTGACTATTTGCCCCAATACCATCGAAGGAAATATTACGTCATTCACATATCCAAATATGTCAGGCGACGAATTAGATGAAAATGTCTTTCGAGCCATATCCCAGTGCGTTTCACCTGACGGGCCCCAAGAAATTCGGCTATCTGTGGCAAAATTAATCGATGCAGTCCCTCTTGAGTCTACGCCAACCCAAGCAACAAAAGTCGTCATGCTGTATTGACCTCCAATACTTGTTCGATTAACGTAACCTCAATTCATAAAGCGCTTTTCTAGTGCTTTTGTCACCGAGCAACTCCCTGACCACTCTCCAAAGTGCAATCATTGATTGTATTTTAGTGAGTGGGTCGAGGTGGCGTCCACCGGCTCATTTGAGCCGTGTGGGTTCAGGGTCATCTGTAACATTAACCATTTTTGTGCCAGCCTAATTAGGAAAAGGGGACAGCCTTATTTGCTGGCCACCGTCCGCTTCTGGCCTAGGCTGTGTGAAAACTCTGGCATCGACCTTGCTGTGATTTGATGGATTCAAATCAGCGGGGGATGCCGATGAAGCGGTTTATCCAGGGAGAGCATCGAGGCCAAAGCGCTCTACTTCCTGAGAACCTCGACGACTACGTGGCGGGCACCAATCCGGTGCGGGTGGTCGATGTGTTCGTCGACGAGCTTGACCTTGGCAAGCTGGGTTTCGATGGGGTGGTTCCCGCCGAAACCGGCCGCCCTGCTTATCATCCGCGCTGCTGAAGATCCACATCTACGGCTATCTCAACAGCATCCAGTACAGTTGCCGTCTCGAACGCGAAGCTCAGCGCAACGTTGGGTAAAAAGGGGACAGATTATTCACTGGGTGATCGTCCGCTTTTGGCCGGAAGCGGTCCCTGGGATTCTGGTTCATCGGTTGAAGATTAAGCCCAACGAGTACTGAAGACAGCTACTACCGATATCGGCTGCAGCTTCAACAACAGCAACGGGTGCATGAGCCGGGATGAACAGCCGTGAGTAGCTAGGTACCCGCGACAGAATTTGACGCTATGACAGCGTATTGTCCTCCGCATCCGCCTCACAAAAGGATGCTCGAAGACTGCTAAAGGCCTTGCTCCATTGCTGCCACCAGCTGTCACTGGCAAAAGACGGTGCTCGACGACAGAAATCGCGCACAGTGAAGGAGTGCTTCGTGCACTGCCCAAGATGCTGCTCGCCAGACCTTCTTGCCTGTCGAGCAACCTGACTAAACCCCCAGTCGCCAAGTCCATGCGTCCAAGATGCGCTGCCAGTGACATCATGGCAAATTGCTACTGAAAGGGTTAAATTGGTCATATAAGTGACGCCAACAAAGCGCACCTCATTGCCAACACAGGGAAGTAACTATGTTGCAAGCCAAGGACACCCTCCTGAGGCTTATTGCCCTACTGCGCCTTATACCGCGAGCGCCTGGTCGTATAGCGACCACAACCCTGCTGGAAAAGCTCAAGGAAGATGGTTTCTCAGTAAGCCTACGTACAGTTCAGCGCGACCTTGACCGGCTCTCTATCCCGTTTGCCCTGCAGCGTGACGAAAGTTCCCCTTCATTTCGCTGGAGTCTGTCGCCCGAAGCTCCTATTGATCTCTCGGCGATGGACACCCCTACGGCCCTGGCTCTGTACCTCGCGGAAAACCACCTGCAGCCGCTGCTTCCACAGAGCGTGCTGGACCAGCTAGGTCCACAGTTTCGCATGGCCCGTGATTACCTCGACAATCTGGAAAACAACGGTCTGGCACACTGGGCGCGCAAGGTTCGAGCGATTCCAAACGGCAAGTCCCTGCGGCCAGCACAGATCGCGCCATACGTCTGGGAGCAGACTTCCACTGCCCTACTGGAACGTAAACAGCTTCGGATCAGCTACCTAAGCCGCAGCAAAATCGACGTGAAGCAACTGCTGATCCACCCTGCCGGCTTGGTTTCTCGGCACGCCATCAGCTACCTGATCGGCAGCGTCGATGGCTACGAAGACCTGCGCCAATTCGCCCTGCACCGCATTCACCATGCTGAGTGCCTGGAAGCCCCTGCCCACGCCCGTAAAGACTTCGATATCGAGAGTTACGTCGTCCAGTACCTCAACACCTCCACAGCCATTGAGCAGGTGGAGTTGGTCGCCAGCGTTTCGCCGCAGATCGCCTGGCTACTTGGCGAAACTCCGCTGAGCACCGAGCAAAGCCTGGAACCGCTAGAAGGTAGCGATTGGCAGCACCTGCGCGCCAGGGTGCCTAATGACCAGGAAACAATGTGGTGGGTGTTTAGCTTGGGGGAGAACGTGGTGGTGAGTGAGCCAAAGCACTGGGCCACAGCAATCCGAGAGAGAGCCTCCCGCCTCGGGGCACTCTACGAGAAAGAAATACCCTCTGAGGTCCTAGCCCCGAATGTGTAAGGAGCGTTTCGTATGCTGAAAACTCAAGACATCTATCTGAACTATCTAGAAGCGGTGGAACGGCTAATCGTTGAGACTCCTCTGCCAGTAGACGAGCTAGGGCAGTTAAAGGAAGACCTACGCCACACCGAGCTGCTGATTCCAGTAATAGGTGCTTTCAGCGCCGGCAAGAGCAGTTTGATCAACGCATTTATTGGCGAAGACGTTCTTGGGGTAGGCCTCACTCCTGAAACGGAGCTCGCCACCGAACTTCGTTACAGCAGCGACCCGCACTTGTTGGCCCTGCGCCCGAACGGCAGCAGCGAGCGCCTTAGCGTCAGCGCCCTGAGCACCCTGAAGAGCCGGGCCGATGAGTTCACGCATGTGCAGCTGTACCTGGACAACCCACAACTCAAGGCACTTCCTTCTCTGGTACTGGTGGACATGCCAGGCTTCGGCTCATCGCTGGCCAATCACAACAAAGCCATTGGCTATTACCTACCACGTGGCGTGCATTTCATCGTCGTAACAAGCGTCGAGGACGGCAACATTACCCAATCGATGCTCCGCCAACTGGACGACCTGCAGACCTACGGCCGTGATTTCAGCTTCCTGTTAAACAAAATCAACCTCCGTTCCGATGAACAGGTCCAAGCCGTGTCGGACCTGGTCGATGACCAGATCCGCAGCAACTTCGTCACTTCACGCCCCCTGGTTACGGTTGGCCTCGATGGTGACCAGCGCCTGAAGGAAGTGCTGACCCGCCTCCAGCCTGAACAAATGGTGCGCCAGATATTCGAGGACAGGCTCAAAGACCTGACGCACTCGCTACTGAGCCAGATCAACCTCGCCCTGAACTCGTTGAAGAAGGATCAGGCTGAAAACCAGTACGCCCTGAGCGAGCTGGCCAAAGGTATTCGTCAAATCGAACGCAAGCGTGACGATGTACTGGAGGACCTCCGCGACCAGCAACTGGACCGCACCGTTGATCGCTGTTTGAAAACGGTGGGGCGCGAATTGGAAGGTGTGGAGTCGGAACTGGTGAGTGCGGGCCTAGCCGGCAATCAGGAAGCTTTCTCACGTATCGTTTCCGAGGTGGTACGCAGCTCGATGACCCGTTCCGTCAAGGATCAGATGGACACCCTCGGCCGTTCGGTGGTCGCTGATTTTGCCCAGGCCGTCGGCGATTTAGGCAAGAGCATGGGCCAATTCAACAACGAACTGAATTGGCTCGGTCAACTCACCGAACGAATCAATAGTAGCTTGCAGAAAACCGGTGAAACCCTAGGCCACTGGAGCGGCTCGCTGGCCGAGCGTAACGCTAAGGAACTGGAGCGTTTGAAAAAGGAATCCAAGTGGGAAGAGGGTCAGCCCTTGCCACGTGTGACCTATCAGGGTCTGGCCACTGTGTTGGCGGTTACCACTTCGGTGGTCAACCCGCTTATCGAGCTGGCAATCATCTTTCTGCCGAACATCCTGGCGTTCATCAACGAAGGTCGCCAGCGCGAACAACTGCGCCAGAAAATAGTTACCGAGGTCATTCCCTCGGTGAAACGTGAACTTCGGGATCGCTTGCCCGCCTTGCTCAGCGAACAGATGGACGCACTGGTGACACAGGTGAGCAGCGAATTCGAACGAGAAATAAGCGAGAAGCAGAGCGTGATCAACGAGATATCGAGCAATCGCCAGCAGACCGCCCAGGCCGCCGAACAACAGATCGAGCACCTGACCCGGGTCGGGGAAGCGCTACGGAAACTGGCCTCCGAAACCCTGTACGAGTTGCAAGCATGAATGCACAGGGCGTAATCCAACTTAACCAGCGCCTCCATCAATGGATGGAGCAATACAGCCCGGAGCTGGAGAAAGACATCGCCCAATGGATACGCAAACATGCGATCAGTCCGACCCACGACCTTGCCCGCTCGTTCAACCTGCTGGACGAAGAGCACCGCCTACTTCAAATCGGCGTGGTGGGACGGGTCAAGGCCGGCAAGTCATCTTTGCTCAATGCCTTGGTATTCGACGGTCACGCTGTTCTGCCACGGGCCGCCACGCCAATGACCGCCGCACTGACCACCTTAACTTACGGCGAAACCTTCTCGGCCCACGTACAGTTTTACGATGCCGCTGACCGGGCCAGTATCGAACAAAACGCAGCACGCTACCGGCAGCGCTTCAAGGAGGAGGAGGGCCTGGCCGCAGATACCCTACGCCAGCGCCGTCAGCGCAATGGCCAGCACGTCGAGGATGAACAGTTCCGCGCCGACGTGCACAAGGCGGCCCGGCGTGCCTTGCAGGGTGAGCACGCGCTGGTGGCCGCCCACGACCAATGGCAAAGAATCTGTGAGTGCAACCTTGACCTCAGCACCCTCGACAGCCTAGGACAGCTAGAAGCAACGGACCTAACTTCACTGGCCAGGCAGCTGGATGAATACGTCGCAACTGGGGGCGCCTACATGCCGCTGACCAAGAGCGTCGACATCTTGCTGCCCCTGCCCTCGCTGCGCAATATCAGGATCATCGACACGCCCGGTCTGAACGACCCGGTACAGTCCCGCGAGGAGCGCACGACCGTGCTGCTCAAGGATTGCGACGTGGTGTTCATCGTTAGCCCTGCCGGCCAGTTCCTAAGCGAGCAGGATATCGAGATGATGAGCCGAATTACGCAGAAAGAGGGGGTGCAGGAGCTGGTGCTGATCGCAAGCCAAGTGGACAACCAGCTATATGGTAGCGACATCCGTCAGCCCACCCTCAATGGCGCACTGAATAAAATCACTGAAACCCTCAGCGCCCACATGATCGACACCCTGCAACGCTTGAAGATCCAGCACCCAGAATTCGGCCGAACCTTCGATTGTCTTATCCAGAATGGTGCCGGCAAGGTGCTGCACACCTCGGGCATGTGCCACAGCCTATCAGTCCGCTTCGACGAGCAGGAGGGTTGGGATAGTAGCGAGCGCAAGGCCTGGGACAACCTGCAGTCCAACTACCCGGACTTCTTTACGCCTGACCATACCGAACGCTGCCGCGCTAACCTCGACCTGCTGGCGAACACCGCCACCCTACAGGACGTGCTGGAAAATGTTCGTGCGCAGAAAGACCGAATTATCGAGCAGCGCCGTGAAGAGCTGATCCGCGCCAAGTCGGCGGCACTTGAAGCATTTCGTGCTGACCTGCTGGCCTTCACACAGGCCAAGTACCATGAAGTTCGCAATGCTGATATCGAGGACCTGAAGGCTCAGCGCCGCAAGCTGGATAGCCTGATCACGGTGGCCACCTACGAACTGGACAGCATGCTCGCCACGTGCATTGCCGATTTCCAGGGCAAATTGAAGAAAGAACTCTCCAAGCGGCTGGACGCTGCCTATGGAAGCACGGGCTCGGCCGTTGACTGCGCAGGCGTTGAAACCCGCGAAAAGAAAGAAGTGGTGCGCGACAGCCTGGCTGCCAAGCTCGCCAACTGGGCGTGGGGGGGAGGGACGGAAACCCGCACCCATACCGAGTTCAAGTTATTCTGGCGCAAGGTGTATAACGAACTGGAACACTTCGCCGAGGAGGTAGTACAAAACCTCAGGGACGCGAGCGAGGCTCTGACATTCCAATTTCGTGAGCAGCTGATCCAGGAGTCAACAGGTGTCGCCAGGCGCCACCTGGGCGATGACCTCGATGCCGCACTGATCATCCGCACCAACCAGGGCCTGGTCTCCAACTTCAAGCTTCCGGCCTTCGAACTCGACACCCGCGATCTGCGAAAGCTCAAGCGCACCGGTCATCACCTGCTTGACTTAGAAGCTCGGGACTATCTCGACGAAGCGCAGCACCGCCTGGACGCGTTCAAAGGAGAGGCCAGCAAGCAGATCCGCCAATTGATCGCCGAAGTCAAGCACGCACTGCCCACCTCCTACGGTGACGCCTTCTTCAAGAGCATGCAGGAGCGCATCGCCCAGCTGGAGGAGCAAGTCGAAAACACCCTGCTCACCCTTGACCGCCTGCAACGCATGGCCAAGGAGCTGGAAGCCCTATGAACACAGACTTGTTTCCCGCAACGTTGTTGGCGCAACTGGACAAGCTCAGTCGTTTTTTTGTGTTGCGCCGCGGACCGCTGCACGACAGTATCGCCTCGGCGCTGCAGGCAGCCGATGCTCGTCACAACGCGATGAACCAGGCACACCAACACGACCTGGCGCGTCTGGAGTCGCTGATCCAGAGCCATGCTCAACTAACCGAGCAGCAGGCCAGCACCACCGCTGAACTTGACAGCACGAGGCAAGCCCTGCTTGGTGCAACGCACTCGCTTGAGCAGTTGCAAACCAAGCAGCGGCAGGATCAAGAGCAAGCCAAACTCCGCTTCGATGCCCTGTCGACCCAGAATTCCCGACTCGGTCAAGAACGCGATCAGCTGGAAGCCGCCCGCAGCACGCTTGAACAAACGCTGGAGATTACCCGCGTCGAGCTGCTGGCCAGCACCGAAGCCATCGAGTCGCTGCAACAGAGTCTGGCAGGTCACCAGCGAACCAATGCCGAGTTAGCTGAGAAATTCCAGGCATTACAACAACGCCATGGCGATACCTGGACCCGCTTCGAACTTATCTCCCGGTTACTGGCTGCCCGCCCGCAGGAAAGTGCTGGCCTCGCCCGCTTCCGAGAGCTGCTGGCATCCGACTACATGGCCTTTGCCGAGAGCGAGTCATCACTTGCCGCCGAAGCCAAGGCCCTGACGCTGTTGCAGTCGATTGAACAGGAGCTTGCGCTGCTGGTGAGTTTCCCTGACGTGCGCACGCGAACCATAGTCGGCATCGTTGGAGGGTTCAGCAGCGGTAAATCAGAATTTATCAACAGTTTTATCGACGACCCTGAGGTACGCCTGGCCGTCGGTCTGAAGCCGGTTACGGCCATTCCAAGCTACGTGCTAGCTACCGATGAGCGCATGATTCGCGGTTACTCAGCCAGCGGCGGGCATATCAATCTTGACGTCGATTTCTACAAAAACGTGTCGCACGCCTTCATCAACTCGTTCAGCTTCGACCTCAAGAGCTTGATGCCCTTCATGTGTGTCGGCGTGAGGATGAGACCTGAATGCCTTAGCGATATCTGCTTCATCGACACTCCCGGCTACAACCCACCTTCAACTGCGGCCGAGCACAGTCAGGGGGACAGACGCACCGCCGTACAATTTGCCCAACAAGCGGATTCGATTATTTGGCTTATCGGGCTTGATTCCAATGGTACCGTGCCAGACTCAGACCTCGAGTTCATCCAGCATATTGGTGTGGAAGGGCGCTCGGTGTACGTCGTGCTCACCAAGGCAGACCTCAAGGCCGAAGAGGACATTGACGACATCCTCGAAGAGGTGCAATACCGCCTCGATGATGAAGGCATACAGATTGAAGGCGTCAGTGCTTACAGTTCTACCCTGCGCGAAGAGGTCGCCTATCGCAAGGTACCGCTGCTGGAGCACTTCGCCCGCATCAACCGCTGTGGGAGCACTCAACAACATCTAGAGAAGCGTCTGGGCGAAGTGTTTGCCATGTATGGCGAGGCTATCCAGACGGATATCGCCGCGCTGAAGGCGCAAAAGGTTGCGATAAACGGACTTCGGCTGGATTGCCTAGAGTTCGGCGGCCAGGAGCTCTACGAGCGCATGCTTGCCCCAATTGATAAGCTCACACACAGCGTCGACACATCGTCTCTACAGGCCTGGCTAAAAGAGTCTCGAAGACTTCATGAAGCTTTCAACGAGGCGGTCCAGCAAACTGCCACAGCGTTGGACGCGGCCTATGACAGCATTAGCTCGGCCGTTGACTCCGCTGTTACTTAAACCAACAGTCAGGAGGACGTGGTGCTCAAAAGGCTGGACTATCAAGATCACCAACTGGATGTGGGGAGGCGTCACTAAAACCTGAATCCCCCTTTCCTCCTTCGCCATTGACGGGACTAATCCACCACCGGATAGCCCTTATCCCCCCGCAGGTTATCCGGGCTATCCATCATCAGCTCGGAGGTCGCGGCGCTAGCTTGCCCAGGACGTTTGTGCAGTCGCGCATTTGCTCACGGTTGATCGATCCATTTTAGTTAGCGCCGCCGTGGAAAAGCTGGTTGCGGAGGGTGTGAAGGCGGTTGAACAGCCCGCTGAGCAGCGACGACGTGTTGCCACTATCCAAGGCCAGTTGGGCTGCGCGCTTGCCACTGGCGAAGCGGCTTTTCCAGAATGCCTTCATCGACATTGCCGCGATTGTGATCCCAGAAGCTTGGAACACATACCGGTTATCTAACAGCACACCGATACTGCCGGAAAACTTCTGCCAGATCAGCACATCAATGCACTTACCCTCGTCAAGCGAACAAAGCTTTTACAGAAAAACTTTGAAAGTCTCTTGCTCAGAGAGGCGCTGGCGCTCGTCGATCTCAGTGGCATAGGCGGGCTCTACCCCTAACAGAGCAGCACTGTGTCGCATACCACGACACCATTTGTCGCGCAGTTCCGGCACAGTCTCTTCAAGCACAACGGAGAGACCATACATGCCGATACCGCTCCCGCCCCGCACCTTCATCTGCTCACATTGCCACTGGCAACGCACCTGCATTTTCACCCGCGACGCACTCCAGCTGGGAGTCGACTGGTTCAGTCACTGCCCGTCCTGCCAGCGCACCGAACTAGAAACCCGTCCGGCTAGCCGCGCGGAAATCATGCGGGAACGGCTGCGCCAATTCCTGTGCTAACCGAGAAATCGAGCGAAATAAAAGGAGACCCATCATGCTGAAAAATATTCTTGCTACTGTCGGTTTGGCTGTCGTGCTAAAAGCCGCTTTGGAACACTGCCGCGAGTTCCAGGAGTTAAAGAGAGGGAAGCAGGACGGTAGGAAACCAAGCACCTGAACGGCTGCGGATTTGCGTCTCTTTGCTAGCTACTTCTACTGACCGGCAATCGACATTAGGAAAAGCTGAGTGAGGTTCATCTGATTGAAATGACCTCATCCATCTCCACAGGAAGCTAACGAATCACCCCGCCCTGGCGGTGCCCTTATGGGAGCTTACGCCTTGTCTATGTCGTCTCCTCCAGAGATCATTCATGGTTCTGTGTCGGGCATGAGCTATTTCATCAGTTCGCACACCCAGGCAACGAGAGTGTCGAAGCCTTTGAGGCGGGCACGGTGGCGCAGGTGGTCGATATCCTGACTGTCGTCGTCCACGCGACCAGCGGTTTTACTTCGGCCTTCGCAAAAGTCCACGAATGCAAACATCGAGCGGAAACTGTTCCGCCGCATGTATAAGGCTGTCAGCGGCGAAGAGCTTAACGACAAACCAGGGACGCTATCTTCAGCCGGCAAGCGGGATAGCTAAGGAGAACCGAGCAGCCAACCCAACTGCGGGCATTCACGAACGTCCGCTTCTGGCCCAGAGTGTGTAAAAACGCTGCTAGCCAGTGTTCTATGAGCAACGACCCCTGTCGGTTGAGCGAGGACGCTGG